>NZ_JBVKBV010000081.1:0-1005 GCF_055635345.1 Streptomyces sp. NPDC111516 | reverse complement strand
GGGCGCGTCGCTGTCGTACAGCCAGTTCGTCGGCAAGGTGAGCGTCGGTCAGGTCAAGACGGTCGACATCGACGACAAGGGCGCCATCAAGGGAACCCTCAAGGACGGTAGGAAATTCACCACGCGGATACCCACCGCCTTGGACAACAGCCGCCTGGAGCAGCAGTTGCAGTCCAAGAACGTGGAGATCACCGCGTCCCGGAGCAGCAGCGGCAGCCCCCTCGGGACACTGCTGGTGCTGTTCCTGCCACTTCTGTTCGTCGTCGCTCTGTTCGTGTGGACCGGCCGCCAGGCAGCAAGGACACTGGGCGGGGGGCTCAGCGCCATCGGGCGGGCCCGCGCCAAGATCATCGAGACCGAGCGGCCGACCACCCGCTTCGAGGACGTCGCGGGCTACGGAGGCGTCAAGCAGGAGATCAGCGAGATCGTCGACTTCCTGCGCAGCCCCGAGCGCTACGCGGTCGCGGGAGCCAAGGGGCCACGTGGTGTGATCATGGTGGGCCCGCCGGGCACCGGCAAAACCCTCATCGCCCGCGCGGTGGCCGGTGAGGCGGAGGTCCCGTTCCTGTCGGTGACCGGCTCCGCGTTCGTGGAGATGTTCGTCGGTGTCGGGGCCTCCCGGGTGCGCGACCTGTTCGCCGACGCGCGCAAACGGGCCCCCTCGATCATCTTCATCGACGAGATCGACGCCGTCGGCAGCCGTCGCGGCGGGGCTGCCCGACTGGGCGGCAACGACGAACGCGAGCAGACCCTCAACCAGCTCCTCGCCGAGATGGACGGCTTCGACCAGGCCAGCGGCATCGTCGTCCTGGCCGCGACCAACCGGCCCGAGGCCCTCGACCCGGCGCTGCTGCGCCCCGGCCGCTTCGACCGGCACGTGACCGTGCCGCTGCCCAACCAGGCCGAACGGGCGGCCATCCTGGCCGTCCACGCCCGCGGCAAGACCCTGGCACCGGACGTCGACTGGGACGCTGTCGCCCGGGCCACGCCCGGTTTCTCCGGCGC
>NZ_JBVKBV010000080.1:0-1042 GCF_055635345.1 Streptomyces sp. NPDC111516 | reverse complement strand
CGGCTGGAGGCAGTCGGTCGTTTCGAGAGCGGCGCGAAGAACCGGGAGATCGCGGCCGCGCTGCGGGTGAGCGAGCGGTCGGTGGAGCGCTGGCGTCGGCAGTGGCGCGAGCGGGGTGTAGAGGGTGTCCGGTCGAAGGGATCGCCAGGGCGTCCGAGGCTCTCCGCAGACCAAATTGCCAAACTGGAGCGGGAGTTGGAGCGCGGTCCGCTCGCCCATGGCTGGGCTGACCAGCGGTGGACACTGGCCCGGGTGAAGACTCTGATCGGACGGTTGTTCCACGTCGGCTACACGGTGGAGGGGACGTGGCGGCTGCTGAAGCGCCATGGCTGGTCGTGGCAGCAGCCGGCCCGACGGGCGATCGAACGTGACGACGCAGCTGTGGAGTTGTGGAAGAAGGAGGTGTGGCCGCAGGTAAAAGCACGGCGGCGGCCCGCGGGGCCTGGATCGTGTTCGAGGACGAGGCCAGCCAGTCGCTGAGGCCGCCACGCGCAAGGTCCTGGGGCCGCATCGGCCAGACGCCGGTCGTCCGCGTCCGGGGCAGGGGTTCGGGGCGGGTTTCGATGGCGGGAATGGTCTGCTTCCGACGCGGAGACCGGTCGAGGCTGATCTACAGCTTCCGCGTCCACCGGGGCCGCAAGGGCGAACCCAAGGGATTCACCTGGCAGGACTACCGCGACCTCATCGTGCGGGCGCACAACCAGCTCAAAGGCCCCATCGTCCTGGTCTGGGACAACCTGCGCACCCATCTCATGCCGCAGATGAAAGACTTCATCGCCGCGAACGAGGACTGGCTGACCGTCTTCCACTTCCCGTCCTACGCACCCGACCTCAACCCGCAGGAAGGCATCTGGTCCCTGGTGAAACGGACGATCGGCAACCTCGCCGCCGCGAACCTCGACCAGCTCGCCGCCGCCGTGAAGCGCAGCCTCAAGAAGACCCAGTACCGACCGCACCTCATCGACGGCTGCCTCATAGGCACCGGCCTGACCCTGAACAACTGACACGATCAGACCGACATCACCCAATCAAGTTCAGTAGC
>NZ_JBVKBV010000079.1:0-1058 GCF_055635345.1 Streptomyces sp. NPDC111516 | reverse complement strand
GTCCCGGCGACGCCGGGAGCCTGGTTTCGGGGTCTGCGGTTGGTGTCGGTGGACGGGACGACCTTTGACCTTCCCGATACGGAGGCGAACGCCGCCTTCTTCGGGCGGCCGGGAACGGGGCGTGGTCAGGGCAGGAGCGCGTATCCGCAGGCCAGAGCCGTGGCCCTGGTCGAGTGCGGTACCCACGCCGTGTTCGCCGCCGACGTCGCGCCGCTGGCAGTGCACGAAACGGTCCTCGCCCGCCGCCTGTTCCCCTCGCTGACCAGGGGAATGCTGCTCCTGGCAGACCGGGGCTTCCTCGGCTTCGACCTGTGGCGGGCCGCCGCGGCGACCGGCGCGGACCTGCTGTGGCGAGTCAGGAGCAACGCGGTCCTGCCCGTGGTGTCCGCGCTGCCCGATGGTTCGTACCTGTCGGAGATCGTTGCCGCCCGGGACAAGAACCGGCGGGCCGACCCGGCACCGGTCCGCGTCATCGAATACACCCTGGGCCCTCCCGGAGAGGGCACCGTCTACCGGCTGGTCACCACGCTCCTGGACCCGGCCGCCGCACAGGCCACGGAACTTGCCACCCTTTATGCCGAGCGCTGGGAGATCGAGACCACCCTCGATGAGATCAAAACCCACCTGGGCGGCCCCCGCTTCGTCCTGCGCTCCCAGCATCCGGACGGGGCCGAGCAGGAGATCTTCGCGTTCCTCCTCGTGCACCACGCCCTGCGCGACCTCATGCACCAGGCCGCCCAGCTGGAAAGGGAGGACCCGGACCGGATGCCCTTCACCCGCACCTTGCGCGTCGTCCGCCGGCAGACCACCAGCCAGGCGGGACTTTCCCCCCTCCCGGCTCACCCGGGCGCTAACGCAGACCCTGCATGAAATCACCGAACGTCTCCTGGAACCACGACGGTTACGGTCCAACCCGCGAGTGATCAAACGCAAAATATCCAACTGGGCGCTCAAACGCACCGAACACAACAATCCGCCTCGCCCGGACACCCCCGTCGTCGTCCTTGCCAAGCCCACCAAAACAGCCCCAACCCCACGGACGCAGCACTAAAACACCG
>NZ_JBVKBV010000078.1:0-1069 GCF_055635345.1 Streptomyces sp. NPDC111516 | reverse complement strand
GGCGCCGGCCTGAGCCTCTACCAAGTCGTCCGCGAACTGCAGCTACTGCTCGCAGCCTGGGCCGGCGCCTGCCCCACCTGCCACCGCGACATACCGCCTCACACCGACCTGACCAAGCACTACTAGTGGGCCGGCATTCCGGGATCGGCCTCGACCGGGTCCGCTCTCCCGGTCTCGAAACCCGTGATGCCATGGGCACGTTCAGGGCCGGACCGGCATGGTCGAGGACGGTGAACGGCAAGTACGACAGGTACGGCAGGTGCGACGGATACGACCGCGTCGAGCCGCCGAGCGCCGCTCCCGTGAACGCGCCATGTGCGTACGTACGGAGCCCACCGTGCCGCCCGTCGCACCACCACCGACCGGCTGTGACCGTTCTTCATCGCCATCGGCTCCGCCACCTTCGCGTACAGGACCGGTGCGACCAGCGGCACGATCGCGTCAGCCGATGGGGGGTCGCGAACCGAGCACTCACTCTTCCCCGGGACTTCGGCAGTAAGCGAGAGGAAACCTAACCCTATTTGTCACCTTTTGCCCGATATAACACTTCGTGATCGCCTCGGATGTGCCCCGGAGCCGCCGCGGTCGCTCCGGAGTCGACACGGGCGCCGGTGCGGGATCAGACAACGTTTGCCCTGTTGTGGTGTGACGCGCCATTTGGGGTGCCGCTCCGGGCGGCGTGTGACCTTCGGAGGCATCCGGGGAACGGCACTCAACTCCTGGGACGGTGCCAGGGGCTTCGTCGACGGAACCGACGACACCTCCGACACCGGGCTGACGCACCTGGGCGCCCGTGGCACGACCCCACGACGGGCCGCTTCCTCAGCGTGGACCCGATCACGGACCTCACGGATCCGCAGCAGCCGAACGAGAAGGCGGAGTCCTGCCCGTTCAACTCGACCAAAAAATCGGCCAGTTGGCGGTCCTCCTCCAGTGACGATGCACTGGACTGGGAGGACGAGGACGGTGTCGGCCTAGTAGCAATATCGGTGTTTTAGTGCTGCGTCCGTGGGGTTGGGGCTGTTTTGGTGGGCTTGGCAAGGACGACGACGGGGGTGTCCGGGCGAGG
>NZ_JBVKBV010000077.1:0-1123 GCF_055635345.1 Streptomyces sp. NPDC111516 | reverse complement strand
TATGAGTGTTTCTGCGGGTGTGCCCGCACCGCGTCGTGGTCCGAAGCTGGAACCGTTGTTGTTGTCCGCTGACGAGCGTGCGGTGTTGGAGCGTTGGGCCCGGCGGGCGACGTCTGCGCAGGCGGTGGCGTTACGGGCGCGGATCGTGTTGGCGTGTGCAGGCCCTGACGTTCCGCCGATTGTTGTGGTGGCGCGGGATCTTCGGGTAGCGGCGGATACGGTCCGCAAGTGGCGGCGGCGGTTCCTGGCCGGCCGGCTGGACGGGTTGGTGGACGAGCCCCGGCCGGGCCGGCCGCCCACCATCAGTGTCGATCAGGTGGAGGCGGTCGTGGTCAGCACGTTGGAGGAGATGCCGAAGAATGCCACCCACTGGTCGCGCAAGTCGATGGCCGACCGCAGTGGGCTGTCGAAGTCGACCGTGGGCCGGATCTGGCGGAAGTTCCATCTCAAGCCTCATCTGACGGACACGTTCAAACTGTCGACGGACCCGTTGTTCGTGGAGAAGGTCTACGACGTGGTCGGGCTGTACTTCAATCCGCCCGAAGGGGCGGTGGTGCTGTCGGTGGACGAGAAGTCGCAGATCCAGGCGCTGGACCGGTCTCAGCCGGTGCTGCCGATGATGCCGGGCATGCCCGAGCGGCGTACCCACGACTACATCCGTAACGGTCTGACCACCCTCTTCGCGGCCTTCGACGTCGCGACCGGCGAAGTCATCACCTCGCTGCACCGTCGACACCGGGCAGCGGAGTTCAAGAAGTTCCTCATCAAGATCGAAAAGGAGGTTCCTGGGCATCTCCAGATCCACCTGATCTGCGACAACTATGGCACCCACAAGACGCCGGCCATCAAGGCATGGCTGGCCAAACACCCCCGATTCCAGCTGCACTTCACCCCCACCGGTTCGTCCTGGATCAACCAGGTGGAGAGGTGGTTCGGCTTCCTTGCCGACCAGAAGATCCGCCGCGGCTCCCACAAAAGCGTGCGTTCCCTGGAAGCCGACATCCGTTCGTGGGTCAAGGAGTGGAACGAAAACCCAACACCGTTCGTCTGGACCAAGACGGCCGAGGAGATCCTCGACTCCCTCGCCCGCTTCTGTCGACGGATCTCCGGCGCAGGACACTAG
>NZ_JBVKBV010000076.1:0-1302 GCF_055635345.1 Streptomyces sp. NPDC111516 | reverse complement strand
TTGCGGCGGAGGTGTTCGAGCCGTTCGCGCGCAACGACCAGCGGCGGTGGGGGCAGGTCTACCTGCGTGGGCTGCTGACCGACGGCAAGCGTAAGTCGGTGGAGCCGATGGCGGCCCGGTTGGGTGAGGACGGCAACCGGCAGTCTCTGGCCCACTTCATCACCACCAGCCCCTGGGATCCGTCCCACATCCGGGCCCGGCTGGCCTGGCGGATGGAAGCGGCCATCAGGCCGAAGGTACTGATCTTCGATGACACCGGCTTCCTCAAGGACGGCAATGCCTCGGCGTGCGTGTCGCGGCAGTACACCGGCACGGCGGGCAAGGTCACCAACTGCCAGGTGGGTGTCTCGTTGCATCTGGCCTCGGATCACGCCTCGGCGGCGGTCGACTGGCGGCTTTTCCTGCCGGAGACCTGGGCGCCCGGGTCCGTGAAGGCGGACCCGGACAAGATCGCCCGCCGCACCGCGTGCCAGATCCCTGAAGACGTCGGGCATGTGGAGAAGTGGCAGCTCGCACTCGACATGCTCGACGAGACCCGCTCGTGGGGCATCGAGGTGCCGCTGGCCGTCGCGGACGCCGGATACGGTGACGCTGCCGCGTTCCGCCTCGGGCTGCAGGCCCGCGGTCTCCACTACGTCGTGGGCATCTCCACCACGTTGACCGCCCAGCCCGGCGATGCCGTGCCGGTGGCCGAACCGTACTCCGGCACCGGACGTCCGCCGGTGGCGAAGTACCCGGACAAGCCGCAGTCGGTGAAGCAGCTGGTCACCACGGCCGGCCGAAAGACCGCGAAGCAGGTCCAATGGCGTGAGGGCTCCCGCCCCGGCACCGGCCACAGTGGCCTCAAGCGCATGTATTCGCGGTTTGTGGCCTTGCGGATCCGTCCTGCCGGACGCGAGATCCGGCAGGCGGTCGAGGGCCCGGAGCTGCCGGAGTGCTGGCTGCTGGCCGAGTGGCCCGCCGGTGAGAGCGAGCCGGTCCAGTTCTGGCTGTCCGACCTGCCCGCCGACACACCACTGACCACGCTGGTCCGGCTCGCCAAACTCCGGTGGCGCATCGAGCACGACTACCGGGAGATGAAACAGGCACTGGGCCTGGCCCACTTCGAGGGCCGCACCTGGAACGGCTGGCACCACCACGTCACCCTCGTCTCCGTCGCCCACGCCTTCTGCACCCTGCAACGACTGGCCAGAGCCCCAAAAGACGTGGCGCCGGCCTGAGCCTCTACCAAGTCGTCCGCGAACTGCAGCTACTGCTCGCAGCCTGGGCCGGCGCCTGCCCCACCTGCCACCGCGACATACC
>NZ_JBVKBV010000075.1:0-1470 GCF_055635345.1 Streptomyces sp. NPDC111516 | reverse complement strand
TGCGTTCGGCGCGGCGCGCGGCCCGGTCGGGCGCCGCGGGGGCGGTGTCGGTGGCTGTGGGAGGGGTCTGGGTCTGGGTGGGTGCTGCGGTCATGGTCACTGGTCCTTCCCGATCACGAGCCGCTGGATCACCGCGACGACCACGGTCAGCGCGAAGAGCGCGACGCCGATGGCGGAGGCGTAACCCAGGTCGAAGTACTTGAAGCCCGCGTCGTAGAGCTGGAAGACGAGCGTGTAGCTGGCGTTGGCGGGTCCGCCGCCGGTCATCGTGTAGACGGCGTCGAAGACCTGGAAGGAGGCCGTCGTCTCGATCACGGCGAGGAAGAACAGGGCGGGCTTGAGCTGCGGCAGCACGATGTACCGGAACCGCTGCCAGGGGCCGGCGCCGTCGGTGAGGGCCGCCTCTTCCAGCTCACGGGGGATGTCCTGCATCCGGGCCAGCAGGATGAGCATCCCGTAGCCGAAGCGGGACCAGATGCCGACGATCGCGAGCGCGGGCAGCACCAGCACGTCGTCGGAGAGCCAGGAGCCCTCGGACATGCCGAACCAGCCCGTCAGTGTGGACCACGGGCCGCCGGTCGAGAAGATCCAGACGAAGACGGTGGCGGCCAGCACCAGCGAGGTGACGACCGGCAGGAAGAACACCGAGCGGAAGAACTTGGCGCCGCGGAACGCGCGGCGGGTGATCAGGGCCAGGGACACCGACGCGATGAGCGTGCCCGGCACGGCGAGCACGGTGTACAGGACGGTGACCTTCAGCGCCTGCCAGAACAGCGGGTCGTCCCGCAGGCGGGTGAAGTTGTCCAGCCCGATGAAGCTGCCGCCGCCGGTCAGGGAGTAGTCGGTGAAGCTCATCAGTACACCGGCGATGCCCGGACCGAACCGGAAGGCCAGGAAGAGCAGGAAGCACGGAAGGACGAAGAGCAGGCCGATTTGGGCCTCGCGGCGCGCCTGCGGCCCGCTGCGACGGCCCCGGCGGCGGGTGGGTTCCGCGACGACTGCCACGGGGATCTCCTTGCGGTACGGGGGAATTGCGGGGGGTCGGGGGGTGTTCCCCCCGGAGGGTGCGGGGCCGGGGTCCGGGTGCGGCCGGACTCCGGCCCCGCGCGTGATCAGCGGCCGAGCATCGCCTGCGCGGCCTTCTGCGCGGCGTTCAGTGCCTCCTGCGGGTTCTTCTTGCCCAGCAGTGCCGCCTGGATCTCGGGCGCGAGCACGCCCTGGACCTCACGGGCCTTGTCCTGGAGCGGGCCCACGGTCATGCTCGGCAGCGTCGCGCCGACCGCCGTCTGCAGGACGTCGCCCGGGTAGAGGTCGCCGCCGGACTTGCGGGCCGGGAAGTAGCCCGCGGCCTTCTGCAGACCGGCCGCGTTCTTCGACTCGGCGACGAAGTTCAGCCAGTCGCCGGTGTTCTTCTTGTCGGCACCCTTCAGCATCGACAGCGCGCCCACGGTGCCGTATCCGACCGACTCG
>NZ_JBVKBV010000074.1:0-1849 GCF_055635345.1 Streptomyces sp. NPDC111516 | reverse complement strand
AACACAGTGGACGCGAGCAACTGAGGACAAGCCCTCGGCCTATTAGTACCAGTCAGCTCCACCCGTTACCGGGCTTCCACATCTGGCCTATCAACCCAGTCGTCTACTGGGAGCCTTAACCAATCAAGTTGGTGGGAATACTCATCTCGAAGCAGGCTTCCCGCTTAGATGCTTTCAGCGGTTATCCTTTCCGAACGTAGCCAACCAGCCATGCCCTTGGCAGAACAACTGGCACACCAGAGGTTCGTCCGTCCCGGTCCTCTCGTACTAGGGACAGCCCTTCTCAATATTCCTACGCGCACAGCGGATAGGGACCGAACTGTCTCACGACGTTCTAAACCCAGCTCGCGTACCGCTTTAATGGGCGAACAGCCCAACCCTTGGGACCGACTCCAGCCCCAGGATGCGACGAGCCGACATCGAGGTGCCAAACCATCCCGTCGATATGGACTCTTGGGGAAGATCAGCCTGTTATCCCCGGGGTACCTTTTATCCGTTGAGCGACAGCGCTTCCACAAGCCACTGCCGGATCACTAGTCCCGACTTTCGTCCCTGCTCGACCCGTCGGTCTCACAGTCAAGCTCCCTTGTGCACTTACACTCAACACCTGATTGCCAACCAGGCTGAGGGAACCTTTGGGCGCCTCCGTTACTCTTTAGGAGGCAACCGCCCCAGTTAAACTACCCATCAGACACTGTCCCTGATCCGGATCACGGACCCAGGTTAGACATCCAGCACGACCAGAGTGGTATTTCAACGACGACTCCACAACCACTGGCGTGGCCGCTTCAAAGTCTCCCACCTATCCTACACAAGCCGAACCGAACACCAATATCAAACTGTAGTAAAGGTCCCGGGGTCTTTCCGTCCTGCTGCGCGAAACGAGCATCTTTACTCGTAGTGCAATTTCACCGGGCCTATGGTTGAGACAGTCGAGAAGTCGTTACGCCATTCGTGCAGGTCGGAACTTACCCGACAAGGAATTTCGCTACCTTAGGATGGTTATAGTTACCACCGCCGTTTACTGGCGCTTAAGTTCTCAGCTTCGCCGACCCGAAAGTCGGCTAACCGGTCCCCTTAACGTTCCAGCACCGGGCAGGCGTCAGTCCGTATACATCGCCTTACGGCTTCGCACGGACCTGTGTTTTTAGTAAACAGTCGCTTCTCGCTGGTCTCTGCGGCCACCCCCAGCTCAGGAAGTAAATCCCCTCACCAGGAATGGCCCCCCTTCTCCCGAAGTTACGGGGGCATTTTGCCGAGTTCCTTAACCATAGTTCACCCGAACGCCTCGGTATTCTCTACCTGACCACCTGAGTCGGTTTAGGGTACGGGCCGCCATGAAACTCGCTAGAGGCTTTTCTCGACAGCATAGGATCATCCACTTCACCACAATCGGCTCGGCATCAGGTCTCAGCCTTAACGTGTGACGGATTTACCTACCACACGGCCTACACCCTTACCCCGGGACAACCACCGCCCGGGCTGGACTACCTTCCTGCGTCACCCCATCGCTTACCTAGTACAAGTCTGGTTCGTCGGCTCCACCACTACCCTCAACTCCGAAGAGATCGGGCCGGCTTCACGGACTTAGCATCGCCTGATTCAGTATTGGGCGTTTCAAAGCGGGTACCGGAATATCAACCGGTTGTCCATCGACTACGCCTGTCGGCCTCGCCTTAGGTCCCGACTTACCCTGGGCAGATCAGCTTGACCCAGGAACCCTTAGTCAATCGGCGCACACGTTTCTCACGTGTGTATCGCTACTCATGCCTGCATTCTCACTCGTGAACCGTCCACAACTCGCTTCCGCGGCTGCTTCACCCGGCACACGACGCTCCCCTACCCATCC
>NZ_JBVKBV010000072.1:0-1988 GCF_055635345.1 Streptomyces sp. NPDC111516 | reverse complement strand
ACACAACAATCCGCCTCGCCCGGACACCCCCGTCGTCGTCCTTGCCAAGCCCACCAAAACAGCCCCAACCCCACGGACGCAGCACTAAAACACCGATATTGCTACTAGTCGGCCAGGATCGGCGAGAGGTCGAGCGCCTGGTCGGCCAGGTCGGCGACGATCCGGGCCAGGTGGTCCTCGGGCAGCCAGTCGTCCGGCGACGGGGCAGCAGCAACACCTGGTGCGGGTCGAATGCCGGAACCGCTTGTCCACCGCCGCCGCACGCGCCTGCGGCCGCTTCGCTTCGACCGGCTCGACCTCGAACAGCCCATCGCCACCACACATACCGGAATCATCCCGCATGAATGATCACGAGGATGGGCGCCGGTGGCACCTACAAATCTGCCGGGCGGGTAAACCCGTAGGCGCGCTCGACCTTGGCCACGTGGAGCGAGAACGAGGCATACCAGTGCTCGCGTCCGTGCGCACGGGCCAGGACGTGCTCTGCGTGATCCCGCCAAGCGGCAATCGAGTCCTCGTCCCTCCAGTACGACACCGTGATTCCCAGGCCATCCGCACCGCGAGCGGAATCGACACCGAGGAATCCCGGCTGGTCGGCAGCCAGTTTCAGCAACCGCTCGTCTGTCTCCCCATAGCCGTTGTCGCCAGTGGTCCGCATGGCGGTGAACACCACGGCGTAGTAGGGCGGGGCGGGCAGCGACGCGGGCGCAAGATCGGTCATGGAGGTCCTCCAACAGACGACACCGGCAGTATCGCCTCGAACGATCTCGCGCACCCACCCGAACTCACAACCCCGCTGTCCGGTTACGGGCTGCCCCGCGATTGATCGCGGGGCAGCCCGTAAGACGTCACGGAAGATCGGTTAGGTACACGAGCCGACTGTCCGAATTCGCTTGTCCGTCGTTCCGAGTCCGGCTTACGGTGCCGTAATGGATCTCTTCTCACGTTCTTGGACGGCGTTGCGCACGGCGGTCGCCGAATTGCCGGACGAGGACTTCGAGCGGCCGTCCGGCTGTACCGGCTGGCTCGTGCGGGACCTGGTCTGCCACCTGGTCATCGACGCCCAGGACGTCCTGATCACCCTGGTCACGCCCGCCGAAACCGAACCGACCGCGGACTCGGTCAGCTACTGGGACCTACTCGCCGAACCACCGACCGGCGAGGACCCCCTCGATGCGCTGATCCCCCGGCTGGCCGCCGCATACGGCGAGCCGCGGTGGCTCAAGTTCCACCTCGACGACGTCGGTTCCGCCGCGGGCCGGGCCGCCGAACTCGCCGATCCCGCCCTCCGCGTCAGCACCCAGGACAAGGTGCTGACCGTCGGCGACTACCTGTCCGCGTACGTGCTCGAATGGACCTTGCACCACCTCGATCTGATCGCGTATCTGCCGTCGGCCGCCGAGCCGCTCGCCGAGACCCTCGCCGCGGCCCGCGCGTCGCTGGAGAAGATCGCCGGGACCCCGTTTCCCGCCTCGTTCTCCGACAAGGACGCGCTGCTGATCGGCACCGGACGTCGCACGCTGACCGACGCTGAGAGGGCTGCTCTGGGCGATCTCGCCGCAAAGCTCCCGCTCATCCTCGGCTGACGACGTTGTCGGCAGTTGAAGATCGGCGTGGCCGTGACGTGGAGGGGGCCGCACGGGTTCTTCGAGTGTGAACAAGAAGAGGTGGGCCCGTGCGACCTTGTCCCATCCTGCCTTTACCGGCATCTTCCGCGCACATCTCGGCGGTTCGATCAAGGAGTTGGCCCCTCGGTGGCAGACCCGGCGGGAGTCCGCGCTGCGTGAGCGGCGCCACGGTGCCCGCCGACGGCAGGCCGGGGCCGGGCCGAAGTGCGAACTCACCAGGGGCGCACACTGTGGTCCGGCGCCGTGCGGCCCGGGCCGCATGCACGACCAGAGTGCGACACGAAGGCGCACGCAACGAGCGGTTGCGCGGAAAGGAGGCCGACTGATGTCGGCGGCGTAATCCCAGGCCAGTGTCCGAGT
>NZ_JBVKBV010000071.1:0-2238 GCF_055635345.1 Streptomyces sp. NPDC111516 | reverse complement strand
GGGAGATCCGCGACGACATCCACGAAGCCTTCCTCACCCTCGGATGCGCACTCATCTGCTGGCGACGCCTGAATTCATTGCGATAGGAGTTCTTAGGTGCCGCCGGACTTGGCGAACTCCTCCGTGACCGCCTCCGTCAGCTCCTGACGGCGTACTTCCCGCTGGGTGGGGGTGCGGTTGCGATGCTTGTAGAACCACGACTCGCTCATGCCCAGGGCATGGCAGGCGACGCGGTGCGGTATGCCGTGCTCGGTCCTGAAGTCGCTGATCACCCCGACGACGGCCGCCGGGTCCGCCACGGCTACTTCACCCACAGGACCATGCAACGTTTGAGGACTTCACGCTCCATCGCCAGTTCCTTGTTGTCCCGCTTGAGCTGGGCATTCTCCCGCCGCAGCCGCTCCAGTTCGTCGCTCGCGCTCGCCGGCGCGGCCCCCGCGCGGCGGGCCCGGGACACCCAGCTGGCCAGCGTGGTCTCGTTGATCCCCAAGTCCTCCGCGACCTCAGGGATCGACTTGCCGGTCTCCGTCACGATCCGTACAGCCCCCTCACGGAACTCCGGCTCGAACTTCCGTCGCTTCTCCGCCATGACTCTCAACATCCCCTGCAGTCACGGTCTCCACGCTACGAGGGGAGAGACACCGCGAAGCTCGTGCATGGTTCGCCACCGCAGGTCGCGCCGCCGAAGAGGCCAACGACGCCACCCTGCACGCCTGGGTCCTCGCCCGCGAAGCGATGGTGCAGCTCAACTGGGGAGCCCCAGCGCACGCTGCCGCCCTCGCCGACCGCGCCCGCCACCTCGCAGGCCCGCAGCCCTCCGCGGCAGCGGCACTGGCTGCCGCAGTCGCCTCCCGCGCCTATGCCGCCCAGGAGAATCGAGATCAGGCCCTACGAGCCGCGCAGGACGCAGAGACGCTTGTCCAGCGGCTCACCCTCCAGCAGAGCGACGAGCACCGCCGGCCGAACGCCTCCCGGATCTCCTCCACGGAACAAGGGTCACGGACATCGGGCCAGGCCCGCGGATCCATCCGCGCGGCCTCCACGAGCGCCATCACCTCCCGCCGGGCCCGGTCGTCCGGCAGCTGCGCCATGACCTCCACTGCGAGCTCCTTCACCACCACGCCGTACCGCATTTTGCACACCCCCGTGTGATCGACTCGGGCAGCAGCGTACGGAGGAACCGCCGTTCACGTTCGGGCCTGTGGATAACCCGGACCGGGGATGGTCCAGGCGCCGGACGGCGGCATGGGGTACATGTACCGGTATGGCGCGTGAGCGGGTGCGGTGGCCGGCCGTGGTGGACCGGGCGAGGCAGATCGTGCAGGGGTACGCGCCGCTCAAGGTCACGCTGCGGCAGGTCTTCTCTCCGTAGTCTGGCTCTGTCTCATCACAACAGGTGGTTTGATCACTTAGCTCTGGATCATGGGCTGTTGTCCTGTTCTCCTCTGTTCTGGGTCTTCCGGAGAGGGAGAGATGGACTTGTACTTCGTGAAGCGGTCGCTGGCCGAGCGATACGGTGACGGACTGCCGACCGGGGAGTGTGGGGCGGTGCCGCTGCTGGACCGGCGGGCGATCCCGGACGGCATGCCGGTGTTCTTGGACGGGGACATGCGGCCGGTGGAGCCGGTCTCGTCGTGGTTCCGGCACCTTGCCTATCAGGATCGGGATCCGGCGACGATGCGCTCGTAAGCGTACGTGGTGTCGCGGCTGGTGGACTTCCTGCAGGAGCGGGGCACGGGCCTGCTCTCCGCGGGTGAGGCGGACTTGGTGGCCTACCGCCGGCAGCGCTCCTGCTGCTCGGGCAGGAGCCGCGCCCAGATGCCTGGCTTCTTCTGCTGCTTCAGCCATTTCCCCAGATCATCGCCCTCGAAGAGGACGCCCGGCTGGATATCGGGCAGCACGCCGTCGGCCTCGGTGTCGGCGAGGTCGGCGAGGACGCGGTAGTGCCGCTGCCAGTGCGACAACTTTTCCCCGCACCTGACTACGAAGAGGTGCCAGCAGGTCGGCACCCCATGCCGACGACCGGCGCCTACGCGCCGCCGTGGGCAGGGCGAACGTAGCCTGATGCGGCACTAGCGTTTGACCTGCTCAGACCCTTCGTGGCCTTGCCCATGGAGGCTGCCGTCGTCCGCCGGATCGCTGATGTGGAATCCGGTGTGCGGCGCGGTTGTGCGCTGGAGGGCGAGGAGGGCGGCGTCGTCGCCGAGTGCCCCGCCGACGTGGGCGAGGAGGTCCTGT
>NZ_JBVKBV010000070.1:0-2370 GCF_055635345.1 Streptomyces sp. NPDC111516 | reverse complement strand
CGGAGCCGTGGTCAACATGGACCTGGTCGACGAGGAGGCGCGGCAGGCGGTGGAGGCCCGCCACGCCAACACCCCCGTACTAGTCCGTTGGTTGACCGCCAGCGGGCGCCTCACACCTTGCGGTATTGCTGGGCCTTGCCCCGGTCCCGCACGCTGATGCCGAGCGTGCGCAGCTCGTCGCGCGCCTCGTCGGCGGCACCGGTCCGGTCGTCGGCGAGCGCCCGCTGCCGCATCCGCAGCAACGTGTGGGCACGCTCGTCGAGGCCCGGCCCGTTGTCGACCCAGGCGGTGTAATCCGCCTCGTGCGGGTCGGCGGTGCCACGCCAGGGATACCTCTGCTGCTCGAACGCGGACGACAGACGCCCCGCGAGGCCACTGTCCACCCGGGTGCGGACGTGCTCCCGGCCGTCGGTATCGCGCAGCACCAGCTCACGGCCGTCGGTGAACACCTCGGCGATCCGGGCCCGTTCGACGTGGCGGCCGCCGGTGGCGTCGTGGACGACGACGCTGTCGGCGCCCACCTCGATCACGGGATTCTCCTTGCGCCAGGTGCCCGCCACCCACGCCCCGGCCACACCGCCGCAGAGCGTCAGCACCGGCACGGCCCACACGAGCGGCAGCGCGGCCGCCAGCCGGAGCGGGCCCGGCGCGCTGTCGAAGAGGCTGATCATCCAGTCGGCGAGCGGGCCCACGGCGAACGCGGCGCCGAGGCCGAGCGCGGCCCCGCCCAGGATGACGGCCCACAGCCACGCCTCGGGCAGGCGCACAGTGACGGGGGGCTCACGCTTGACCATCGGTGTTCTCACTCTCTCGCTCCGTCCTCTTGGGCTCTCGGTCCGTCCCCGCGGGCGCCAGGTAGCGCGCGACGGTGCGGCGCAGCGTGGGGAGCGGGGAGTGGTCGGGGCGAACGCCCAGGTACGTGGCGTCCACCAGGTTCTCCAGCCAGGCGGCGGCCTCGGCAGGGTCGAGCTCCGGGTCGACGGTACCTGCCTCGATTCCGCGCGCGAGGAGCCCCGCCAGCCCGTCGCACACCACCCGGGACGTGCGGCCGACGACTTCGAGGAGTTCGGCGTCGTGCCGGACACGCCGCAGCAGCTCGACGACCATGCCCGAAGCGCTCGGGTCCTCGGCCTCCGCAGCCAGCTCGGTCACAACGGCGAGGACGGCGGCGAGGGGGTCGTCGGTCCCCTCGTGACGGGCGATGAGCGCCTCCGCGCGCGGAAGGTCCTGCTCAAAGACCGCGCGGAAGAGGGTCTGTTTGTCGGCGAAGTAGTAGAAGACGCTGCCTGAGCTGAGCCCGGCGGCCGACGCGATCTGCGCGACCGTCGTCCACTCGAATCCCTGCACCCCGAAGAGGCGGCCCGCCTCGGCGACAATTGCCTCCCGCCGCCGCGCATGCCGCACTGGGTCGGCCGTTCGTGGCATCCCGCACCCCCTATTCATTAACTGGCTAGTCAATCAAAGAATAGTGCACGAGGCCCTGAAGGTCTCCGGTCCACCTCAAGTGGCGTTCGATTTAGATAGTCCGCCGCTTGCGCCCTCAACAAGTCAGTCCGATGCCCGACGGCGTGCCTGGAAACGCGAAGAGGGCATCCAAGATCGTTCTGTGAACAACGAAGACTTGGACGCCCTGCTGACAGCACTGTACGTGAAGATCGACGACGAGCTGGAGGTGGAACGATGGATGGGCTGTCCGCCGCAGTTGAGCGATGCCGAGCTGGTCACGCTCGCTGTGGCCCAGTCCCTGCTCGGCTTCCACTCCGAAGCTCGGTGGCTGCGGTATGCGCGCAAGCACCTCGCGACGATGTTTCCGTACCTGCCGCAGCAGTCCGGATACAACAAGCGCCTCAAGGCCGCGTTGCCGCTGGTCAAGAAGGCGATACGACTGCTCGCCGCGGACAGCGACTTCTGGTTCGACAACCACGGGATCGTGGACTCGACGCCGGTGGAGTGCGGGCGTTCGCGGCCGACGGTGAAACGCTCGAACATGGCTGGCTGGGCCGGATACGGGTACTGCGCCTCCCACTCCCGCTTCTTCTGGGGCCTGCGCCTGTACCTGGTCTGCACCCCGACGGGGATGCCAATCCCGTGGGCGCTCGCGAACCCGAAGATGGACGAACGCGAGGTGCTCCAGGCATTGCTCGACATCGACGAGCACCTGGTCGCCGACCGGCCCGGCCTACTGCTGATCTCCGACAAGGGCTTCGCTTCCAAGGAGTTCGAGATAGACCTCGCGGTGCGGGGGATCGACCTGCTGCGGCCGGCCTTCAAACGGGAGAAGAAGCGCAAGGGCGAGTCTCTCCTCAAGTCCGTGCGCCAGCTGATCGAGTCGGTCAACGACACGTTGAAGGGGCAGTTGGACCTCGAGCA
>NZ_JBVKBV010000069.1:0-2434 GCF_055635345.1 Streptomyces sp. NPDC111516 | reverse complement strand
ACTCCCCGATCCGAGCCGCGAAAACCTCCGACTCCTCCAAAAGCCCCGCAGCCATCCCCACCCACTGCGAACCCTGCCCCGGAAAGACGAAGACGACCCTGCGGCCGGTGGACGCGGCGCTCCGGACGATCCTCGCGTCGGTACGGCCCTCGGACAGCGCGTCCAGCGCGTCGAGGAAACCGGGACGGTCGGTGGCCACGATCACGGCGCGGTGCTCCATCGCCGTACGGGTGGTGGCCAGGGACAGCCCCAATTCGGCGAGTCCGGCGCCCGGTGCCGCCTGGACGTGCGCGTGCAGCCGCGCGGCCTGGGCGCGCAAGGCCCCCGGGGTGTGCGCGGAGACGGGCCAGGGCAGGGCCTCGGGTTCCGGTGCGGGCCCCGCCTCGTCCCCCGGTTCCTCGGCCCGGGTCGACGGCGCCTGCTCCAGAATGAGGTGCGCGTTGGTGCCGCTCACGCCGAAGGACGACACACCGGCCCGGCGCGGGCCGCCGGTCTCGGGCCACGGCGTGGCCTCGGTGAGCAGTGCCACCGCGCCAGCCGTCCAATCGACGTGCGGAGTGGGCTCGTCGACGTGCAGGGTCTTCGGGAGAACGGCGTTCTGGATGGCCAGTACGGTCTTGATCACACCGGCCACACCGGCCGCCGCCTGGGCGTGGCCGATGTTCGACTTGAGCGATCCCAGCCAGAGCGGACGGTCCCCCGGCCGGTCCTGTCCGTACGTGGCGAGGAGGGCCTGCGCCTCGATCGGGTCGCCCAGCTTCGTGCCGGTGCCGTGCGCCTCGACCATGTCCACGTCCGCCGCGGTCAGTCCCGCGTCGCTCAGCGCCTGGCGGATGACACGCTGCTGGGACGGGCCGTTCGGCGCGGTCAGGCCGTTGCTGGCGCCGTCCTGGTTGACGGCGGAGCCCTGGATCACCGCCAGGACCCGATGCCCGTTGCGCCGGGCGTCGGAGAGCCGCTCCAGGGCGAGAAGACCGACGCCCTCGGCCCAGCCCGTACCGTCCGCGGCGGCGGCGAACGCCTTGCAGCGGCCGTCGGAGGAGAGCCCGCGCTGCCGGCTGAACTCCACGAACATGCCCGGGCTGGACATCACGGCCGCACCGCCCGCCACCGCGAGATCGCACTCGCCCTGCCGCAGCGAGCCGACCGCCAGATGCAGCGCCACCAGCGACGAGGAGCAGGCGGTGTCAACGGTGAGCGCGGGACCTTCGAAGCCGTACGTGTACGAGATGCGTCCCGAGGCCACACTGGGCGTTCCGCCGGTCAGGGTGTAGCCCTCGGCGCCGTCGGACGCCTCGTGGAGACGGGCACCGTACTCCTGCGCGGTCGCGCCGACGAACACTCCGGTCCTGCTGCCGCGCAGACGCGCGACGTCGAGCCCGGCACGCTCCAGTGCCTCCCAGGAGACTTCGAGGAGCAGCCGCTGCTGCGGTTCCATCGCGGCGGCCTCGCGCGGCGAGATACCGAACGCCGAGGCGTCGAAGCGGGTGGCGTCGTGGAGGAAGCCGCCGGAACGGGTATAGGTGGTGCCGGGGCGGTCGGGGTCCTCGTCGTAGAGGGCGTCGAGGTCCCAGCCCCGGTCGGTGGGGAAACCGGACACGGCGTCGCCGCCGTCCATGACCAGCTGCCACAGGTCTTCGGGAGAGCCGACGCCGCCGGGCAGTCGGCAGCCCATGCCGATGATCGCGATCGGCTCGTCGTTCTCGGCAGAGGCGGCAGGGGCGGCCGACCGCGGGTCCGCGTCGACGGCCGACGTGCCGAACATCTCGGCGTCGAGGTGGCGGCCGACGGCGGCGGGCGTGGGATGGTCGAACAGGAGGGTCGCGGGCAGCCGTACGCCGGTCCGCGCGCCGAGCTCGTCGCGGAACTCCACTGCGGTGAGCGAGTCGAATCCCAGGGCCTTGAAACTGCGCGCGGGGTCGATCCGGCGGGCATCCGGATGACCGAGCAGCGAGGCCGCGCCCGAGCGCACCAGCCCGGTCAGCTCCCGTACGCGTTCCTCGGGGGCCAGGGAGGCAAGCCGGGCCCGCAGCTCGGCCACCGCGTCCGGCGCACCTGCGTCCGCGATGCTCTCGGTGCCCTCGGTGCTCTGGGCAGCCGCTTCGGAGGTACGGGGGGCGCCGGCCGTGACAGGGAGGCCGTCCAGCCAGTGGCGCTGCCGCTGGAAGGCGTACGTCGGCAGCTCGATCCGATCGATCGCACGGCCGGCCGGGTCTTCCGCGGCGCCGAGCGGGAGACGTTCGAGTACGCCGTGCGCGTAGAGGGTCGCCATGGCGGTGAGCAGGCTGTGCGGTTCTGGGTGGTCGCGGCGGAGAGCCGGAACAACGACAGCCGCGCTCTCCTCGGCCAGGCACTCCCGCACCATCGCCGACAGCACCCCGTCAGGACCCAACTCCACGAAAACCGAAGCACCTTCGGCTTCCAGGGTCTGCAC
>NZ_JBVKBV010000068.1:0-2440 GCF_055635345.1 Streptomyces sp. NPDC111516 | reverse complement strand
ACCTCATCCACCAGCTCCGGCGGAAACGCACGCGTGAGCACTCCGAGGGCGATGCGATCCGAAAACCGGTCGCCCTGAACTTCCTTCAACTGTCCAGGCCTTGGCACACCAACTCAACGAGCCAGCACCACCAAAGTCACCGGTATTGGCACTAGACGAGTCATTCCGAATGCTGACGGTGCGTCTGGGAACGCAGATAGGGCGTCCGAGATCGATCTGTGACGAATGACCTGGACGCCCTGCTCACTGCACTGTACGTGAAGATCGACGACGAGATCGGAGATCAACACCGTTGCGTTTGAGTCTGGAGTGGCGGGTCAAGCCCCGGTGAACCAGCTAGGCAACGGGAGGCCCTGATAGAAGTCGTTACTCCTCGTGCGGCATGGGTGCCGGTTCGGCCTCCTCCATGCGGCGGTCGGTCCAGTACTCCTCTACGTCGCGCTGGTCGTGCTGAACCTCGGAGGTCGATGTGTCGCCCCCGGGCTCAGGCGGAGAGGCGGGGGACTCGGATGTGTCCTGACGGAGTGCGACGACGGTGGCCACAGCCGCAGCGACGCCTGCGGTGACGACGAGGGCGCGGATGCCGGAGCGCTTCATGGGCGACCTCCTTGGCGAGTGCGGAGCCGTATGGGAACGGCGCTCACCCCGCCACACTACTGGCCGTGCGGCGGGGTGAACACCGATCCGCTGGATGTCAGGTGACGGAGCCCTGGTCGTCGAACATCTGCTTGACGCTGTCACCGAAGTAGGAACTCTTGTTCACGCCGTCGGAGTTGACGGTGCTCATGACCCCGTTGGTCTGGCCCAGCCCCGAGGACTGGTCGAACACGCGCATCCACGGGCCGCCGCTGGAGCCGCCGCCGAAGTCGCAGCCAAGCGCCAGCTTGCCGCCGGAGTCCGAGGTCCGGCCCTCGCAGTACCACTGGAGCTCGCCGTTGTCCTTGTTGCCCGGGTAGCCGTTGATCGTGATGTCCTGCTCCCGCGAGTAGTTCCAGCTCAGCCCGTTGCCGCCAGTGCGGTTGACAAGCTTGTCGCTGCCCTGTGGCCAGGTCGTCACCATGGCGACGTCCCAGTTGAGGTCGCCGTCGTTGATCCAGCCGTTGAAGGTACGCATCTGCTTGGCGGCGAAGGTGCCATAGGGTCTGTCGCCGTTGCGGTACTGGGGGACATACATCCAGTTCTTCATCCAGTTACCGCCGTTGCCCTCGTGCACGCAATGGCCCGCGGTGATCGCCATCTGCTTCGAGTTGCTGTTGAGGGCGCTCGCCGAGCAGACGTAGTTCTTGCCGTCACTCGGCTTGGTGAAGAAGACTTTGCCGGCGACGGAGGTCTCGACGCTCTTCGTGCGTATCTCGCCTGGGGGAGCCGCGGCCGGGGTGGACCCGGGCGGGCCGCTGTGCTGCTCCGCGGTGCCCGACGATCTCTTGGCACCAGTGTCCTCCGGCGTCAACGGGATGGCGTTCCGCATGCGTTCGGGCGTCCAGTACTCCTCCACGTCCTCGGCGGCGCGTAAGGTGTCGATCCGGGCGCCGTCGACCGTGAGGGCCGGGGAGGCGGTGGTCGAGCCGGCGTCCTGCGCCGGCTCCGGCTGGGCGGAGGCGGGCGCGATGGTCGCGAGGACGACCACGGCGGCTGCAGGCAGGGAGAGCAAAAGGTGCCGAAATAGGCGCACTTACGTTCACCTTTCGAAGTCAGAGTCACTCTGTGGCGCACAACACGCTAAGTGCGCGGGACCGCTCGAGGAAGAGCGCCTGGTCTGAAACACGAGGCAACTACCCCTGTGTGAAGAGCGGTTGGGGTGCCATGTGCACCGGGAATGGCCGCCGGGCGGTCGCGGTGAGACGTAGGACACAGGCGACGAGTTGCCTCCTCCGTGCACGACTGCATCGCAACTACACGGACAACCCGTCGGCTTCATCCTGCGGTCCAAGACCCCCGAGCTCATCTGCCAGGAGATCTACGCGCTCCTCACCGTCTACCAGGCACTGTGCGCGCTCAAAGTCCACGCAGCCGAACAGGGAGAGGTCGATCGACCGGATCTCATTCACCACGACGGTGCAGCTCGCGCGGCTCAAGACCGCCGGACAGACGGCAGCGAGCCCGCAGACCTTGCGCTCGGCCCGACTCGAAGTCGTCCAGGAACTCCTCAACGGCCTCCTGCCGCCTCGCCGCGACCGCCGCTGCCAACGACTCAAGAAGCCACCGCGGAACACCTTCGAAGCCAAACGCCGGGACGAGCCCCGCCCTCCCAGCCACGTCAGCTACTCACTCAAAGTCACGCGGACTCAGGGGCACTCGCCCTCACCTGCGGAAACGCCCTAAATCACCGGCATTGACCCTAGATGCAATACCGGTGACTTTGGTGGTGCTGGCTCGTTGAGTTGGTGTGCCAAGGCCCGGACAGTTGAAGGAAGTTCAGGGCGACCGGTTTTCGGATCGC
>NZ_JBVKBV010000067.1:0-2506 GCF_055635345.1 Streptomyces sp. NPDC111516 | reverse complement strand
TGATCTTCAAGTTTGAAGGGCGGCTTGGCGGAAGATGACAGCGCTGCCGAGCGCGGCATCGGCCGGTACGAAGATGTCGCCGGAGGGTGTCTCGCGTGGCGGGAGTCCGTTGCGGTGCAGGAGGTCGCGGGTGAGAGAGAGGTCGCGGACGGCGACGGTGTAGCCGGCGAGCGCCGGGAACGCGGTCGGCCGCTCACCTGGCAGAAGGGCTGCGAGGCCGGAGGCGGGTACGAGTGTCAGGGCGGCACCGTTGAGGTCAAGGACGTGGGCAGGTCCCTGCGGCCGTGCCGACTGGCCGAGGTAGGTGGCGTACCGGTGCTGGACCGTGGCCAGTTCCTGGTCGGCGACGCAGAGCACGGCCTCGACGAGATCGACGGCGCCGTTGGGGTGGTCGCGGTGCCGGGCACCTTGGATGTCCGGGTCCAAGTCGGCGACGATGCCGACCCGTCCCTCTGCCACCGAGCCCGGCCTGGCGCCGGGCTCATCGCTATCGATCTCCAGGTAGCGGACGGTCTCCACCGGGGTTCCCGCGCCCGGCGGCGCCGCGCGGCGCACAGTGTTCACCCCGCCATGGCGCACACCGGCGGCCGTCAGTCGCGCGGCCGCGGCGTCAATGTCGGCTGACGAAAACATGAGGATGTGCAGCCCCTCGAAGCGATTCAGGAACGCCGCCATGTTGGCGCTGGTCTCGTTGATCCGTTCCACTAGCTGGGACAGCAGTTCGGTCGGCGCCTGCAGGGGCACGAGGTGTGCGTCGGCGGGCAGGCCGTCGGTGTCACTGTCCTTCACGCAGGTCACGAGTTCGAGGAAAGAGCGTGGGAAGTCGGCGTGAGTGTTCGCAGCGCCGAAGGGCTTGGGCGCAGCGCCCTCATGGAGGGGAATCGCGGGACAACTGGGCGGTGGTACGACGAAGCCCAACCGCTCGTAGAGGGTGATCGCCTGTGCCATGTCGTTGACAACGTGGCCTATGTGATGGAGACGTGCGATGTCCTGTCCCATAGCCGTCACAGTAAGGGATACCTAACTCGCTCTCAAATATATTCACATAACGGAGCGGTTTGGTGCCTACGGAGCACGTCAACGACACGCGGGTTCGGTGTCGTACCAGTGGCCGCGGCGTCCCTCTACGCGTTTTGGGCCGTTTGTCGTCGGTAGTGGCCGTCGCGTGCGCGGGCTTGGTGTCGCCGTCGCCAGTACGACCAGCGGAGCCGGTGGGCTGCGTTGTGGACGGGCTGGACAGCCAGGTTGGTGAACAGGTGCTGGATCTCGTTGCAGGTCAGTGGGATCAGACTGTCCGGGGTGGGATGGCGGGTGCGTTCATGCGCGGTGGTGACGACGAGGAAGGCGTGCGCGAGCATGGCGAGGGTGACCCAGCGGTGCCAAAAGGTCCACCGTCTGACCTGGTGTTCGTCCAGTCCGGCCAGGCCCTTTCCGGATTGGAATGTTTCTTCGACCGTCCACCTTGATCCGGCGACCCGCACCAGTGTGGTCAATGGCACTGGCGTGGGTGAGTAGCAGCGGTAGAAGGCGAGTTCACCAGTGCGGCGGTTGCGGCGCACCAGCAGCTGGTGGTGACCAGGCTCAGTGTTGGTGAGGTCGGCTACCGCCCAGTCGTAGAAGCGCAGTCCTTTGGCCCCGGCGCCTGCGGAGCGTTGCTGCCAGGCGCGTTGGGGAAGCTTCCTGGCCAGGGTGTCTGCCCGGAACTTCCCGGCTGGGGTGGGTACTTGGTGGTCGCAGGCGACGGCGAGGACGTAGCCGGTCCGGCGGGCTTCAAGAGCGGCGCGCAGGAGCGGGTTGGCGCCGTAGACCTCATCGGCGGCGACCCAGGCCGCACGGATGCCAGCATCCAGGGCACGCGCAATCATTGTGGTGGCCAGGGCCGGTTTGGTGGCGAAGGCCACCTCGTCGGGAATCCCGGCCGCTCGGCACCGGTCCGGATCCTGGCTCCACGAGCGCGGGACGTACAACTCCCGGTCGATAGCCGCGTGTCCCAGGGCGGTGGCGTAGACGAGGTAGACAGCGACCTGGGAGTTCTCAATCCGGCCCGCGGTGCCGGTGTATTGGCGCTGCACACCCACCGTATGGGTGCCTTTCTTCAGATCGCCGGTCTCATCGACGACCAGCACTGCGTCGGTGTCCCCGAGGTGCTCCACGACGTAGTCGCGCACATCGTCTCGGACGGCATCGGCGTCCCATTTGGCCCGTGCCAGCAGGTGCTGAAGGCCGTCCGGGGTGGCATGTCCGGCATGCTCGGCTATAGTCCAGCAGTTCTTCCGCGGCAGGCCAGACAGCAACCCCAAGACGAGGGACCGTGCTCGGCGTCGCGGTTCGGACCGTGTGAACCGGCCCGCGATCCGCCCCATCAGGCCCTCGAACATCTCCAGCCAGTGGGCGGGGTCTACGCTATGGCCTGCGGCCACCACCTGATCTTCGTTTGTCCACACACCAACCGATGATCACGGGTGGCCGTACCCATCTCAGCACCACCCCTGACCAGCCAGATCGC
>NZ_JBVKBV010000066.1:0-2550 GCF_055635345.1 Streptomyces sp. NPDC111516 | reverse complement strand
GGTCGGGTAGCGGCGGCGCATTGCTGCGCCGCCGCCCCCTCAGAACCCGGCGTGCGCCGTTGAACGCACCGGGCTCAAGCAAGCCCCTGTGGGCTCGCGGGCGGGCAGAAGTGCTGATCGGGTGCCGAGTCGGCGTCGGCAATGCGCGTGCACGAGGCTGGGTGCGGCGGGTGTGTCCGACGTTCCCAGTCCGCTGGTGACGATCGCCTGTCGGCGGGCTGCCTTGCGGATGACCTTGAGCCATTGCTCCCACTGGTCCGGGCTCTGTGGCTCGTGGTCGGCGTGCAGCAGGAGTTCCCCGCAGAGCGGGCAACGGCCGTGCTGGGCTTGGAGGAGCCGCAGTCCGGTCGTGCTCAACGGGGGTTTCCGGCGGCGTCGCCGCTGGGTCCAGTAGTCGGCCAGGGCCGGGTCGTCCGGAGACGCCCTGCCCTTGACCATCTGGTGTCGGACAATCTTCGTCCAGGAGAATTTGGCGAGGTGGGCGCCGCTGTCGCGGTCGCCGAACACCCACCGGTCGCGCCTGGAACGGTCGAACATGCCGAAGTGCCGGTCAACAACCCAGTGCCTCGACTTGTTCGGGTGGCTGCGTTTGGCCCACTTGTAGGTGAGCTTGAACGCGTAGTGGTCCAGCTGGGCGTAGGTCCTGCTGGACACTGCCGTCCGGTAGTAGGCGGCCCAGCCCCGGATGATGGGGTTGAGTTTGCCGATCACCGCCTCGGCGTTGGCCCCCAGGAGGGCCCTCGTCTCGGCGGCGAGCCGTTCCCGGATCCGTCGCACGGCCGCCTTGCTCGGTTTGATCAGCAGCTTGCCGCTGCGATACCGACGGATGTTGAAACCGAGAAAGTTGAACCCGTCTTCGAGGCGGACGACTCGCGTCTTGTCCTCGTTGAAGGTCAGCCCCCTGGGCCCCAGCCATGCCGCCAGCCGCGTCTTGACCTGGTTGGCCTGGTCGCGGCTTTCGCAGAGCGCGACAAGATCGTCTGCGTATCTCACCAGCACGGGGCTGCCCGGCACCGCGCTCCCGGCATCTCTGCCGGTTGCGAAGTATCGGACCCCGGCGGCCTCCTCCATCCCATGCAGGGCCACATTGAGCAGGACGGGGCTGATCACCCCGCCTTGGGGGGTTCCCTCCTCGGTCGGGGCGAACCGGCCTTGGCCGACCACGCCCGCCTTCAGCCACTGCTCGACCAGTCCCCTGGCGGGGAACGAGCCGAGCTGACGGAGAAGATGAGAATGGTCGATTCGGTCGAACGC
Organism: Streptomyces sp. NPDC111516; assembly: GCF_055635345.1. Lineage (NCBI taxonomy): Bacteria > Bacillati > Actinomycetota > Actinomycetes > Kitasatosporales > Streptomycetaceae > Streptomyces > Streptomyces sp. NPDC111516. Next base: position 1,296 of record NZ_JBVKBV010000066.1, on the reverse strand, counting down.
CGCCGCCAGGTCCGCGTCGAGCGCCCACCGTCTGCGCGGGTTCTTCCCGCTGGCGGTGTTGAAAATGGCCTCGATCGCGTCGTGGCAGCCGCGGCCCGGCCTGAATCCATAGGATCTCGGCTCGAACCGTGCTTCCCACTCGGGCTCAAGTGCACCAACCGCAACAGCTTGTAGTGCGCGGTCAGCGATCACAGGAATCCCGAGAGGGCGCCTGCCCTTGGCCTTGGGGATGAACACGCGTCTGACGGGCTTGGGACTCCACGGCCGGGAACGGTGCTGCACCCAGTCGGCCAACTCGGCCTTGGACTGGGGCAGAAGCGCCGTCCGTCCGTCGATCCCCGCCGTCTTTCGGCCAGCATTGACCTCCGTCACACGTCGCACGCTCAGCAGCGTGTTGGCGCGGGAGCGGAGCATCAGCTTCTGCAGGTTGCGGACCCTCTTGAGGTCCCCCGCCTGCGATGCCGTGAAGATGCGCTGCCGCAGTCGCCGTACGTCCTCTTCGACCTGTTGCCAGTCGATGGACTGCCAGTCGGTGAGGTCGTCCTCGGGTCCGTTCTCCACGGCGGCGCCCGCCGGGGCAGCCGCAGTGGCGATGCCCGCTTGCGTCGTCATGGCGTCCAACTTGTCCCTCGGTTCCGTCGTCTTCGGTCATCGCCCTTCACAGGCTCACCCGGTCCACGTCAGCACCCTTTCGGGTCGGGGCAACTGCCCCTGTCCGGCCGGTTATGCAGGACGATCGGCGGAGGAGCCGATCACACTGTCCCGGTTTCCCGCTTCCTTTCGGCCGCCGGCATTCGCTTCTTGGACCGTCCTGTGCCCGCCGGGGATCTGGGCCTTCCTCGCGGTCGGCTTACCGGCCACCAGTGGTGGCCGGACCCCGTCGGGGTTGTCACGTTGCACACGTACGAGATACGACCGGGGTGGGTGCCCCCTCTACTCCGGGAACGGCGGTGTCCACACGGCCGATACCAAATCCTCAGCCGCCGCCTGCCGCCTCACAACGGCCGGTTCCTGAACCCCGGTGGTGCACTCCATCAACCGAGGTGATGCATCACGAAGCATCATCGAGGGTTCACTCTCGTTCACCCGTCCGGTCTTCCCCTCGCCTGTAGCCACCGGATGGTTCGGCGGCCCTTGGGCTTCTTCCCCCGGGCTTCACACCCCGCCGTTACCAGCGACGCATGCCGGGGTGGGGACAGGCACTCGGACACTGGCCTGGGATTACGCCGCCGACATCAGTCGGCCTCCTTTCCGCGCAACCGCTCGTTGCGTGCGCCTTCGTGTCGCACTCTGGTC
>NZ_JBVKBV010000065.1:0-3219 GCF_055635345.1 Streptomyces sp. NPDC111516 | reverse complement strand
ACCGCATGCGCACCGAAGGCATCGAGAAGAACACCCACGACAACCCCTTCGGCGCCGTCCTCTCCTTCCGCGGCACCCCCACCGACACCACCGTCGAACACACCCTGAGCGCGGCGATGCCGGACCTCTCGGACCTGTTCGAGGTGGGCGACTCGTCGAAGTTCGCCGTCGGCCAGTGGTGGGCCGTGGAGATCAACGCCCTGGCGGGGAAGTACGAGAAGGAGATCCAGCGCCTGGTCCAGGTCACCGGTGTCGTCGACCCGACGCACATCCGGGTCAACTACCAGATCGGCTGGGACCTGGCCGCCGGCCGCACCCTCACCTGGACCCGCGTCGAGCCCGTCGACCGCGCCCACGTCCGCAACCTCGTCTTCGAGGGCTGGGGCGAGGACGAGATGACCGGCTCGCACCCGGTCGCGTACGAGTACGCGGTGCGCTGCGACGTCTCCGGGATCGAGGCCATCGGCACCTTCTGGCCTGTCGTGATGCGCCGCTGGTGCACGTACTACCGCACCGAGCAGTGCTCGCTGACCAACCCCAAGTCCGTCACGTACGGCGGCGCGGGCTATCTCACCCAGCAGATCTACTGCCTGTACGGGCACGTCGAGGACTGTCACACGTCCAACGCCCGTCATCTCAACGACTTCACGGCCTCCGCCTACTGCTACGTCACCAACTGTCACGGCGACGGTGACGACGAGGGCCCGTTCGTGACGCACGGGCAGTTCGAGCACGACCTCGTCTACACCGGCAACTCCGGCCTGATGACGTTCGCCAACTCCGGTGCCGCCTGGGGCGGCAGGGCCAAGCGGATCACCGTGCGCCGGCACGCCTGTTCCTGGTTCGTGGCCCGCGTCAAGATCACCGATCTGACGCTGGAGGACGTCCTGGTCATCGGCAAGAAGTCCCTGGCCGGCTCCGGCATGCTCTGGGTCAACGCCGACGGGGTGCAGATGCGCGGCTGTACGGCCACCGGTCCGCTGATCGTCTCCCGGGCCTCGGACCTGTCCGCCCGCCCCAATGTGATCGCCGACTCCTCGTTCGCCTTCGCGGCGGGCGCGGAGATAACCCAGGCCAATGTGACCGTCCCGCTCACCCTCCAGCGCACCACGCTGAGAGGCCTCGACGGCGCGGTCTTCAACGGCACCGGGCCGCTCGTCATCGACCAGTGCACGCTGACCGGCTCCAAGGACACCGCCCCGGTCTCGCTCGCACACGCCGACATCACCGTCCTCGGCGGCGAACTCCGCGACACCGGGCTGAAGCTGACCGCGGCGAAGGACCAGCGGCTGCGCATCGACGGCACGCGTCTGTCCGGCACCAACAAGGACGGCGCCCTGCTCGCCCGTACCGGCTCCGGACGCACCGTCGACTGGCAGCTCACCGGCCTCGACTCGACCGCGCCCAAGGGCACCGCCCATGTGCTGGTCACCGAGGGCCCCAACCGCTACCGGGCCACCGGCTCCACCTTCACCGACGGCCGGCTCGAACTGCGGCCCGCGGCGTTCGCCGGCACCGCCAGCCATCTGCTGCACACCGGCTGTGTCGAGGACGGCACCGAGCGCACCGCGCTGCCGGACGAGGGCGACCGCGTCGCCCACACCACCGCCACGCTGCGCTTCTGACCACTCGGGGCCTCTCGTTCGGATCATGCCGGGCTCGCGGCGTCTGGCACGCACCCTGATCCGAACGAAAGACCCTGACCCTTCGATCACCAGGGATTCCCCGTGTCCACGCATACCCCGATCAACGGCCGGCCCGTACGGGTCGCGCTCGTCGGCGCCGGCAACCGCGGTCTGACGTACGCCGAGTGGATCAAGGCGCACCCCGAGCGCGCCGAACTCGTCGCCGTCGCCGATCCGCGCCCCGCTGCGCGGGCCGCCGCCGGTGCGCCCGTCGAGTTCGACGACTGGCGTCCGCTCGTCGAGAACCGCGTCGCCGACGCCGTCATCGTCGCCACCCAGGACCGTTTCCACGTGGAGCCGGTGCTGGCCCTGGCCGAGGCCGGATACGCGATCCTCGCCGAGAAGCCCCTCGCCCCGACCGAGGACGAGACCCGGCGGATCGTCGAGGGTGTGGAGCGGGCCGGGGTCCTCTTCGCGGTGTGCCATGTCATGCGGTACACCCCGTACACCGACCTGGTGAAGGAGGTCGTGGACTCCGGCGTGCTCGGTCAACTGGTCTCCCTCGACCATCTGGAGCCGGTCGGCTGGTGGCACTACGCCCACAGTTATGTGCGCGGGCCGTGGCGCAGCGAGAAGGACTCCTCCCCGATGCTGCTCGCGAAGTCCTGCCACGACCTGGACTGGATCACGTACGTCATGGGCGGCCGGATCGAGCAGGTCACGAGCTTCGGCGGACTGAAGCACTTCCGGCCGGAGAACGCCCCGGCCGGGTCCGCCGACCGCTGTCTGGACTGTGCGGTCGAGTCCGGCTGCCCGTACAGCGCGCTGAAGCTGTACATGCCGACGCTGCGCGAGAAGGGTGCGGTCTGGCCGGTCACCCATGTCACGGAGGCGACCGACGAGGCCGGTCTGGTGCAGGCGCTGCGCGAGGGGCCGTACGGCGTCTGCGCGTACCGCAGCGACAACGACGTGGTCGACCACCAGGTCCTCGCGATGCGGCTGACGGAGGGGGTGACCGCGACCTTCCAGATGGTGGCGTTCACCGAGCAGACGCACCGGCAGACCCGGATCTTCGGCTCGCACGGCTGGCTCATCGGCGACGGTGAGCGGGTCACCGTGCAGGACTTCCGGACCGGTGAGTCCACCGTCCACGAACTCGGCGCATCGGGTTCGAACGCGGCCGACGGGCACGGCGGCGGGGACGCCGCGCTCGTCGAGGCGTTCGTCACCGCCGTCGCCACCGGCGACGCCGGGGCCGTCCGCTCCGGTCCCGCCACCTCGCTCGGCAGCCATCTCGCGGCGTTCGCCGCCGAACGTGCCCGGCACACCGGCACCGTGCAGACGGTCCCGGCCCAGTGACACCCCCTGAAGGGCCTGTCGTCCGGACCAGGCCCTCTTCCCAGCCCGCCCTCACGTCCTCGGAGGACCACCTCATGTCCCGTCTTCTCACCCGCCGTTCCAGAGTCCGTGCCGTCGCCGCGCCCGTCCTCGCCACCGCACTCGCCGCCGGTGTGCTGGCCGGCTGCTCCGGCAGCGGCAGCGACGGCAACACCGTCACCATGTGGACCTACCCGGTCATCTTCGACGAGGCCAA
>NZ_JBVKBV010000064.1:0-4162 GCF_055635345.1 Streptomyces sp. NPDC111516 | reverse complement strand
TATTCGACGGTGAGTGGGGAGCCGGTCGACACCTCTCTTCTGGACGCCGATTACTGGTACCGCAACCTCCGCGGAACCGTGCGCTTCGAAGAAGCGACCCGTCTGCTGCTGAACCACGGCCACGACGTCTTCGTGGAGATGAGCCCGCACCCCGTGCTCACCACGGCCGTGCAGGAAACCGTGGAGTCGCTGGAAGCCGTCGAGGAGGACGGCACGACCTCACCCGACGGGGTCGTGGTCCTCGGCTCCCTGCGGCGGGGCGAGGGCGGCACCGAACGCTTCCTGCTCTCGGTCGCCGAGGCCCAGGTGCGCGGAGTCCCGGTCGACTGGCAGCCGGCCTTCGACGCCGCCGGCGCGGGCGTGGTGGAGCTGCCCACGTACGCCTTCCAGCGCGAGCGCTACTGGCCCGAGCCCGTCGACACTGCCGCCGGCCGCGACGACACCGACGCGTTCGACGCCCCGCTGTGGGACGCGGTCGAGCGCGGCGACGGCGACGCCCTCGGCCGACTGCTCGGCGCCGACGCCTCCACCTCCTACGACGGGCTGCTGCCGTTGCTGTCCGCCTGGCGTGACAAGCGCCGGGAGCTGAGCGAGGCGGAGAGCCTCCGCTACCAGGTGGTGTGGCGTCCGGTGGGCGAGACGCCCCGACCCGCGCTGCACGGCACCTGGCTGCTGGCTGTCCCCGCCGCCCTGCTGCCCGGAAGCGAAGAGCCGCCGGCGGCCGCGCACGGCATCGTCGCGAGAGTACGGGACGCTCTGACGGCCCTGGGCGCGCAGCCGCACGTCCTGGCCGTCGACGCCGACACGGACCGCGAGCGGCTCGGCGAGCGGCTCGTCACCGAGCTCGCGGAGCTGCCCCAGCCCCGCGGCGTGCTCTCCCTGCTCGCCCTTTCTCCCGGGACCGCGCCCGCCTTGCCGGACGTGACGGCCGGACTGAGCGGCACCCTCGCCCTCGTACAGGCCCTCGGCGACGCCGCGGTCAACGCGCCCCTGTGGTGCGTGACCCGCGCGGCGGTCCACGCCGACTCCGACGACGTGGCGGCTGACTCCGGCCAGGCACAGCTGTGGGGCTTCGGCGCGGTCGTCCGTCTCGAACATCCGGAACGCTGGGGCGGCCTCGTGGACCTGCCCGCGACCTTCGACGGACAGACCCCCGACCGGATCGACGACCGGGATCTCCGCAGACTGTGCGCCGTCCTCGCCCAGAGCGGTGAGGAGGACCAACTGGCCATCCGGGCCACGGATGTGCTCGCCCGACGCCTTGTCCGCGTTGCACGCACGACGGAGGACGAGGACATGGGCGAGAACGCCTGGCGTCCCTCGGGCACGGTGCTCGTCACCGGCGGCACCGGCGCGCTGGGCGCCCGCTTCGCCCGCTGGCTGGCCGGACACGGTGCCGAGCGCCTGGTGCTGATCAGCCGCCGGGGCATGGCCGCGCCCGGCGCCGCCGAGCTGGTGGCCGAACTGACTGGGCATGGCGTGGCGGTGACGGTCGAGGCCTGCGACGCGGCCGACCGGGACGCGCTGGCCGCCGTACTGGACGCGGTTCCCGCCGACCAGCCGCTGACCGCGGTGGTCCACACCGCCGGCGTCCTCGACGACGCCGTGATCGACGCGCTCACCCCCGATCGGCTCGCGGGCGCCCTGCGGCCGAAGCTGACCGCCGCCGTCAACCTGCACGAACTCACCGCCGGGCAGGACCTGGACGCCTTCGTGCTGTTCTCCTCCGTCATGGGCGTCCTCGGCAACGGTGGCCAGGCCGCCTACGCCGCCGCCAACGCCTCCCTCGACACCCTGGCCGAACTCCGCCGCTCCCAAGGGCTGCCGGCCACCTCCGTGGCCTGGGGCATCTGGGGCGGTGGCGGCATGGTGAACGACGCCGTCGAGCAGCGGATGCGCAGCCGGGGCGTGCCCCCGATGCCGCCCGAGCGGGCCATCGAGGCACTGCCGTACGCCGTCGGCCGGACCGAGGCGTCACTGGTCGTCGCCGACATCGACTGGGAGGCCTTCGCCCCGCGGTTCACCGCCGGCCGGCCCAGCCCGCTGCTCGCCGAACTTCCCGAGGTACGCAGAGCGCTCGCCGCCGCGTGTGACGCCGGCGGCGCGGACACCGGCGCCGGGGGGCCCGCGCTCGCCGAGACCCTCGCCGGGCTGTCCCCGCAGGAGCAACTCCGCTTCGTGCTGGACCTGATTCGCACCCAGGCCGCGGCGGTCCTCGGCCACGCCACCCCATCCGGGATACCCGCCGCCAAGGCATTCAAGGAGATCGGCTTCGACTCCCTGACGGTGGTCGAGATGCGCAACCGCATCGCTGCGGCCACCGGTCTGCGTCTGCCGACCACCCTGCTGTTCGACAACCCCACCCCGACGGCGCTCGCCGCTCACCTGCGCACCCGGCTGCTCGGCCGGGACGCGGCGGAGCCGGACCAGGACTCCGCCGTTCCCGGTACCTCCCCCGTCCCCGCCTCGGCCGACGACCCGATCGCCATCGTCGGCATGGGCTGCCGCTTCCCCGGCGGGGTCACCACCCCGGAGGACTTCTGGGAACTGCTCGTCGAAGGCCGCGACGTCGTCGGCGACCTGCCCGCCGACCGCGGCTGGGACCTGGAGAACCTCTATGACCCCGACCCGGAGGCAGCCGGCAAGAGCTACTCCCGGGAAGGCGGCTTCCTTTACGACGCCGCCGACTTCGACCCCGCCTTCTTCGGGATCTCGCCGCGCGAGGCGCAGTCCATGGACCCGCAGCAGCGGGTGCTGCTCCAGGTCTCCTGGGAGGCGCTGGAACGCACCGGGATCGACCCAGTCTCGCTGCGCGGAAGCTCGACCGGCGTCTTCGCCGGAATGGTCTACCAGGACTACGGGTCCCGGCTGCACGAAGCCCCGGAGGGCTTCGAGGGCTACCTCGTGACGGGCAAGTCCTCCAGCGTGGTGTCCGGCCGCATCTCGTACGTCCTCGGCCTGGAAGGCCCGGCCTACACCGTGGACACGGCGTGCTCCTCCTCGCTGGCGACCGTCCACCTGGCCGCCCAGGCCCTGCGCAACGGAGAGTGCGCGCTCGCGCTGGCCGGTGGCGTCACCGTGATGGCAGCCCCCGGCATGTTCATCGAGTTCAGCCGCCAGCGCGGACTCGCCCCGGACAGCCGCTGCAAGCCCTTCTCGGCGGCCGCCGACGGCATCGGGTGGGGCGAGGGCGCGGGCATGGTGGTCCTTGAGCGGCTGTCGGAGGCTCGGCGCAACGGGCACACCGTGCTCGCGGTGATCCGCGGCTCGGCGGTCAACCAGGACGGCGCGAGCAACGGCCTGTCCGCCCCCAGCAACCCGTCCCAGCAGCGCGTCATCCGCCGCGCGCTGGCGAACGCCGGTCTCACCGCCGCCGATGTGGACGCCGTCGAGGCGCACGGCACCGGCACGACCCTGGGGGACCCGATCGAGGCGCAGGCGCTGCTCGCCACGTACGGACAGGGCCGGGCGGAGGACCGTCCGCTGTGGGTCGGCTCCCACAAGTCCAACATCGCGCACCCGCAGGCCGCGGCCGGCGTGGCCGGTGTGATCAAGACCGTACTGGCCATGAAGCACGGCAAACTCCCCGGAATCCTGCACTTCGACGCCCCGTCCCCGCACGTGGACTGGACCACGGGGGCGGTACGACCGCTGGCCGAAACCATCGACTGGCCGAGCGGCGACGGTCCGCGCAGGGCCGGCGTGTCGGCCTTCGGCATCAGCGGCACCAACGCCCACATCATCCTGGAGCAGGCCGGCGACGACGTCCCGGAGCACACCGGCGACGATGCGGAAGCCCAGGACACGGCCTTCCCCTGGCTGCTTCACGGCCGCACCCGGCAGGCCCTGCGCGACCAGGCCGTACGGCTCCGCGACCACCTCGACGCCCTCCCGGAGCACACCGACCTCGATGTCGCCTTCTCCCTGGCGACCACCCGGAGCGTGTTCGAGCAGCGCGCGGCCCTCGTCGCGGCGGACCACGACGGATTCCGCGCGGCCCTCGACGCGGTCTGCGACGGCACGGACGCCCCCGGAGTCCTGCGCGGCACGGCGAAGGCAGGCGGCACCGTCTTCGTCTTTCCGGGGCAGGGTTCGCAGTGGGTGGGGATGGCTGCGGGGCTTTTGGAGGAGTCGGAGGTTTTCGCGGCTCGGATCGGGGAGT
>NZ_JBVKBV010000063.1:0-4450 GCF_055635345.1 Streptomyces sp. NPDC111516 | reverse complement strand
AACCGCGCCCCCGATCCACCGCCCGAGACGAACGAACCGAGACCGATCGCGTGCAACGCCGCGTCCAGCAACGCCGGATGCAGCCCATACCGACCTGCTTCCTGCGCCGCCTCTTCCGGCAGAGCCACCTCGGCGAAGACCTCATCACCCAACCGCCACGCCGAACGGACACCCCGGAAGACCTCTCCGTAGGCGAGCCCCGCCTCGGCCAGCGACTCGTACAGACCACCGATCGCAAGCTCGTGGGATCCCGCAGGCGGCCAGACCGAAAGGTTGCCATCGGCGTCCTCCGCGGGGTGGGCGGCGGAAAGGCTACCGGTGGCGTGCCGGACCCACGGCTCGTCCGGCAGAGCGTCCTCCGCGCGGGAGAACAGGGTGACCGGACGCCGACCCTGGCCGTCCTCCTCCGCGACCAGGACGCGCAGTTGCACTCCCCCGCCCTCGGGCAGAACGAGCGGAGCTTCGAGGCTCAGCTCGTCGATGGTGTCGCAGCCCGCCGCGTCGCCCGCACGGAGCGCCAGCTCCACCAGCGCCGCCCCCGGGACCACGGCTCTGCCGTGCACGCGGTGGTCGGCGAGCAGAGGGTGCGAGCGCAGCGACAACCGGCCCGTGAAGAGGCAGCCGTCGGAGTCGGCCAGGGAGATCGCGGCACCCAGCAGCGGGTGCCCTGCCAGGCTGAGGCCCAGTTCGGGTCCGGCCAGGGCGCCACGGGGTACAGCGGGCGCGTCGATCCAGTAGTGGTCGCGCTGGAACGCGTACGTCGGCAGGTCGAGGACGCCGCCGGGACGCAGGTCCGCGAAGAACGCCTGCCAGTCAACGCGTACGCCTCGGGTGTGGAGGTGGGCCACGGCGGTGAGCAGCGACCACACCTCGGGGCGGTCCCGGCGCAGGGCCGGCACCAGGGCGGTGTAGGCCTCCTTGGTGAGGCAGTCACGGGCCATCAGGCTCTGCATGGCGAGCGCCCCCACCTCCAGGTAGGTGGTAACGCCCTTGGCCTCCAGGGTGCGTACCGAGTCGCAGAAACGCACCGCTTCCCGGACGTGCCGCACCCAGTAGTCCGGGGAGCACACCTCGTCGGTGCTGATCAGGTCGCCGGTCAGCGCATCGATCATGGGGATGCGGGGCGGCTGGAAGGTGAGCGTCTCCGCGACTTCGCGGAACTCGTCGAGCATCGGGTCCATGTGCGGGGAGTGGAACGCGTGCCCCACGCTGAGTCTCTTGATCCGGTATCCCTCGGACCGCCAGCGGTTTCCGAGCTCGGCAATGAGTTTCTCGTCGCCGGAGACCACGAACGCCTGGGGGCCGTTGATCAGCGCGATGGTCACCCGGCCGGACAGCTCGTCGAGGGCCGCTCGTACGACCTCCTCGGGAGCCTCGACCGCGACCATGCCACCGCCGGGCGGCAGGTCGTTCATGAGCCGGCTGCGGGCGGCAACGAGCTTCGCGGCGTCCGGAAGGGAGAGGACACCTGCGGCATAGATCGCGGCGGAGTCGCCGATGGAACCGCCGGAGATCATGTCCGGGCGGATGCCCCAGTGGACCAGGAGCCGGTGGAGCGCCACTTCGAGAGCGAAGATGGCGGGCGAGGAGTAGCCGGTCCGGTCGAGGAGTTCAGCTTCGGGTGATCCCTCCTGCGCGAAGACGATGTCCCGGATGGGCCGGTCCAGGTGCTTGTCCAGTTCGGCGCAGACCTCGTCGAAGGCGGTGGCGAAGGCCGGGAACGCTTCGTAGAGTTCACGGCCCATGCCGGGACGCTGGCTGCCCTGGAAGGTGTAGAGGAAGGCGGTCCGGCCGGTCGCCTGGGCCCCGCGAACAACGCCGGCGGCGGTGTCGCCGTTCGCCAGCGCCTTGAGGCCGCGGAGCAGTTCGCCGCGGTCGGCGGCCACGACGACGGCACGGTGCTCCAGCGAGGCACGGGTGGTGGCGAGCGAGTACGCGAGATCGGTCTCCGCGATCTCCAGGGCGTCGCCGGTTGCCGGGCTGCCGCCGGTCACCTGGGCATCCCCGGTCTCCGGGGTGTCGCCGAGGAAGGCCGCCAAGCGCGCGGCCTGGCCGCGCAGAGCCTCGCCGGTCGTACCCGATATCACGAAGGGCAGCACCTCGGGCAGGGCGCGGGGACTCGTGTCCTCGTCGGTCGTCCCGGGCTCGGGCTCGGGCTCGGTGCCGGGCTCGGTTTCGGCCTCGGGCTGTTGCGGGGCTTCCTCCAGAACCACGTGGGCGTTGGTGCCGCTGATGCCGAAGGAGGAGACACCCGCGCGGCGCGGCCGATCCGTCTGCGGCCAGGACTGCTCCCCGGTCAGGAGTTGGACGGCACCCGCCGTCCAGTCCACCTGCGAGGACGGTGTGTCGACGTGCAGGGTGCGCGGCAGGGTGCCGTGGCGCATGGCCATGACCATCTTGATGATGCCCGCCACACCCGCGGCGGCCTGTGTGTGCCCGATGTTCGACTTGATCGACCCCAGCCACAACGGACGGTCCTCGGGACGCTCCTGCCCATAGGTGGCCAGGAGTGCCTGGGCCTCGATCGGGTCCCCCAGCTTCGTGCCCGTCCCGTGCGCCTCCACCGCGTCCACGTCCGAGGCCACAAGGCCCGCGCTCTGCAGCGCCTGGCGGATCACCCGCTGCTGGGACGGACCGTTCGGAGCCGTCAGACCATTGCTCGCCCCATCCTGGTTCACCGCCGAACCCCGCACCACCGCAAGGACCCGGTGACCATTGCGTACCGCGTCCGACAGCCGCTCCACGAGCAGCATGCCCACACCCTCGCCCCAACCGGTCCCGTCCGCGGAATCGGCGAAGGACTTGCACCGCCCGTCCGGAGACAACCCGCGCTGCCGGCTGAACTCCACAAACGTCGCGGGGGTGGACATCACGGTGACACCGCCGGCGAGCGCCATGGTGCACTCGCCGCGCCGCAGCGCCTGCACCGCCAGATGCAGCGCCACCAGCGACGACGAACACGCCGTGTCCACCGTCACCGCAGGACCCACCAGCCCCAGGACGTACGCGATCCGCCCGGAAGCGATGCTGCCCGCGCTGCCGTTGCCCAGGTAGCCCTCCAGTTCCTCGGGTACGTCGGCGATTCGGGTGGCGTATTCGTGGTACATCAGGCCAGTGAAGACGCCGGTGCGCGAGCCCTTCACGGACAACGGGTCGATGCCGGCCCGCTCGAAGGACTCCCAGGCGGTCTCCAGGAGCAAGCGCTGCTGGGGGTCCATCGCCAGCGCCTCACGCGGCGAGATCCCGAAGAACCCCGCGTCAAACTCCGCCGCCCCGTGCAGGAAGCCGCCCTCGGTCGCGTACGACGTACCCCGATGATCCGGGTCCTCGTCGAAGAGGCTGTCGAGATCCCACCCGCGGTCCGTCGGAAAACCGGACACCCCGTCCGCACCGGAAGCCACAAGCCGCCACAGCTCCTCCGGGGACTGCACCCCACCCGGATAACGGCAGCTCATCCCGACGATCGCGATCGGCTCGGTCGCTTCGGCCTCTACTTCACGGAGACGCCGATGGGCCTGACGCAGGTCAGCCGTCACCCGCTTGAGGTAATCAACAAGCTTCGATTCGTCAGCCATCGACTGTCGCCTTTCAAAGGAAATCTGTGATTCGGAGCAAGAATGCGGAGCAGGAATTCACATGCGGACAAGGAGTGAACGCGGCGACCCCGCGCCGGAGGCCGTGGTTGCCGTCTTTACAGCGAGCCGAATTCCTTGTCGATCAGATCGAGGAGTTCGTCGGCGGTAGCCGAATCGATTTCGCGTTCGCCGGCCTCGTCCTTGGCTTCGACCTCCACCTCCGCCAGCTTCGGCATCAGCGCGCGCAGGCGGGTCAACGCTTTTGCCCGGAGCGCTTCGTCGTCCTGTGCGATGCTCTCGACCGCCCGCTCCAGCGCCTCGATCTGGTCCAACAACGTGTTGCCGGTGTCCGGGCCCAGGATTTCCGGCCGCAGGTACGCGGTGAGCGAGGCGGGGCTCGGGTAGTCGAACACCAGCGTGGCGGGCAGGGTGAGGCCCGTTTCCCTGACGAGGCCGTTGCGGAGTTCGACGGCGGTCAGCGAGTCGAAGCCCAGCTCACGGAAGGCACGCTCGGGCTCGACCGCCTCGGGGCCGGCGTACCCGAGGACGGCCGCGACCTGCGTACGTACGAGATCCAGCAACGCCGTCTCGCGATCCCCCTCCGACAGGGCCAGGAATCGCTGCCTCAGCGACGGCGCTGCGGATTCCGCACCGGTGCCAGTCCCTGTGAGGGAACGGGGGCCAGCGGTTCGCCGTGCCGGGCCAACGACCAACGCCCTCAGCAGAGCAGGGTTGTTGTCCCGCTTGCGGAGCCTGGGCAGGTCGAGGGGGACGGGGACGAGCAGAGCCCGGTCGGTCGTGAGGGCGGTGTCGAACAACGCGAGACCGTGAGCGGGCACAAGAGTCCGGACACCGGAACGCTCGATACGGCTCAG
>NZ_JBVKBV010000062.1:0-4565 GCF_055635345.1 Streptomyces sp. NPDC111516 | reverse complement strand
GTGTCGGAGGAGGTGTGCTCGCCGGAGTACTGGGTGCGGCATGTCCGTGAGGCTGTCCGGTTCGCGGATGCGGTGCAGACCCTGGAAGCCGAAGGTGCTTCGGTTTTCGTGGAGTTGGGTCCTGACGGGGTGCTGTCGGCGATGGTGCGGGAGTGCCTGGCCGAGGACAGCACTGCCGTCATCGTCCCCGTCCTGCGCCGCGATCGTCCCGAAGTCACCACGGCGGTTACCGCGTTCGCGCAGGTGCTGGCGCAGGATGCGGTCACCGACCGGAGCGCATTCCTCGCCCACGCCGGGGCCACCCGCGTCGACCTGCCCACCTACGCCTTCCAACGCGACTCCTACTGGTTCGACGCCGCGCCCGCCGGCCCGGCCAACGGCCTCGTGGCCCACGACGAAGCCGAAACCCGCTTCTGGGAGGCGATCGAAGGCGCCGACCTGGCCGGGCTCACCTCGGCACTGCAGCTCGACGCCGCCGACGAGGACACGGACGCGGAGGATTTGCGGTCGGCGTTGCCCGTGCTCTCCGCGTGGCGCGCTCGGCACAAGGCGCGGTCCGCCGCTGCCGACTGGCGTTACCAGGTCGTATGGGAGCGGCTTGCGAGCGCCTCGCCTCCGTCCGCACTGTCCGGGACCTGGCTGCTGGTCGCACCCGAACACCAGGCAACGGACGCGCAACCGGACGCACCTGCGGACACGGACACGGACTCGGAGACGCGCACGTGGGCGAACTCCGTCGCCGCGTGCCTGTCCCGGTACGGTGCCGAGGTCGTCGTACGAGCGGTACCGGCGGGCACCGTGAGCCGGGCCGAGCTCGCCCGCCTGCTGCGGGAGGTCCATGACGGTGGCATGGACGAGCTGGCGGGTGTGCTCTCGCTGCTTGCTTCCGACCAGGGGACCGACCCCGCCGGATCGTCCTCCGCCGTGTCCGGCGGACTCGTCGGAACGCTCCGCCTCCTCCAGGCGCTGACCGACGCGGGTACGGACGCCCCGCTCTGGGTGGCCACCCGGGGCGCGATGTCCGTGGGACCCGAGGACCCGCCGGTGGACGCCGACCAGGCCCAGCTCTGGGGCTTCGGCCGCGTCGCCGCGCTGGAGTGGCCCCAGCTCTGGGGAGGTCTCGTGGACCTGCCGGCCACCTTGGATCCGCGCGCCCAGGACCACCTCGCCGTCGCCCTGGCCGGCCGCGCCGGTACGGGCGTGGTCCCCGAGGACCAGGTGGCGGCCCGCACCACCGGCCTCTTCGGACGTCGTCTGGTCCGGGCGACGCGCGACGCAGGGGCGGTCCCCGAGTGGCGCCCGAGCGGCACCGTCCTGGTCGTGGGAGGCATGGGCGCGCTCGGTGCCCGCGTCGCGGAGTGGCTGGCGGCCAACGGCGCCCAGAACCTCGTACTGACCAGCAGGCGCGGAGCGGACGCGCCGGGCGCGGCGGACTTGCTGGCGCGACTGTCGGCGTACGGAGTTCCGGTACGGATCGAGGCTTGTGACGCGGCCGACCGGGAGGCGCTGGCGGCCGTACTCGCCGCCGTACCGGGCGAGCACCCGCTGACCGCGGTGTTCCACACCGCAGGCATCCTCGACGACGCCTTGATCGAAAGGTTGACGCCCGACCGTTTCGAGAAGGTCCTGCGCTCCAAGAGCGTCGCGGCCCGGCATCTGCACGAGCTGACCCACGACAACGACTACCTTGAAGCCTTCGTGCTCTTCTCCTCCGTTTCGGGCGCCATCGGAGCCCCCGGACAAGCCAACTACGCGTCCGCCAACGCCTACTTGGACGCGCTTGCCGAAAAGCGCCACGCCCTCGGCCTGCCCGCCACCTCGATCGCTTTCGGCGCCTGGGCCGGTGGGGGCATGGCCACCGACGGCTCGGAATCCGTGGACGACCGCCTTGGCCGTGGCGGCGTGGTTCCCATGAACCCCGATGCGGCGATTTCCGCGATGTCCCACGCCGTGGCGAGCGGCGAACCGACCTTCGTCATAGGCGACCTGGACTGGGGGCGCTTCGCCCTCGACTTCACCTCCAGCCGACCGAGCGCGCTGCTCACCGGTGTGCGCGAGGCCGAGCGGATTCTCCAACCTGCGACGCACACCGACCGGAACTCCGGCGACGCGGGCGCGACCGGCGGCCCGTCCCTGTCCGAGCGGCTTGCCGCGCTGCCGACGGAGAAGCGCCTCGCGACTCTGATCGATCTGGTGTCCACCCATGCGGCGGCCGTTCTCGGCCACTCCGGTACGCGGACGCTGCAGCCGGACCGCAGCTTCAAGGAGCTCGGCTTCGGCTCTCTCACCGCCGTCGAATTCCGCAACCGGCTGGGGCACGCCACCGGCATGAGGCTCAGCGCCACCATTGTGTTCGATCACCCGACACCGAGGGCGCTCGCTCAGCACATGCTGGCCGCGCTCACGTCGGACTCGACCGATGCCGAAGCAGTCCTCAGCGACGTGGACCGGCTGGAAACGGCGGTCCTCGCCCTGCCGGAGGACGACGAGGAAGGGCGCGTCGAAGTCGCCCATCGTCTGCGCGTGCTGCTCTCGAAGATCACCGGGCCAGTCGACGCGACGGCACACGGGACGGGGTACGTGACTGTGCCCGTGACCGGCGGCGGAGAACCTGCGGTCCTGGACCTGAACCTCGACCTGCAGGACGCCGACGCCGGCGACATTTTCGCCTACATCGACCAGAAGTACGGGTCCGGTCCTGGAGTCGGGTCCGGGGCCGGGTCCGCCTGAGCCACATCCCGCTCCGGGCCGCCTCGCCGCCTCCATTCCTCAGCACAGACGCAAAGAACCGGGTGACCCCTCATCATGTCTGCGAACGAAGCGAAGCTCCTTCAGTACCTCAAGCACGTCACGTCCGACCTGGACAAGGCGAACGATCGCCTGCGCGAGGCGGAGACCAAGGCCAATGAGCCGATCGCGATCGTCGGCATGAGCTGCCGTTTCCCGGGCGGGGTCGAGTCCCCGGAGGACCTGTGGCGGCTCGTGGCCTCCGGTACGGACGGGATATCCGCCTTCCCCACGGACCGTGGCTGGGACCTCGACATCCTCTTCGACGAGGACCCGGAACGCCCCGGAAGCTCGTCGGTCCGCGAGGGCGGCTTCCTCTACGAGGCCGCCGGGTTCGACGCGGACTTCTTCGGGATCTCCCCGCGTGAGGCGCTGGCGATGGACCCCCAGCAGCGCCTGCTCTTGGAGAGCGCCTGGGAGGCCTTCGAACGGGCCGGCATCGACCCGGTTCCGTTGCGTGGTTCACGCACCGGCGTCTTCGTCGGCACCAACGGTCAGGACTACGGCCGGATCGCCGCGGATTCCCCCGAAGACCTCGGCGGGTACGTCGGAACGGGAAATGCGGCGAGCGTCCTCCCCGGCCGGATCTCCTACGTCTTCGGTCTTGAGGGTCCTGCGGTGACGGTGGACACGGCGTGTTCGTCGTCGCTGGTGGCGCTGCATCTGGCGGTGCAGGCGCTGCGGCGCGGCGAGTGCACCATGGCGCTCGCCGGCGGTGTCACCGTGATGTCGTCCGCCGGGACTTTTGTGGAGTTCAGCCGGCAGCGCGGGTTGTCTCCGGACGGGCGGTGCAAGTCCTTCGCCGATTCCGCGGACGGGACCGGCTTCGCCGAGGGTGTGGGGATGCTGCTCGTGGAGCGGCTGTCGGACGCGGTACGCAATGGTCACCGGGTCCTTGCGGTGGTGCGGGGTTCGGCGGTGAACCAGGATGGGGCGAGCAATGGTCTGACGGCTCCGAACGGTCCTTCCCAGCAGCGGGTGATCCGCCAGGCGCTGCAGAGCGCGGGCCTTGTGGCCTCGGACGTGGACGCGGTGGAGGCGCACGGGACGGGCACGAAGCTGGGGGACCCGATCGAGGCCCAGGCACTCCTGGCCACCTATGGGCAGGGGCGGTCGGAGGACCGTCCGTTGTGGCTGGGTTCGATCAAGTCGAACATCGGGCACACGCAGGCCGCCGCGGGTGTGGCGGGCATCATCAAGATGGTCATGGCCATGTGGCACGGCACCCTGCCGCGTACGTTGCATGTCGACTCGCCGTCGTCGCAGGTGGACTGGACGGCGGGTGCCGTCCAACTCCTGACCGAGGAGCGGTCCTGGCCGCAGACGGACCGGCCGCGCCGAGCCGGCGTCTCCTCCTTCGGCATCAGCGGCACCAACGCCCACATCATCATCGAGCAGGCTCCGGACGCCGCCGGGTACGAGCCCCAGCCCCAGCCCCAGTCCGAGCCCGAGGCCGTGGACAGTGTCCTGGTTCCGTGGGTGGTGTCGGCGCGGTCGGTGGAGGCGTTGCGGGGGCAGGCGGCGCGGCTGTTGGAGTTCGTGGAGCGGCGGCCCGATCTGCGCGCGGTGGACATCGCGTCCTCGCTGATGGGCCGATCGATGTTCGAGTACCGCGCCGTGATCGTTGGTCGGGAGCGCGAGGAGTTCCTGGAGTCGTTGCGGTCGTTGGCCCGGGACGGTAGTGCGTCCGGCACGGCGCCGGGTGCGTCGGCATCGGGCGACGGCCTTGCGGTGGTGTTCACGGGTCAGGGCAGTCAGCGGTTGGGCATGGGTCGTGA
>NZ_JBVKBV010000061.1:0-4631 GCF_055635345.1 Streptomyces sp. NPDC111516 | reverse complement strand
CACGCCGACACAGTGGGCGCCCTGAACGTTCTACGGGCCGGGCTGGTCCGTCGCGAAGCCCAACCGGCATAGCGAGAAGCCACCCCCTTCAGGGGTGGAGGAGTCACGACGTCCTCTCTGCGCGGACCGGTCCGGGCCGATACGCCGCGCCCGGCTCCTTTCCGCCGTGCGTCCTTCAGCGTGCGGGGCCGGTGAACCTGTGGGGAAGGGCGCGTGGGGCGGAGCTCGGCGCACCTCGGTGCCCCCCCCGCACCACAACGGCTGGGCACCCGCCCGAGCACCCCGGGCCCTTCGTCTGGACCAAAACCGCTGACGAGGTGCTCGACGAAGTCGCTACCCACTGCCGCCGAATCTCCGGCTCGGGTCACTGGGAGCCTGTCCGGCCGGTCATGTTGCTCCTCGTGGTGGCGGTCCATGCGGCCGGCTTCTGGAGGAAGGCCGTGAAGTCCGCGTCGGACCAGTGCTCGATGGCCTTCCGTTCCTCGACCCGGTCGACTGTGGTCGCGGTGGAGGACGCGTACCCCGTCCGGACGGGGGGATGTCGAGGAACTGTCCGGTGTGGTGTCCGCCCAGGAGCCAGCGGGTCGCCACCTTGTCGCCCTCGGCGAGCTGGTCGAACACCGTGATGGTGAGGTCGCCGAACGCCGCGACCAGCCCCGCCGCTCGCGGCAAAGGACGGGGGCGTGGACGCGAGTGCCAGGGCGCCCCCGGCGAGAGCGCCGCCTACCAGCCCGCGTCGGCCGATGGGCTCCTTCATGTGCTGCCTCCCGGTGCTCTCGTCGAGGATCTCCCGCGCTTTCCCGGTGCGGGGCTGTGCCGATGACGTTGCGTCAGACGTTCTCGCCGCGGAGTATCTGCAGGAACCTGCCGAAGTTGCCTTCCGACCAGTGCTCGACGGACTGGCCGTCCACGACGCGGTCGATGGAGATGCCGCTGAGGTGGACCTCGCGGCCGGACGGGGGGATTCCCAGGATTGCCCCTGTGTGGACGCCGCCGAGGCTCCAGCGGGTGACCACCTTGGTGCCCTGCGCGATCTGGTCGAACACGTCCAGTCGGTAGCCGGTGAGCGACGCCTTCAGTTCGAGGTCTCCCGCGACCCAGGCCGAGCGTTCATTGGGGCCGTCGAACCCGTGGAGCACGAGGTCCCTCGAGATGTAGCGCTCGAAGCCGGCGGCCAGGTCCCCGTTGTAGCTGGCGTAGAACGCCGCGGCGACCTGTCGCGGCGAAAGGCGCGAGCCGGACGGGGCGCCGGGTGATCCCTGGCTCTGCGCCTCGGCCGGAGTGGCGACGGCGGCGAGGGCGGCGGCGGCGCCGAGCCCGGTGATGGTGCCGATCATCTTGCGCCGGCTGGCGGTGGGGGCGGATGCGGCCTCGGTGGGCCTCTTGGCGGTCATGTGAACTCCTGGTGGGTGAGTTGTCGGGGGCTTGGTGTCAGTGGGTGCGCAGCGGGGCGAGGGCGTCGGTCCAGGCGATGACCTGGTCGAGGGTGGCGGCGAGGGCGTCGTGCTGGGCGTCGATGGGCTTGAAGGTGCTGAAGTTCTCGAAGTCGTTGAAGAGGGAGAGCGCGACCTGGCAGCGCACGTCGGCCATCTGGAGTTCGCCGGCGATGAGGCGCAGGTGCTCCACGGCGCGGGTGCCGCCGGTCGCGCCGTAGCTGACGAAGCCGACGGCCTTGTTGTTCCACTCGGCGTAGAGGAAGTCGATGGCGTTCTTCAGCGCTCCGGGCACCGAGCGGTTGTACTCGGGTGTGACGATCACGAAGCCGTCGAAGGACGCGATCTTTTCCGCCCAGGCCTGGGTGTGCGGCTGGGTGTACTGGCCCATCGACGGGGGGTAGGCCTCGTCGAGCAGCGGGAGCTTGTGGTCCGCCAGGTCGACGAGTTCGAACTCGGCGTCGGTGCGCCGGGCGGCGCTCTCGTGCACCCAGCGGGCGACGGCCTCGCCGTTCCGTCCCGGGCGGGTGCTTCCGAGAATGATGCCGATCTTGGTCATGGTGGTCCTCTCCGTTCACTTGCCGAGCAGCCCGGCAGGTGCTTGCCTCGTCAAGTAATTTCTTGACGGGTGAAGTACACCCGAGAACTGCTTGACGCGTCAAGCACTTGACGGAGGTGCATCGATGGAGGCGTGGAGGCAGGATCGGTCCGCACTTCCCGCGGCTCCTTGACCTGTCAAGGAGTTAAGGTGAGGAAATGCCATCCGACCAGCAGTCATTGCAGCCTCTCGCCCCGAGCGAGGAGGCGTTCGTGCGTGAGCTGAGCCGCGTCATGCTGGCGCTGCCACGCGCGGTCGACGCCGACATCGTGCGCGAAGCCGGGCTTCCGCTTTCCGAGTACACGCCCCTGATGCATCTGTCCGAGGCGCCGGGGAAGGCGATGCGGATGAGCGAGCTCGCCGCCGCCTGCAGCATTTCCCTCAGCGGGATGACCCGCGTCGTCATCCGACTGGAGAAGCAGGGCTGGGTCGAGCGCGCCAAGTGCGCCCAGGACGGGCGTGGATGGAACGCCGCCCTGACCGACGCCGGCCTCGCCCGCCTCGAACAGGCCTGGCCGGCGTTTCTGGTCAGCGTGCGACGACACCTCGTCGACCACTTCGGCGGCCAGGACCTCACCCAACTCACCGCCACGCTCCAACGCGTCGCGACCTCCGAAGACGAACCCGGCTGATTCCCGGTCCGTCCGGCCGAGGCGGTTGAGGGCGGCCACCGGGACCGGGCGACCCGGAAGAAGACTCCGCACAAGACCTCGTGAAGACCTGGGAGAAGACCTGGGTGGGCCGTCTCGGACGTCGGTGCCGGGTCCTCGGCACCACCATGGTGGGCTCCGGGGCCGCCTGGGGACCCCGGACGACCAGCGTCCTGCACCTTCGGGCGTGGACGGCCAGCCACACCACGGTGGGCGCGTCGACCGGCTCGGCCGACCGGTGCGGATTCTTGGTGTCCAGCGGTGACACCGCTGGCCTTGACCTTGACCAGCACCTGGCCGGGGCCGGCATTGGGCTGCTCAATCTCGCTGAGGACCAGCGGAGTACCGAACTCCTGGAGGACCACTGCGCGCATGACTGCGCCCCTTTCCTGTCTTTGTGTCAGAAGGTGTGCCGGTGGACGAACTCGACCTTCAGCACTCTGGCGGGCCTGGGCGGTCCGGGACGCGCGCGATGCCAACAATCCACGCCTCTTCACCGGATCGCGAATCTGCCGTTCTAGTACTCCAGTGCGAGTTTGTGATCTGTGTGCTTCGATCGTGTCTCAGTGGGGGCCGCGACCGGCGGGTCACGTCCGGCGCCGGCGGCGCCAATAATGCACGGTGACTGCCAGCAGCAGCGGCCCCCAGAGGATGATGGGCGCGTAGCAGAGGTCCAGGACCACGACGGAGATGCCGTGGGGAGCGTCGGCGTCCGGATTGACGAACATGTTGTGGATCAGGCCCGCGGAGTACAGCATGACCAGGCCAGCTCCAACCAGGGCCGGGATCACTGCGGCCGGGACCGGCACTGGGCGGCCGCGCAGGCCCGGCACCCAGCGCGGCCAGGTCTCGCCCCAGGACTGCACCAGGCCGAGCGTCAGGAAGGCGAAGACCTCCGAGAACACCGTCAGGCCCACGATGTAGAGCGATCCCCAGCCGGGCACGTGGAGCGTCCTTTTGGCCTCCGGCCCGAAGCCCATCATCCAGCCCCAGGCCATCGGGAGCCGCCATAGGCTGGACGGCAGCGGCGTCAGGACCGCCAGGCGTGCTGCGTTGCGTGCCCAGCGCGGGACATCGGGCAGGGTCTGCAGTGTAGAGAACATCGGCATGTCGACGATCCTGGCCGCAGCGCCGGCCTCGGCGCATCGGCCTCCTGTCGGAGATGGATCACCCCAGGGGGAGCTGTCCTCTCCTCCTCGGGTCGCACACACCCGCCCGGCGGCCTGGACCGGATCGCCTAATAATCCTGCGCTGCTTCGCGATCTTGCACCGGGGCTGCCTGGGAACAGGAACGGCCACCGCGTCATCATCACGGGTTGTGTGGACTCATGATGATCGTGCGGTGGCCGCGGGCCGCAGCATAGACGCAGAGCGGTGGCGGGCGATGTTCGACCAGGCCATGTCCCGGATCGCGGGCAGGTTTCGCCGGGTCGAGCCTCGGGCGACGGCCCGCGCCTACCTGTTCGGACTGCTCTCCGGCGTTGAGCGGAAGAACTGCTGGCAGCTGGCCGAGCAGGCCGGCCACGCCCGTCCCGGGCCGATGCAACGCCTGCTGCGAACCGCCCGCTGGAACGCCGATGACGTCCGCGACGACGTCCGTGCCTACGTCGTCGAGCACCTCGGCGCCAATGACGGCGTGCTGATTGTCGACGAGACCGGGTTCCTGAAGAAGGGCCGCGGTTCGGCGGGCGTGCAGCGGCAGTACACCGGCACCGCCGGGAGCTGTATTTCAATAACTGCCTTACGCTTGCCGTCGGTCAGCAGCCCACGCAGGTAGACCTGCCCCCACCGCCGCTGGTCGTTGCGCGCGAACGGCTCGAACACCTCCGCCGCAAACGTCTCCAACTCACTACGCACCACCGCAATCTCGTCCGGAGTCACACTCCCTCAACGACACACCGAACCCGAAAGAAACGCACCACCACAGCCGACCTGACCAAGCACTACTAG
>NZ_JBVKBV010000060.1:0-5484 GCF_055635345.1 Streptomyces sp. NPDC111516 | reverse complement strand
CACTTCACGCAGACCACACCCCAGCAACGGATCCAACTCCGCACACACCCCGTCGAAAGCCTCCGCGAACACCGGAAACGACTCATACAACTCACAGCCCATGCCCAACCGCTGACTGCCCTGACCCGTGAACACCACCGCAAGACGACCACCCCCAGCAGCACCCCGCACCACCGACACATCGTCCTCACCAGCGGCCACCGCACGCAGCCCCCGAACCAGCGCCGCACGATCCTCCGCAACCACCACCGCACGCTGTTCGAGCACCGACCGGCCCATCAGCGAGGACGCGATGTCCACCGCGCGCAGATCAGGCCGCCGCTCCACGAACCCCAACAGCCGCGCCGCCTGCCCCCGCAACGCCTCCACCGACCGCGCCGACACCACCCACGGAACCAAGCCACCACCCTCAGCCCCCGACCCGACCTCGGGCTCCGGTTCGGTCTCTGTCGCGGACTCGGCGGCGTCCGGAGCCTGCTCGACGATGACGTGGGCGTTGGTGCCACTGGCACCGAAGGAGGAGACGCCGGCTCGGCGCGGCCGGTCCGTCTGCGGCCAGGACTGCTCCTCGGTCAGGAGTTGGACGGCACCCGCCGTCCAGTCCACCTGCGAGGACGGTGTGTCGACGTGCAGGGTACGCGGCAGGGTGCCGTGCCACATGGCCATGACCATCTTGATGATGCCCGCCACACCCGCCGCCGCCTGCGTGTGCCCGATGTTCGACTTGATCGAACCCAGCCACAACGGACGGTCCTCGGGACGCTCCTGCCCGTAGGTGGCCAGGAGTGCCTGGGCCTCGATCGGGTCCCCGAGCTTCGTGCCCGTCCCGTGGGCCTCGACCGCGTCCACGTCCGCAGTCGTCAGCCCCGCGCTCTCCAGCGCCTGGCGGATCACCCGCTGCTGGGACGGACCGTTCGGAGCCGTCAGGCCATTGCTCGCCCCATCCTGGTTCACCGCCGAACCCCGCACCACCGCAAGGACCCGGTGACCATTGCGTACCGCGTCCGACAGCCGCTCCACGAGCAGCATCCCCACACCCTCGGCGAAGCCCGTACCGTCCGCGGAATCAGCGAAGGACTTGCACCGCCCGTCGGACGCCAGACCGCCCTGCTTCATGAAGTCGAGGAACATCACGGGGGTGGACATCACGGTGACTCCACCGGCGAGCGCCATGGTGCACTCGCCGCGCCGCAGCGCCTGCACCGCCAGATGCAGCGCCACCAGCGACGACGAACACGCCGTGTCCACCGTCACCGCAGGACCCTCAAGACCGAACACGTATGACACACGCCCCGAAGCGACACTGCCCGCGCTGCCGTTGACGAGGTAGCCCTGCAGCTCCTCGGGCGCGTCGGTGACCCGGGTCGCGTAGTCGTGGTACATCAGGCCGGTGAAGACGCCGGTGCGCGAGCCCTTCACGGACAACGGGTCGATGCCGGCCCGCTCGAAAGACTCCCAGGCGGTCTCCAGGAGCAAGCGCTGCTGGGGATCCATCGCCACCGCCTCACGCGGCGAGATCCCGAAGAAGTCCGCGTCGAACCCGGCGGCCTCGTAGAGGAACCCGCCGACGGGATCGTGGCCGCGTTCCCCCCGGCGACCGGCGGGTGCGGCGTACGCGGCGGCAACGTCCCAGTTGCGGTCCGTCGGGAAGCCGGATATCCCGTCCGTGCCGGAGGCCACGAGCCGCCACAGGTCCTCCGGGGACTCGACCCCGCCCGGGAAACGGCAGCTCATGCCGACGATCGCGATCGGCTCATTGACCTCGGCCTCCTTCTCGTTCAACCGGCGCTTGGCCTCGTGCAGGTCGGCGGTGACGCGTCGGAGGTAGGTGCGCAGCTTCTGCTCGGTGTCGGCGGGAGCGGCTGCCTGCGTGGTGGTGTTCAGCACGTTGTCTGCCATGTCTCGCTCACAGCTCACTGTCGATGAAGGCGAAGAGCTCGTCGTCGCTGGCCGTGTCGATACGTGCCGAGACGTGGGCGTCCCCACCGGTGTCGGTGTTCGTGTCGTCGCCGAACTCGGCCGCCAGTTCCTGGAGGCGCTCCAGGATGCGTGGGCGGTCCGGGTCCGTCGCGGAGGCGGAGGCGAGCAGCTCTCCGACGGCCCCCAGGCCGGCCAGAACCGTGTCGGCCGAGGGGCGCCGGCTTCGGGTCAACTCCTCGCGCAGGTGCTGGGCGAGGCCCAGCGGCGAGGGGTGGTCGAAGGCCAGCGTTGCCGAAAGCCGCAGTCCGGTCTCCCTGTTGATGCGGTTGCGCAGTTCCACGGCGCTCAACGAATCGAAGCCGAGTGCCTTGAAGGCCTGGGTCGGCTCGATCTGTGCCGCGGACGCGTGGCCGAGGACCGCCGCAACCTGCGCGCCGACCAACTCGACGAGCAGTTCGGTCTGTTCGGCCTCGGTGCGCGCGGCGAGACGTTCCGCCAGTGCGGCGCCGGGCTGCTGTCCGGCTTCCCCTCCGGCTTCCTGTCCGGTGGCCTGCGTGGCCGCCGCGGCAGGTTCCCCGGCCGGGCGACCGGGCACCCGGACGAGGGCCCTGAGGAAGTGCGGGAGCGTGCCGGCCGCCGCGCGTTCCCGCAGCGCCGCCATGTTCAGCCGCAGCGCGAGGACCGGGTTCTCCTCGACGCCGTGCGCGGCGTCGAAGAAGGCAAGGCCCTCCTCGGAGGACATCTCCGCGATGCCGGCCCGGGCGAGGCGCTGTACCGCGTTGTCGTCCAGGTGCGCGGTCATCGCGCTGCGCTCGGCCCAGAATCCCCATGCCACCGAGGTGCCAGGGAGCCCCAGCGCGCGTCGGTGCGTGGCCAGCGCGTCCAGGAACACGTTGGCCGCCGCGTAGTGCGCCTGTCCCGCCGTACCGAAGCTCCCGGCTGCCCCGGAGAACAGGACGAAGGCGGTGAGGTCCCGCTCGCGGGTGAGCTCGTGCAGGTGCAGGGCGGCGTCCACCTTGGGGCGCAGGACCGCGTCCACGCGCTCCGCGGTGAGCGATCCGACCACGCCGTCGTCGAGGATCCCGGCTGCGTGGATCACCGCCGTCAGCGGGTGCTCGGCGGGCACCTGGGCCAGCAGCGCGGCCAGTGCCTCCCGGTCAGCGACGTCGCAGGCCGCGACGGTCACCGTCGCTCCTCGCTCCGACAGCTCGGCGACCAGCTCCGCAGCTCCCGGTGCGGATCCGCCGGACCTGCCGGTGAGCAGCAGGTGTCGTGCGCCGTGTTCGGCCACGAGGTGCCGGGCGATCAGCCGGCCGAGTGTCCCGGTGCCCCCGGTGATCAGCATGGTGCCTTCGCCGCCGAACGCGGGAGGCGTGTCGTTCTCCGCCGGAGCGGGGCCGGCGGTCCGGGCCAGTCGGGCGGCGAGGGCGACGCCTCCGCGCACCGCGAGCTGCGGTTCGTCGCCGTTTGCCACGGCGGCGAGCGCGGCCGTGACCGCCGTCCCGTACTCGCCGTCGCCGTCACCGTCGATGTCGACGAGGACGAACCGGCCGGGGTTCTCGGTCTGGGCGGACCGGACCAGGCCCCATACGGCGGCGTGTTCGAGGTCGCGTACAGGGTCGCCGGGGCCGGTGGCCAGGGCGCCGCTCGTGACGATCACCAGGCGGGAGGCGCCGAGGCGGTCGTCGTTCAGCCATTCCTGGACCAGGGTCAGCGCGGACACGGTCGCCGAACGCACCGCGTTCGCCGTGACGGCCGTGCCGGCCGTCTCGGACGTATCGGCGGGGGCCGCGGCCGGCACCAGCGGATGGACCACTGCCGCGGGTACGGGCTCCCCCTCGGCGATCGCCTCGCGCAGGTCCGCGAGATCCGGGTACGCGACCGTCCGCTCGCCGCCCGCTGCCACCATCTCCTTGGTGAGGGCGTCGGTGTCCGTGCCGAGCACAGCCCAGGTGGTGTCCGCCGCACCGGCGATCCGCACCGGTGCCCAGTCGAGCCGGTACAGCGGGTCGGCGGTACGGCTGTCGCGCAGCATGTCGTCCCGGACGGGCCGCAGCACCAGGGACTCGATGCGTGCGACGGGCCGGCCCGCCGAGTCGGTGATGCCGACCCGGACCTCGTCCGGTCCGACGGGGGTGAGTCGGGCCCGTACAGCGGTCGTACCGGTACGGAACAGGTCGATCCCCGTCCAGGTGAAGGGGAGCCTGCGGCGGCCCGCTCCCTGGAGGAACGTGCCGTGCAGGGCCGCGTCCAGCAGCCCCGGGTGCAGGGCGTGGGCCGCCGCCTCGGCGTGGTGCGCCTCCGGCAGGGCGACCTCGGCGAAGATCTCCTCTCCGACCCGCCAGGCGCGGGTGAGGCCGCGGAACGCCGGGCCGTACGCGTAGCCGGCGTCACCGAACGCGTCGTACAGGGCCTCCAGGTCGACCGGTTCGGCGCCGGCGGGCGGCCAGTCCTCGGACTGGCCGGTGGCCACGGCATCGGCCGACGCGGGGGCGAGGGCGCCGGTGGCGTGCCTCACCCATGCCCCGGTGTCGTCATCCGCGCCGGCGTCCTCGCCGCTCAGCCGCGAGTACAGCCCGAGCGTCCGCCGCCCCTCCGCGTCGGGAGCGCCGATCCGGAGGTGCAGTTCCATGGAGCCGCGCTCGGGGAACAGCAGCGGGGTCTCCAGGGTGAGTTCGTCCAGCCGCTCGCACCCGGCCTGCTCGCCCGCGTACAGCGCGAGGTCGACGAAGGCCGTGCCGGGCAGCAGCAGGGTGCCGGACAGTCCGTGGTCGCAGAGCCACGAATGGCTCTGCGGGGAGATCCGGCCGGTGAGGACGAGCTCGCCGGATCCGGGCAGTTCGGTGCGGGCACCGAGCAGCGGGTGCGTCGCCGGGGAGAGGCCCAGGTCCGCGGCGGCCCGCTCCGGCGACCCGCCCCGCGAGGTGTCGAGCCAGAGCCGCTGCTGCTGGAAGGCGTACGTCGGCAGGTCGACGCGGCGCGCGGCGGAGCCGGCGAACGGCGCGTTCCAGTCCGCGTCCCCACCGTGCACGTGGAGTTCGGCGAGCGAGGTCAGCAGGCGGGTGGTGCTGCCGTCGCCGCGACGCAGCGAGCCGATGGCCACGGCGTCGGCTCCCCTGTCCGCGGCGGTGTCCTGCACGCTGGAGACGAGCACCGGGTGCGGGCTCACCTCCACGAAGAACCGGTAGTCGTCGGCAAGGAGGGCCTGGATGGCTTCTTCGAAGCGCACGGTTCCGCGGAGGTTGCGGTACCAGTAATCGGCGTCCAGAAGAGAGGTGTCGACCGGCTCCCCACTCACCGTCGAATAGAACGGAACAGAAGCCGTACGCGGCACCACCGGCGCGAGCAACCGCGCCAACTCCTCACGGATCTCCTCCACATGAGGAGAATGCGACGCATAGTCGACCGGAATACGCCGAGCCCGGATCCCCTCCGCCTCACAACGAGCCACCAACTCGTCCAACGCCTTCGACGCACCCGCCACCACCGTCGAAGCAGGACCATTCACCGTCGCCACGGACAACCGGTCAAGATCACCAGCAATGAGACCGGCAACCTCCACCG
>NZ_JBVKBV010000059.1:0-5890 GCF_055635345.1 Streptomyces sp. NPDC111516 | reverse complement strand
TGGGGTGGTGCGGAACGCTCATGCGGACTTCGCCTTCCGAGAAGTGCCGAGAATGAGGGAGCGTTCCTGCGATGGACTGCCATGGGCGGATGGCTGAAAAGAGTCCGGTCGTCAGATGTTCACGACGCGGTGGGCAGGCGTCGGAAGCAGGCCGGAAGGGGTAAATCGCTGGTGACGGGTGAGTGTCACCGGGGTTGGCAGGGAACCTACGGCGGGATACGCCGATCGGTCAAGACCTGAATCCGTCGGAATGCGACGGGTCGGCGTCGGTTGTGCCGTGCTCCGCGTCGTCGACCCAGCCCAGCGAGACGCTGATCCGTCGTGCCGCGTCCCGTACCTGGCCGCCCAGCTCCTGGTAGCGCCAGGCCGGCAGACCGAGCTTGAGGCCGGTGATGGAGACGGCCCCCGCGCACGCGGAACGGTCGTCGAAGACCGGCGCGCCGATGCAGATGATGCCCTCGGCGTCCTCCTCGTCGTCCAGGGCGTAGCCGACCCGGGCGATGTCGCGCAGATGCGACAGGAAGGTGGCCGGGTCGGTGATCGTGCGGGACGTGCGCCGGGGCAGTCCGAACCGTTCGACGACCGCGGCGGCCTCGCTCTGCGGCATCGCGGAGAGCAGCGCCTTGCCCAGGCCCGTGCAGTGCGGCAGCTCGCGCTGGCCCATCCGCAGATCGAGCCGGACGCGCTGGTCGAGCTCGACCTGGTCCACGACGACCGCATGGCCGTCCTCGGGCACGGCGAGCCTGGACGCCATGCCGGTGGTCCGGGTGAGCTCGCTCAGGACGGGGTGTGCGACCCCGCGCAGGGACACCTGGGAGCGGGCCCGGTCGCCGAGCCGGGCCAGGCTCATACCGAGCCGGTAGCGGCGGTTCATGCCCTCGCCGTCGTCGGAGACGAGGCCGTAGGCGCGCAGGGTCTGGAGCATGCCGAAGGCGGCGCTCTTGGAGATGGAGCAGGCCTGGCCGACTTCCGTGACGCTCAGGCCGTTCCCCTGTGCGGGGGCGGCGAGCGCTTCGAGGATGTCCGCTGCCCTGGCCACGCTCTTGACCCAGTACTTCGGTTCTTCTGCGGCAGCGCTGTTCGTCATAGCAGAACAGCGTAGTGCCTTCGGGGGCCGGGAGGCGCTTTCTCCGTGAAGAATGCCTGGAAATCGGGTTTACCGAGCCGCAAAGGGGGTTGACCGGTCCAGGTGCCACACGTAACATCCAGAACTGTTCTGCTCTACAGAACAGCGTTCAGAAAACGTGAAAACGCACCACCCACGCACCACGGATCACCCTCTTCCTGCGGCGACTGCCGGGCGGATGGCGCCAGGGACTCACAGGCCGGGCAGGGCCTGCGAAAACCGACGACTCTCGACGCAAGGAGCAAGCGATATGAGTTCAGGCCCGGTAGGCAACGAATCCGGAGCCCGACTCGCCGAGCGCGCCCGCCAGGTCGTACCCGGCGGCGTGAACAGCGGTCAGCGCAGCGTTCCCGGACTGACCGACCTGGTCGTCACCGGGACCGACGGCGCACGGTTCCGTACCGCCGACGGACGCGAGTACACCGACTTCCACTCGGCGTTCGGCCCGCCGCTGCTCGGTCACAACGACCCCGACGTGGCCCGCGCCACCGCCGAGGTCGGCGCCACTCTCGGCCACATGGGCGTCGGCGTCACGGAGGGCGAGGTCCTCCTCGCCGAACAGCTCACCGAGCTGATCCCGTCGATCGAGAAGGTGCTGCTCACCAGCACCGGCAGCGAGGCCACGTTCCACGCGCTGCGCGTCTCCCGGGCCGCCACCGGCCGCCGCCTGGTCGTCAAGTTCCAGGGCTGCTACCACGGCTGGCACGACGCGGTCAGCCTCAACGTCATCTCCGCCCCGGAAAAGGTCGGCGCCCACGACCCGATCTCGACCGGCATCCTGCCCGAAGTCCTCGAAGCCACCCTCGTCCTGCCGTTCAACGACAGCGAGGCCGTGCGTCGCGCCTTCGCCGAGCACGGCTCCGACATCGCGGCCGTGATCGTCGAGCCCGTCCCGCACAACGTCGGCGCGCTCCTGCCGTACCAGGAGTTCCTCACCACGCTGCGCGAGGAGACCACGAAGGCCGGCAGCGTGCTGATCTTCGACGAGGTCATCACCGGCTTCCGCCACGACATCGGCGGCTGGCAGAAGATCTCCGGCGTCACCCCCGACCTCACCACCCTCGGCAAGGCCATCGCCAACGGCGCTCCCGTCGGCGCGATCGGCGGCCGCGCCGACCTGATGGACCTCTTCTCCACCCGCCCCGGCGCCCCCGCCTTCTTCGCCGGTACGTACAACGGCCACCCGTCCGTCGTCGCCGCCGCCCTCGCCACCCTGCGCAAGCTCCGCGAGGAGCCGGTCCACGAGCACGTCTTCCGGCTCGGCGACCGAGTCCGTACCGAACTGACCGGACTGTACGAGCGCCTCGGCGTCCCCGCCGTCGTCACCGGCTACGGCTCCGTCTTCGTCAGCTACTTCATGCCGGGCGAGCCCCCCCGTACCTACGCGGACCTGCTGAACAACGACGCCTCGCTGTTCGTCGGCTACCGCCGGAGGCTCCTCGACCACGGGCTTTTCGAGCTGCCGCTCAACCTCAAGCGCAGCCACATCAGCTACGCCCACACCGACGCCGACGTGGACCGTCTGATCGAGGGCACCGAGGCCGCGGTCAAGGCCGTTCTCGCCGACGGCGGCGCGCGCGACCTGGAGAACACCTCCACCATGGGCGGAGCGACCCGCTGATGCTCACCGTCAACCGCACCCGACCCGCGGGCCCCGCCGGACGGATCACCCGGGTCGAGACCCTGATGCTCGGCACCTCCTGGCGCGACTTCGGCTATGTCCGGGTACACACCGACGAGGGCCTGTCCGGCATCGGCGAGATCACCCATCCCTACCGGGTCCGCGAGGTCTGCGCGCTCACCGAGGCACTGGCGCGGCGCCATCTCATCGGCGCCGACCCCTTCGACATCGAGGAGCTCTGGCTCCGCGTCTACCAGGGCGACTTCCTGCGCGGCGGCGACATGGGCGGCATCGCTTTGTCCGGCCTCGACCAGGCGATGTACGACCTGATGGGCAAGGCGCTCGGCGTCCCCGCCTACCGGCTGACCGGCGGCGCCTGCCGGGACGACGTACGGGTGTACGCCAACGGCTGGTACACCGGCGAACGCGAGCCCGAGACCTTCGCGGCCAAGGCGAAGGAGACCGTGGCGAAGGGCTTCACCGCCCTCAAGTTCGACCCCTTCGGCCCCGGCCTGCACGAGCTGGAGCGCGCCGAACTGCGCCGCTCCGTCGACCTGGTGGCCGCCGTCCGCGAAGCCATCGGACCGGACGTCGACCTGTTCATCGAGGGGCACGCCCGGTTTGCCATGCCGACCGCCGCCCGCCTGGTGCGGGAGCTGGAGCCGTTCGACATCGGCTGGTTCGAGGAGCCGATGCCCTGGACCCACATCGAGCGCTACGCGGAACTGCGGCAGCGCGCCGCGTTCCCCATCTCCGGCGGCGAGCACTTCCACAACCGCTACGAGTACAAGCAGCTCTTCGCCACCAACGCGGTCGACATCATCCAGCCCGACCTCTCCATGGCCGGCGGCTTCACCGAGGTCAGGAAGCTCGCCGCGATCGCCGATACCCACGGCATGCTCGTGGCCCCGCACAACTCCAACTCGCCGCTCTGCACCACCGTCTCGGTGCACGCGACGCTCGGAATCCCCAACTTCAAGATCCTCGAAACCTTCGACGGGCTCCTGGAGGACTACGTCTTCGACGCCCTCAAGGGCACCCTCCCGATCGTCGACGGCCGCATCGGCCTGCCGACCGCCCCGGGACTCGGTGTCGAACTCGTCGACGAGGTCTTCGAGGAACACCCGCCCAGCCACCGCTTCTGGAACATGTTCGCGGACGGCTGGGAGAAGCGGAACCGGACATGATCGTCGACGTCCACTCGCATCTCTTCCGGCACAGCCACGACTTCACCGACCCGTTCAAGTCCGACTCCGCCCGCGCCCACGCGGGCGAGGTCGATCTCACGGTGAAGTGGGAGGAGTACGCCGCCACGGCCCCCGAGGGCACCCGCACGATCGTCGTCGGGGGAAAGGCGCGGCGCAGCGGTCTCTGGGTCGACGACGCGGCCGTCGCCTCGTACGCCGGACAGCACCCCGACCGGCTGATCGGCTACCTCTCCCTCGACCCCACCCAGCCCGGCTGGCAGGACGAACTCCGCTACGGCCACCAGGAACTGGGCCTGCGCGGCATCAAGCTGATGCCGATGTACGCGGGCTTCGACCCGGCCGCCGAGGAGTACGACGAGCTGTACGCGTACGCGGAACGGCACGGCCTCCCGCTGCTGGTGCACACCGGTACGACCTTCGTGTCGAAGGCACCCCTGGAGTGGGCGATGCCCCGCCACCTGGACGCGGTCGCCATCCGCCACCCCGAACTGCGGATGGTCCTCGCCCACCTCGGCCACCCGTTCGAGGGCGAGTGCATCGCGGTCATCCGCAAACACCCGCATGTGTACGCGGACATCAGCGCCCTGCACTACCGGCCCTTCCAGCTCTGGCACAGCCTCCGGCTCGTCCAGGACTACGGGGTCTTCGACAAGCTGATGTTCGGCAGCGACTACCCGTTCACGACGGTCGACGACTCGGTGAAGGGGCTGCGGGAGATCGCCCGCATCCCCGGCATTCCCGGACTGCCGCCGCTCGACGTGGACGCGGTGGAGGAGATCATCCACCGGCCGTCGCTGGACCTGCTGGGCCTGAACGGCTGACCCCGCCGTTCCCCGCGAACCTGCCGGCCCGCGCCCGGGCCGCCCCTGACGCCGGTCGGCAGCCGGGCCGCCGCGCTCCCACCCAGTGTCCCTGCGCGGCGGCCCGGACCCCTTCGGCGGATCAGGGCCGGACCCGCCGCACCCTTCTCCGTACCTCTCCGTCTGGAGGAACCCCCGCCATGACCGCAGCCGTCCCGCCCCGCGGAACCGACCGCTTCGACCTGACCGGCCGCACCGCGGTCGTGACCGGAGCCGCCCGCGGCCTCGGCCGGTCCTTCGCCGTCGGGCTCGCCGAGGCCGGCGCCGACCTGGTCCTCGTCGACCTGCCCGGTGCCGACGGCGTCGCCGAGACCGCCGCGGCGATCGCGGCGCTCGGCCGCCGGGTCCGCACCTACGGACAGGACCTCGCGGACATCGAGGCGCTGCCCGGCTTCGTCGACACCGTGCGCGCAGAGGCCGGACCGCTGCACATCCTGGTCAACAACGCGGGAACGGCGGCGCTGGAACGCTTCAACGAGATCACCCCGGCGAGCTGGTCGCACATCATGCGGGTCAACGTCGACGCCGTCTTCTTCCTCAGCCAGCGCGTCGCCGAGCACATGACGGCGGACTCCGTCGCCGGCCGCATCATCACCATCACCTCGAAGAACGCCCTGGTGGCGGAGGCGGGCCTGGCCCACTACAACGCCTCCAAGGCCGCCGCGCAACTGCTCACCGAGACCCTGGCGGTCGAACTCGCCCCGCACGGCATCACCGCCAACACCCTCGCCCCCGGCATGGTCGAGACGCCCATCGACGGCGAATTCCCCTTCGACCGGGAGGCCTTCGAATCCGCGTACCGCGAGCGCATCCCGCTCGGCCGGTACGCACAGCCCGACGAATGCGTGGGCGCACTGCTGCTGCTCGCCTCGGACGCCGGGGCGTACCTCACCGGGGCACGCATCGTCGTCGACGGGGGAGTGCTGGCCGACCAGATGCCGCGGATGCGCTTCATGCCGCCGTACCGCAACACGATCTGACCGCGACCGACCGGCAGTCGGTCCTCATCGAGCACGCATCGACACCGCGAGGAGTACCTCCGCCATGTCCGTCAATGCACCGTCCCCGGCCCCGC
>NZ_JBVKBV010000058.1:0-6060 GCF_055635345.1 Streptomyces sp. NPDC111516 | reverse complement strand
GCTCCGATCGAGGATCCGGACCGGATCGACCATCTGGACATACGGCGACGAGCACGACTCGGCGGCATCCTCCACGAGTACCAACATGCCGCCTGGCCAGCATGGATGAGGTATTCGGCAAGGGCACGCCAACACCGACCCGTTCACCACCGTCGTCAAGGTCACGATGAGCAAGCTGTGTGCCAAGCTCGGCAACCCGCCGTTGATCGTCACCGTCCCGGGCAGCGAGTGCCGCCTGTGAAGCACGGCCGGCATCTCACGCCACTGTGCGCGCCTGTCCTGAACCGCCAGATCACCCCCTCAAACTGATCCCGCAGCCGCTCGGGATACGGGCCGTACTCAGCTATCGGCAGGAACGGCTCGATCAACTTCCACCGTTCGTCAGTGAGTTGCCTGCGCGTCGCGATCGTCTTCCCACCGGATCCGCCTTCCAGGCGGATCCGGATCTGCAAGATTGATCACGACATCACACAGGTCCCATTCAGGTGGGCCGACCCCGTTGCCTCGCTCGAGGTCAGCCCTGCTCTGCGGCGCTCACCCGACGCTGCGCCAAAGTGCGTTGCCGATGCAGCCGCAGCCCCGCCTTGGCCATCTCCGCACGGCCTCGCTCAGCGAGATGGTCGGCACCACATCGGTCCGCCAGCTCGATACCCTCGAACAGCAGCTCGGCTACCCTGTCGGTGCGGCCGTCGCGCCTGAGCTCCGCGCCGAGGTCAATCAGCGCCTCAGCGTACGCGTGCCGGTTGGGGGACCGGCTCAGTACCTTCACCGCGCGCTCTCGCTGGGGCAGCGCCTGCCCGTCCTCGTCCACCGCCGCGCCGAAGCACAGCGCCTCACCGATGGCGGTGGGCGTGCCATAGTGCTCTGCCCGACGCAGCATCTCCGCTGCGAGGGCGCGGGCGCCCTGGGGGTCCTCCTCGGCGATGGCGATGGCGAGGTATCCCGCCCAGGGGCACCAGGTCGGGTTGAGGATGCCCTTGGCTTCCAGCCGTTTCCCTGCCGCGGTGAGTTGTGCCACGGCCTCCTCGCGCAGACCACGGGCGAGAAGCAGTCGTCCGTAGACGGTTTGGGAGTCGGGAAAGGCCACCGCGTTCGGGTAGGGGGGCGCGAAGTCGTACGTCTCGGCGACGCGAAGCGCCTCCTCGACGCGGCCCCGGGACAGCAGGACGTCCAGCAACAGTCCGACGGCATACCATTGGGCGGGCACCCGGGGGCCCACCCGCTCGGCCAGGCGCACTCCCTCACGCGCGCAGTCCTCTGCTTCGACGAGCATCCCGCGCCGGAACCAGACCAGGCCGAGGAGAGTGAAGCTGAAAGAGAGGTGGGCACCACTCCACCCGACCTGCTCGCACTCTGCGATGGCCGAACTGAACAGTTCTTCCGCACGGTCGCACTCGTCGGCGTACATGTAGCTGAGCGCGGTCAGGCTCGGGAGTTCGAAACCCCAGTCCGGGTCGGTGTAGCTCAGTCCCAGGGCACGTGCGGCGATGGCCAGCGTGTTCGCGGTCGGTTCCCCGCGCAACATCGCGTCCCAGGTTCGAACGCACAGCAGGGCCCGCTCCTCGATGTCCTTTCCGGGCACGTGCTCGGCAAGCCGTACGAGCCGACGGGAGCGCTCGGACGCCTGCGCCTCGTGCGCGTCGAAGGCCAGCCACAGATAATGCGCTGCCTGCAAGCGCAGCCGCGCTCGAGCGGACTTTGCCTGTGCTGCCTCGGCGCCCGCGACGGCGGCCGCTCTGGCGGGCTGGTCGTTGTGGGCGAATGCCTGAGCCAGCCGGAAGGTGGCGTCCTCCCTGAGCGCGGGGTCCAGGAAGGGCTGCTCCAGGGCTGCCGTGAGGTGATTGACGGTGACGGCCGGGGCAGTGAGCAGGGCAGAGCAGCCGAGTTCGTAGAGCACGCCCGCGCGATCCTCGGGCGCCGGCGGTTCGCGCAGCGCACGTTCCAGACAGCGTCGAGCCGCGTCGGGCGCGCCAAGACGGAGATTCTCGCGCGCGGCAGCGCGCAGTTGAAGGACGGTGTGTGGGTCGTCCTCGGGATGGGTCTCGAGCAGATGCCGAGCGGCGGCTGTGACGCCCAGGCCCGCGTCGGTCACCGCCCAGGCGGCCTGACCGTGCAGCGCGGTGCGGGTGGTCGGCGGGATGGCCTGGTACACAGCGGTGGCGACGAGTGGATGGATGAACTCGAGTGTCCGGCTGCCGGTGAGAATACGGGCGACGCGTAGCCGGTCCACGGCGTCCTGGGCCTCGGCCGGTGGCAGTCCGGCCACTGCTGCGGCCAGCTCCGGGGAGATCTCGGTGCCGAGCACTGCGGCGGCCCAGGCAAGCCGGACAGAGGCGTGGCCGAGCCTCTCCAGCCGTTTGACCAGTCCGGCGCCGCGTGCGCTCGCAGCGAGTTCGCGCAGCAGGGAGGCCGATTCCGCGTTCGGGGCGAGGCTGCGGTCCTGGACCTTGGCGATGAGCTCGACGGCCTCGTAGGGGTTGCCGCCGGTGACCGCCCAACACTCGCGGCAGAAGAGGTCGTCGGCTTCCGCTCCGAGCGAACTTCGCACCAGTTCGCCCACTGCCTCCGGGCTGAGAACGTGCAGGGGGATCGGGCGTCCGCTGCGGCCGTCGATCAGTTCGCGGAACGTCGCGGCCTCAGTGGGCACTTCGTCCGGGCGGTAGCCGAGGACCACCAGCACGGGAAGTTCCTGCGCTCTCACCGCGAACGCGGCGAGCCAGGCGAGTGACTCCAGATCACCCCAATGGGCGTCGTCGAGAACGATCACTATCGGTGCCCGTCGCACGGCCAGCTGGGTGACGACCCAGTCCAGACCGTCCCGGACGCCCTGCGGGTCCGGGG
Organism: Streptomyces sp. NPDC111516; assembly: GCF_055635345.1. Taxonomy (NCBI): domain Bacteria; kingdom Bacillati; phylum Actinomycetota; class Actinomycetes; order Kitasatosporales; family Streptomycetaceae; genus Streptomyces; species Streptomyces sp. NPDC111516. Next base: position 3,219 of record NZ_JBVKBV010000058.1, on the reverse strand, counting down.
CGGCGGTACCGGTCTGCTGAGCGAACAGACCAACGGCCGGGCCGGCGATCTCGTACCACCCACCGAATATCTCGCGACGCTCGGCCTCGGTACAGGAAGCGAGGACGGGCTGCAGCAGCTGGCGTACGACATGGAAGGGGACGGTATGCTCCTGCTCGCTGCCTCGGGCAGACAGTACAGTGCAGCCGCGGGCAGTGGCGATGCGCCGGACCTCGGCCAGCACGGTCGTCTTGCCCAGCCCAGCGGCAGCGCTGAAGAACAGCAGCCCACCCTGCTTGCCTTCGCCGTCCCTGCCGCCTGCGCAGATCCCCTCCACCGCGTTCCGAGCAGCGACCACCTCGTTCTGGCGCTCGTACAGGGGCTTACCCACCCGATCGCGTCCGTCCACGACGGTGGTCCTCCCGGTGCGGTAACGTTCCGACACTTTGTTCCCCCTGCTCTGCCAGCATGCGGGGAAGCCTAGCGAAACACACATATACACGGCAGAGATGTTGGGGGATTGGATGCGGGCGATCGTGCGGTGGCATCTCGCAACGCCGGCGTGGGGTTCGGCTTCACGGGCCATCGTCGCCGGGGTCTCCCGACTTCATCGGTAGGTAGACACACATGATCGGCGGATTCGTGGGTTGACCTGGGAGAACGGCGTGCGGGACCGTCGGGGGCATGTCCACGGCTCCGACGGTCGTTTTCGTTGTCGTCCGGGTCGAGGCGGAACGTCGTGCGGTACCAGGCGACGCCCTGGCGGGTCCAGTCCCGCGACAGGTCGACGGGCTGCCACTGGTGTCGGGGAAGCCAGGCAGATGCCACCCGGCCCGGTTCTTGGTATATCCACCGGCGTTGAGCGGGCCGCGGACGGGTTCGTCCCCGGTCCCGCCCCGGATGCGCCAGGCAAGCACGGTGGCGTCGCCGTCGAGTCCGGCCGCGGTCAGCCCACGGGCCGACTTGAAGGCGTCGTTGGCCCAGCCGTGCCTGTGGGACGTGGTGAGGTCGCAGAGCCGCCACGACGAGTCGTCGAACCCGGCGTCGGCCTCGGGGTTTTCCGGGGCGTACCGCCAGCCGGTGAAGGGCCGGCAGCAGGACCGGGGGCGGTCCTGCTGCCAGTGCGCTCAGGACGCTTCCCGAGCCGGTCGGGCGGACATCGATCGGTCGCCCGTTCCAAAGCAATTCCGGCTCACAACCGCAGCCCCGCCGTTGCTGGGGGGACGGAGGCCTCGGCGTACCGTGCCGATTCCTGGCTGTATTCGAGAAACCCACGCGCCCATGCGCGGATCCCTTCCACGTACCGGTCAACTGCGGCCTGTTCCTGCACCGTCAGGTTCATGGCGAGGGCGGTGGTCTGCAGACTGGCCATTGCTGCAGGCAATTCGTTGATTCGCAGGGAGAGCCGGCGGTGCACCTCGTTGACAGCGTCCTGCAGCGTCAAGTGGTGATGGTGCTTCAGTATCACGACGAGGTTGCTGGTTTCGCCGGTGCGTAGTTCTTTGCCGAGGGAGTACAGGTCGTTGGTCCAGCAGATGATGTCGGCGGCGGTATCCCGCAGCTGTCGGCAGGCCGGCGAGGACCACACCAGCTCGGTGAGTTCCGCATCCTGTGCGTATTCGGTGAGGTCGAAGCACCAGCCGACCGCTCCGGAGACCCGGCGCCAGGCGACGTAGGCATGAGGCGTGGGTACGCTGCGTTCCACCCGGCGCCGGATCATGTCCCGGTTGGTGCTTATCCATTCCGCCAGATGCCGGCGGAAGCGATCGCTCCATGCGGGGCTCATCCGATCGGCCAATCGGGGCACGACCTCTGCCAGGACGCGTACGGTCCCCGGCGCCTTTTCGGGCACAACGTCCTGTGCGCAGGTGACGATGCGCATCATGGCTTGCAGCTCTGTGTCGACCGCTCCGGAATCGTCCCCGCGGGCGTCACTGCGGTCATCGACGACGAACATCCACAGGCTCAAGCGAGACAACTCTGCCAGCCGCTCCGGGGGTGCCCACGGCCAGACCCGTCCGGCGAAGGCAATATGACGCTCCCTGCGGGCCTGCTCAGCCGCTTCCGCAGACAGCAGCCCCACTTTCTGCGCCCACGCCGTGACGTGCGGCTCTACGTGGGGAAGGCCGGGGTTGAGCAGCGAGAGGTCCCGGGTTTTGCACTGCAGGGGGGCAAACCATTGCCCGCCGTCCCCTGGGATGGCCCACCCTACGATCTCGGTGCCTGCGTTTGCAGGCGTTCGTCTCACGAGAACTCCCCTCCAGCCCGCTAGAGCACGGGTAAGGACCGCGCCTTGTCATCTTTCCCTACGGACCGGCTTTTACCCGCCCCGCCGGGACACGGCGCCCTCTCTTCATGCATCGCGCCCTCGACGCGAAACCCAACGACGCGACTCTGCTGGTGATGTTGGGCAGATCATGCGGTGGCTGAGCACAGAGTGCGGGAGTGCGTGGCCCGGCGTCGTGTTCTGGGTGCGGTGTCGATCCAGTCGGCGACGCGGGCGACGTTGCAGGGCCGCCGAGTTCAGCTGCCACTGGAGTGAGGTCAGTGCGGCTGTTCACCATCACCACCATCAGGCTGACCGAGAGTGCGGCTCCCAGGTGCTGCCGGACGTGCGGCACCGGACTCAGGCGTGCTTCCCACAGCGGCCAGATGACGCCCGGTGTCTTGGCGGCCCGGCGGGTCACTGTCTGTGGGGTGGCCGAGGGGAGGCGCAATCCTGACAGGCGCCTGCCGGCCTTCAATACGGTCCTCGAAGCAGTCTCGACGTGCCTGTCATGGTGGCCCCGTGCACACCCGGCCCGAGAACTATGGTGTCCCGCCACATGTGCCTCTGACCTGCCCATTCCTACGGTGTGGCGACACGAACCCGTCCCCGCCAACCGCCCGGAAGTGGTGTTCATGGCTGCCTCGGCATCCGCCCCGCCGACCACCCGCTCTCTCAAACGCATCGTCGCCGCAAGTCTCATCGGGACCACGATCGAGTGGTACGACAACCCATTCGATCAAGGCTAGGACCTGCGGTTTTTCACGATTCCGGCCACCGAAGTCAGCATGGAACCAGCACCGGAACTCAACCGCGCTGGTTGGGGCATGCAGACGAGAGTTCGATGAAGGGCGAGGTGTTATCACGTTGGCTGATGGGGGTGGGATGATCTCGTGGTTGATCGTTCCGGGAGGGGTTCGTTCGTGCCGTCGACGCCGCCGTCCTACAAGGGCCACCACTACCCGGCGGAGGTC
>NZ_JBVKBV010000057.1:0-10164 GCF_055635345.1 Streptomyces sp. NPDC111516 | reverse complement strand
TCCAAGAAACCCTTACCCTTTGCTGAACCCTCTGGGGGGTGCGGCTCCGGTCCTGGGGCGAAAAGGGACGGTCCGCGCCCTTAACAAAAATCCGGTGGTGGCCCCGCGACGCTTGTATGGTCAGGCGGATGCCGAGCCGTCGGGCGTCTGCACCATTCGACATTCGTCGGGCTCGCGTTGGGATCGTCCCGACATTCAACCGATGACGGAGCCGTGCCGTCGGCCGTAATGTCCGCGCAAACCCGTTGTCCGGCAGAAGGGACGAGCAAAGTCTTGTGCACCGTATCCTGTCGAATCCCTCGTCTCCCCGAGCACCGCCTCGAGGCCAGAAAGTGCCGACTGTGTCCGGTTGATCCATCTTCTGGTGGCATGACACAGCACATTCTTGACGTTTCGTCATGTCATTCGGAGCGACGACAGCCCTAGTATCCAGTTTCCTGTCGGCGAGAGCACTCAGGCACAGGCACCTGCTGGCCCCATCGTCGAAAGGGGCCTCATGGATGCGATTCGTGAGCACGTGCTCGTGGAATCTGCCTTGGACAATGGCGGCGACGGAAAGCCGGACATGATCGCGGCCGACAACATCCGGCCGAACGAGACGGGATAGAGCGTCAAGCTCCCCGTGATCATGGAAATCAGTTTGTACTGCAGCACGCTGGGCCGCGGAAACGAGTCGCGGCTGAAGAAGTACGACTGAGCCGAAATCTGCCCTGCTCAAGAATTCACGATTCGGGTTTGCATGCACCCCGTAGGAGAGGTGTACATGTCTCATCCCCGCTCCGCTCGACCAACTCGCCTCAGATCGCGTCCGCTCGCGTCGGACACGGCGGTCGGACGCGTCTTAAGCGTCTTAACGCTGATCGTGGCGCTCGCCGTCGCCGCAGCCACGGTGATCGCTGTGCCGGCCGCGGCCTCCGCCTCCACCCCCTCCGCCAAGCGTCCCGTCCCGACCACGAAGGCCGCCGGCTCCACCTCGCCTGGCCGGCACCCCGCCGATCAGGTGTGCGCCAAGCCGTCAAAGGCCGGCGAGATGTCCTGCCTTGCCATGGTCCGCACGGATGTCGTCGCGACGAAGGGTCTCCAGGCTGATTCCGCTCCCGCCGGTTTCGGCCCGGCCGACCTGCGAAGCGCGTACAACCTGCCCGACGCCGGCTCCACCGAGACGGTCGCCGTCGTGGCTGCGTTCGACAACCCGAACGCCGAGGCGGACCTGGCCGTCTACCGTCAGCAGTACGGGCTGCCGCCGTGCACCACGACCAACGGCTGCTTCAAGAAGATCGACCAGCGCGGCGGCACGAACTATCCGACGGCGAACTCCCAGTGGGCCGCGGAGATCGCACTCGACATCGACATGGTCAGCGCGACCTGCCCGAGCTGCAAGATCCTCCTGGTCGAGGCCGACGACAACGGTATGAACAACCTTGGCACGGCCGTGAACCAGGCGGTCGCCCAGGGCGCCAAGTTCGTCTCCAACAGCTGGGGCAGTACCGAGAATTCCAGTGCGCCCCAGAGCGAAGCCTACTTCAACCACCCCGGTGTCGCGATCACCTTCGCCAGCGGTGACAGCGGTTACCGCGTCGCATACCCGGCCTCGTCGCAGTACGTGACGGCGGTCGGCGGCACCTCGCTGGTCAAGGACACCTCCACCACCCGCGGCTGGGCCGAGAGCGCATGGAGGTATGCGGGCAGCGGCTGCTCGAGGTACGTGTCCAAGCCGTCGTTCCAGCAGGACACCGGCTGCGCGCGCCGTACGATCACGGATGTGTCCGCGGTCGCCGACCCGAGCACCGGTGTCGCGGTCTACAACGGTGGCTGGCAGGTCTTCGGCGGCACCAGCGCGTCCGCCCCGATCATCGCCTCGGTCTACGCGCTGGCCGGGAAGCCGGCAGCGGGTTCGGCGCCGAACTCCTACCCGTATGCCCAGCCGTCCGCGCTCAACGATGTGACGTCCGGAAGCAACGGAAATTGCACGCCTGCGTACCTGTGCAACGGAGGGCCGGGTTATGACGGGCCGACCGGCCTCGGCACCCCGAACGGGCTCGCGGCGTTCCGCCCCGTGCCCTCCGGTCCGCACGGCACCGTCAGGGGCACCGTCACCGACGGCAGCGCTCCGCTGGCGGCGGCCAAGGTCACCGTGGGCGACGTCACGGCGATGACGGACGGGCAGGGGCACTACACCCTGACCGTGCCGGCGGGAACGCACGACATCAGCGCGAGCAAGTTCGGGTACGCCACCAAGACCGTTTCGGGTATCACGATCGCCGACGGCCAGACCGTGAGCAAGGACTTCGCGCTGAGCTCGAAGTCGCGTGTCAACGTCACCGGTACGGTCCGCGATGCCTCTGGTCACGGCTGGCCGCTGTATGCGACGGTGCGGGTCGAGGACGATCCGACGGCGGTCGCCTACACCGACCCCAAGACGGGGAAGTACACGCTGAGTGTGCCCGTCTCCGGCACCTACACCCTGCAGGTCGACCCGGTGTATCCGGGATACAAGCGGGACTCTCGGGATGTACAGGTGGGTTCGGCGGATGTGACGCATGACGTCAACGCGTCGGTCGACCAGATGAGTTGCACTGCCGCCGGGTACGGCTTCAAGTATCACGGCACCACGGAGCCGTTCAACGGCACCACCGCGCCGTCGGGCTGGACCGTCGACGACAAGATCGGCAATGGCCAGACCTGGGTGTTCAAGGACCCCCGCGGTCGCCCCAACAGGACCGGTGGGTCCGGCGGCTTCGCCATCATCGACAGCGATTACTACGGCCGCGACGGTTCACAGGACAGCTCGCTGATCAGTCCGGTCATGGACTTCAGCCAGGAAGCCCAACCGGTCCTGACCTTCCACTCCGACTACAACGGCATGGTTTACCAGACCGGGGACGTCGATCTCAGCATCGACGGCGGCCAGACGTGGAACACCCTCTGGCACCACACCACCGACAGAGCCTGGGGACCGCGGACCGAGCTCGTGGACCTCTCCCAGGCCGCCGGCAAGGCCAACGTCCAGGTGCGGTTCCACCTCGCCGCCAAGTACGGCATGTGGTGGCAGGTCGACGACGTCCGCCTCGGCGGCCGCACCTGTGACCCGGTACCGGGTGGCCTGGTCGTCGGCCGGGTGACCGACAAGAACACCGGGGCCGGAATCAACGGCGCAACGGTGATCTCCGCCGACAAGCCCGCCGAGAAGACGGTCTCGGCGGCGACGCCGAACAACCCGAACCTGGGCGACGGCTTCTACTGGATGTTCTCCTCGCTCACCGGGGAGCACAAGTTCAACGCCACGGTGGGGAAGTACTACAGCCCAGAGGACATCACCGTCAACGTGGCTCCGGACCAGGCAACGGACGGCACGTTCGCCCTGCCCGCACCCCGGATCGCGGTCAGCCCCGCTCAGCTCAGCAAGACCGTCGACTGGCAGGGCCAGGGCAGCTCCACCCTGACCTTGAAGAACACCGGAACCGCCCCGGTGACCACCAAGATCGGTGAGTGGCCGGTCGCGTCGAGCGGCAATCAGCCCGCCGCGGCGCAGCAGGGCGCTCCGCTGCAGCAGGTGAAGGGAGATTACAGCCCCCTGCCGTTCCAGCCCGGCAAGACCGCACGGGCGGCGGCTGCCAAGCCGTCGGTGACGCCGTACGCGGCGCCGTGGACGACGGTGGCCGACTACCCCATGCCGGTCATGGACAACGCTGTGGCGACCATCAACGGCAAGGTCTACTCGGTCGGCGGATTCGACGACACGTACTTCGCCAACAAGGCCTACGTCTACGACCCGGGCGCCCGGGCGTGGAGTGCTCTGCCGAACCTGAGCGTAGCCAGGGGCGGAGCGCAGGCAGCCGCCCATGGTGGCAAGCTCTACGTGTTCGGCGGCTGGGACAACTACACGAGGCCGGTGGCCAAGACCGAGATCTACGACCCGGCGAGCGGTACCTGGTCCACGGGCGCCGACAACCCGCAACCGCGCTCCGGCGCCGGCGTGGCCGTGCTGGGCGGCAAGATCTACCTCGTCGGCGGCTGCATCGGCAACGACTGCGGCAAGACGGAGGTGCAGGTCTACGATCCGGCGGCGAACTCCTGGAGTTCGGGCCCGGCGTATCCGGAGAAGGTCTCCTGGCTCGGCTGCGGTGGTATCGAGGACAAGCTGTACTGCGCAGGCGGGCAAGGCCTGGCCAGCACGCACGCCTACAGCTACGACCCGGCAACCGCCAGATGGACTCGCGTCGCTGACCTGCCGATCGAGCTGTGGGGGATGGGCTACTCGGTGTCAGCCGGCAAGCTGCTCGTATCCGGCGGCGTGACCGACCACTCCAGCGTGCTCACCAACAAGGGCTTCGCCTACGACCCGGGTTCCGATGCCTGGACCGCGCTGCCCAACTCCAACAACACTCTCTACCGCGGCGGCTCCGCCTGCGGCTTCTACAAGATCGGGGGTTCCGCCGGAAACTACTACGGTTCCAGGAACACGGAGCTGTTGCCCGGCTATGACCAGTGCACCGCCACAGGCGATGTCCCCTGGCTCTCACTGGACAAGACCGAGGTGACGATCCAGCCGGGCGAGAGCGTTGACGTCAACGCGAGTTTCGACGCGAGCCTCGCCCAGATCACCCAACCGGGCACGGTCACTGCGCAGCTCACGATCGGCGCGAAGACCCCGTCCGGGGCGATCCCCTCGGTGCCGGTGGCGCTCACGGTGAACCCGCCCAAGACCTGGGGAAAGATCACCGGGACGGTCACCGGAGCCGACTGCGCCGGCAAGTCGGCGCCGCTGACCGGAGCGACCGTGCAGATCACCTCGAAGACGGCGAGCTACACGCTGAAGACCGACAAGAACGGTCAGTACGTGTACTGGCTCGACGTCAGCGACAACCCGGTCAGGGTGACCGCGTCCAAGGACGGCTGGGAGCCGCAGACCCGATCGGTCGATATCAAGCCGGGTAAGGCAACCACGGCCGACTTCTCTCTCAAAGAAACGTGCAGCTGATCTGACGCTCCGTGCGGGCCGGGCCCGGCCCCGGCCCGCACGGACAGTTCTCGGCCCCGCCACCGATCCCATGGCGGGGCCGAGACGCTTCCAGGGGCCGGCGATCGACCGGGGTGATGCCGCGCCGGCGACCCTGTTCGCACGCCATGCCGAGTCGGCCGGGGCCACCGGTCGCTCGGCACACCGGGCCGGGGCAGCCGTCCCGGCCCGGGTCTTTGCATAGTCAGGCGGATGCCGAGCCGTCGGGCGTCTGCACGATTCGACATTCGTCGGGCTCGTGCCGGGATCATCCCGACGTTCAACCGATGACGGAGCTGTGCCGACGGCCGTAAAGTCCGCGCGAACCCTTCATCCGACAGAGGGGACGAACAAATTCTCGTGCACCCTACGCTGTTGAACCTGTCGTCCTCCCGAGCGCCGCCTCGAGGCTGGAAAGTGCCGTCCTCGTCCGGTTGATTCATCTTCTGGAAACACGGTAACGGGCGTATTCTTGATGTTTCGTCATCGCATTCGGGGTGGCGAAAGCATGTGCTCGTGGAATCCGCCTTGGACGGTGACGGCGGCGGAAAGCCCGGTGTGGTCGTGGCCGACATCATCCGGCCGAATGAGACCGAGTTGGGGCTTCAATCTCCCCGTGATCACGGGCTCCAGTCCGTACCGCAGCACGCTGGGCCGCGGAAACGAGTCGCGGTTGAAGAAGTACGACTGAGCCGAGATCTGCCCTGCTCAGGAATTCATGATTCAGGTTTGCATCACCCTGTAGGAGAGCTGTCCATGTCTCATCCCCCTTCCGCTCAACCAACCCGCCTCAGATCGCGTCCGTTTGCGTTGACCACGATGGTCGGACGCGTCGGCGCGCTGATCGTGACGCTTGCTGTTGTCGCAGAGGAGGACCTGTGATGCCGGCGATGTCACGTACTGCCCGGCGCACCCTCAAGGGTTTGGCCGCGGTCACCGTTGCGGCTCTGACGCTTGGTATCGGTCCGGCGCTGCCCGCGGCGGCGGCGAGTCAGGCCGAAGGTACGATCGCGAACGCGGGCGCACCCGGTGCCATCAAGGATCGGTACATCGTGGTTCTCGGCAAGGGAGCCGACTCCAAGTCGCGCAAGGGCAAGGCGCTGGCTGCCAAGTACGGTGCGAAGGTCAAGAGGACCTACGACGCTGCGCTCAACGGCTATGCCGTCGAGCTGACGGAGAAGCAGGCCAAGCGGTTCGCCGCCGATCCGGCCGTGGAGTCCGTCGTGCAGGACCAGACCGTCAAGGCGACCGACACCGACCCGACCGGCACTCAGCCCAATCCGCCCTCGTGGGGGCTGGACCGAGCCGACCAGCCAGCCCTGCCGCTCGACAACAGTTACACCTACCCGGGTACGGCGGGCGGCGGAGTCACGGCCTACATCATCGACACCGGTGTGCGCATCAGCCACCAGGACTTCGGCGGCCGCGCCAGTTACGGGTACGACGCCGTGGACGGCGACAACATCGCGGCGGACGGCAACGGCCATGGCACGCACGTCGCCGGAACGGTCGCGGGCTCGTCGTACGGTATGGCCAAGAAGGCCAAGATCGTCGCGGTCCGCGTGCTCGGCGACGACGGCTACGGCACCACCTCCGGCGTCATCGCGGGTGTGGACTGGGTGACCGCCAACGCCGTCAAGCCCGCGGTGGCCAACATGAGCATCGGCGGCCCGACCGACACGGCGCTGGACACCGCTGTCCGCAACTCCATAGCCTCCGGGGTCACCTACGCCGTGGCGGCGGGCAACGACAGCACGGATGCCTCCACCTCGTCCCCGGCCCGTGTGACCGAGGCCATCACCGTCGGCTCCACCGCCAGTGGCGACTCCCGCTCCGGCTTCTCCAACTACGGCAGCACCCTGGACATCTTCGCGCCCGGGACATCCATCCAGTCGGCGTGGTACACCGGCGACACCGCCACCAACACCATCTCCGGCACCTCGATGGCGTCCCCGCACGTGGCCGGAGCAGCCGCGCTCTACCTGGCGGACAACCCCAGCGCCTCCCCCTCGCAGGTCGCGGAGGCGCTGACGTCCTCAGCCACCACCGGAGTCGTGACCAGCCCGGGCACCGGCTCCCCCAACCGGTTGTTGAACGTCTCGGCGTTCCGTTCCGGGCCGCACGGCACCGTCGCGGGTACCGTCACCGACGGCACCACTCCGCTTGCCGCGGCCAAGATCACCGTTGGTGACATCACGGAGATGACGGATGGCCAGGGGCGCTACAGCCTGACCGTGCCGGCGGGAACGTATGACATCAGTGCGAGCAAGTTCGGGTACGCCACCAAGACCGTCTCGGATGTCACGGTCGCTGACCGCCAGACGGTGACCGAGGACTTCCCGCTGACGGCGAAGCCGAATGTCAACGTCACCGGCACGGTCCATGACGGTTCCGGTCATGACTGGCCGCTGTATGCGACCGTGCGGGTCAAGGATGAGCCGACGGCGGTCGCCTATACCGACCCCAAGACGGGGAAGTACACGCTGAGTGTGCCGGTCTCCGACACCTACACCCTGCAGGTCGACCCGTTGTACCCGGGTTACGAGCGCAGCTCGCAGGATGTGCAGGTGGGTTCGGCGGATGTGACGCATGACGTCAACGCGTCGGTCGACTGGAAGACCTGCAGCGCTGCCGGATACGGCCTCCACTTGGACGGTGCCACCGAGTCGTTCGACGGCACCTCCGCGCCGGCGGGCTGGACCGTGGACGACAAGCTGGGCAACGGCCAGACCTGGGTGTTCAACGACCCGGGCAAGCGCGGCAACAAGACCGGCGGGTCCGGCGGCTTCGCCATCATCGACAGCCAGCGATACGGGAACGGAACAGGGCAGGACACCTCGCTGATCAGCCCCGTCATGGACTTCAGTCAGCGAACCCACCCGGCCCTGACCTTCCGCACCGACTACTACGGCTTCAAGGGCCTGACCGGGGATGTCGATTTCAGCGTCGACGGAGGTCAGACGTGGACCAACGTCTGGCACCACACCAGCGACAGTGTGCGGGGGCCGCGGACCGAGATCGTGGACCTGTCCAAGGCCGCCGGCAAGGCCAACGTCCAGGTACGGTTCCACTTCACTGCCGGCTTCGGTTACTGGTGGCAGGTCGACGATGTCTTCCTCGGCGACCGCACGTGTGACCCCGTACCGGGCGGCCTGGTCGTCGGCCAGGTGACCGACAAGAACACCGGGGGCGGGGTCAACGGTGCCTCGGTGACGTCGGCCGACAAGCCCGCGGAGAAGACGACCTCGGCGGCGACGCCGAACGACCCGAAGCTGGGCGACGGCTTCTACTGGATGTTCTCCTCGCTGACGGGGGAGCACACGTTCTCCGCCAAGGCGGCGAACTCCTACAGCGACCAGGACATCACCGTCAACGTGGCCCCGGACCGGGCAACGGACGGCACGTTCGCCCTGCCCGCACCTCGGATCGAGGTCCCGGCCCAGGTCAGCAAGACCGTCGACTGGCAGGGCAAGGGCAGCTCCACGGTGACCCTGAAGAACACCGGAACCGCCCCGGTGACCGCCAAAGTCGGTAAGCAGCCGGGCGGCCATCAGCCCGCCGCGGCGCAGAAGGGTGCTCCGCTGCGGGAAGTGAAGGGGGACTACAGCCCCCTGCGATTCCGGCCCGGCAAAACCGCACGGGCGGCGGCCGCCAAGCCCTCGGCGACGCCGTACGAGGCACCGTGGACGACGGTGGCCGACTACCCCTTGCCGGTCATGGACAACGGCGTGGCGACCATCGGCGGCAAGGTCTACTCGGTCGGCGGAACGGACGGCAAAGTCGATTACAAGAGCGCCTACGTCTACGACCCGGTCGCCCAGGCGTGGAGTGCCCTGCCGAACATGAGCATCACCCGTGCGGCGCCGCAGGCTGCCGCCTACGGTGGCAAGCTCTACGTCTTCGGCGGCTGGGACACGTACGGGAGGCCGGTGGCCAAGACCGAGATCTACGACCCGGCGACCGGCGCCTGGTCCACCGGCGCCGAGACCCCGAAGCCGTCCGCCGGCGCAGCCGTGACCGTACTGAGCGGCAAGATCTACATCGTGGGCGGCTGCACGTACGACGGCTGTGGCAGCACGGACGTGCAGGCGTACGACCCGGCCTCGGACACCTGGAGTTCGGGCACGGCGTATCCGGAGCCGACCTCCTGGCTCGGCTGCGGGGCCATCGCGAACAAGCTCTACTGCGCGGGCGGGGCGAACTCGAGCGGTACCTCCAAGCACGCCTACAGCTACGATCCGTCGTCCCACAGCTGGGCCGCCGTTGCCGACCTGCCGATCGACCTGTGGGGAATGGGCTACTCGGCGGCAGCCGGCAAGCTCCTCGTGTCCGGCGGCGTGACCAGCCCCTCCACGCTCACCAACCAGGGCTTCGCCTACGACCCGGGTGCCGACACCTGGACCGCGCTGCCCAACTCCAACAACACCGTCTACCGAGGCGGCTCCGCCTGCGGCTTCTACAAGATCGGAGGTTCCCCCGCAGGGTGGGACGCGGCCAAGAACTCCGAGCTGCTGCCCGGCTATGACCAGTGCGTCGGAATTCCCTGGCTCTCGCTGGACAAGACCGAGGTGACGATCCAGCCGGGCGAGAGCGTTGACATCAACGCGAGTTTCGACGCGAACGTCGCCGAGATCACCCAGCCGGGCACGATCAGCGCGCAGCTCACGGTCAGCGCGAAGACCCCGTACGGGGCGATCCCGTCGGTCCCGGTGGCGCTCACGGTGAACCCGCCCAAGACCTGGGGAAAGATCACCGGGACGGTCACCGGGGTCGACTGCACCGGCAAGTCGGCGCCACTGATCGGAGCGACTGTGCAGATCACCTCGAAGACGGCGAGCTACACGCTGAAGACCGACCGGAACGGTCAGTACGTGCTCTGGCTCGACGTCAGCAACAACCCGCTCACGGCGATAGCGGCCAAGGACGGCTGGGCGACGCAGACCCGATCGGTCAAGATCAAGCAGGGCATGGCGACCACGGCCGACTTCCCGCTCAAACCCGACCGCACCTGCCCCTGATGTGACGCTTCGTGCTGGCAGGGCCCGGCCCCGGCCCGCACGGACAGGTCGCGGGCCCGCCCCGCGCCCCACCGAAGGGACGAGAGCCCTCCCGGACGCCCGTAGGGGCAAGTCTAAGACAAAAAGGTTCGCCCGAGGAGAAAGGAG
>NZ_JBVKBV010000056.1:0-10996 GCF_055635345.1 Streptomyces sp. NPDC111516 | reverse complement strand
GCAGCCGCAGCCGCAGCCAAGAGAAGTAGCCCCGGTGGCTTCCTGAACGACGCGTGACATCACGGAGGCTGTGACGAGCTTTGAGGCAGACCTGGCCGTGGCACACACCAGCCTCCGAAGAATGATCCGAGAGGAGAACAGGAGCCGCCGATCTCGGCTTCGGCGGCCCGGACGACGACCCCGACGACTCGGTCATCGTCACCGGCCGCCTGGCGACCCGCGGCCCAACGCTCACCGACGCCCAGAAGGAAGCGAACCGGCTGGTCAGCCGCGAACGAGCGACGAACGAGCGCGGCTGCGCCGACCTGCGGCGACCGCCGCGCGGTAACCGGCGGCACCGTCGTGCCCTCCGGCCAGGTGGTCGTGCGGATTACCCGGCAGCCCGGTGAGAGCTTCCTGGACCGGATGAACCTGCTGGTCGAGGGCGCGAACCGCCAGAAATGCGGCTGAGAATGTCCCTGTACATCGGGGGGCTGCTGCTTGTGCTGCTCGCCGGCGGGTTGGCCTGGACCGTCTGGTTCCAGGACGGTGACGGCGAAGACCTCGGAGACCGGTGCCAGGGCTCCCTCGCGGTGGAGGAGGCGCGGCAGTTCTTCGGCGGCGCCAGGCTGAAGGCGCGCGGTCACACCGCCGACTGGGGCGGCTACGACTCCCAGTGGTGCTCGGTCTGGGCCGAGGGCCAGGACGGCGGGCCGGTCCTCAAGCTCCGGGTATGGCCGCGGGCGGCCTACCGGGCGAGCGGGCCTGCCGCGGACGAGTCGGCAACGCCGATCGGTCACGGTTGGACCGGGTCCTTCGTGAGCGGGCATTCGCCGGGAGCCGCTGTGCTGGTCGACTGCAAGGCGATGGCGGGCGCCGGCCTTCTTGTCGCGGCCGGGACGAGCCGGAAGTCGGAGGATCTCTCCGCCCGGCAGGTGCTCCAAGTGGCACGTGTCGCGACGGAGACGGCGCGTCGTGCAGCCGGCCGCGCCAAGTGCGAGGGAGCACTCGGCGAACGTCCGGGAACCGTCGACCGCGCGGAGTGGACGGAGCGGACCGTCGGCCGGGCGACGGGCACGTGCCGCGGCGTGGTGACCGGGCCTGAAGCTGCTCGGCTGCGCGTGACCGACGTCACCGAGAAGCCTGCGGGACGTGCACTGACGGAACAATGCGAGATGAGCCGGGGCGAGTTGGGCCTGTTCAGTATGACCTCCTACTACGGGCCGTCGGCGGAGGAGGAGATGTATCTCGACGGCAAGTATCCGGGAACGGTGAAGGGCGCCTACACCCGCACCGCCGAATGCGGGGGCGCCATCGGGACCGCCTACTTCAAGCTCGTGCGCGTCAAGGACAGGGCGGCGGAGGGCGCCCTCGGAATGCATGGCACGAGTGATCCCGCGGCGCTGAAGCGGCTTCTGGAGTCGTACGCCACCGCCTCGGGCAAGCGGCACGGCTGCCCCACCTCCTGACTGCTTCCGCCGGGCTGCGCCCACTCGCCCTGCTCGTCACCCCGGGGCAGCCCCACGACGCCACCGTCACTGTCACCGCGCTCCGGCCCCGGTTCCGTTCGTGAGCTGCCGGATGCGTCGCAGGTGTGCGGGTGGACCTTCGCGTCTGAATTCCGCCAGCGGGCCACGGGCGAGCCTCCGACGCTGGACCCATGACTGCGTACACGCCCCTCCCCATCCCTCCCGCCGCACTCGAAGAACTCCGCCACGTCGATGACGCCGGACAGCCACTGCGGCGGTACACCGCACGCGAGGATGGTGTTCCCCTCGACTGCGTAGGCAGTCCGCTGCGGTGTTGCCTGCGGGCCATCGAGCCCGGCGAACGAGTCGCACTCGTCTCCTACGCGCCGCTGCGCCGCTGGGCGATGGCGACCGGAGCCGAGCCCGGGGCCTACGACGAAGCGGGGCCGGTATTCATCCACGCCGATGAATGCGAAGGCCCGCGGGGAGTCCGGGGCTATCCCTTCGCCCGTCCCGGTGCGCTGCGCACCATCCGCCGCTACGACGCCGAAGGACACATCGTCGGGGGACGCTTCTTCGAGATCCCCGACAACGCCGAGGCCGGGTTCGACCGGGCATTCGAGGAAGCGTTTACCGAGCCGGAGGTGGCACTGGTACATGTGCGGGCCCTGGAGTACGGCTGCTTCCAGTTCGAGGTGCGGCGCCCGAGGACCCTGCCCAACGGCGTCGTCACCCGGGCCCTCGCGGGGTAGTGGGCGCGGGCCGGGCGGCTCCCTTGACGGGGGATGGGCGCGGGCATACCGTCGCGAAGAGTACTGAGCAAGCGCTTAGAGAGGTCGTTCGTGCCGCACATCGACCCGATCCCCGCCGCCCCCGACCCGGAGGCCCGGCCCCCTGCCGCCGCTGCCGACGAAGCAGTCGCCGCCCGTGCCAAAGCCGCGCTCACCGGCCCGGGAGCCCCGTTCGCCGTGGTGCGGGTGGAGGACGGGGCGCACGCGGGGTCGCTGGTGTACGCGGACGGACCCAGGACGCTCCGTGAATTCGTGGAGACCACGTGGGCCTTCGGGGACCGGCCGTTCCTGATCGCGGAGGAGCGCCGCTACTCGTACGCCGAGTTCTTCGCCGCCGCGTCCGCGCTCGCGTGCCGGATGACCGGGACGTACGGGCTCCGCCGTGGCGACCGGGCCGTCGTCGCGATGCGCAACCACCCGGAGTGGCAGATCGTCTTCTGGGCCGCACAGCTGGCCGGTCTGGTCGCCGTGCCGCTCAATGCCTGGTGGACGGAGGACGAGTTCACGTACGCGCTGGACGACTCCGGGCCGCGGGTGCTCCTGGTGGACGGCGAGCGGCTGCCGCGAGTCGCCGGCTGGGCGGCGAAGAACGGCGCGCGCGTCGTCGTCTGCCACGCGGAGGGGGAGGTTCCGGACGGCGCCGAGCGGTACGAGGACCTGCCCGAGCCCGATCCGCTCGCCGCGCCCCCCGAGGTCGAGATCCGGCCCGAGGACGACGCGACGATCATCTACACCTCCGGCACCACCGGCCGGCCCAAGGGCGCCGTCGCCACCCATCTCGCCCAGGTGGGGGCCGTACTCAACCCGCGCTACCACGCGGCCGCCTCCGCGCTCGGGCGCGGGATCATCCCGGGGCAGGGGCCCGCCCCCGTGACGCTGCTGACGTTCCCGTTCTTCCATGTCGCCGCGTTCACCGGCTTCTACGCGGCGATGGCGGCGGGTGGCACCCTCGTCCTGATGCGGAAGTGGGACGCCGAGGAGGCGCTCCGGCTGATCCGTGAGCACGGCGTCACTCACTTCGCCGGTGTGCCGGCGACCGCGCTCCAGCTGCTCGCCGCGGCCGAGCGGACGGGCGACGGCCTGGAGAGCCTCCAGATGCTGAACACCGGCGGGGCCGCCGCCCCGCCCGATCTGGTCGCGCGGCTGACGGCCCGGCACGGCGAACGGATCGAGCCGCGCAACGGCTACGGCCTGACTGAGACCAGCGGGGGCGTCCTGGCGAACTTCGGCGCCGAGTACCGGCTCCACCCGGGCAGCGTCGGCCGGCCGACGCCCACCACCGAGGTGCGCATCGCCGGTCCCGCGGGCGAGGCGCTGCCCGAGGGCGAGGTCGGTGAGCTGTGGCTGCGCGGCCAGTCCCTCGTCCGCGGCTACTGGCGGGACGAGGCGGCGACCGCTCGGGCGTTCACCGACGGCTGGTTCCGGACCGGTGATCTCGCGGTGGTGCGGGAGGGACGCGTCGATGTGGTCGACCGGATCAAGGACATGGTGATCCGCGGCGGCGAGAACGTGTACTGCGTGGAGGTCGAGGCGGTCCTGCACGACCATCCGGACGTCGAGGACGCGGCGGTGCTGGGGGTGGCGCACCCGGTCCTGGGCGAGGAGGTCGCGGCCGTTGTCCGGCTGCGGGCCGGTGCGACCGTCACGGCCGAGGAGCTGCGGGCGCACGTCGGGCGGAGCCTGGCCGCGTTCAAGGTCCCGGCCCATGTGCTCGTACGCGAGGAACCGCTGCCCCGGAACTCGACCGGGAAGATCCTCAAGCGGGAGCTGCGCGGGCCCGCCGAGGCGGAGGTGCGGCGGCCGGCGGGGGGTGTGGTCAGGGGCGAGTGATCCGGACGCGGTAGTTCCCGTTGTCCTGCCTGTCGACCACGGATATGCGTATCCCGTCGGCCCGGTCGGTGAAGGTCTGGCCGGGCTGGAAGGGGGCGTCGGAGAGTTCGGCATGCACATTGGGCAGCCGGGTGCAGCCGCCGCTGTCCTTGGTGCTGTCCGCGACGGACACCGGCCCCTGACCGGTGTCGACGTCCGTGCTCACCTTGTAGATGAGCACGCCGGGGCGGCAGACCGACTGGTCGTTGCCCGCCTGTGTCCGTACCTCCACCGCGTAGCCGGATACGTCGCTCAGCGGGACGAACGCCAGCTTCGTCCCGCCGCGGGTGGCCAGTGGTTCGAGGACGTGGTCGCTGGTGCCGGGCCTGGCAGCGCAGCTGATCTGCTTGTTGTCCAGCCAGCCGAGCTTCCACTTGTGCCAGCCGAGCAGGTCGTTATTGGCCCCCCAGTCCTCGGACATGATGTCCCAGTGCCCGGCCGCGCCGCCGCCCTCCACGGTGTAGAGGTCGGGAAGGCCGAAGATATGCCCGTTCTCGTGCGGCAGGACGCGGAATCCGTTCTGCTTGAACGACCCCGAACCGTCGTCCTGGTGGCTGTAGATGAAGGACGTGTTGCCGAGGGGTGCGCCGTCCGCGTGCGGTGCGTCCTGATTGCCGGAGAAGGTCACGGACAGGACGGTGTCCAGGGCGGAGGGCCCGGCGTTCGGTGTGACCAGGATGTTGACCAGGTCGTACCTACTGAAGTCGACCTTCGGATCGGCGGCGGCGACGATGTCCTGGACGAGGTGGTGGTAGCCCGGTTCGTACGGTGATCCGCGCTCGATCCCGTACTCCGAGAACGGCAGTGGCATCCGCAGCCAGGACTTCACGGGGGCGTCGGGGACGTAGGTGAGTCGCCCGTACGAGGCGGTCCGGAACCAGTTGATGGTCTGCGGGAAGAATTCGGCGAACCGGTCCATCGCCGGTTCGGGGCCCGGCGCGTCCGGGAAGTCGACCATGAGGTTGAGGGCGTGGATCCTGCCCGTGGAGCGGGCGTAGCCCTGGGGTGTCGGCATGCCTTCCGACATCTGTACGCCCATGGTCACCGGTATTCGGCACGGGGTTATCCCCGCGGACCTGGCGGTGGCCGCCGCGCCGGCCGAGGCCCGGCTGGATATCGGAAGGGTGCTGCTGGCCGAGGCCATGGTGGCGATGACCAGGGCTGTTGCCGAAGCGAGCGCGATCGGGTGGCGGTGCCTGCGTATCCGGTGGCGGGGATTCTGCATATAGGCGCCTCGGGGTCCGCGGCAGTCGGCCGGCCCGGACTGCACTCTGCGGATCAGCCTGTGACGGGTGGTGCGGCACCGCTCGTTGAGTGCGCCGATCGGTTGGTTTTCCCGTTCCGGAGGTGTGGGTCAGGTCACATTGTGCTGGGGAAATAACCGGGGACCATTTCCCCGTTTGAACGTGTGTCCCCGCGAACCGGGGAGGTGGTCCCCGGTTACGGAAGGGGGTCGCCATGAAGAACGAACAGCGTCGCGGCGACGAAGGGCGTGGCGACGAGAGCCGGACGGGTCAGCAGGCCCGGAGGCTCCAGAAGGTCTCGAAGAGCAGGAAGAGTCGGAAGGCAGGGACAGTCGTCGTGGATACCGTCACCCGCGCCGCCACCGGAGCGGCGCAGCCCCGGACGACCCGTCCGCGGGCGGACGCGCTGCGCAACCGGGAGCGGATCGTAACGGCCGCGCGCGAGATGTTCGTCGAGTTCGGGCCGGATGTGCCGCTCGACGAGGTGGCCCGCCGGGCCGGCGTCGGCAACGCCACGCTCTACCGGAACTTCCCCGACCGGGCCGCGCTGACGCACGAAGTCGTGCTCGCGGTCACCTCCCGTACCACCGAACGCGCGGAGGAGGCGACGGCCGAGGAGGCCGATCCCTTCGCCGCACTCAGCCGCTTCGTGCACGCGGCGGCCGACGAACGGATCGGGGCGCTCTGCCCGATGCTGTCCGGCGGCTTCGACAAGGACCATCCCGAATTGCTCGCCGAGCGCCGACGTCTCGAAGAGGCCGTCGAGGGGCTCGTGTCGCGCGCCATGTCCGCGGGGCGCCTGCGTACCGACATCGCCGTCGGTGACGTGTTGGTCGCCCTCTCCCAGCTCACCCGGCCGCTGCCCGGCATCGGATGCCCGGGCATCGACCGGTTCACCCACCGCCATCTACAGCTGTTCCTGGACGGACTGGAGGCCCCGGCCCGGTCCCGACTGCCCGGAACGGCGGCGACCTTGGAGGATCTGCGGCGCCGGTCGTGACGCCCGCACCGGGCACGCCACCGGGCGGCCGGTGCGCCTCGACCGCGCCATTCACTTCATGACCCGGGCTTTCACGCCTTGCCCTCTCGCACCTCGCCCTCCCACGACCCGCGTCCTGGCGACTTTCGTCCTCTCCCGACCCGCGCTCTCACCGTCTTCCCTTTCACCGCCCGCCCTTCGCCGACGGTCGCTGTCTTCGACCGTCCCTGACCGACTGCCCGTTCGCCGACCTCTCGGTTCATGACCTCGCGCGCCCGCGTGCGCCCTTAGGTGGATACCTCCATGCCCAAAACAGCCGACATCCGACTCCCGGACCCCAGCCGCTGGAAAGCGCTGGCGTTCATCGCCCTCGCGCAGCTGATGGTCGTACTCGACGCCACCATCGTGAACATCGCGCTGCCGCACGCCCAGACGGCCCTGGGTATCTCCGATGCCAACAAGCAGTGGGTCATCACGGCCTATGCCCTCGCCTTCGGCGGGCTGCTGCTCTTCGGAGGCCGGATCGCCGACCTCTGGGGCCGAAAGCGGACCTTCGTCGTCGGCCTGATCGGCTTCGCCCTGGCCTCCGCGCTCGGTGGTGCGGCGCAGAACCAGGGCATGCTCTTCGGCTCCCGTGCGCTCCAGGGCGTCTTCGGTGCACTGCTCGCCCCGGCGGCCCTGTCCCTGCTCGCCGTGATGTTCACCGATGCCAAGGAGCGCGCCAAGGCGTTCGGTATCTACGGTGCGATCGCCGGTGGCGGTGGCGCCGTCGGCCTGATCCTCGGCGGCTTCCTGACCCAGGCGCTGAACTGGCGTTGGACGTTCTTCGTCAACATCCCGTTCGCGGTCGTCGCGGCCCTCGGCGCGTACTTCGTGATCCGTGAGCCGGCCGGCAGCCGCAACCGCTCGTCGCTCGACATCCCGGGCGTCGTCCTGTCCGCGCTGGGGCTGGTCTCGCTGGTGTACGGATTCACCCGCGCCGAGTCCGCAGGCTGGTCGGACCCGCTGACCATCGGCATGTTCATCGCGTCCGGTGTGCTGCTCCTGGCGTTCGTCGTGACCGAGTCCCGGGTCTCGTCGCCGCTGCTGCCGCTGCGCGTCCTGCTGGACCGCAACCGCGGTGGCGTCTACCTCTCGCTGGGTCTGGCCATCATCGCGATGTTCGGGCTGTTCCTCTTCCTGACGTACTACCTGCAGGTCGTGAGGGGCTACTCGCCGATCAGGACGGGCTTCGCCTTCCTCCCGATGATCGCGGGCATGATCACCGGCTCGACGCAGATCGGTGCCCGGCTGATGACCCGGGTCCCGGCGCGGAAGCTCATGGGCCCCGGCTTCCTGACCGCCGCCGTCGGCATGCTGCTGCTGACGCAGCTGGAGATCGGCTCCTCGTACACCACGCTCATCCTGCCCGCGCAGCTCCTGCTGGGCCTGGGTATGGGTACGGCGTTCATGCCGGCCATGTCGCTGGCGACGCACGGTGTCGAGCCGAGGGACTCGGGTGTCGCGTCCGCGATGGTCAACACCTCGCAGCAGGTGGGCGGCGCGATCGGTACGGCGCTGCTGAACACCATCGCCGCATCGGCCGCGACGGCGTATGCCACCTCTCACGCCGCGCTCGGTGCCACCGACCCGGAGCTGCTGAAGCTCCAGTCGATGGTGCACGGCTTCACCGGCGCCATCTGGTGGGCCGTCGGCATCCTGGTGGCGGCCTCCGCGATCGCGGTGACCTTCATCAACGCCGGTCGTCCCTCGGCGACCGTGGTGGGCGGAGCCTCCGGTTCGGGCGACGCCGACGGTGTCGAGGACGAGTTCAAGGTCCCGGTCGTCGCCCACTGACCTGGTCGTGCGACCTGAAGCGGGCCGAACGAGGCTCTGCCCCGGTTCCGTTCGACGGGACCGGGGCAGAGCCTTTTCGGCGGGCGGCTCAGCGCAGCCAGGGCAGATCCGCGTCCGTGCCCTCCGGCTGCAGTCCGGTGGCGACGACCTGCATGATCTCGCCCAGCGAGCGCACCTGCTCGGGAGTGAGCCGGTCGAACATCGCCTGGCGCACGGCGCTGACATGGCCCGGCGCGGACCGGCGCAGCATCTCGTAGCCCTCGTCGGTGAGGACCGCGTTCTGGCCGCGCTTGTCGGACGGGCAGTCCTCGCGGCGCACCCAGCCGCTCTTCTCCAGCCGCGCGACGGCGTGCGAGAGCCGGGAGCGGGTGATCTTGGCGTCCTTGGCCAGCTCGGTCATCCGCTTCCGGTGGCGGGGCGCCTGGGAGAGCTGGACGAGCAGTCCGTAATAGATGTGCGGCATGCCGGCATCGCGCTGCAGCTGACGGTCGAGATGGTCCTCCATGAGCGTCGTGGCATGGAGATACGCACGCCAGACGCACTGCTCTTCGTCGGAGAGCCAGCGGGGCTCGCCGGGGGATGCCGGGGTCATGTACTCCACTGTACGACCTTTTCTTGAAAGTTTAACTAGATGGAGCTAAGGTCTCGGGAGGAGGAACTTGAAGATTAAAGAACTTCCTTCCTTCTCGAAGACACCTGTAGAAGACTTACCTCGATCAGCAGCGGATGGGGAGTGCCATGACTGTCACCGCGGAGCGCATGCCCGCCCTCTACCTCTCCCACGGCGCACCGCCGCTGGCCGACGACCCGCTCTGGCCCGGCGAACTGGCCGCCTGGTCCACCGGGCTGCCCCGCCCCCGCGCGATCCTGATGGTCTCCGCGCACTGGGAGGAGGCCCCGCTCGCCCTCGGCGCCACGGAGACGGTCCCGCTCGTGTACGACTTCTGGGGATTTCCCGAGCACTACTACCAGGTGCGGTACGCGGCCCCCGGCGCCCCGGCGCTGGCGGAGAACGTGCGCAAGCTGCTGCGTGGTGCCGGTACGCCGGTCCAGGACATCCCGGACCGCGGGCTCGACCACGGGGCGTACGTCCCGCTGGTGGAGATGTTCCCGGACGCCGACATCCCGGTACTCCAGATCTCCATGCCGACCCTGGACCCGCAGCGGCTGATGGACATCGGGCGCAAGCTCGCGCCGCTGCGCGACGAGGGCGTCCTGATCGTCGGCAGCGGCTTCTTCACCCACAACCTGGCCGCCCTGCGGCATGCGGGCGGCGGCACCCCCGGCTGGTCGGCGGAGTTCGACGACTGGGGGAGGCGGGCGCTCCAGGCGCAGGACATCGACGCCCTGCTGGACTTCGAGCACAGGTCCCCGGCCGGCCGGCTGGCCCACCCGCGCACCGAGCACTTCGCGCCGCTCTTCGTGACGCTCGGCGCCTCGGAGAACGAGCTGGACCGAGGCCGCAGCGTCATCGACGGATTCTGGATGGGACTCGCGAAGCGGTCGGTGCAGTTCGGCTGAGGGCCTGTCGGGTCCTGTCGCGGGTTCGGCAGGTCCGTCACGGCGTCGGCGGGTTCAGTTCGATCGAACGGAGCGCCGCGGCGAGGGCCGTGGCGTCTCCGACGTCCAGTGCGGTGTCGGTGAACTTGATCGTGTGGTCGTCGCCGTGCGCCGCCGCCCGTGCGAAGAGCTCCTCCGCGGACGCGGCAGCCGGTGCGTACGGGGCCGGCTCGGCCGGGCTGTAGGCGGCGGTGACTGCGGCACTCGCCGCCCAGGCGGCCCGCAGGCTCGGCGCCCACAGCGCGCTGGGGAGCGCCGGGAGCGTGCGCAGCACGGCATTGGGTGCGGTCGCGGCGTGCACCAGCATGATCGGTTCGGTGTAGCCGTGCGTGGCATAGCGGTGGGTCGCGGCCCGCACCAGCTCCTCCAGCCCGGTCCGCGCCTCGTCCGGGTCGTCGGCGAACCGCCGCGGCCACATCGGGAAACCGGTGAGCTGCGCGAGCCGGTCCCGGATGCCGCCACTCTGCTCGGGCACCGGCGGTACGGAGTCCAGCGCGGCCGCGGCGCTCGGGGCGGCCGGGAGCTGCGTCAGCAGGGGCAGCGGCTGGTGGCGGGCGGCCCAGTAGCCGAGGCCGTGGGCCAGCTCGGTGATCCGGGGCGCGCTCGTCACACCGGCGAGCAGGGTGCGCACGGAGTGGCCGACCCGGATCACCGGATGGGTGGCGCCCGCCGCTATGCCCGGCAGCAGCCGTGGCCACCACTCGGCCAGGACCTCCCGCCAGGGGCGGTCGGCCGTCTCCCGCTCGAAGTACCGCGTCCAGTCCGCGATCCGGCGCGGGTCGCCCAGGGCCTCGCGCCAGTTCGCCGCCGTCACCCGGGACGCGGTGTCCGGCATGTCCTCCAGGTTGTGGCTGTAGTGGTCGAGCCATCGGTGGACGGCCGCCGCCTGACCGTGCCGGACCAGCGCTTCGACGGCCATCGGGCCGTGATTGCTCAGCCAGCCGTTCCGTTCGGGACCTGCGGTGTGGAGGCGCTCCAGCGCCTCATCGAGGGTGCCTGTGGTGTCGTAGGCGGTCTTGTCGTGGCCGCTGCCGGTCGCGTCGTGGCTGCCGGCGGCGGCGTGGTCGTCGGTCGCGTCGTGGCTGCCGGCCGCGTCGTCCATACGGTTGCCCATGTGGTCGCTCATACGGAAGCACGCTAGGCGCGGCGCCCGCGGTGCGTAACGGGCGACGGGCCTAGGCCCAATGCCGTTCGGTTAGCCGTCTGGTGGGCTTGGCAAGGGGTTGTGCTCGATCTGGATGGTGGTCCTGTGGGTTCGGTGGTCGATGT
>NZ_JBVKBV010000055.1:0-12880 GCF_055635345.1 Streptomyces sp. NPDC111516 | reverse complement strand
GGAGGCGCTGGACACCCTTGCCGGACTGCTCACCACCCGCGAGACCGTCGACGGATCCGTGGTCCTCGACGTACTCCAACAGCAACAGCAACAGCGGTCGGACGACCACCACACCGCGGCGAATGGGAAGCCGACGTCTTCCCCGTGTCGCCGCGGCGACGCCGGCAAAGAAGAAGGAGGCGACCATGGAGGAGCAGCAGCCGCGGGCGGTCCACGGTGAACAGGAGGTCTTGGCGCGGACGGTCGCTGCCGTGATGCGCACCGCTGTGGTCACGATCGATGTCGACGAAACCGTGCTCGTGGCCTGGGAGCTGCTGGAGCGATCCGGCTCCCGGCACATTCCGGACGGTCGCTGTGCCGGCCTGCTGGCCAGCGCCGACGTGGCGGTCGTCTGTGCGGCACCGACCGCCTCGCTGTCCGGCCTGCGCGTGGGCGACCTCCTGCCCGCCCGCAGGTCGGCGCTCGTACATGTCGAGCAGACCGTACGCCACGCAGCCGACCTCATGAGCTATACCGAAGCCGACGCCCTGCCGGTGCTGGAGGAAGACGGGCGTCTCGCCGGGGTGCTGACCGCCGCCGACATCGTCGCGGCCCTCGCCGGTCGTCCGGTGCAGAAGGAACCCGCCGACACGCAGGCGCGGGCCCCGTCCACGGTGTTGCCTGGGCTCCCGCCTCGGCGGGGCTACCGTGGAACGGCGGTGCCCTGAGTGGCCACCTCTGGGCTGAGGCGCGCTTACCGAGGTGACACCGTCCACCGGCGAATAGCGACTCGGAATGGCAAGGTCAGGAAGCGTAGCCGCGACGAGCTGCGAGGGTGTGGCAACCTCGTGGCGCGGAACAGAGCACAGGGATGGGACTGATGGCAACAGGCACGGTCAAGTAGTTCAATGCCGACAAGGGGTTCGCGGTCGTCCCCGGCGCCACCCACCTCTTCGAGGAACCCGGTGCCCTGGAGAAGGTCACCGATCTGGCCCGTGACTGGTTCACCGACCACATGGCCCCGGTTCCCCATGGGGCGGCCTGAGGCTGAACGCGCGCTCCGGTCACAGGCGGGTGCTCAGGCGGGACGAGGGGCATGTGCGGCCCAGGTATGGCCATAGGCACGGCGGGGGCGCACGGGGGCGGGAAGCCGTGCTTGGGAACGCGGCCCGATAGCCGTCCAGGTTCGACAGGTAGCGGTTGGCCGCAGGTGGCAGCGCCGCCAGCCCGAGCGCTGGGCGATGGTTGCGGCGCAGGCGCAACCGTGTGGGCGACGACCTCCGGCGAAGCCGCGTCGCGACGGGACCGCGCGCCTATGCGAGTCCCTCCGCGAGTGGTCCGAGGGCCAGTGCGGGCAGAAAGTTGAGCAGGGTGTTTGTAAGCATGTGTTCCGGCCCCACCGCACGGACGGAAAGTGGCCCCAGTCGTTCGGTCCAGTTCGAACGAAAAGACGCAGCTACAGGGGGTGGTGAGTGCGCCGCGTCGAACGTGCGAGTGGAGCCAAAACAGGTCCGTACACCGGGGCCAACTGAGGTGCTTACAGACAAGCAGGGCCAGGATCAGCGCGACACCGGTGGTCAGGGTGCCTGTGGTGTGGGTGTTGCTGGTGTAGGCGTAGATCAGCTCGGTGAGGCCATGCGGCCCGGGGTTGCTCGTTCGTCCATGCACACCACCTCGTGATCGTTCGGCTGTGAGTCGTGGGTCCTGTCCTGGGACTGCGGCTGTTACCGGCATCGTCGGTGAGGGCCGGGGCAGCAGGGCGGAGGCGATGAGCTCCACCGGTTCCCGGCGCAGTTACCGCAGATCGTCGGTGGCGGACTCAACGCGGACGCTGGACGCGGCTAGGGCCACGCAGGCGGTCGCGATCCGGCCGTCGGCCCGTACGAGACATGTACGGCAGGAGCCGGCCGGGCTGAGCCGGTCATCTGAGCAGAACGCGGGCAGCTCGATCCCGGCGATCCGCACGGCCGCGAGCCGGGAGGCTCCCTCGGGCACGTCGATGCCGGTGCCATCGACCTCGATTCCGTCATGGGTTCCATCCCGCCAGTCGGCCTCCGTAGGCGCGGGCGAGGCTGGGCACGGCAGGTGGACCGCCGCCCGAAGGCGCACAGGCTCGCTTCGGCCGTGACATGCGACAGTCGTTTCCACTCATGTCCGGGCGGAGTGCCAGCGGACGACAATCCGTGCCTCGGCGCGAGCCCACGCGGCAGGGTGAGCAGCAGGGCCCCGGGGAGAGTCGCGTTCGCCCGATTTGATCATGGAATCCCGTGGATGGCGAGGGTGGCTGCGGGGTGGGTGTGGGCTCGTCGGCCGCTGGCGATGTTGGCCCATCCGGAGTGGTGGAGGGTAGCGCGGGCGAGGTCGCGCAGGGCGCTCATGACGGCAGGGGTGCGGTGGCGGCGGATCTGGCTGGAGTCCTCGGTGAAGGTTACGTCTTTGGTCCAATGGACGGTGTTCTCGATGATCCAGTGGCCGCGCGCCCAGGCGGCGATTTCAGCGGGAGATGCCTGGTGGGCAGCGAGATCGGTGACGGCGTAGACAGTCTCGGTCTGCCACTTCGATGTGCCGATTCGGCGGCGTTTGCGGTGGATGCGAACAACCTGGCGGGCGTGAGGGAACAGCAGACCGTCCACGCTCACCACCTTCACCTCGCGGACCTCTTCGCGACCATGTCCGCGGTCGCGGGAACGGTTGAGAACCGGCGCGTGCTTCCAGGGCAGACTCGTCAACTGGCGTGCCAGGGTGGGCTGGTTGTTCTTCACCGACAGCAGGTAGTGGGCCTTGCGTTCCTCGACGAGGTAGCGGGCGTGGCTCGTCTGGGCGTGCAGGGCGTCGACGGTGACGACGGAGCCGGTCAGGTCCTGATCACCGATGGTGTCCAGCAGCGGGATGAACTCGGGTATTTCGTTGGTCTTCGCACCGATCTCGCGCAGAGCAACGGTCAACCCATCGTGGTGGCGCACGGCGGTCAGGACGAAGACGCGACTGCCGTCCGGGCGGACCGCGCCGCGCAGGCATTTGCCGTCCACGGCGAAAGCAGCACGACGCGGTCGCGGCCGGTCCGTCTCGCGCCGGACGGTGCGGTGGGCGCGGCGCTGTTCGCGCTCAACGCTCCCGTCCGGGTCGGTTGCGCTCACCGGGTGGGGCTGGAGTGTGGTGAGCCTGGTGAAACCGGCGGCGGTGAGTGCCGCGGGGTCGACACGGGCGAACACATCGCGCAGGGTGCGTTCGCCCGGCGCCCGAAACCGTCCGGTGAAGGGATCGAAGGGGCAGCCCAGCCGGGCGAGTACATCCTGGTCGCAGCGGCGTACCCACTCGGCAATAGCGGTCAGAGAGTTGTGACCGGCGCTGGTGAGAGCGCACACGCCGACCGCGGGCAACGTCGCCAGCCGGAACCGCACCCCGCGCGGATTGCGCGGATCGGGCACCCGGGCCAGTGCGTCGAGCAGCCCGGACGGGACCACTGTCCCGGACCGCGACGCCCCGCACGCGGTCGGTGGCAGAGCGGACGGGAAGGATGATGGTGCAACGAGCACGGCGACGTTACCGCGACCGAACTGGTTCGCTGGTCGGAGCGGCGAGTTCTTTGGTCATGAAGACGCGGCTGGTGCCCGGCGGGTCGCAGGGCACCTCTCCCAGACGCTTCCACCCTTGTTTCTCGTAGAAGCCGGGGGCCTGGAAGGTGATCGTATAGAGCACGGCCGTGCGGCAGCCGCGGGCGTGGGCCTCGTTCTCGGCCTGCTCAAGGATCTCTGTTCCCAGCCCACTGCCGCGCAGGCGGGGCGGCAGGTAGAAGAGGTCGAGGAAGAACAACCCGAGAGAGGTACGCCCGGTCAGCCCGCCGACCACCTGGCGCGTCTCGGGATCATGGACCAGGACGGACAGAGGTCTGCGGTCCGCGATTCCCGTGTGCTCGGTGTTGAAGCGGTCCAGCGCGTCCGAGATCACCGCGATGTCCGCCGGGGTGGGAGCGTCGGTGACCATAAGGTCCCTCTGGGGCCCGGGATGGTGGGATGAGGTGTCGGTCGTGTCGGATGCGGTCATGGTTGCTCCAGTGCGTGCGCGGAGGCGGCACGGCCTCGCGGGCGGATAAAGGTGCGGGGCCGGTGAGCCCTGCGCGCGTACCGACGGTAGGGCGGGGACGCTTCGACGGACGTCGAAGGGACGTCGGCGACAATGGGCACCGTGGACATTCAGCGCGCAGGTCAGGATGTGGGTGTGGACCTGGCGGGCGTGGCCAGGCTGCTGGCCGACGGCACCCGGGCCGCCTTCTGCCTGGCATTGCTCGACGGCCGGGCGTGGACGGCGAACGAGCTCGCGCGTTATGCCGGCATCGCACCGTCTACCGCGACCTCGCATCTGAACCTGCTCGTGAACGGCGGACTCCTCGTCGAGGAGCGGCACGGACGCCATCGCTATGTACGGGTGGCCGACCGCAGGGTGATCGAGCTGATCGAGAGCCTTGCCGCGCTGGCTCCCCAGCGCAGCGCCCCACCGAGTTCGCTCGCGGCCTCCGGCCGGCAGCAGGCACTGGCCCGTGCGCGGCTGTGCTACGACCACCTGGCCGGAACCGTCGCGCTGGCGATCACCGACGCGATGGTCGAGCGCGGGCTGCTGGAGTGGGGTCCCGAGCCGGGCCTGACCGGCAAGGGCGCCCTCTGGCTTGCCGAGGCCGGTATAACGGTGCCCGCCGGCTCACGCCGACCACCGGTGCGCGCATGCCTTGACTGGACCGAGCGCCGTCCCCACCTGGCCGGCGCCGTGGGCGCCGCCCTGTGCGCCCACGCACTCGCCACCGGATGGATGACGCGCATCGGCACCACCCGCGCTCTCCTCGTGACGCCCGCCGGCCGCCGAGCATGGCACGACCACCTCGGCCTGCCGCCCGCTGAACTCTGATCCTGCGGCGGTCGTCGACCACGCACACCCAGCCGACCCCCCAGGAGTCGGCAAGGCGACTGCTGTCCGGCGCGCACTCGACACCCTCCTGATCAATAAGCGCCGCGCTCGTGCTGAGTCCGAGTCAGACCCACGCCCGTGACCAAGTAGGGCGAACAGGACTCTCCCCGGGGCCCTGGGGTGAGCAGGCACCGCAGCTTTCGGTGGCGGCTAACTGCCAGATGTGCGTCAGCACTTCCTCGGGTGCGCGAAGCACGCCAGAGCCGAACCTTCCAGCACCCGCTCTGGATCCGCCTCCATCAACAGCCGGTGGGCGTACGAGCCGCCTCGGAGCGGATCAGCGCCGCCTGCTCCCTGGACACCCACGAGACCGGCAGGGGCGGCTCCAGCTCAGTCGCCAGCTCCGCCGCACGGTCTGCGGGCACACCTGTGACGGCTGCGCTCGGAGTGTCTGTGGGGCGGAATCTTGCGAGGCGGTCCCGGAACCTCACCAAGACAGTTCTCCTGTCCTTCGCCCCTCCTCCAGTTTCACCGCCTGATGGCCGTCTGTCGTTTCCTGTCCTGTCGGGGCCGTCCGTCAGCCCGCACGGGCCGACTGGCCCTTGCGGCCGGCCTCAGCAGCGGAAGACTGGGAACGCAGGTCGGCTCGGCCAGAGTGAGGAGCCCACCATGACTGAGCGCGAGAACATCGCGGCAGGTGCCGAAGCCCGCCGCGCGGTGCCGGGAAAGGTATGGAGGCCCGACGAACCACTACGGCAGGACATGCTGTTGCGCTACCTTGGCACGGTGGCCAGGGTGTCCGCCAAGCAAGCGGCGAGACGGCGCCCGCCCGCACCCGAGTCGGCTCCATCGGGGCGGGTGAAGGAGTCCGCCGAGCCCGTGTCCGGTGCCGAACCCGCGCCTCTGCTGGTCTGTGACGTCATGGACGTACCGGCTGCATCGGTGCACGGAGACATGCCGTTCCTGGACATCGCCCGGACCCTGACCCGTGAACACGTCGGGTCCCTGCCAGTGGTCGACACCGACGACCGAGTAATGGGTGTGGTGTCGGAGTCCGACCTGCTGGCGAAGGCCGCGGTCGAGGCGTCCGGATACGAACCGGGCGCGATCGGCCGGCTGAGGGAACGGCGGCTGCACGACAAGGCCCGTGCCGAGACCGCCGAGACGCTGATGACCTCTCCGGCCGTCACCGTGTTCCCTGATTCGACCGTCGCCGAAGCCACCTGGCTCGTGTCCCTGTCGCGTCTCAAGCGCCTGCCGGTGACGGACCACGAGGGCCGCCTGATCGGTACCGTGCACAGGAACACACTGCTCAACGCGCTGATACGCGATGATGCCGGAATTCGCGAGGAGATTGAGTCGAGAATTCTCACCGAAGACTTCCCAGCTGCGCGGAACACCGTCGAGGTCACCGTGCTCAACGGCGTGGTGGACGTCAGTGGCCGGATAGCGGAAGCCGATGTCCCGCAGCTCCTCGCGGAAATCAAGGACATCGACGACGTGACCGAAGTGATCGATCGCCTGACCCCTGTCACAGGGTGACGCCGGAGTCCCGACTTCCGTCGGCGGCACGCAGCTCTTCTACCCGCTCGGCAGTCTCTACTACCTCATCTCGGCTTTCTCGCACTGGACTCGGAATGGGGCCATCGGGTCGTACGAAGAAAGGCTGCTCCATCTTCAGACCAGATGGGCTCATTACCGGAAAAACCTGCCTGATCAATCATCGCTCTTCAACTTCCCCGACATCACCCCGATGCTGTACAAGTTCTCCGATGGCGCGTAGCAGATGGCTGCGCTGTGCGCCGAAGGACTGACTGCCTATTCAAAGCAGTTCAACTTGAATGCCTCCGGAAAGGAGGTCCCATTCGTATGGGAAAGGTTCTTTGAGTGGTTCTGGGACGATCAGGCGAACGCCTGACCCCCGGTCAGGGCCCCGCGCGGCGGAGAACCTCCCAGATGCCCCGCCGCCTTACTGTTCCGCCGAGTTCGCTTCATCGGCTGCTGCAGCTCTGAACCGCCGTCTCGTCCAGGCAAACTTCGCTCCTGAACCCGTGGGTTCGTCACGACAACCCTTCAGAATTCACGAACCCGCGGACGTTTGGATTTTCGGCGTTCTACTGCACGCTTGGTGAGGAAGGCGCCTACGAAAAGGTCGGCGTCGAGCACGAGGGCAGGCGGTTCCGTCGCAAGCACCTGGTCCCGCCGCCCGAGGTCGAGTCGCTGGCCGAGCTGAACGAGCGCCTCGCGGCGATCGGCGTCGCCGAGGATGCCCGGCACGTCCACGGTCGACCGACCTCGATCGGCTTCGACTTCGACTTCGAGCAGGAACGGCCCTTGCTGCGGCCGCTGCCCGCGGACGGCTATGACTGCGGGATCGACCTGCGCTGGCGCACCGCAATGGCCGGGTCACCGTCCGCCAGTGCTACTACTCGGTGCCAGCGAAGTTCATCGGCCTGAAGGTACGGGTGAAGCTGCGGGTGAATGAGCTGTCGATCCACGACGGCCGTCACGTCGTGGCCCGCCATCCGAGACTGACCCGCCGCTACACCTTCCACGACGTCCTGGACCACTACCTGGAGATCCTGCTGGTCAAGCCCGGTGCTTTCGCGGGGGCATCTGCTCTCGCGCAGAGATCCTCGCCCAGTACGCGGCCCTGGACGACCCTATCCGCCGCCTGCCCGTCGGCGAGCGACTGGAGGGGTATCTGCTGCGGGTGGCCAGGCAGCAGTTCACTTGGCAGGAGGACGACTTCTCCGAGCTCGCCCGCAGCGTCGCCCTCCTGATGCAGACGGAGCCGAGCAAGCCGTTGGAGGTCCTGACCGACGGCTGGGAGCAGGAGCTGTTTTTGACAGTCGCACCAGTTCCGAGGCCGCGACCTGCTCCCGCGGATCCGTGCCGTACAGATCAAGCAGGTCAAGGATGTCGCGTTCCTTCAGGGGGACCTGCCGCACTCGAGCCGGCCGATCTTGGACTCGTGGCACCGGATGTGCCCCGCTGCCTCTGCGGGGGAAAGACCGGCTGCTTCACGCAGCCGGATGGTCGTGGACCGATGGTCGACCTGGTGCTTTGCACGGCTTGCGACTTGAAGCGTCAGATGGGGTGCTCCGGTCCGGCGCAGTCGTGCCCGGGGAGCGTGGCGGTCTGCTCATAGAGTGCTCGCAGTCGTTCGACGGAGAGACCTGGAAGACCGGTCTCCGCAGCGAAACGGCGCAGATGTACGTCTACGGCTACCTGGGATCGGCCGACAAGGTTGCCGATGCAGCTGGGGTGCTACACCGGCGTTGAAAGCCACTGCTCCTGAACAGGCATCAGGGCAGTTGGAATTCCGGATGGGGAGATCATCTTCAATCCCTCGAAAGAGTGCGGCGTCGACCGCCTTCATGCTCGCCGTTGGCGGCCCGCAGTGTCGTGACGACGGTTTCTCCAGCGGGTCTCGTGCCGATTCGGCCGACTACGGATCACGCGCCCCGTACGGCGGGCGCTGGCGCCGGCACGTGCCCGCAGCGCGCGCGGGCATCGCGAATCTGGGCTCCTGATCCCGTGATCAGCTCCCTACTAGCACACATCCTCGCCGCACACCTTTGGTCCTATGAAACGAGTTGCACCGCTGCAGCGCGGTTCACGATGATGCTGGAAACTGCCTGCCGCACCACTGCGAGTACAAGACACATGGCGCCCCAGTACCTTCTGCGCGATGCCGTATCGACGCCCACATCCGTCACTTCGCTGTGGTCGGACGTCTCGGGACTGACCGATCTGGCCCGCACCCACACCATCTCAGAACATGCGGTTTCCCACCTGGTCAAGCCTCCGGACTGGAGCTCCAGATGGACGACTTCTTGGCGTTTCGGACGTGACCCGGTCAGCTTCTCGGTGAGAGACCTGCACCAGGTGGACATGCTGTCCAGCATGCCGATGCGGCGTTTCACCTGGCGCACGGGGCAATGGCACCGGCCGGGTCTCGAGTACTTGGTCAGTACTCGACGCCACCACGGGTTCGAGAGTTTCGAAGAAGAACTGCTCCTGCTCAGCGCGGACTTCTCGGGGATCCTGCTGGAAGCGCTGGCGCAGCCGTTTCGCATGTACTTCGATACCGTCGAAGGAACCGTGGAACACACGCCCGACTTTCTGTTGCTCATGAAGGGCGTCCCGCTCCTGGTCGATGTCCGTCCCGCGCAACGGATCTGCTTCGAGGACGAGGTCAAGTTCGCGGCCAGTGCGGAAGTGGCACTGGCTGCGGGCTGGAACTACGCGGTGGTGACGGGCTGGTGCGATCACGCAGTGAGCTTGGTCGACTCCTTCTCCGCGGGCCGCAGAGAGCTCTGCGACCCGCTGGGCCTGCAGCGTCAGTTGTTGTCCGCAGCGGCTGAGGGACCTCAGTCCTTCGGTGAACTGGTGGAGCGCTGCAGCCTCCCGGCGGTGGGCCGGGCTCACGCTGTCCATCTGCTCTGGCATCGCCGTCTCGGCGTGGAGATGTCGGGACCGCTCAGGGACGCCAGTGCCGTGCGCCTGTCCGCGGTACGCCGCCCGGCGCTGGGACGTTGGTGACCATGACGACCTGGGATCTCTCGGTGGGCAGTGAGCTCATCGTCAACGGCACCCCCTGGTGGGTGGAGAAGTTCCAGCCCGAGGCGGGGAAGATCGTCCTTCACCAGCCGGAGGGGGCGCCGTGGCAGACGACGGTGCGGGAGCTGATGCATCACCCGGCGGTGCGTCCGTCCACACGCACGCGCAAAGACCTTCCGGCTGCCTCTCGTGGGCGCCAGCCGAAGTCCATGCTCGATCTGCCGACGGACAAGCGCACACTGGCCATGCGGCGTGTGGAGCACTTGCGCGAGGTCGAAAGCGGGTACCGCAGCGGCGATCCCCTCCGGCCTCTGCCCGGGGAGCCGAAACCCGCCTACGACCCGGACGCCACCACGCTCACCCAACGTCGCCACGCCAAAGTCCGGGAGCTGCGCCAGGCCACCGTCGCCTATCCGCATCGAGCAGCCGAAGAGCGGCTGGACAAGGTCAGCTACCGCACCCTGGTCCGCTGGGATCTGGGCGTGCGCAGGTTCGGGCCGGTGGGGTGCGCCGATGACCGGTGGCTGCGTGAAGCGACGGGGCACCGCATCACGCCCGCGGTACGCGAGGCGATCTTGGCCGTGCGCCACGAGACACTGCACCGGTCCAAGCTCACCGGCAAGGACCGCGAGCGGCTGATCCATCAGTACGTGCGAGAGGAGTTCGGGGAGGAGGAGGAAGAGAAGATCCCGGGCTACGAAACACTGCGGGTGTTGTGGCGGGAGTGGTTCGGATCCTCAGGGGCCCGTCAGCGCTATGCGGTGTCGGCTGCCCGGGCTCAGGCGGTGGCCACCGGCCGGCACGTCGTGGTCAGCCGCCCGGGCCAGGTCGTGGCACTCGACACGACGATCCTGCCCGTCAAGGTACTCGAGAACATCTTCGGCGATCCGGTGTCCGTGCACCTGTCACTGGCACTCGACGTCTACACGCACTCGATCGTCGCGTTCCGGCTCACGCTCGTCTCGGACACGTCGGTGGACATCGCCATGATCCTGCGCGATGTGATGATGCCCCTGCCCATGCGCCCCGACTGGGGCGAGGACATGGAATGGGCCTATCCCGGGGTTCCCAGCACCGTGGTCACCGAGTTCGCCGACCACAAGACCGCTGGGCTGCCGTTCTTCTCACCCGAGACCGTCACCACCGACCACGGTTCCGTCTACAAGAATCATCACCTCGTCGAAGTGCAGCGTGTGATCGGCGCGAACATCCGCCCCAGCCGTGTCCTGCGGCCGACGGACAAGCAGGCCGTGGAGCGGGCCTTTGGGGCCATCCAGTCGCTGCTGTTTCGGATCCTCCCGGGGTTCCAGGGGATCGACGCGGCGGACCGCGGGCGCGATCCGGAAGCCGACGCGTGCCTGACCGTCGCCGAGATGGAACACTTCATCGCCACCTGGATCGTGCGGATCTGGCAGAACCGCCGGTTCGGGTCCTACGCCCCGAGCTGGGACCCGCTGGGGGATCACAGCCCGAACTCTCTGTTCGCTGCCTCCATGGCACAGGGAGGCTTCGCCCTGCAGATCCCCTCCGCTGATCTCTACTACCAGCTGCTTCCCCAGCACCGCGTGATGATCCATGGCCGGCGAGGGGTGAAGATCAGGAACCTGTGGTATGACGGGCCTGCTCTTGAGGACTGGCGTTTCCGCAGGTCGGGCCGGGGCGGGGTGGCGAAGAACAGGTACGTCTTCCACCGGGATCCGCGTGATCCGTGCTTCGTGTACTTCCAGGATCCGCTGACCCATGAGTGGCACCAGCTGCGCTGGGTGGGGCTGCCGGAGGAGGGGCGGGCGCCCGCCTTCAGCGACGCGCGTGTACGGCAGGTCTTGCGGGATCTGCGGTCGCAAGGGCTCACCCCGAAGTCGGACAAGGATCTCCTGCCGCTTCTGCTGGACCTGATCGGGTCCAAGGTGCCTGTGGAACAGTGGCCTACCCAGCTGACCAAAGCTCAGCGCATCGAGATCGCGCGGGAGGAGGCGCAGGCGGCCGCAGCCGCAGCGGACCGGCCCCGCACACTCCCGGCGGACTGGAAGCCCGCCCCGCCGGTGCCGCGTCAGAGCCAGCCGGCCGACAACGTCGTCGAGCTGCCGTGGCAGCGGCGCGTCGAGCAGGGCCAGGCCGCGATCGACACCGAACGCCGCCGGCGCCGTGAAGCAGGGGTACACCAGGCCGCCCTCTCATCCCCCCTCAGCCAGCGGCTGCGCGGAACCAGCCTCATGGACCTCCTCGACGAGGACGAGGACAAGGACCCTCACGCCCCCACCGACCCCCATGACGTTGAACAGAACCGGTGACAGTGTCCAGTGCCTCACGTGTCCCTGCCCCGTCGTTCCTGCCCGGGCCGCCGATCGATCGCACCCGGGTGGAGGGGTGGCAGCGATGGGTGAGCACCCGTGACGAGTTTGTTCCCGCCCCTGTCATCAGCAGCAGCCAGTACCTGCAGCTGTCTCCACGACGCCGCCGTCTGCACGATCTGCACCGTCTGGCCACGCACAGCAGCCTGCCGGTATTGAGCACTCCGATGAGTGATGTGGTGGCGTGGCTGGTCAAAGCCCGCATCGAGGACGGCGCCTACAGCCACAAGACCGGCATCCGCACCGGGGTGATGGTCAACGGCGGCGGCGCGCAGGGCAAGACGGAGACCGTGTGCGCGGCCCTTGCAGCGTTCGAGTCCGAGTGGCTGGAAGTCAACGAGTACATGAACCCGCAGGCCATGGCCGGGACCAGGGACCTGCTGGCCCCGGTCGCGTATGTGCGATGCCCGGTGAAAGCCACGCCCGTGTCCACCTGCCAGCGCATCCTCGACTTCTACGGCGAGGACTACAAGAACATGCGCCAGGAGGACCTGATCCGTACGGTCAATGCCGCGATCGCCTCGCACGCCACCAAGGCGTTGGTGATCGACGACATCACCCGGCTCAAGCTGCACCGTGAGAGCGACCAGGACGTCCTGGACCTGCTTCTGGAAGTGATGAGTATGTCCGTCACCCTCATCCTGGTCGGTGTCGGGATCCCGGTCTCCGGTCTGCTGCGCCGCGGCCGTTTCGACGCGGCGACCCGGCAGTGGGTCATCCCTCCGGTCAGGGACCGCGGCCGCAGCCCCAACCCGGAGGCCGCAACCCAACACGAGAGACGGTTCGAGATGATCGAGCTCAAGCCGTTCAGCTACGACTCACCCGCTGACATCAGCGCCTGGGACAACCACCTGAGGTCCGTGGAGCAGAACCTGCGTCTGATGAACGACACCGAGGGGATGCTGCGCACCGGCTCCATGCCTGAGTATCTGTTCAGTCGCACCAACGGTGTGGTCGGGCTGCTGGAGAAACTGATCCAGCGCGGCTGCCGGCTACTGAACTTGATTGGGTGATGTCGGGCCGTTCGCCTGACAGCGGCTGAGTCGGGTCGGTAGCTGTGGGGTGTGAGATACGCGCAGGGCGGC
>NZ_JBVKBV010000054.1:0-13911 GCF_055635345.1 Streptomyces sp. NPDC111516 | reverse complement strand
CGACCTGCCCGACGACCGCGCGGTCTCCATCTGGGTCTCGCTCGACGAGGCCACGCTCGACAGCGGCTGCATGTGGTATGTCAAGGGCTCGCACCTCGAGCCCCTCCGGCCCCACTGGCCCGCGGGCAAAGGCGGCGGAGCCATCGAGTGCGAATGCTCGGAGGACGAGCCGGGTGCCACGTACATCCCGCTCGCGCCGGGCTCGGCCGCCGGCCACGCCGGCAGGACACTGCACTACTCGCGGGGCAACTCGACCACGGACCGGCACCGCCGCGCCTACATCCTCAACTACCGGCCCGCGGCCATGATCGAGCTCGAACGCGAGCAGGGAATGGACCACGGCAGGACCACCAACGAGCGCAAAGTACGCAACCCGGGATCCGCGGACTGACCCGGCACCAGCGGGGGCCTTCGCGCAGGTCGGTGCGGGCCGGCGCGTCACGGTGCCGCAGCGAGTCCGCGGTCAGGACGAGCAGCGCGACCCACGCGATGGCGAACCCGCCCCACCGCGCCGTGCTCTTGTTCGCCGAGCAGCGGCAACCCCGCACAGCGTCTTCTTTCACTATTTGGCGAGTTGGCCAAAGGCCACCTCGCC
This sequence comes from Streptomyces sp. NPDC111516, assembly GCF_055635345.1. Lineage (NCBI taxonomy): Bacteria > Bacillati > Actinomycetota > Actinomycetes > Kitasatosporales > Streptomycetaceae > Streptomyces > Streptomyces sp. NPDC111516. The sequence goes on along the minus strand of NZ_JBVKBV010000054.1, from coordinate 13,316 downwards.
CTGGCTAGCTAGGCGCACACGCCGTCGTCATCCGGGCCCTGACCCTTGATCGTGGACACCGGTTGTTATGCGGCGGTGGTCAGGGTAACTGATCGTTGTTCGAAGGTGTTCGGGCTGACCTGGCCGAGACCGGATTGCCTTCTCGTGGTGTTGTAGCGGGTCGCCCACCGGAAGACCGCGAGCCGTGCCTCGCGTGGTCCTGACCAGCGTCTCTTTCCTTGGAGTGTCTCTCTTTTCATGGTCGCGTTAAACGATTCGGCGGCGGCATTGTCCGCGCTGGTGCCCACCGCGCCGCGTGATCTGGTCACGCCGAGGTCCGCGCAGACCTGGGCGAACTCCTTCGACGCGTATTGCGCCCCGTTGTCGCTGTGGAAAACGGCCCCGCGCAGGCCGCCGGCGCCCCGGGCCGCGGAGGCGGCCTTGAGGGCGTCGGTGACCAGCTCGGTGCGCATGTGGTCGGCGATCGACCAGCCCGCCAGCCGTTTCGAGCACAGGTCCAACACCGTTGCCAGGTAAAGGAATTGACCGTTGCCGACCGGGAGATAGGTTAAGTCGCCCACGTATTTCGTGTTCGGCGCGGCCGCGGTGAAGTCGCGCCGCAGCAGGTCCGGCACCGGCGTCGCCGACGGCTCGGGGACCGTGGTGCGGACCTTCTTGCGCAGGTGGAAGCCGACGATGCCCCAGGCGCGCATGACGCGGGCAACGCGCTTGTGGTTCACCCGCACTCCGGCATCCCGCAGTTCGGCGGTGACGCGCGGGGCGCCGTAAGTGCCGTCGGACTCGGTGTGGATCTCGGCGATCCGCTCCGCGAGTTCGGCTTCCGCCCGCGCCCGCTCGGCGCGTGCGTGAGCGCCGTCCAGCCACCGGTAGAAGCCCGAACGCGAGACCTGCAGCATCCGGCACAGCCGCTTGACGCCGAAGGCGCCACGGTGATCGTCGACAAACTGGAAGCGGCTGCTCACCAGCTGGTCTCGCCCGCAAAATACTTCGCGGCCCTCCGCAGGATGTCCCGCTCGAGCTCGAGTTCCTTCACCCGCGCCCGCAGCTGCCGGTTCTCCTTCTCCATCGCGGTGGCCTCCACCGCCCCGGGCCGGGCGGCCTGCTCGGCATCGCGCACCCAGATTCGCAGCGTCTCGTGGTTGATGCCCACGTCCTGGGCCACCGACGCGTACGTCCCACCCGGGCTGGCGTGGTACAGCGCGACAGCATCGGCCCTGAACTCAGGGCTGTACTTCGACGTCCCCAACGGGAACTCCTGTCCTATGGATCCTCACGATCCAATGATCAGGGTGTCCACGATCAAGGGGCAACGCCCGCCTTACGGACGGTCCGCCACGTCACGCCATGCTTGCGCTCGAGCTCCCGCATCGACATTCCGCCGCGGTGGTCACGCCGGATCGCGACATCTGCGGCATGACCAGCACCTTTCACCAGGAGCATCCCGATGCTGCCCTGGCAAGAGACGCGGTGCCTCCCAAACTCATCGACAAGCGACGTCACTACTGCGGTTCTGACTCGCTTTCCGTGAACCGGTCACGGTGGGTCATGCGACGTAGTTCAAAGGCTGTGGTTCTGGTGCGTTTCTGTGGCGAGAAAGTCTCGCGCTGCGGAGGTGATCTGGCCACGGATGTGCTGCTGGTCCGGATGTTGATCGTTCAGGAGGTCGAGTGCTCTCGCCAGATCAACGATGGGTTGCAGCGCGTCGGGGTAGTCGAGTTCGGCTGCAGACTCCTGATAGATCAGCTTGGCTCCCAGTACGGGATCGAGCTGGCACGCCACGATCTGGCCGGCCCACCAACAGGCCGCGGTCCATCGCGCCTTGGCAAGATCTTCCAAGGCCAGCGGCAGCAGACCCAACTCTTCCAGCACAAGGTCGAACAGCTCGCGGGCCTGGGGGTACTCACCGCGCGCGAGCCCAGCCAGCAGGGGAAGTGAGGGAGCCTCGATGTCGGCCATTAGGGCGTCCAAGCCCAACTGGACCAGATAATCGTCCGAGGGGCGATGCCAGGGTTCCATGGTCAAGTCTGCAGCGGCCATGCGGATCAGGCTGATCGCTACTCCTGCGTCCACGCTGTCCCCCTCATCATGTTTCCGTAGAGGGACGTCCTATCACCGAGAGCCGGGCGCTTGATCAGCTGGCCAGCAATACGCGCTTGCGTAGCAGGCTGAAGCCGGCTCGGCCGAACATCTGGCGCTTGAGCATCTTGATCCGGTTGACATGCCCTTCGACGACGCCGGAGTTCCAGGGCAGGGTAAGTCCGGCGATGACCGCGTCGCGGTCTCGGTCGATTCCTGCCGCGAGAGTGTGAAGGCTGGGCAAGTCGTCCTGTCGGACGGCGTCGAGCCATTGTGGGAGCCGTTCGCCCTGGCGCTCGGTGAGCATCTGGGCGAAGGACCGGACGTGACCGGTCAGAGCGTCGAGTTCGGGGCAGTTGGCCAGGACGGCCTTGGCGGAGTGACCGGTTTGCCAACCGCATCCGGGCCAGGCACGCCACCGTCCACGCTCTGTTGGAAGCTGGCCACAGCCGCCGCAGACGACCTCGATCCCAGGTCGCTTCGCCAGCCATGCGGCCAGGCTGGACGCCTCACGGTCAGGCAGTAAATCCACCGGCCGGCGGGTCTCGACATCGACCAGCACCGTGCCATAGACCCGTCCTTTGCGGGTGGCGTACTCATCGACACCAACCACCCGTGGGGCAGGGATTTCCGGTTCGGGCAACGCGTCGAGCAGCCGCAAAAGCGCGCTGCGACTGATGGACACCCCGAAGACCTGTGCCATCCGGGCACCAGCCCGGCCGGCGAGGGCGAGACCGACCGCGGCGAGAGTCGAACGCAACCGCTCGGTCCACCTGCTGTGCCTTCGGGTCAGTCCCGGCATCTGCTCGGCGAACGTGCGTCGTTCGCACGAAGGCTCCGGACAGAAGAAGCGTCGGACTCGCAGCTGGAGAACCACCCGACGTCCCCCACTGGGCACGTCTGCAGGAAACCGTGGGTAAGAGCTGTGCACCCGGCTCGACTCTCTCCCGCAGTCCGGACATGCCGCCCCCGCCGCGGTACTGCAGGCCTCAATGCGTATCGCCTCGTGGCTCACGTCCAGCGACAGCACCGACACGTCCGTGATGGACGGCAACAACAGCCCCTCCAGACGGGGCGACGTCTCTTCCACGACGCCGCACTGTCGACGACACCAAGATCGGTCCCGGTCATTTTCAGGCAACTTCCCGGAGCCCGATTCGAGCATCAGCCGTTATTCAGCGTGCGCGCATCACGGAAAGCGAGCCAGAACCACTACTGCTGCTCGATAAACCCAAGCGCCTACAGCGACGACGTGGCGCTGCTGGTGGCCCGTGCGCAGGGCCTGCCTGAGGACCAGGTGGCCGACTGGGAGCTCCGGAACGACCCGCCGGTTGTTGCGGAGGCCAGGGTGCTGGCCTCTGGGATTCTGGACGCCTGGGTGCTGGATCACCTCGCCTTCACCACCGAACTGGTGGTCAGCGAGCTGGTGACCAATGCCATCCGCTACGGCGCCGAGCCGATCAGGCTGGGGCTCATCCGGCAGTCGATCTTGATCTGCAAGGTCTCCGATGGCAGCAGCACCTCGCCGAGACTGCGCCACGTGCGGACCACATCTGGGCCGAGCAGTCGCTGACGGCGGAGGAGTGGACCGCTCCGGGGATGTAAGCGGAACGGCCGGCCAGTGGGCTCGACGGTGATGGAACCGCGAGCCCACCGGCCGGCGTTCAGGGCGGCGTGAGGGTAACGCCCTTCCGGGTCCGGCGCCGACAGTCGCCGGACCCGGAGTGCCGGATCAGCCGATGGCGGCGGAGAAGATGTGCATCTGCGAGCCCGCGCCCGTGCTGGGCAGGGTCACGTAGGCGACGGTCTTGCCCGCCTGCAGCGGGACGGTCGAGCGGTAGATGCTCACCTTTCGGTCGGTCACGCCGCCCGCGGGGGCGTTGCGGCGCGGCAGGGTGGCCAGGATGTCGGATCCAGGGGCGGGGGCGTTGTCCCACCAGTCGGAGGAGGTGAGGCTGTAGCTCTGGGTGGTGCCGTCGGTGTAGGTCACCGTGCCCGTGCCGGAGGTGGTGCCATTGGTGGCGGTGAGCAGGAAGCCGAGCTTGCTGCCGGAGCCGCCGAGCTTGACTATCTGACCCTGGGCGATGACGTTGTCCTTGCTGCCGGGCGTGGTGTTGGGCCAGGTGAAGGTCAGACCGTCGTGCGCCACGGTCGCCCCGGGGGCGAGGCCCGCCGCTACCAGGGTCTGCGCCGACAGGCTCCCGCCGCCACCGTCCAGGTTGGCGGCTTCGGGGTTGCTGTCGTCGCTGATCCCCGCGTTGTCGAACGCGCTGTTCAGCGAGGCGTACGGCACGCTGAGCCGCCCCCCTGCCTCGTCGGTGACCGGTGCGCTCTGGTAGGTGGCGCGCACGGTGTAGTCGACGGTGCCGGGCGTGGCGTCCGCCGGTGCGGTCAGCCGCCAGGTCGTGGTGGCCGCCTGGCCGGCGCCGAGCGAGGTGAACTTGGCCGGGGTGGTGGCCGTGGCGGTCCAGCCGCTGGGCGGGGCGAGGGTGACGGTGAGGTTGGGCAGGGGGTGTGCGGAGCGGTTGACGTACGTGGTGGTCACCGTGGCGCCGGTGCCCGGCAACACGACGGCGGGCCTTGGACGGAGAGCCGGTTGGGCACGGCGATCCGCGTCACCGCCTCCGAGCTGAACCGTGCGCCGTCGTACATAACGTGGGCGACCAGCGGGTTGTCGCCGACGCGGGCGTCCGCCGGAGGGGTGACGCGCCAGGTGACGGTGATGGTTTTGCCTGCGTCGATGCTCGGGAAGACGGACTTGCCGGCGGCCGTGGCCCTCCAGCCGGTGGGCACCGCCAGGCCGATCTTGGCGTTCTTCACCGCGGCGGTGCCGGTGTTGGTGTAGCTGGTGGTCACCGTCGCGGTGGCGCCGCGCTGGACTTCCGCCGGGCCGTCGACGGTGACTGGGGCCTTGACCTGCTGCTGGCTGCCGTAGGTGAAGAAGCTGACCTGCGACGTGCCGGTGCCGGTGGCGCTGAAGTCGATGGTCTGGGCCCCGGCCGTGAAGGAAGCGGAGCCCTGCGCGTCCACTGTCTTGAGCAGGTGCCAGGTGCTGTCGAACACCTTCGCGCTCCCGCTGCCGTCGGCCAGCAGGTAGCCGCCGGAGGGCACAGTGGTCTGGAAGGTGACGGTCTTCTCGCCCAGGGTGAACGACGGGTTGGTGACGGTCCCGCCTGTCGCCCTCAGCTGGAACCGCAGGGGCTGTTCGGCGTGGGTGTTGGTGTAGCTCCAGCTCTTGGAACCGTTGGCCGGCGCGCTCAGCGGGTTGGCCGGGAAGTTGACGTTGACCAGGTTCCACTGCTTGCCGGAGACCACGGTCTCCAGGTGCCAGTTGCTGCTCGTGTCCTTCATCGCCGTCATCTGCTGGCTGGTGAAGGCGTGCGAGTTACGCGCGGCCTCCCACTGCTTCCAGGCCTCCAGGACGTCGGCGGTGTTTCCGGCGCTCTTGAGCCCGGCGACGGTGGCCTGCAGGCCTGTCCCCGCGTTGTACCCCGCCATCTTCGACAGGAGCCACTCCTGGGACAGCGTGGAGAAACCGGGCCGGAACTGGCGCCAGCCCATCATGCTGGGCATGTCGTTGCGCTCGAGGTACTGCATGTACCTGAGAGCGGACAGTTCCCCCCGCTCGGGTAGGCCGTGGTCCTCTCCCCAGCTTGCCCGGGTGGTGGCGTCCCAGGTGCCGGGCAGCAGGTTGCTCGCCTCGGACACGAAGTCGCTCTGGGAGTTGAGGCCCCGGTACGTGCCGTTGACCAGCCGGTTGGTGCCGAACAGACCGTAGCCGGCCAGCGATGCGGCCTCCAGGCCGTCGTAGGACATCGACTTGGTCCCGGTGGTGTTGGAGATCTGCGCGAAGCGGGAGGCGATCTCACTCATGGCCGGCATGCCGCCGACGAACATGCCGTACGCGTAGCGATGCATCCGCATCATCGCGTCGCCGCCAGGGTGGGCGGTTGCGGTGGTGCCCCACATGCCACGGGAGTTGATCTGCACCTCGTACTCGTTGCCGGAACCGGCCACCTTCGTCACGGTGCCGTAGTTGAGCAGCTCGTCCCCGATCCTGAGGACGTTCTCCTCGCCGCCGCTGAAGATCGAGTTGCCGTCGACGTAGGCGACCTTGGAGTCGGCGTCCAGCGGCCGGGTCAGCTTGACCGAGCCCATGGTGGCCAGACTCTTGCTGGGCACCGGGGTGACGTACGGGTCGTTGTTGCTGATCATGTTGGAGAGGGTGTGCACACCGACCTTGATGCCCTGACGTGCTGCCTTGTCCACCAGCTGGGTGGCGCCCGCGTCCGATCCGCCGAAGGCCGAGTTGAACTGGTAGTGGCCGGAATTCTTCCAGGGGCCGTTGACACCCACCAGCGAGTAGACGTAGCGCAGCCCGGCCTTCTTGGCGAACGCGCTCGCCTCCTCGACGTTGTCCTTGCTGAGGTCGGGGGTCACCAGGAAGGACTGCGATGCCCCCTGCGAGGTCTTCTGCCACTGTCCGTCGACCGACGGGTGCGGCAGACCCTCACCGGTCTGGATCTTGGAGAGCGTGCCCATCACGGCGCGCGGGTTCGACCCGAACAGGGCGATCTTCGAGCCCTTGATCAGGGCCTCGTCGCCGCTCAGCGGCGGGATCGGATCGCTCGGCTCCTTGCGCTCGTCCCAACCGACGTACCGCTGACGGGTCTTGGTGTGGTCGTAGGTGTACGCCTGGAGTACGCTACCGAAGGTGGTCTTGTGCGCCGCGAACCAGCCGTAGGGCCAATTGAACAGCCGTTCGCCGGGCGCGTCGGGGTAGCTGAGGTTCTTGAGCTCCTCCGGCCAGCCCGCCGGGGTCTTGTCGTTGAGCCCGTGGATGCCTATCGCGAAGTCGTTGTCGCGCACCACGCCGACGGTCTCGCCGACCGTCTGGGAGATGGTGGTGGTGACCGGCCCCCACAGAAGGGTCTGCACGTCCACCCCCTCGGGGGCGTTGACGCTGGTCGCCTCCAGCGTCGCGTAGCCCGCCTTGGCGACCGCCTTGACGCCGACCTTGATCCCCTTGCCGCCGAAGGTGAAGGTGTAGGTGGACGAGACGCTGTCGTAGGACAGGGCGGTGGGCCGCTGCTCCACCCCGTCGGCGACCAGCTTGATCAGTGGGGCCGGGTTGGCGGTGCTGGCGTAGTCGTGGCCCTTCGCGCTGTCCAGCAGGCTGGTGACGCTGCCGGTCGAGCTCAGGCCGATCCGCAGGGTGCCCGCGGTGATGGTGAACGGTGCGCTGGGTGCCGCCTGGGCGCCGGGCATGAAGCCCGTCGCGAGCGCCAGGGTGAGAGCAGCCGTCGCCGCTCTCAGCGCGGTGTTCCGCCGCTTGTGCATGGTGAACTCCTCTGTTGGGGTGAGAAAGCGGGAATCCGCTCCGTAACGAGGACATGACGTACGGTCACGGGTGGCAGGTGTGCCGCCCGGAAGCCGGGAGGCCCGGCTGTTCAAGGGGGTGAGGGTTCCGCTCCGCCCGGCCCTCACGGGGGGAGGGGTGAGCCGGTCGCAGGGGAGGGGTGGCCGGCTCCGCGGACGGATGGGAACGCTCCAGTGGTGCTAGATCTGGCCGTCGGCAAAGTAGGCGGCCACCCCCGCGTCCACGGGGGCGATGCCGAGGGGGCGTCCCCCGTCCCGCAGTGACATGGTGGCCGCGTGGCCGGCGGCCACTGCTTCGCGGGCCGCCAGCGGCGAGGTGACGGTGGCCCCGCCCTCGCGTACGAAGCGCAGGAACTCCTCGACCAGCAGCGGATCGGCGCCGCCGTGGCTGCCGGCCGGGATGTGGACGGGCACGACCAGGTCCGCCTCGGCGCGGTAGTCGGAACGGCGGTTCCACACCCGGACCTCGGCACCCTCGGTGTCGCCGAAGTTCTCCAGCCGTCCCTCGGTGCCGATCACGGTGTAGTTGCGCCAGTAGTCAGGTGTGTAGTGGCACTGTTGGTAGCTCGCGAAGACGCCGTTGTCCAGCTGCATCTGCATCATGCTCAGGTCCTCGACGTCGACCACCGGGTTGAGACCGGTGAGGCTGAGCGGCGGCCAGTTCTCCGTCGACAGCCACTCGGTCATCCGCTCCCCGCTGCGGTCGCGGCGCGAGCTGATGGCGCCGTAGACCGTCAGTCCGCCCATGGCGTTCACCCGCCGGGTGTAGCCGCCGGCCAGCCAGTGGATGACGTCGATGTCGTGGGCCCCCTTCTGCAGCAGCAGACCGGTGGTTTTGCGCCGGTCGGCGTGCCAGTCCTTGAAGTAGTAGTCCCCGCCGTGGCCGATAAAGTGGCGGCACCAGATGGCCTTGACCTCGCCGATAGCGCCGCTGGTGATCAGCTCGCGGATGGCCACCACGACCGGCATGTGCCGCATGTTATGGCCGACGTACAACGGGGTGCGGTGTTCGCAGGCCGTCGCGAGGAGCCGGTCGCAGCCCTCGGTGGTGATCGCCATCGGCTTGTCCAGGAAGACCGGGATCCCGGCGGCGAGGAAGTCCAGGCCGATCTGCTCGTGCGTGAAGTCCGGGGTCAGCACGAACACGCCGTCAAGCCCGGCATCCAGGAGTTCGTGGTGGTCGCTGGTCGTCATCACCTGGCTGCCGAAGCGCTTCTCGGCACCCGCGAGGATCCGAGGGTCGCGGTCGCAGGCTGCGGCCACCAGCGAGCCCGAGCCGGGCCGGTGGGCCAGATCGACCAGGTCACTGCGGATGCCAAGGCCGATGACGCCGAGCCTGAGGTCGTTCAACGTGCTGGTCCTTTCAAGAGCTTTCGATGAGCCGGGGCCAACGGACAAGGGCCTAGCCCTTGCTGCCGGTGAAGGCGATGCCCTGGATGAAGTGGCGCTGCAACAGCACGAAGGCCACGATCATCGGTGCGGTGGCCATCAACGACCCGGCCATCAGCACCGAGTAGTCGGTGAAGTGCTCACCCTGGAGCGTGGCCAGGCCGGCGGAGAGGGTCATCTTCTCCGGGTCGGTGTTGATCACCAGCGGGAACATCAGGTCGTTCCACGACCACAGCGTGGTCAGAATGGTGAGTGCCAACAGACCGGGCCTGGCCAGCGGGAGCGCGACGTGCCAGAAGACCTGCCACGGGTTGGCCCCGTCCAGCCGCGCGGCCTCCTCGACGTCGTGCGGCAGCGCCATGAAGAACTGGCGCATCAGGAAGGTGCCGAAGGCGCTGAACATTGCCGGGACGATCAGGCCCTGCAGGGAGTTCAGCCAGCCGAGGTCCTGGATGATCACGTACTGCGGGATCAGGAAGACCAGGCCCGGGACCATCAGCACCGACAGGAACAGTCCGAACAGCACTCCGCTGCCGCGAAACCGCATCCGGGCGAAGGCATAGCCTGCCATGGAGGAGAAGATCAGCTGGCCGGCGGTCCGTCCGGCGGTCATCAAGACGGTGTTGAGGAACATCCGCCCGAATGGCAGAGCGTGGAACACCGCGGTGAAGTTCGACCACTGCCAGTGGTGCGGCAGGAGGGTCGGCGGCAGCTGGGTGGTCTCGGCGAACGACTTGAGCGCCGTGACCACCTCCCAGAGGAACGGGCCGATCATCAGCACCGCCCCGGCGATCAGCACCGCGTGGGTGGCCACCGACCGGGCGCGGTGGCCCGGAGGGCCGGAGCGGGACAAGAGCTCAGGCATAGTGCACCCACCTCTTCTGCAGACGGAACTGGATGAGCGTCATCAGCACGATGAAGCCGACCAGGACGAAGGCCACCGCGGCCCCGAACCCGATGTCGTGCTCGACGAAGGCCTTCTGGAAGAAGAGGTACGAGATCGACCGGACGCTGGGCAGCGCCGGATTAGCGGTGCCGGCGGCGGAGCCCGGGGTGCTCATCATCATGTAGGCGAGATCGAACATCTGCAGAGAGTTGATCACCGTCAGCACAGTGACGAAGAAAATGTTCGGACTCAGCAGGGGCACGGTGATGCGCAGGAACGTCCGCACCGGGCCGGCACCGTCCATCCGCGCGGCCTCGTAGTACTCGGCGGGTATCCCCTGGAGGCCGGCCAGGAAGATCACCATGTTGTAGCCCAGGGACATCCAGATGCCGATCGCGGCCAGCGAGTACAGCGCGACGTCCGGGTCGGAGGCCCAGTGCGGTCCGTGGATCCCCACCGTGGACAGCAGGTAGTTCACCAGGCCGTAGTTCCCGTCGTACATCCAGCGCCACAGCATCGCCACGGCGACCGGCATGGTCACTGCCGGCAGGAAGTAGAGCACCCGGTACACCGAGCGGCCCCGCAGGTTCTTCTGGTTCAGCAGTGCGGCCACCAGTATCGCGACCGGGATGCCGGCCAGCTGGATCACGGCGTACAGCAACGTGTTGACCACCGCCTGACCCACCGCCGGTTCGTCGGCCAGCGCCTTGTAGTTGGCCGTGCCGGTCCAGGTGTGCCCGCCGAACGGGCCGGAGTCGGTGAAGCTGTAGTAGAAGGTCTGGGCGATGGGCCACAGGTAGAAGATCGCCAGGCCGATGGTCATCGGCGCGACCATGAAGTAGGCCCAGGCCCGCTGGCGGCGGCGGCCTGGGCGCCGCCCGCGCCGGGTGGCGGCGTGGGCGGCACGGGCGGCACGGGCCGTGGGCTGGAGAGCCGCGGTGCGTGTCATCTGGTCACTTTTCCTTGCTCAGCGCCGTGTTCATCAGACCGGCCATCTTCTGCGCGGCTGCCTCCACGTCGGTCTTGCCCTCCCAGGCGGGGGCGAACGTGGCCGCCTCCTGGTTCATCCAGACGGCGGTGTTCTTGGAAGTGGGGAACGGAACCGCGTAGGGCACCTCGTCCAGGAAGGCCTTCAGGTGGAACTGCGGAGTGGCGTCTACCCAGGCCTGCTGGGTGCCGTTGAAGGCCGGGATGACCCCGCTCTCCTTCGCTCCGATTTCCGCGGCCTCCTTGGACCCGAGGAAAGCGAGGAAGGCGGCCGCCTCCTTGGGATGCTCGGTCTTGGCGTAGGCGACGTTGGCCAGGCCGTGGATCGTCACCGCCCGCTTGGTCCCCTGCGGCAGGACGGCGACGTCGATGTTGTTCTTCAGGGTGCTGTTCTTGGCGAACGCCAGGGTGTTCCAGCTACCGCCGTAGTACATGGCGACCTTGCCGGACTCGAAGAGCTGGCTCGGGTACGTGTCGGTCATGGACTTCAGTGACGGCGAGGATCCGGCCTTGACCAGGTCGGTCCAGAACTTCAGGCCCGACTTGGCCTCGGGCTGGTCGTAGCCCGAGGACTTCCCGTCGGCCGAGATGACCGAGCCGCCGGCCTGGAAGATGGTGTTGTAGTAGTTCTCCTGGCCGAACGGCGGCGCCAGGATGCCGTACTGCTTCTTGGAGGGGTCCGTGAGCTTGCGGGCGGCGTCCTGGACGGTCTTCCAGGTCCAGGTGTCATCGGGGTACTTCACGCCGGCCGCGTCGAACAGCTTCTTGTTGTACCAGAGCCCGACGGTGTCGAAGTCCTTCGGGATGCCGTACTGGGTGCCCTTGTAGCTGTAGAGGCTGACCAGGCTCTTCGGGTAGTTGGACAGGCTCACCTTGTTGGCAGCGAGCTTGTCCGACAGTGGCATCAGGATGCCGTTCGACTCGTAGAGCTGAGCGTTGGGACCGTTGATCCAGAACACGTCCGGCGCGCTGCCGCTGGTGGCGTCGGCCTGCATCTTGGTCCAGTACTCCTGGCTCGCGGTGAGCTGGATCTTGATCTTGACCGATGGGTGGGCCTTCTCGAACGCGTCGACGATGTGCTGCATGGCCGGCCGCTGGTTCGCGTCCCAGATCCGGTAGGTGAGCTCGACCTTGCCGTTCGCCGTGCCACTGGCCGAGCCGCCCGAGCAGGCGGTGGCACCGAGGACCAAAGCGGCGGCCGCGGCGAGTGCTGCCCAGCGTCTACCGGCCTGGCCGGTGTGTCCACTGCTACGACGAATGTGCATTGGAACATCCCATCTGTGGTGCGATGTGCGGCATATAGGTCTGACACATGTTGGCCGCAAGGCTGATCTGGGCTTACTTCGCGGAGATGTTGCAGGCTATGAGGCTCGAAGGGGCTATCCAGAACGGATGCTGTGACGATAAATGGGCCAAACAGCCAGCTGAGATAGGGGAGAGTCTGGGGTCATCGGACCTTGGCGTCAAGGGTTTGGGTGTGCTTAACTGAAGTTGAACCACCAGATATGTAGGAAACATATGAATGCCACTGGCGCCGAGACAAGTGGGCGTCGAGTGGCGGCAAGAGCGAAGTGGGGGAGAGTCGTTGGCACGCTCAGAGAAGATCTCCGCGCCCGCGGCGGAGGGTGCCTACCGTCCCGGTTACGAGGTCGCGGCCGAGCGCATCCTCGAGTATGTCGTCCAAGCGGGACTTCAGCCCGGCGCGCGGCTGCCCACCGAGCAGGATCTCGCGGACGAGATGCAGATGAGCCGGACCGTGGTCCGGGAGGCGGTGAAGATCCTCTCCGCCCTGGGGCGGTTGTCCGTGCAGAAGGGCCGCGGCATCTATGTGGCCGAGCCCGAGGAGTCCTCCTGGCAGTTGTCGTTGGCCAAATTCCTCCCCGCGGACCTGCGGCAGGTGGACGAGCTGTTCGAGTTCCGTCAGTACGTGGAGACCACGACCGCCAACCTGGCCGCGCGGCGGGCCACCCCGGCGCAGGTCAAGGCGGTGCGCGAAGCCGCGCGGCAGTCCGCCCTGGCGGCGGAGCAGGACGACATCGACGCCTTCTCCGCCGCCGACGAGGCCTTCCACGTCGGCATCGCGGACGCGGCGGCCAACATGTTCTTCGCCTCCACCGTCGATGCTATGCGGCTCCTGCAGCGCCAGGTCACTGCCATCGGACTGGCCGGGGTGGCAGGTGGTTCGCTGCTGGTGGCCGCGGGGCAGCACGAGGCGATCGCCGAGGCCATCGCCTCGGGGGAGCCGGACCGTGCCGAGGCCCTGATGGCCGAGCACATCGGCATGACCGCGCAGCAGTTCCAGCGGGAGATCTGGCGTCGCGTCGTGCCCGGCGACGAAGCCGACTCCTGACCCCCAGATCTCCAGCCGTGTAAGGACACCCATGCGAATTACCGATGTGACCATGGAACTGGTCGACCTGCCCGCTCAGCCGTCCTTCCGGTGGCGGGCCGGGCTGCCGGGCTCGGAGCCGGCGGTGGTGGGCGGCATCCTGCGCGTCCACACCGACGAGGGCCTGGTGGGCGAGGCGCACACAAGACGCGGAGTGATCGTCGCCGACCTGGTCGAACGTCGCATCCGCGACGACCTCATCGGTCGCGA
>NZ_JBVKBV010000053.1:0-14847 GCF_055635345.1 Streptomyces sp. NPDC111516 | reverse complement strand
ATCCGCTTCGCGATCTGGGACCAGATCACCGGCAGCACCGGCCTGCCAGCGGGGGCCTGAGACCAGCCCCGCCGATCCCCACGACACCCTGACATACCGTCAAGCGATCACATCCTCGCCAACGTGACAACGCCCATCCTTGTCTTCGAGACGATGACAGAGCCCCGGCACGCACCGACTGGTCGATGGATCAGTGCGTGCCGGAAAGTCGGTGGGGGCGGGTCAGGCCGGCTTCAAGTTCTTGAAGTAGAGCGTGACGTTAGGGCCGGACCCGACGCTCGAACCCGGGTAGGGCACGTAGTCGGGACGGTCCTCCGGCTTCGGGACCCCCGTCCACTTGCGGCCGGACATGGAGACGTACTGACCGCCCTGGTTGTAGGTGATGTACGGCACCTCGTCGACGACGATCTTCTGGATCTGCTGGACCTTCGACACGACCTCGTCCTGGTCGACCGAGGCCGCGATCTCGTCGAGCAGACGGCTCACCTCGTCGTTGCCGTAGCGACTGAGGTTTGCACTCGCCTTCTCACCGATCGGCACGATGTCCCTCTTGTTCAGGGACTTGTAGAAGTCGCCGGCGAGGTTCTCGCTCGGGCCGAAATTCATCGCGATCGTGTACTCGCCCTTCTGGAGCTGCTCGTAGTGCTGCGCGTCCGGGATGCGCTGCACCTGGAGGTCGAGACCAAGGACGTCCTTGACCTGGCCCTTGAGCCCATCGCAGAAGATGCCCCAGTTCGCGTACTCCGTCACAGCCTTGATCGTGAGGGCGTAGCTCTTGCCGTCCTTGACGAGCTTGCCGCCCTCCACGGTCCAGCCACCGGCCTTGAGCTCAGCCTTGGCGGCTGCAGCGTCCTGGGCGACGGTCCTGCCGCGGAACTCGGGGGCGATGACGTCACCCCACACGAGCTCGGACATCCCGGTCACGTTCGCCAGCGGCGTGCCTATGTCCGCGAGCGACAGCATCTTCTTGAAGTCGAACGCCTTTGCGAGCGCACGGCGTGCGTGCACGTCGTTGAACGGCGCCACCGCGCAGTTGAACTGGATCGCGGTGCCACCCCCGGTGGGAAAGACCCGGTAGACGTTGTTGTCCGCGTTCTCAAGCGTCGTCGCCGCGTCCGGCCACGCCATCGTCGCGGCATCGACCTTGCCCTGACGGATCAGGGCCTTGCCGGAGTCCTCGTTGCCGTAGACCGCCCACTTGACCTGCTTCACTTGGCCGAGGCCGCCGCCCCAGTAGTCCTTGCGGACGTCGAGCGTGACCTGCTGGGGGGAGAACGCCGAGATGACGAAGGGGCCCGTGCCGACCGGCTTGGGATTCGTCCACGTCTCGAGCTTCTCGGAGCCGAATATGTGGGCCGGGAGGATCGAGGCCAGGCCCGCAGCGACCAGGTTCCCCAGGCTGCCCTTGGCGAAGACGACCTCGACGGTGTTCTCGTCGACCGCCTTGGCACTCTTGACCCCGAGGTCAGTGACGACGAGGGACGTGCCCTTGAAGCGCGTTGCCGCCGTGAGCGTGAAGACGACGTCATCGGCGACAAGCTTCTTACCGTCGGACCAGGTCACGTCCTTGCGCAGGTGGAAGGTGATCGTCGTGGCGTCCGGGCTGATATCCCATTTCTCGGCGAGCCACGGCCTCGGCTCGTTGCCGTGGAACCGGTCCAGCCGGAGCAGCGGCTCGTAGAAGTAGGCCGTTCCGGCGCCGGTGTTCTCCGCAGGGCTGAACGGGTTCCAGTTCGCGTAGAGCTGGGTGATCGGCCCAGTGAAGTTCACGGTGACGACGCCGTCGCTGGCGCCGGCCTCCGCGGACGAGCCCTTCCCCTTCGTCGAGGTGCGCTCGGTGCTGCACGCACTCACGAAGACGAGGGCCCCGAGCGAGGCTCCGAGGAAGGCTCTCCGGGTGGGCTGCGAGGTGGTGGGTGACATGGTGGTCCTCCGGGGACGGGTGATGGTCGGTCTCGGCGAGGGCTGCCGACTGCAGGTGTGGACCCTCGGCAAGGGTCAGGGGCGCTGGGGTGCGGGGGATGCTGACCTGTTTGAGGCGTATGCCGGATCGAGGAGCCAGCACCGGGCCCACTGGGCTGAGGCTTCGCCCTGGCTGTCCGGCGAGACCTGCGCACCAGGCTCTGTCGCGGACAGCTCCGGTGGCGGGGAGGTGCGACAAACCTCCATGGCGACCGGGCACCGGGGATGGAAGCGGCAGCCTGTGGGTGGGTCGGTGAGGTCCGGCGGCTCCCCAAGGTCCTCGACGTCGAAGAGGGCCTCGCGGCCGAGCCCCTCGGCGCGGTCCGGGTCGGGCGAGGAGTTGAGGAGCAGCTGCGTGTAGGGGTGGGCCGGTGCCTGGATCACGTCCTCCGTGGGACCGGCCTCGACGACCTGGCCGGCGTACATGACGACCACGCGGTCAGCGATGTAGCGAGCGGAGGCGATGTCGTGCGTGATGTAGAGGAGAGCGAGGCCCTCCTCGTCGCGCAACCGGCCGAGGAGGTTGAGGACGTTGAGCCGGATCGAGACGTCGAGCATCGAGATCGGCTCATCTCCGAGCATGACCTCGGGTCCGACCGCGAGAGCGCGCGCGATGACGATACGCTGACGCTGGCCTCCGGACAGCTCGTGCGGGAACTTGTCGATGAAGTCACGGGCAGGCTTGAGGTTGACGCGCTCGAGCAGCTTGAGGACTGCGTCCTCGGCCTCCTTCATCCCCCGGGCTCGGCCGTGGATCTTCACAGCCCGGCCGAGGATGTGTCGGATGCTCTTGAGCGAGTTGAGCGACGCGAACGGGTCCTGGAAGAGCAGCTGGACCTTGCCGTAGTAGTTCCGGGCCTGACGGCCGGTCACCGACGTCACCGCGGTGCCCTCGAGCTCGACGGTCCCGTCCGTCGGCGGGTAGTACAGCGAGAGCATCTTGGCCAGGGTCGTCTTGCCCGAGCCGGACTCGCCGACGAGCGCGACGACCGAGCCCTTGCGCAGGCTGAGGGACACATCGTCGACGGCGCGGACGACACCGCGTCCCGGGCCCCGGCCGACGGGGAAGTGCTTGGTCAGCCGGACGGCGCGCAGCGTCGGCGCCGCGGGCGTCTCGCTCGTGTCTGGTACGGCGGTCATGCGGGGACCTCCTTGGTTACGGCATGCGCGCTCTCGCCCGCGGGGGCGGAACCACCCCGCTGGAAGCACGCGACGATGCGCTCACCGACCGGCAGGAGCTTTGGTACGGCCGAGTCGCACTCGGGTCCGGCCTCGGGGCAACGCGGCGCGAAGGGGCAGCCGGGCGGCGGGTTGTGGGGATCCGGTGGCGATCCCGGGAGCCCCTCCATCCGGCGGACAGGCGCGTGGAGTGGCGGGAAGGAGTCCCGCAGGGCACGCGTGTAGGGGTGTTCGGGGGCTGCGCACAGCTCGCGCGCCGTGCCCACCTCGACGAGGCGACCGGCGTACATGATGGCGATGCGGTCGGCGACCTCGAGCAGGAGCGAGAGATCATGGGTCACGAAGATCACCGCGAAGCCTTGGCGCTGCTGGAGGCGGAGTATCCGGGTCAGGATCGCGCGCTGCATGACGACGTCGACCGCTGTCGTCGGTTCGTCCATGACGACGACGTCCGGGTCGCACGCGAGTGCGAGGGCGATGAGCGAGCGCTGCCGCATGCCACCGGACATCTCGTGCGGGTACGCGTCGACCCGGTCGCCCGCGATGCCCACCAACTCGAGGAGCTCGCGGGCCCGCTCCCGGGCTGCCGCCTTCGACATCTTCGGGTCGTGCGCCCGAAGGACGTCGACGAACTGGGCGCCGAGCCGGGTCACTGGGTTGAGGCAGTCCATCGCGCTCTGCATGACGATCGACAGCTCGGACCAGCGCAGCATCCGCACACCGTCCTCGGACAGGCCGACGAGGTCGACCGGCTCCGCGTCGGGACGGTGGAGGAGGATCTGGCCGCCGGCCGTGACCGCCGGAGCACGCTGGAGGCGCATGAGGGCGGTCACGAGGGTTGACTTGCCGGACCCGGACTCACCGGCGAGGCCGAGGATCTCGCCCCGGTGGAGTTGGAGGTCGACGGAGTGGACGGCACGGACGGCGCCTCGCCTGGTCAGGTAGTCGACCGAGAGGTCACGGACCTCGAGCAGCAGTTCACCGGTCTTCATATCGTCTCCGCCTTCCGGTTGGCCGCGGCTCTCGTGACACGAGCACGGTGCCGCTTCTGGTGCGCCTCGAAGCGACGGACGACCGAGCGGTTGGCCGTGCGCAGCCGTGGGTTGCTCACCTCGTCGAGGCCGAAGTTGACCATCGCCGTAGCGGTGCCGACGAGGGCGATGCAGAGGCCGGGCGCGGCGAACCACCACCACATCCCGTAGGTCAGGGCACCCGCGGCCTGGGCGTTGCTGATCATGGTTCCCCACGAGATCGCGCCCTGGGTCGAGACGCCGAGGAAGTTCAGGCCGGCCTCGGCGAAGATGCCGGCGACGGTCGCTCGGAGGAACATCGCCGACAGGATGCCGCTCAGGTGCGGGAGGACCTCGGAGAGGAGCAGTCGCCACGTCGGCTCGCCGAGCATCCGGCTCGCGACGGCGAATTCGCGAGAGCGGAGGGACAGGGTCTGGCTGCGGAGGTAACGGGCACCGCCGGGCCACTCGAAGACGCCGATGAGCACGGCCATCGAGGCGAGGCCGATCGCCGCCGTCTGGGCGCCCCCCTGCGAGCTGATGTAGCCGGCGACGATGAGCGTAAGCGCGAAGGACGGCAGCGTGAGGAAGAGGTTGGTGAAGGCGTTGAGTCCCTGGTCCACGTACCCCCCCATGAAGCCGCCCGTGATCCCGACCAGCCCGGCGAGCACTGTCGCGATGATCGCGGACACGAGCCCGACGATGATCGAGCCGCGGGCGCCGCTGATCGTCTGGGCGAGGACGTCCTGGCCACTGCTGTTCGTGCCGAGCGGGTGACCTCCGACGAAGGGGCCGGTCCGCAGGTGGTTGTAGTCGACCTCGAACGGGCCGTGCCCGAGAAGCGCGCTGATCTGATCACCGAGGATCGCGACGAGGACGAAGGCGAGCAGAATCGCCAGTCCAATGCGGACCCGTCGATTGCTCAGGAATCCTTGGAACATCAGCGGTTCTCCCTCGTCCGCGGGTCGAGCAGTCCGTAAGTCAGGTCGGCGACGAGGTTCGCGGCGATCGTGATGAACGTGAGCATGAGCAGGATGGTCTGCATCAGCGGGAAGTCGTGCCGCAGGATCGACTGCTGCAGGAGCAGCCCCATGCCGGGGTAGGTGAAGACGACTTCGACGAGAATCGCGCCGCCGATGACTCCTCCGATGGCGAGCGCGAGTCCGGTGACATTCGGGAGCAGGGCGTTGCGGGCGGCGTACGCCAGGAGCACGCGGCGTTTCGACAGACCCTTGGCGCGGGCGAGGAGCACGTAGTCCTCGGTGACCGTCGTGATCATGACGTTGCGCATGGAGAAGAGCCAGCCGTTGAAGCCGAGGAATACGAGTGTCAGGGCGGGCAGGGCGCCGTACTTGAGGACGCTCAGGAGGAACCAGACGTTGTTGAGCTGAAACGGGACCTCGGGGTCGTAGGCGCCAGCGATCGGCAGCCACTCGAGCTTGAAGGCGAAGAGCCACAGCGAGAACAGCGCGATCCAGAAGGCAGGGAGCGCGTGGGCGAAGGTCGTGAGCGGCGCGAAGATCGAGTCGAAGCGGCTCCCCGGGTGGAAACCCATGAACGCCCCGAGGAACGTGCCGAGCAGCCAGGCCGCAAGGGTCGTCGTGCCGATGAGGAGCAGGGTCCACGGCATCGCCTGGAAAACCATGGTCGAGACAGGGGTCGGGTAGTTGGCGACGGAGACGCCGAAGTCGAGGTGGAACAGTCCGTTCCAATAGTCGAGGTACTGCCCGAGAAGGCCCTGCTGCGGATTGCCGTAGAAGTGCTGGATCGCCGTCACTTGTTCGGGCGTGGGCGCCGATCCGGTCTGGTACTGGATCTGGCGGAGGGCGGCTGCGCCGGGGTCGCCCGGCATGAACCGCGGAATCAGGAAGTTCAGGGTGACCGCGGCGATCGTCGTGCCGAGGGTGACGCCGAAGCGTCTCAGAAGGAACGCCGCAGGGCCCGCGGCGCGCAGTCCGGCCCGCTTGACGCGGGCCGGCGCCGAGCCGGTCGGCGGGGCGAGTGTCTGCATCATTGCACCTCCCAACAGCGGGTCCCTCTGGACCTAGCAATCGGAGGCTCGTCGTCAAAAGCGATCATGGACACTCTCTCTTCGCGCCCGCAGGCATGTGGACAGACTCCTCTAGGCGCTGCGCGACAGCTCGTGCCGTCGCACCGCGTGGTGGAGCGGGCGCCCCTGGGCGACGCGCGCGACCTCATCGACGACGAGAGCGCCCATGCGCCACAGCTCATAGCCGAGCGATCCGGCGACGTGGGGCGTGATGACGACGTTGTCGTGGTCCCACAGGGGCGAGTCGCCGGGGAGGACGGGCGGGTCGGTCACGTCGAGGACGGCGCGAAGGCGCCCGTCCAGGACCGCAGCTGTGAGCGCGTCGGTGTCGACGAGTGCACCGCGGGCCGTGTTGACCAGAGTCACGCCCGGTTGCATGACGGAGATCCGGCGAGCGTCGATCATGTGTCGGGTCTCGGGCAGGTCGGGGGCATGGAGTGAGACGACGTCGCTGGTCGCGCAGAGTTCGTCGAGGTCGACAAGGGTCGCGCCGAGCGCGGTGATCTGCGACGCCTCGACGTAGGGGTCGCTCACGACCACCTCGAGGTCGAAGGGACGCAGGAGCTCGGCGACCCGGCGTCCGGTCCGTGAGGCGCCGACCAGGCCGATCCGCTTGGCGTAGTTGCCGATCGTCGAGCCGTGCGCGTCGAGGTCGGGCCGGCGTCGCTCCCGGTGGAACCGTCGCAGTGTCGTCGGAACGCCTTTGTTCGCGAGGAGAATCATCGCGAGCGTGTACTCCGCGACCGGTACGGCGTTGGCGTCGGCTGCGGAGGCGACCTTGATGTCGCGGCGCCAGAACGACGGTGGCAGGTGGTGCTTGACGGAACCGGCAGCATGGAGCACCCAGCGCAAGCGGGGCATCGCGTCGAGGACCTCGTCGGTCAGCTCGGGGGTTCCCCAGCCGGTGATGAGCACCTCCACGTCGTCGCGCGCCCACGGCAGCAGCGGGTCCTCCGCCGCACCCGCGACGGGGCAGGCGCAGCGCTCGAGCCGAGCCAGGTCAGTCGCGGAGAACAGTTGATGGCGCAGGGCGGGTGACATGGCGAAGGCGACGACCGGACGTGCCGGCGTCGACATCGCCTCGGGGGATCGGCCGTCCGGGCCACGATCCGGTGCAGTTGAGCTCACGGTCCCTCCTCGGGGTGCCCGCGCAGTCAAGCCCGGAGGGCGGCGGTGTTCCCAGCCCTCACTGCCGAATCGCTCAAAATCGATCACTCAAGTGCGCGGTGGCGGCCCGCTCGACTCCCGGACGACGAGCCGCGGCACGAGCGAGAGCCGCTGCTTGACGGCATCCGGCCCCTGTGACAGGCGCCGGACCGCCGCCTCGATGGCCGAGCTGCCGATCTCTTCCTTCGCCGGCGCGATGGCGGTCAGCTTCGGCTCGCCGAGTCCGGCGATCTCGTCGTCGTAGGCGATGATCGACAGGTCTTCGGGAACCGTGAGCCCGTTCTCCGCTGCGATGCGCGCGAGGAGCATGGCGTCACCGTCGTTGTGGACGACGACCGCCCGAGTGTCCGTCCGCAGGCACGTGTCGAGCAGGGCCCGCAGGACGCGGGTGTTCTCGTCGGGATGAGACTCGACACGGGGGACGATGACCGGGGCCATGCCATGCTCGACTACCCCGGTGGCGACGGCTCGCTCGTACCCCTCGAGGAGCCACGGCGTCGGCGGTGAGCCCCGCTTGACCGAGAGCGCTGCTCGTCGGTGACCGAGGCAGGCGAGATGCTGCAGGGCGATGAGGGCCCCCGCGGCATGGTCGGTGCGGACGAACTCGCGCTCCGAGCCAGCCTCGAGGTGCCGCTCCACGAGGACGACCGGGACGCCGAGGTCGGGGACGTCCGGGGACGGGTCGAGTGGACCGGCCGCGACGGAGGTCGAGAAGAGGATCGCCTCGGCACCGAGCTCCACGAGCCGCTTGAACTGCTGCAGCTCGTCCTCCTGGCTGTAGTTCGAAACGGCGAGGACCAGACGTACGCCGAGCCGCGCCGCGGCGATCTCCGCCCCTCGGATGACCGGCGCGTAGTAGTAGTCAGAGGCCGGCACGACCATCCCGACCACCCCGCTCACGCCGGTCAGCTTGTGCCGTCCGGGGCCTTGGGCCGACGAGGCGAGCGCGGCGCCGCCGTGCACCCGGACGAGGAACCCTTCGCCGACGAGCACCGTGAGATCGCGACGCGCGGTTGCGACGGAGACCGAGAAGCGTTCGGCGATCTCGTCGACGCGGACGGCCCCCCGGAGTCGGACCAGGCGAAGGATGATGTCGCGGCGCTGGGCCGCAAGGCGTTCCGCCATGGATTCTCCTTCGGTGGGAACCGGGCGCCGCCAGCGCGCGTGAGCGGCTCTGCTCGGACCGTGGACGCAAGGATGGGACCGTACGACGATGCCGGGCATGTCCTCAAGCCCCATGTCACACGCCAAGTTGCGCCTCCCACCGCCCGACCTGTCGCTCAGCCCGTACACCGGGTACACGCGTGCGCACTGGATCGCCGTCGCGGACCAGCTCCTCGACCGGGTCCAGCGGTTCGCCTCTCCCATCGGGGCGCGGATCCCCCTGCCAGGGCGCGCCTCGGTATCGGGCGAGCAGTCCGACGCGCTCGAGGGCTTCGCTCGAACCTTCCTCCTCCTCGCGCTCCGGACCGCCACCGAGGGCGGCCGCGAGGACCTCCTCGCGAGATACGCCGAAGGGCTCGCCGCGGGCGTCGACCCCGCGAGTCCCGAGGCGTGGCCACGGATCACCGACCCGGTCCGGCAGACCCTCGTCGAGGCGGCCTCGATCGCAATCGCCCTCCACCTGACCCGCGCCCGTGTCTGGGACCGCCTGGCGGAGCGGACGCGCCAGCACACGACCGCGTGGCTTCAGGGAGCGTCCGGGCTCACGATCCCGGACAACAACTGGCACCTGTTCCGTGTCGTCGTCGGAGAGTTCCTCGCCTCGGTCGGCGCGGACCACGACCGGGGCGAGTTCGAGCGCGACCTCGAGCGCGTCGAGGAGTTCTGGGTCGGGGACGGGTGGTACAGCGACGGCCCGCTCGCGGCGTACGACCACTACTGCGGCTGGGCCATGCACACCTACCCGGTCCTCATCGACCTGATCACCGGGCCCCGCCCGTCCAGCCCGCGCGCGCAGGAGCGGCTGCGGCGGTATCTCGAGGACGAGGTGGGCCTCGTCGGGTCCGACGGGTCACCTCTCTTCCAGGGGCGCTCGCTGATCTACCGGGTCGCAGCGGCCGCGGCGCCGTGGGCGGGCGCCATCGCCGGCTGCAGCCCCCTGGCACCCGGCCAGACGCGACGCCTCGCGAGCGGCATGCTGCGCCACTTCGTGGACCAGGGCTTCCTCAGTGCCGACGGAGTGCCGACCCTCGGGTGGTACGGCGCATACCCGCCCATCGTCCAGAGCTACTCCGCGCCGGCCTCACCCTTCTGGCTGGCCAAGGGCTTCCTCGGCCTGCTCCTCCCCGCCGACCACCCGTGCTGGACCGCGCCGGAGGAGCCGCTCCCAGCCGAGCTGGCCGACGACGTCCGTGATCTGCGCGCGCCCGGCTGGACCGCCTCCGCGACCCGGGCCGACGGCCTGGTCCGGATCGCGAACCACGGCAGTGACGGCGTCCTCGGCCCGGCCTCGGTCGGCGACCCGCTCTACTCGCGCCTCGGGTACTCGACCGCGACGAGCCCGACCCCCGACGAGGCCATGACACCCGACAACCACGTCGGTCTCCTCGCCGACGACGGCCGCGTGTCCCGACGGGTGCGGATGCACCGTCTGGGCGAGCCGACAGACGGACGGATCTCGTCCTGGCACGAACCGGCCTGGCGCGACGCGGGGCCCGCCGGCGGCCGGATCACGACGGTGTCCCAGTGGGTCGGCGCGTGGGAGGTCCGAGTCCACGTCGTCGAGGGGGCACCCCCTGGCGCGGAGGTCCTCGAGAGCGGGTGGCAGGTGGCGGGCCGGTCCGCGCCGACAGAGATCGTCGACGCAAGAGGAGTTCGCGCACGCAGCGAACGGCTCACGTCCGCCTTCCTCCCGGTCACACCAGTCCTCAAGCGGGGCATCGCGAGCACGACCGGGACGAGCGCGTTCGGGCCGCATGCTGCGACGCCCTGGGTGCGGAGCCGGGTCGTCGGCGACCGGTCGGTCCACGTGAGTCTGGTCGGCCTGTTCGGGACCGACGCGTCGGTCAGCGAGGCGCCACCCGAGGTGCGCGTCGGCGAAGGCGCCGTCGTCGTCCGGACGGGCGCAGGAGACGAAATCGCGATCCCGATCCCGCCGGACGGTCCCGGGGCCCTGACCTGACGCCGCGGATCAGGCAACGCAGCCGGCGAGTGACCTACCCGCACTCGCAGAGCCACCGCCGTGGCTCTGCGAGTGCGGCCCTCGGCGACCCTGGGACGCCGGTGAGGGCGCGGCCTCAAGACCTGAAAAAGGACGTCGGGCCGGCCGTCCGGGACGAGGCCGGTGCGCTCATCGCCCCCGACGCCCGGGCCGGCGCCGCGCGCGGGCCGGACGAGCAGATCGGGGGGGTCGCACCGACACCCCGCCCCGCGTCCGGTCACTCCGGCGAGACCGTCAGGGCGTTGATCCGCCAGAAGCTGCCCGGAGTCGAGGACAGGGCCAGGTCCACCTCCCGCCCCGCGGTCCCCCCGTCCACCGCGAAGGTGAGCCAGCGGTACTCGTGGGCCGGCAGCGTGGCGTTGCGAGCGACCTCCGTGCCGTCGACGGTGACGATCGTCGGCGGCGTCGAGTAGTCGCCGTCGCCGACGAGGACATGGACCTCCTGTCGGCCGGCCGGCACCGTGATCCGGAGGGTCGCCGGGCTCGTCCCGCCGGTGAAGTCACGGCGCAGCGCGTCCTCTCCGGAGCCACGGTCCCGGAAGTCCGGCGCCGTGCCGACCCAGCCGAAGCCCCGGCTCGCGTCCCAGGCCGATGCCGGGCTGAGCCGCTGGTAGCCGTCGGCGACCGGGCTCGTCGTGCTGCCCGCGTCCAGCAGCAAGGAGCACTTCGACAGGTCGGCCCCGCAGTAGTCGACGCCGACCTGCTGCGTCGCTCCCGCCGTGTTCTCCGTCCCCCGGAACGTGTAGTCCGCGCTCGCCTCGAGGAGGTAGTTGCCGGGTTGCAGGTCCGCGGGGGGCGTGACCTGGTACGTTACGGAAACCGTAGATCGGGGCGCCACCTGCGCGACCGCTTTCGGGTCCGTCGTCGACACGGTCCAGCCGTCTGGGGCGGACAGCTTCATCTCGACAGGGCCGATCGCCTGCGACGTGCTGTTGGTGAACGTCGCCTTGAGGGGCGAGGTCACGCCTGCTTCGGCGGCGTACCGGCTCAGCTCGAGCTGCCCGACCGCCTGCCCGGGGCAGGTCGTCCCGGCCGGGGCCGGGCCGAGGTCGTCCACGGCGAGGTCGTCGATCACCACGTCACCGACCCCCGTGAGGGAGTTCATCGCGAGGAAGTATTCGCCGCAGCCGGTCCCGGTGCTGAACGTCTGGGCGAATGTGCGGTGCGGCGCCGGGTGCTGCGGCGGCAGCGAGTCGGTCCAGCCCGCCGGGCGCGGATCGGTCGCCGGCGGCGCGGAGTCGAGCGACCGCGTCGTCGTCTGGGCGAGGGGAACGCGAAGGGCCACGCCGTCCGGATTCTCCGTGCGCGCCTCGAACGCGTACGCCCCGGGACTGTCGCTCTGGTAGCTCGCTGTGACCCGGTACATCCGGTCCGGCTCGAGGCGGAGGGTCCCCTCCCAGGTGCGGTAGGTCAGCCCCGGTCCCGCCGGCCGCTGCTTGAGCGAGTACTTGCCGTTGATCGTGTCCCGCGTGTATCCCTCGTGGTTCTGCGAGGGATGGGTCCGGGCGATGCTTTTTGCCGTCGGGATGAACGGGCCCCACCCGGGGCCGACGTGCTCGAAGTCCTCGAAGAAGGCGTGGTTCCCCGGGCTGCTCGTCGCCGTGTGGGGCATGACGCGGACGTCTGTGAACGTGACTGCGGCGGCGTCGGTGTCACGGGCTCCGACGAGGTGGAGAACGGCACTGCTGCGTCCCTGCGGAACAGTGAACGGAACGGTCAGCCGCTGGACGCGCTGCCCCTGGAAGGAGCTGACCTCGTCACCGTTGACCGGCGGTGGGCCTTGGATCGTCTTCTCGGCCGCCTGGTCACCGAAGCCGTCGATGCGAAGGCTTGCGCGTCTGTCACCCGTCGTGCCGACCCAGGCGGAGGCGAGGTATGTCCGGCCGGGGACCAGCCCGGAGACCTCCTGGCTCACCTCACCGCCCTTGCCGCCGATGCTCGCGTGGTTCCAGCCACGGGCGTCCGTCGCCGACGTGACAGCGCCGGCCTTGTCCCAGCCGTGGAGTCCCGCCGAGAACTGGTTGTTCACCACGCGTCCCCCCTCGCCGAAGCCGACGGACTGGGCCGTCGCCTGCGGGCGGGTCGGGGCGTCGACCGGTACGAGGACGTACGGCGTCCGTGCCTTCGCCGGAACGGCCACGGCCCCGTTCGTGATCGGCAGCGTGCCGACCTGCACCCGGCCCCGGTCGGTCAGCCGGTAGAGCTTGGCCTGCGACTGACCGGCCCACGCCGCCGGCACCTGCCACTTCGTCGTGCCACCGTCCGGGTTCCAGTGGTAGATCTTCTCCTCGGTCGTCGGGTTCCACGGAAGGAAGATCTTCGAGCCGTCCATGACAAGGCGGCCGTCGTGGCGGATCTGCCGGCGCCCCTCCGGCCCCCGCGTCACGCTGGTCGCACCCGTGAGGTCGACCCGGTCGTCGGTCATCCGCATGACGTCGAAGGACTGGAGGTACTTCGTCGGCAGGTTCTGGGTGAAGGTCTCCTCGAGGAAGTCCGTCCAGTCGTGGCCACCGTGCCACCCACCGACCCCGTGCTCGTTCGCGGCACCCATGAGCAGGGCGTTCTTGCGAACCCACGCGTCCCGGTTCGCGTTGTCGATGAACCGGATGATGTTGCTGTTGATCCCGACGTTCTCGAACTCCGCCGAGCGGTGGTACCACACCGCGCTCGGCCAGAGGTACCCCTCGAACTCGGTGTACAGATCCCACCCGAGGCCGTTGATCGTCGACGCGACGGTGTGCGCCGGCCACCCGTGTCCGAAGTAGGCGTCGACGTACACCCAGGACAGGTCCGGAACGTCGTCCTTGAGCGCCGCGATGCGCTTCTGGAACAGGTGCTGCTGGGTGTCGTGGTTGTAGTCGATCCGGTAGGTGCAGTCACGCCCGCACCAGATCTGCTGGAGCGGTGTCGCCGCGTTGTCCCATCGGAAGTGGTCCGCGTCCGGGTGCTGTTCCGCGGCGTTGATGTGCACGCCGATCCGTGCGTTGAACTCCTTGGCCTTGGCGACGAGATGCTTCAGGTCGGCCAGTCCGCCGGCGAGCTCGTTGTAGTGGCCGGCGTAGTCCGGGTGACCGGAGTCGTGACCCTGGTCCTGGTATCCCTTGAGCTCGATCGACTGACCGAGCCCGTCGGTGTACAAGTAGGTCCGCTTGATGTCGTTCAGTGAGTCGACGAACGGGTTCTCGACCTGGTTGGCGATGTTCCACTGGATGTCACTGACGACGTTCTCGCGAACGCGGTCGGCTCCCTTGGGCTTCGGGGCCGCCGCACGGTAGGCGATCGCGCCGTCCTGCCAGTCGACGCGCCCGTCGTCATTGGCATCCGGGGAGATGACGACCTTGGCGGCGGGATGGACGGCCACGTCTCCGTCGAGTCCGCGATAGGTCCACGCGGCACTCCAGAGTCCGGTCTGCTTGACCCCGTCGACCGAAGTGGTCTGGGTGTTCAATACCTCCTTGTCCCCGATGGCGTTGGACCAGACGCCCGCTGCGAGCCGGTCGGTATTGACGAAGGCGACCGTCGTGGCCTTCGGGCTGCTGTCGACGGGGAGGTCCGTGACGCTGGCGTAGACGTCGGTGAGTTTGTGGTCGTTGTAGGAGCCGTCGAGCGGGAGCGGAGCGCTCGACAGGCGCGCCCCAGGCTGATCCGCGTCGACCGAGACCAGGCTCTGACCGGGGATCCCGATCGTCCGGACCTTCGTGCTGCTCGACTCGGTGATGTCCACGAGCGCGAGGTCCAGGACGTTGCCCGTGATGGTGAACCGCGCCGTGAACCGGACCCCTACCGGGTCGACGTGCACGGTGTACTCGACCCGGTCCGGACGGGTCGACTCCCTGGTCACGGACGGTGCGTACGTCGACCCGTTGATCATGATCTGCCCGGCCCGTCCGTCCGTCCCGCCGAGCACGGCGCCGTCCGCGGCATAGCTGCGCACCCGGGGGAACGACGGGTCGAGGCGCACGGTCACCCGTGAAGACGAGATCACGACGTCGTCGGATGTGGGTGCGGTTTCAGCTGAGGCCGACGGGGGGCCGACGACGCCCACGATCACGCCCAGGCCGATGAGGGCGGCCAGCACTCGCAGGAACCTCACGTTGTCTCCTTCTGCCGCAGCCCACACCGCTGTGGGCCGTCAGGGGAGACAGCATGGGAGCAATCCGGAGCGGGGTAGCCAAACCGATCAGAAACAATCAGAGCGGTGTTATCACGTTGGCTGATGGAGGTGGGATGATCTCGTGGTTGATCGTTCCGGGAGGGGTTCGTTCGTGCCGTCGACGCCGCCGTCCTACAAGGGCCACCACTACCCGGCGGAGGTC
>NZ_JBVKBV010000052.1:0-16103 GCF_055635345.1 Streptomyces sp. NPDC111516 | reverse complement strand
CTGCGCGACGTGGTTTTCGTCGAAGCCGCGGAATACGGCGATGAGGCTCTGGCCTCCCACGGCCAGTGCCCCGATCAGTGCCGTCAGCCGGTAGCCGGCGAATGCGGATCCGCCGTTGATTAGACACTCCCCGAACCGGTCGTTGATGGAGCCGGGCTGGAGACGGCCCCCACGTTCGGTGATCCACAGAGCTGGGTGATCGGGGAATCCGAAACGCGGCCGGACGTTCTCGACGTAGTCGGCGACCGCCTCGACGGCCCAGTCCATTACCGACAGCACGTTCCGCCGCCGCGGCGGCTGCCCCTTCTTCGCCTTGCCGTAGCGGACGTTGAGCGTGCCGTACCGGCCGAACTGCCGAGCCTGCGGATTACGTCCGAAGTCGACCACGTCGAGCTTGGACGTCTCGGTCCGGCGAAGCCCCCACCCGTAGATGACCTTGAACAACGTGGCGTCGCGATAGGCGGCGAGGACCCCCTTGCGCTTGGCCTTCACGGCGCGTGCGACCTGGTCGTCGGCGTAGTCGAGGAAGCGCTGCAGCTCTTTCCTTGTGAACGGCCTTGCCTCTGGATTGCCTTCGTAATCCTGCAGGTGAGGGAGGGTGTTCCACTCGTGGCAGATCGCCACCGGAAAGGTCCCGAAGGCTTCTTCACACGCCGGTACCCAGCCGTATCGGGCATCGATGAGGAGCTCGGTGAACAGTCCAACCGTGCCCTGGTAGCTGCGGATCGTGGAGGGCGCCAAGTGCTTCTCACTCGTCAGCGAGGCCGACCACTCGTCCAGGTGCGCGGGCGTCCATCGCCAGGGGTACTCGTTGGTGAACTCCAGGAACCGGCGGATCAGCCGTTCCCTCGGGTCGATCGTCTCGTCCTTCAGCCCCCGCGACTTCTGCTGAGCACGCCAACCGCGCAGCATCGCGTCGAACATCGCGTCCTCGGGACGCAGCTGTACGGCCCCGGAGACGAGCTCCATGTGGGCCGACCCGGCCAGGGCCACCTTGCGCTGATGCACCACTCCAGACCATCCCTTATGGAGAGCAGATCATGCATCAGAAGGGATCGGCTCGGCAACATCCCTGTTCAGGAGGTCAGTTCGTAGAGGCTACGGACTCCTTCCGTTTCCCTCCGTGACCAGGTGACCTGCGGGTTCTCGCCCGTCTGATGCAATTCCTGAGAGTTTACGTAGATCATGGTCGTGTTGAGCCATTCATGTCCGAGGACCTCCTGGATGGCAACGACGTCCATGCCGTTGCGGTAGAGGTCGGAAGCGGCGAAGTGCCGCAGCACATGCGGCGTGAGCTGGCCGACCTGGTGCGGCAGATGCCGGGCGACCGCCTCGGCGAGCACGGTTCTCAGAGCATCGTCGGTCACGGCCCTGCTGGAGCCGTCGCCGTATCTGCGTTCCGAGGGAAACAGCGGGGCACGGGGGTCGTTGACCTTGTCGTCGAACTCCCAGCGCGGCCCCGTCACCCACCATTCCAACAGGTCACGGGAGCCGTTGATGAGCGGAACGAGCCGTTCCTTCTTGCCGCGTCCCTGGCTGCCCTTGCCCTTGAGGAGGACCTTGCCGAACTGCCCCAAGTCCCAGCGAACGTCACCGATCCGCAGCAGGCACAGTTCCGAAATCCTTGGACCGACGAGGCTGGCCAGCCACGAGGCCGTGTAGTTCCGGGCGGCCGGAGCGTACTTGCGTGCCTCTTCCATGTCGCACCGCCAGCCGCTGAAGAGCGTCGTGACCTCCGCTTCTGGCGGCGGGATCCGCAGCCTCCCAGAAGTGCCGCCACGCGGCCGGTTCATCTCGTCCAGCGGGGACTCGACGACGAAGCCGGTGGCCGCATGGATGCTGGCCTTATGCCGTAGTTCGAGGAACTCGAAGAACACGGCGAAGGCAGCAGCCTGGCGGACCTTGGTGCCCGAGGTTGAGTCGCGACGGTGCCGCCCGAAGTACCGGTCGAGGTCGTGGGCCTCCATCTCCCACAGAGGCCGGCCGAACCATTCGCGCAGGCCAAGAATGGGCCCAACGTCGCCGCGGATGGTGTCGTCGAGGACTCCGGCAGAGGCCCGGGCGAGGACGAACTCAGCCAGCAGATCCTGCTCGAAGGCAGCGACCTCCTCGGAAGTCTCCAGCCGAAGCTCCGGCCGTAGATCGCGTACAACGGCCAGTGCCATCCCGTTCCTCCCCTTCAGCTATCCAACGACTCCGTCATGACAGCCGAGGAGACTTCAGGATTTCTGAGAAACGAGCAGCAATCACCCGATCGTGTTCAGCAGACCGAAAGCTCCAGATCAAACAGCCACCGAGCTCGCTGGCGCAGTCGGGGTGTGGCGGGAACCCACGGGAACATGGACACAGTGCGAGCGGAACACCGTCCAGCGATCTGCCTCCACCCGGCGCCGGGAGAAGCCCAACACCCGTTCAACCGCAGCCCGCAGATTGTCGTAGCGGATGTGCCTGCGCGGGACGCCGCCAATCACCCGGAAGGCGTGCACGTGGCCTTCGAAGAACGCCTCCTGACCTGCGGTGGCGAACACCCGGTGCACTGCCTTGCCGGAATACGACAGCCGCAGCGAGAACAGATAGAGCCGGGTCAACACACCGGCTAGGAGCACATGGACCTCACCGAAGTCGACCTCCGCCTCCGCCCCGGGCAGATGGGCCTGCGGCACGAACACCGCCTGCGGACCGATCCCCGCATCTCGGCGGATCAGCGGCCGCCGGTCCTTCACGTAGGTGCGGACCATCGGGTAGGAGATCTCGTAGGCGTCGTGCTCCTCCACCAGCCGGTCGAAGATCCGCTGAGCGGTGTGCCGCTGCTTGGCCGGCGCGTCCAGATCTGCCTGCAGAATCCCGTCGATCAGAGGCTTGTAGGGATCCAGCCGGGACTCCCGGCGCTGCTGCTGCCTGCGCGGCTCCGGCCACTGACCGTCCAGGGCCCTCCGGACCGTCCGCCAGGTGACGTTGTACTTGCGCTGTAAAGCCCGCTGCGACATGCCACCGCGGTGGTCACGGCGGATCGCGGCGTACAGATCAACCTTTGACTGCGACTTCCCCATAGGGCCCCCTGCGGTAGAAGCACACTCCACCGTCCCATCGCAAGCCCCTGGGTGACTTCAAAACAAACCGACATCGCAAACTCGGTCAGAAGGTGACTCCCATAGTCACGTCGAAACGACTTCCACAGTGAGTTACACAGCCACTCAGCAACGCCGGGAAGCCGGGGCCCTCTACGGGTGCGCCGACTGGAACATCGGCCCGTGCGCCGGCTGCGCAGCTCCCATTCACCGATACGGCCCCGGCGGCGCGCACGCGTGCCGGAGTTGCCGTGCCCGGGTGGCTGGCCGCCCGGCGCGCGGCAGTTGAGCGCCGGAGCCGAGGGGCGACTTCATTCACCGACCTGCCGTACACACTGAAGAGCACCGCCCTCATTCGGCACCCCCGCCACGGACGCCCTGACGGGACCGGCCCAGCAGATGGGTTCAGCGCGGGTCAGCATGCAGCGGAACGATTCGTACGGCGCGGTAGTCGTATCCGAGTTGCTTGAATCCCGGCGCTTCCCACGTGAGGCTGACCCGCTGGCTAGGGGACAGCATGCGGAATCCTTTGACCTCGATGCTGGCGGAACCTCGCGAAGGCCCGGACGTCTCGCCTTCCAACCTGCGGCGGCTCGTCAGGCCCTGGTCCGTGAGACATCCAAGTAGGCTTCGAGGGCCGCCTTGATCACTTCATAGGGCGAAGAGTCGGTTCGGCGCGCGTGCGCGCGAAGCCATTCCTCCAGGTCCGCCGGCAAGTACTTGGCACGGTTATCAAGGTTCTCCAGCTTCGTCACCCACCGGCAATTATCGGGGCTGTAACCCAGGTTGTTGTCAATCCGGTCAATCTCCTTTCCGTCCATGTATCCGTTGGCTAGCGCCCAGCCTCGAAAGGCGACAAAGTCCTGCCATCCATCACAGACAGTGACACCTTTGAGCGAATAGCGATGCGCATTTCGATGGGTGGTGTTTTTGCAGCGATACTTCATCGATGACCAGATGCCATAAAGGCGGGTCTTGTGATCGCCATGCGTTGTAGTGCGAACCCTTGTCGTCTCGCTAGCAAGGCATCCGCAACTGCGGGTGTTTCCGGATCTGAGGCTTGAGAGCCTAATTTCCTTACGTGTTCGGTTTTCGCATGAGCATTCAACGAGGACCCACGGGATCCACTCGCCTTTGCTGTTCTGGCGCCTGTCGAGGAACTCGATGATCGTCAGCCGCTCGTAGACGTCCCCAACGGCCGCCGGTGGGCGCTTCGCCGACCCCTTGCGCTCACTGGTCATGGTTGCTTCCTGCCTGCTGGCTCGCTTCGCGGTGGGCTTCCAGGGCTCGACGGATCACCGTGTAGGTGTCTATGCCGTCACGGACTGCCCGCGCTTCGAGCGCCTCATGCAGCGGGGCAGGGAGAAACCTGCTTCGGTTCATGAGATTCTCGAGGTCAGTGACCCACCGGCAGTTCTCTGGGATGTAACCGAGGTCGTTGTTTATTCGGTCGAGTTCCAGGCCCTCTTGGTATCCACTCTCCTCTGCCCACCGGGCGAAGGTGAGGAAGTTGTCCCAGGCTGGATCGACTGTGACTGGTATTTCGCGGCCTCCATATCCGGGATACTTCATTGACTTCGGGTTATTGCATCGCTCCCGCATGTTGGTCCAGACGCTGTGAAGGCGACTGCGCGATTTCCCATGAAATCGATATCTGTCATAGACCTGGACCTGGCCGTTCCATACTCTCTCGACATGGATTCGGGCTTCCGGGTCGGCGTCGACGCTCGCGTAGCAGTAGCCGCAAGCCGATGCCTCCAACTCCTTTAACCTGTCCTCCCGGGTGTCCATGTTCCTATTGCAGGCTGTGCAGCGCATCGGAACGAAGTACCGATAGCGTTTTGGCGATTGCCCACTGCGGCCCGTCGTGATTTTCGCGAATGACGGGCCGGTCACCTCGTGGACGCCGATTCTGGTGCCGACGGGTAGGTCCTGCCGCTTCCTCGCAGGCAATGCAACTCCTCCTACTGATGGTGGACTTGACCACGTCAATGGTGCTGGTCTCGCCATCTTGCCGTGGGGTACTGACAATGGCCGGAAGGACGGCCTCCTCGGGATCATTCGGAGCGTGGCGGGCCGATGGTGACGACGGTCCCGGTCTGCGTGTCCAGCTGCTGGCGGAGGGCTGCGTTGTCGTGGTGAAGGGCGGCGATGACCGTGGCGGAGGCATCGAGTCGGCCTTGGAGCTGGGTCCGCTCTCGTTTGAGGTTCTTCACCTCGACACTCAGTTCGTGGAGTTCGTCATCGCTGCGCCGCCGCCAGGGGCGGGAGGAGGAGCTGCGCCGCCGGGAGGCGGGGAAGTGGGAGTGCCCGTCCTGCGGTGGCCCGGTCTATCCCGGCGATGCCTGGGGCGTACCGGTGGCCCCGGGCGGCCGGTGCACGGTCTGCCGCACGATCGCGGACAGCCCTGCTGGAGCTTGGCGCGGGCAAGCCGGATCACCAGCCGCGTGAGGACAGGTGGCGGGTCCTCGCCGATCCGGCTGGGCATCCCTTCTGCATCGTCAGAGGCTGATGTGCCGGGGAGCCGGGTCAAGGTTGGTGCGTTTGTCGTCCTACAGGTGGCGCCAGAACTCGAACCCGGTCTTCTTCATCCACTGCGCTTCGTCGCAGACCAGGACCCGGAACTCCTCGGCGAGTGCTTTCTTGAGGAGGGTGTCGAACTCGATCGGGCGGGCCGGCGGCTCACCCGGCAGCCCCAGTGCCTGGAAGAAACCATGGCGGATGTCGCGCGGGGGCGGTCCGGCCCGCAGTTCCAGGCGGTGGGTGATGTCCGGGGCGAGGTGGCGCAGCGCGGAGTTCACCGACATCGTCTTGCCGGATCCGGCGGGCCCGTAAACGCACATCATGGCCTTCTCCTCGATGACGGCCACGATATTGTGCCGCGTGGTCAGCAGCGTGTCGGTGCCTACCAACTGCGCCTGCTCCAGGCCCAGGAAGTGGTCTTCGCTCTCGTCGGGCAGCAGCCCGTAATCCAGATCAGCGATCATCAGCTCTTGCCCTCATCAGGAGTAGGTGTGCGCGGGGGCCTGGGGCGGGCCCACGTCTCGGGCGCCGGGCCGTGCGGAACGCCTTCATCACCTACGCCCGAGCACAGCTGGGCAAGCCCTACATTTGGGGCGGTACCGGACCGCGCGGCTTCGACTGCTCCGGCCTGGTGATGCGGGCCTGGCTAGCGGCTGGGGTGAAGTTGCCGCGCACCACCTGGGGCCAGATCCGCGCTGGGTCCGACACGAGCCGGGCGTGCTTGGTGCCCGGTGACCCCGTCCTGTCCTACGGCGGCGGCCATGTGGGGCTGTACATCGGCAACGGCAAGGTCATCCACGCCCCCCGGCCCGGCAGCACCGTCACCATCGCACCTCTGCCCGACCCCAGGCACATCGTCGCCTACCGCCACATACACCCGTAAACGAGCTGGATGTAGGTTCCGAATTGAGATGTCGTCGTCCAAGTGATTTGTCATCAACTTGTCGCCCGACTCGTCCGGCTGTGTCTCCACTCGTGTCCCGTTGCAGCGTGGGTGGCAGATTCTCAGTGCTTCGAAGTCCGACCTTGTGGATTCTCACCCGCTGCAGAGCGGGATCAGACGACAAGGTCCCCGCCGGGCAGCGAAACGAAGCGCCATGCTCGTGATCCTGTGATCTGCCAAGCTTCGAATGTCGTGTCGGCTGAACACGTCAGATGCGTGCTTGCTCTGCATCGAGACGGGGAGTTCGTCGGGCGGCGTAGACGATCAGGGCGGCGTTCTGCGCTGCTACCTCGCGCCGCCAGTACCCGCCCCGCCCGCTGAACTCCGTCCGGACGGTGTGGCGTCGGCCACGGACAAACCCGTCCAGCCAAGGGGCAGCCAAGGCGGAAACGGACAACCCTCGGCTCTGGTCGTCAGACCGCGGACAAGGGGTCCTTCCTCACGGTGGCCCCGGCCCGTGCGCACATCCGCGTATGGGCCGGACGACCGCCGACCCGGCCAGCAAGCCGGAGGAACGAGGACACCGTGCCCGCACCCGACCGACCCGCCCCTTCCCCCCACTCCGCGCAATCTCCCTTCAGCCGACTGGTCCGGTTCCCAGGATTCCCCGTCGACGAAGCCCAGGTGACCGCAGCGGTGACGAAGTACGCGGCCCGCTGACCCCTACTTGTTGTGAGCGCCGGGTAGAGGCTCGGGGTGTCAAAGGTGGCCGTTGAGCGGTGCGACTTCACCGGCCCCCGAGTGCCGGCCGCAGTCGAACGCGTAAGCGCCTTCCCTCTGCCCGGACGTTCGGCCGCCGAACTCCAGTCTGCCGTGATGAAGCTGGGCTGTGGGACGGCCCATCAGAAACCGCCCCGGTGCAGCCTCCCCTCGTAGCGTGCCTCCAGGGCCGCGTTGCGTTCGAAGCCGCCCGGCAGGTTCGCGGAGATGTACACGGGGACGTCGTGGCCCTCTGACATCAGCAGGGCCACGCTCTCCGCCACCACCATCTGAACCAGCATCGTGGAAACGATGGTGGACACACCGCACAGGCTGCCCTCGCCAGGCAGCGGCAGCAGTGCGTCGCCGGCGGGCGCGCAGTTGTCGAGCACCGCGTCGGCCAAGTCGGCGAGTCGCTGCCCACTGGAGTGCAGGGCAGGGACCGAGCGGGTGTGCTCCATCGAGGTGATCGCCACTAGCCGGTGTCCTTTGCCCGTCACCAACCGCGCCATGTCGACGATGGAGTTGTTGACTCCTGAGTTCGAGATGATCACGAAGAGGTCCTGCGGGTGCGGGTTGCTCAGTTCGTAAAGCCGGGCGGCAAGTCCCGGCCGACGTTCGAGCAGCGGATCGGCAAGCACCGTGCGGTCCTCGCCGCCCCGCAGCACGAGGTCGGTGAGGCTGATCCGATTGGTCGGGACGAGTCCTCCCGCGCGCCCGGAGAGCTCGAGGGCGGTGGCCTGCGAGTGCCCGGTACCGAAGGCGTGGATCACCCCGTCCGCCGCCAAGCAGTCCGCGAACAGTCGGGCCGCTGACGCCACCGCCGCCTTGTTGGCGTCGATCGCATCGTCCAGCGACACACGCGCTCGGTCGGCGAAGACGGTCGCGCCGATCTGCGAGTCGGTCATGGGGTTCCCACTCTCATCTCTCGGTTCATCGATTCAGCAATTTGCAATTCGCGTGAAACGATAAACCAGGCCTGTCAATGCATCAAGAGCCCGGCCAGCGCCACCGCCCCCATGCCGCCGTCCCGAACGGCGGCGATGCGCAGGCCCATCGGCTCCACACGCGCGGCCAGGCGATCAGCCAGAGGCCCTCCCGGAGCGATCAAGCCACCTGTGGTGACGAGAAGTTCGCCCCGTCTCGCACCCAGCGCACCTACCTTGTCGGTCAGCTCGTCGGCCGCCCGGCCGAGGAGCGACTCAGCCTCCGGATCACCGTCCGCCGCTGCCGCGGCTACCAGAGGGCTGAGTCCGGCCAGGGCGGCCGGCGGCCGGGAGTAGGCCCAGTCGGCGATGGCGTCTCTGAGCCGGAGAGACTGGGGCGGAGTCAGGTCGGTCCAGCTTCTCCGAGGAGCGACCCGTTCCAGAACGCGTTCCACGAGACGCCCCCGCGGACCACGTCCGTCGACTGCGTACACGACCGCCCGCAGGGCTTCGCGTCCGAGCCAGAACCCGCTTCCCTCGTCACCGAGCAGCCATCCGTGCCCGTCCACGACGCGCGCGCTGCGCCGTCCGTCGACCCGCGCCGCTGTCGCGCCGGTGCCTGCGATCAGGACCAGTCCATCCGCCGGCGCCCCCGGCCCGGAGGCGAACGCGACTTCCGCGTCGCCGTACACCTCTGTCGCGGCGGCCTCGATACCCAGGGTGTCCAGCGCTCGCGCCAAGCACGAGGCCGCGGTGTCCCGCCCGCGTCCGTGGCCGCCGCCCGCGAACCCGCCCGCCACCGCCGTCACGCCGGCGCGCAGCCCTGCCGGTACGGCGGCGGCAACGGCGTCACTCAAGTGCTGCACGAGATCGACTGGCTGCACGCTCAGCGCATTGCCGGGGCCGCTGTCACCCGTGCCGATCACCCGGCCCGCCGCGTCCGCGCAGTATGCGCGGGTCCGGGTGCCGCCAGCATCGATCCCGATCAGCAGACGCTGTTCGTGAGAGGGCAAGGACTGTTTCAAAGATTCAGAGATCACACCGCATGATGGTTGGTATAGTCATCGGCTGGCAAGAGCAAGAGTTCCGCGCGCGGCTCTCGCCGCAGCCGCAAGGAGGCACCGCCGCGACAAGCCGTAACGCCCCGCAACGAATCGAGTCGAAGCCGCCTTGATCACCGACCTGATCCATTCCGAACTGCCCAGGCTGACCGTCTCCTTGCGCAAGGTTGCCGAGCAGGTCCTCGCCGATCCGGCCACTCTCGCCCACACATCGGCAGCCGACCTCGGGCGCCGCACCGGCACCTCCCAGGCCACGGTCACCCGCTTCTGTCAGGCTCTCGGGCTCGACTCCTACCAAGCCCTGCTGCTGGAACTGGCCAAGGAACAGGGACAGTCCACCCAGGAGCGGCCGCTCGGACCTGACATCGGCCCCGACGACACCCTGGACCAGGTCATCGACGTCATCGCGCACGCGGATCTGCAGGCGCTGCGCGGCACCGTCGAGCGCCTCGACCGTGACGCCCTTGAGCGGGCGGCGCGGGCTCTGGCGAAAGCCCGCCGTATCGACGTCTACGGGGTGGGCTCGTCCGGCGTCCTGGCCCGTGAGGCGGAGGCCCGGCTTTTCGGGATCGGCTGTCAGGCCAGGGGGTGGACCGAGGTGCACGCGGCGGAGACCTCGGCGTCCCTCCTGACGCCCGCGGACGTGGCCGTCGCGCTCTCGCACTCCGGCAGCACGCGCGAGGTGCTGAGCCCTCTGCGGCTGGCTGCCGGGCGCGGGGCCACGACCATCGCCATCACTTCGGATCACCGCTCGCCCGCAGCCCAGGCTGCGGGCATCCACCTCGCCTCGACTCCGGGGGAGACGAGCTTCAGGCACGGGGGTTTCGGCACGCGGCACTCCGTCCTGCTGATCATCGACTGCCTCTACGCGCGCGTGGCTCAGCTCTCCTACGACCGGGCCACCGCGTCGATCGCCCTCACCTCGCACATCCCCGAGGCACACGCGGCACGACCTCGGCGCCGTGCGTGACACGCCTTGCCGAGCTCACCATGGGCGAAGCACGATTGCAGGGCGGTCGTACGGCCCTCCGGTAGGCACATCGCGAGCTACGGATGAATGGGCCCGTGCACGGGACCTGTCCGCTACTCCG
This sequence comes from Streptomyces sp. NPDC111516, assembly GCF_055635345.1. Lineage (NCBI taxonomy): Bacteria > Bacillati > Actinomycetota > Actinomycetes > Kitasatosporales > Streptomycetaceae > Streptomyces > Streptomyces sp. NPDC111516. Next base: position 5,792 of record NZ_JBVKBV010000052.1, on the reverse strand, counting down.
GCCTGTGGGGGTGCGGCTGCACCGACCGGCGCAGCACGTGCCGAGGGTGACGCTCTGCCTCGTCGCCTGATGCATGGGGTCGTCGCGGTGCAGCGCCAGGCGTACGGCGGTGCGGCCGAGTTCTTCGTGCGGCACGTGCACAGTGGTCAGCGCCGGACAGATGTCGATGGCCAGCGGCTCGTCGTCGTAGCCGAGCACGGACAGGTCCTGTGGCACCTTGAGGCCGGCGTCCCGTGCCGCCGCGATGACGCAGGCTGCGATCAGGTCCACCAGCCCGGCCCCTGCGGCAGCACCGCAACGGCACGGGCCAGCGCCACACTGATCGGCAGTTCCACAACTTTCATGCTGCGACCAGGCACCGATCACAGGCGCCGAGCACCGTGTCCGGCCGGCACACCTCGCAGGCCGGTGCCTCCTCAGCGAGAGCGGCGAGGGCCTGCTCCCGGCTGATCGCCCGCAACTGCTTTCCTCGCCGCTCTCGAACTCGACGGGACGAGGATCACCGTTACCGCTGTCACCCGCGCTGCCGGCGCCTCGGGTACGCAGATCGTCTGCACCAGGACGGTGGCGTCGACGCCGGCGGCCGCGGCCTGCGGGCGCAGGTCGTCGAGCGCGAAGTTGCGGCGCAGCGGCGCGAGTTCGGGCCCGTTGATCCAGTCCTGGTCGCGGACCGACAGGTCCCAGACGTGCTGGTGGGCGTCGATGGTGGTCATGGGCGCGTCTCCGGCAGGGTGAGCGTGGCGTGACCACGCGGGGGAGGCAGCGGCGCGTCCCCGGGCAGGAGGCCTTGGGAGCGGAGAGCGAGCCACATGTCCGGCGGGATGGGATGGTCGATCATTGCGGCTGCGTCTTCCACCTCGGCCGCGCGGCGTGCCCCGAGGAGGACTCCGGCGACCGCTGGATGGCCGAGCGGGAACGGCAGTGCGGCTGCCCGCAGCGGGACGTCGAAGGCCTCGCACGTGGTCTTCAGCGCCAGGGCCCGGTCCAGCAGCCGCTGCGAGGCTGGGGCGTAGTCGAAGGTTGCGCCCGGCCTGGGATCGGCCAGCAGGCCGGAGTTGAACACCCCACCGACCAGCACGGATACGCCGCGCTGTGCGGTCTGGGGCAGGAGCGAGTCCAGCCCACTCTGGTCGAGCAGGGAGTATCGGCCGGCCAGCAGGACCACATCGATGTCGGTGTCGCGGACGAACCGTGCCAGCATCGCGGTCTGGTTCATGCCGACGCCGATCGCGCCGACCATGCCCTCCGCGCGCATCCGCTCCAGCTCCGGGTACGCGTGGTCGAACGCGTCCCGCTCGTGGTCGTCCGGGTCGTGCAGGTAGACGATGTCCACCCGGGTCCAGTCCGAGCCGGGTGAGGCTCTCCTCGACGCTGGTGCGTACACCGCGGGCGCTGAAGTCCCACACCCGCTCGTGGGTGTCCGCGACGGCGAAGCCGTTCGCCAGGTCATCTCCGTGAAGCCCGGCGCACGGGCGCAGCAGGCGGCCGACCTTGGTGGAGAGCGTGTACTGCCCGCGCGGGCGGGAGCGCAGCGCGTCTCCCAGCCGGCGTTCGGACAGACCCAGTCCGTAGTGCGGCGCGGTGTCGAAGCTGCGGATCCCGCAGGCCCAGGCGGCCTCGACGGTGGCGGCCGCGTCCTCGTCGCTGATCGCGTGGAACAGGTTTCCGAGTGGAGCGGCGCCCAGTGACAGTTCGCTGACTGTGGTGGCGGTGCGTCCGAGTGTTGTGCTGCGCATGCGTTCAGGGTTGCCTCTCGCTGGAAAGGCCCGGCCGGACCGCTTGGGCGGGGGGGAGCCCATGCTCTGCGGTCCGGCCGGGTGCTCGGGGGGTCAGTCGGTGGCGGGTCTCGGTCGCAGGGCGGCCATGCCGCCGTCGACGACCAGCGCGGTGCCGGTCGTCGAGCGCGCCGTGGGGCCGGCGAGGTAGACGATCGCGGCGGCGACCTCCTGAGCGCTGACCAGCCTGCCGTGCGGCTGGCGGGCGTTGAGGGCGGCGAGCTCGGCCGCGGCGTTCGAGGAGCGGTCCAGCAGCCGGGTCACCCACTGCGTGTTCACGGTGCCGGGGTTGACGCAGGTGACCCGGATGCCCTCTGCGACATGGTCGGCGGCCATTGCCAGGGTCAGCGCGTAGACAGCGCCCTTGCTGGCCGAGTACAGGGCCCGTTGGGGGATCCCGGTGGTCGCGGCGGGTGTTCACGATCGCGGGGTATGACGACCGGCGCAGGTGCGGCAGTGCGGCGCGGGTGGTGCGGACAATGCCGAGCACGTTGATGTCGAGCACCTGCCGCCATTGTTCGTCCGGGTTGTCCTCGACCGTGCCCACCGCCCCGATTCCCGCGTTGTTGACGAGGATGTCCAGGCCACCCAGAGTCTCCGTGGCTGCCTCGACCGCAGCGCGCACGCTGCTGTCATCGCTGACATCGACGGTGAAGCCGACCTGGGGTGCCGACAGCTCGCCGGTCGCGAGGTCGAGCACGGCCACGTCCGCGCCGCGCTCGGTCAGCAGCTCGACGGTGGCCAGGCCAATCCCGGAGGCGCCGCCGGTCACGATGGCCCGCAGGCCCGCTAGTGCCGCATCAAGCTACGTACGCCCTGTCGTGATGTGTCGCCCAGTTGCTGCGCCGGGAAGCGCCAGACGGCCAGAATGATCACGTGGCTGAACGCGTGCGGGTCCGGGAAATTGATGACGACGAGGGCAGGCGGTTGCTGCGGATCATCCGCAGAGGCACTGGTTCGGTGGTGACCTGGCGGCGGGCTCAGATGGTGCTGTTATCCGCGCAGGGCATGCCGGTGGCGAAGATCGCCGAGGTGACGTTCACCAGCGGGGACCGGGTCCGCGACGTGCTCCACAACTTCAACGCGGACGGCTTCGACTCGCTTTACCCCAAGTACAAGGGCGGCCGGCCGAAGACCTTCACCCTCCCGTAACGCCGGGAGATCAAGAAGATCGCCAAGTCGAAGCCGGCCGAGCACGGCCTGCCGTTCTCGACCTGGAGCCTGGCCAAGCTGGCCGACTTCCTGGTCGCCGAGGGGGTGGTCGACGACATCAGCCACGAGGGCCTTCGGGTCCTGCTCCGCGAGGAGGGCGTCTCATTTCAACGCGTGAAGACCTGGAAGACCTCCCGCGACCCTGACTACGCGGCCAAGAAAGCCCGTGTCGAACACCTCTACGCTATCGCCGACGGTGAAGTCATACCCGAGGAAGACGAGTCCGAAGTCATCTTCTGCGTCGATGAGTTCGGGCCGCTCAACCTCCAGCCCCACCCCGGCCGGCACTGGGCCGAACGCGGCGGCAGACACAAGGACCCCAACCGAGATCCCCGGCCCCGCCGCCGGGCGACCTACACCCGCCCGCACGGGGTCCGGCACTTGTTCGCCGCCTACGACCTGGCCAAAGACCAGCTCTACGGGCACATCAAGAAGACCAAGAACAGGTCGAAGTTCCTGGAGTTCTGCCGCTACCTGCGCTCGCTGCACCCGATGGACGTCCGCATCGCGATCGTCTGCGACAACTACTCCCCGCACCTGACGACGAAGCGGTGCCAGCGAGTCGGGACGTGGCCGGCGGCGAACAACGTGGAGATCGCCTACACCCCGACCAACAGTTCCTGGCTCAACCGGATCGAGGCCCAGTTCACCGCCCTGCGCTACTTCGCGCTGGATGGCACCGACCACGCCAGCCACAAGGAGCAGGGAAGCATGATCCGTCGCTACATCACCTGGCGGAACAAGCATGCCGCCGACGACCGTCTCCGCGAGGTAGTGAACAGGGCAAACGTTGCTTGATGCGGCACTAGCTCCATCATGGTTGTCCTTTCAGGCCGCTGCGAAGGTCTGCTGCTGACTGCCGAGCCCGTCGATGCCGAGCGCGACCGTGTCGCCGGGACGCAGGTATGGGTGGCCGGGCAGACCCAGTGCGACGCCGGCGGGCGTCCCGGTGTTGACCACGTCGCCGGGTTCCAGGACCAGGTACTGGCTGAGGTACCACACCAGGTAGGCCACATCGAAGATCATGTCTCCGGTGGTGCCGTGCTGGCGCGGGACGCCGTTGACCGTGGTGGTCATCCGCATGTTCTGCGGGTCGGTGACCTCGTCCGGGGTGACCAGCCAGGGGCCCAGCGGGTTGAAGGTCTTGCAGGATTTGCCGAGGTCCCACTGCCCGGAGTACTCGAGCTGGAACTCCCGCTCGGAGACGTCGTTGCTGATCGTGTAGCCGGCCACGCAGGCCAGGGCCTCCTTCTGGGAGTCCAGGTAGCGGGCGCGGCGCCCGATGACCACCGCGAGTTCCACCTCCCGGTCGGTCTTCACCGATTGGCGGGGGATCAGGACCCGGTCGTACGGTCCGACCACGGTGCCGGGGTCCTTCATGAACACCACCGGCCGGATCGGGATGGCCGCGTTGGTCTCCCGCGCGTGATCGCGATAGTTCAGACCAATGCAGACCACCTTGCCCGGACGGGCCACGGGTGCCCCGATGCGCAGGCCGCTGTCGTCCAGCTCCGGGAGCAGGCCCTGGGCCAGTGCGGCCCGCACCCGGTCCACACCGTCGTCGGCCAGGAAGCGGCCGTCGATCGCGGCCGTGACCGATGACAGGTCCAGAAGCCGCCCGTCCTCTGCCAGCACCGCCGGCAGCTCCTGGCCGATTGGGCCAACCTGGAGCAGTTTCATCGGAGATGTCCCTTCAGGCCTCGGACCACGGCGTGCTCGGACTTTAGGATGGATGGCAGGCAAGTGCAAGCAGTACATCAGACGTATCTACTGGGTGAGACGGGCATCCTGGTATAGTTTGTCCAATTTGCTGGCACGTAGAATTGCCTCACGATGAATCAGAAACATCCGCGAAAAGGGCATGTTCGAGTGAGCGTCCCCTGTTTAGAGTCGAGGTGTCCGGGATCCGAGTCGCCGACCTCTTTCTGCAGCGAGGTCGTCTGCGCTGGTGCAGGCAATCTCCAGCTTCTGCACCAGCAATGACGGTCTGGCGGCCCATCGCCTCCTCCACCAGAGGCAGTTGACGCATGTGGGGGCCTCGGAAGACCTCGCGCAGCCGCTCGGCCTCCGCGTCGACGCTGCGCTGGCGACCGGCCTTCTTCAGCAGCGCTCGCAACTGGCCGCGGGTGAGTTTGGCGGCCTGCCCCGGAGTGGGGGCGGCAGTCAGAATGACCAGGCCGCGGGTACGCACAGCCCATCGCGAGTGCTGAAGGTTTCCAGGGCGGCGGGGAAGTATTTCGTGCAGGTAGTCGAAGAGGGGCGGGCGCTGCTGCGCCCGCCCCCTCCTGTGTCACCGGCCCTGTTGTCAGTCGAGTCAGTCGAGGTGGAAGACCTCTTCGGCCGGCGCCCACCACTCGCCGTCACCGACGCTGTCCAGCGGCTGCTGGCACGGGTCGGTGCGGGCCCACCACTCGCGGGTGACCGGGCACTCGGCAATCAGCGCGGTGTCGGCCGCGTAGTCCTCGCCGGTATACTCCAGGTAGCTGAAGAGCAGGCCGTCGCGCAGGAATATCGAGTAGTTGCCGATGTTGGCACGCTTGATCGTCGCCAGCACCTCGGGCCACGCAGCCGCGTGCAGGGCGCGGTACTCGGCTTCCAGTTCCGGACGCAGGCGGACGACCGCCGCGTAGCGTTGGACGGGCACGGTGCCGTCTCCTTCTGCGAAGAGTGTTCGGGGAAGATCCAGCCGGCCCCACCACAGGGGGCCGACGGGAGTTCGTCACCAGCCCGGCTGGCCGAAGCCGATGCCGGGGGCCGTCGGGGCCTGCACCAGTCCGTCGGCGCCCACCGCCGGCTCGCGCTGCA
>NZ_JBVKBV010000051.1:0-16298 GCF_055635345.1 Streptomyces sp. NPDC111516 | reverse complement strand
GACCGCACCTCATCGACGGCTGCCTCATAGGCACCGGCCTGACCCTGAACAACTGACACGATCAGACCGACATCACCCAATCAAGTTCAGTAGCAGGTGGCGCTGCTGGGTGGTGTGCATCGGGCGCGCCTCCCTTGAGGGGGCTGCGCGCGAGCGATGCCCTGACGGTAGCGGGCATCCGGTGAAGTAGATCGCGTGGGACCAGTGGGTGTTCCAGGAACGACACCACCTGATCCCGGTACGGTGTCCGGTGGTCGGGCTTCGGTTCGCCTCTCGGTGATCAGTTCTTCACACCGGTCACGTGCCCCGGATCAGTGCTCTGGCCCAGGGCGCAGCCGTGCCTCCACCGGCAACGCGGTCCGGTCCGGCACTCTGTGCCCATGACCGACGTCTTTGAGCACGCCCCGCAGGTCTGGAACGCCGCGCAGCTTCGCGACGCGCTGAAAGACCTGCCCGATGACGCACCCATTCACATCGGCGTGGCAGGCGATCCCGGTGACTTCGACGGATACCGGGACTTCGTTCTCGTGGACGCGCATCAGGTGGAGAACTGGTGGCCGGCCACTTCCACGGCGCCGGAGCGTACCGAGACAGCGGAGGCGCTGACTTTGTTCGCCGACTGGGAGCCGGGCGCGTACGACCGTCTGGACTGACCGGCCGCGGTGTCACTCGGAAGAACGCCAGCAGTATCCGTCGCGCGTTGGCCGGGGCCGGCCGACGGCCTGCGTGCGCTATAGTTGATCTTGGCAGTTCGCCGCAGATCACGGCGACTGATCTGCGTTGGTGGTCCAAGGAACGACGCCCCGCTTCCTGCGGGGAAATGCAGGTGCAAGGCCTGCCCAGCGCTCGCTCACGAAGCCCTTCCCCCGGGGGAAGGGCTTCGTCACGTTCCCCAGCCAGTCCCACCCGCGCCGGGGGCTCGTTTCCCGGCGCCTGGCCGGGCTGGGCGACCGCCGGCCACATGCGCTCCCAGCTCGTCACCGACGCCCTTGCCGTCGCCGAGCGGTGCCGCGGCAGCCTCGCCGGCGCAGTCCTACACACCGACCACGGTGCCTCGGGCAGTACACAACGCCGGGCGTTCGCCGAAGCCGCCTGCCGCTAGGCGGGCGTGATCCAGAGCATGAGCGCCGTCGGCCGCTCGGCGGCAGAAGCGGCAACGGCCGCACGGGGATATGCACGAGATCAGAACACGATCACCGGGACGGATCGTATGGACGTCGGAACCGGTCTCGACCACGATACCGACGGCTTCGTGCCCCAGCACCCGGTCGGGCGTCACCTCGGGCACATCGCCCTTGATGATGTGCAGGTCGGTACGACAGATGGTGACGACATCGACACGGATGACGGCGTCGGCAGCATCCTGGAGCGCGGGGTCCGGAACGTCCTTCTGCCATGCGGTTTGCCCAGGTCCCCGGTAAACGAGTGCCTTCACGACGTCGCCGTCCTCCTGATGTCCTCTCGGGTGAGGTTCTCCCTCAGGCTGGCCTGGCGCCGGCCAGTCGCGCTTGGGCCGGGCGGTCCATGCCGGGGCCGGGCGGGCCCATCACACTCCCGGTGCCGGGAGTGTCCCCCGTCGTCATCGTCTCGTCGGCCGGCACGGCCACCGGCGGCCGAGTCCTGCACCACCTCCACCGGCTTCTGCCCGGGCCGGGTCCGCGTCCTGTTCGAGAACCGGCCTCAGCTCGCTCTGCTGAGCACCCGGGGCGACCACCCGGAGGACTGGCTGCGCGCCGACCAGGCCCTGGAACGCGTCCTGCTCACCGCCACACTCCACGCGGTGTCCAGTTCGTTCGCGACGCAACCCCTCGAATGGCCGGACCTGCGATGGATTTTGCGCGACCCGGTCTTCGGCACGGGACACGCGCAGAACGTGCCCCGGACTGGGCGGCGACGGAAGCGGCACGCTCACAACGCCCCCTCCGCGTCGTCCACGACGTCCTGGCGGCACTCGACCGGGCCGGCTCCGAGGTCGCTGTCCACCGTTCGGTAGAACAGGGAAGAAGCACGTACCACCACCCTGCAGACCCAGCACGGCTCGCGGAGCATGGGCTGAGCGGGGCGTGATACCGGGCCGGTCGGCCCACGCGCCGTGTGTCCCCGACGGCACACGATGGAGTGGACGAAGAGCACGCGGAACATTGGAGGGCCTGACGGCCGGATCGGATCCCCCGAAGGATGTGTGCAGCATGGTGCACGGAGAAAGCCACTCATCGGACAGCAAGCCGGACCGAGCCCCGTCGGGAGACCTGGGCCGACGGGTGTCGACGCGTCGCGAGCAGCTCGGACTCAGCCGAGAGGCAGTGGCCGAGCGGGCCGGCTCCGCACCCGGGTACATCCAGTACATCGAGGAGCAGCAGGCCACACCGGGCATAGGTTTTCTGCTGCGGCTGGCCCAAGCGCTGGAGACCACTGTGGCCGAGCTGACCGGTAGCACGACGGAACTGCCCCCGGGTATCGGCCGCGCCGGCTATCACACCGAACTGCTCGAACTCGGTCCCCAGGAGTGCCGTCGACTGTTGTCCACCCACGGCGTGGGCCGGATCGGTGTGACGACGGACGACGGGCCGGCCATCCTGCCGGTCAACTACATCGTGGACGGTGACCGGATCGCGTATCGCAGCGCTCACAACTCGCTGCCCGCCACCGCCGCGGGCCACCCGGTCGCCTTCGAAGTGGATCACATCGATGACGCTCTGAGCCAAGGGTGGAGCGTCCTCCTCCTCGGTACGGCAGCAGCCGTCACCGACCCCGAAGCCGCCCGCAGGCTGGACGAACTCGCCTACACCACGCCGTGGGCCGGCGGCCGACGAAACGAGTGGCTGACCATCACCCCCACACGCATGACCGGGCGCCGCATTCACGTGCTCGAGAGCCACGCTCCTCGGACCGGCGACGGTCCCCGAGATCTCTCGACCTGAAACCGGACCGCAACGGGTCTACGGCAACCGCCAAGCGCACCATGCCACAGGTTCTGACCATCGCCATGCGAAGAGAGGCGCGGTTGATTCCGCACCGCGCATCACAACCGAGCGCTCGCTCGGTGCCGGGCATATCGTTCACCGCAGGTGGCCTGACGTCTGACCAGGGCACTGGCTCGTACGGCAGCTGCGGCGTGTCAGCACATCATGCCCGGGATGTCGCCAGGGACGGAGGGTTCGATGTCGACGACCAGGAGTCTGCTGGACGTGCTCCCGAGCGAGGGCCGGGCACGTCTGCTCGACGAGGCGGCCAAGGAGGTGCCGCTGGTCCTCGATGCACGCCTCTTCGAGGAGGGCAGACGGGCCGACCGCTTCTGGGTCATCCGCTCCGGGCAGGTCGAGGTCGACCTCCATGTGCCCGGCCGTCGTGCGGTGGTCGTGGAGACAGTGGGCCGGGACGACCTGTTGGGATGGTCCTGGCTGTTCACCCCGCACGTGTGGCACCTGGGTGCGCACGTGATCCAGGCGGGACAGGCCGTGGAATTCAATGCCGCTGCCGTCCGCGCACTGTGCGAGGCCGATGCGGTGCTTGGCCGGGCGGTGTACAAGTACGTCGCCGAGACGGTGGCGAAGCGGCTGTACGGAACACGGACAAGACTGCTGCAGCTCTACGGCCCCCAGGCCGACGCTCCCGATCTCTGACGGTCCGGGGCGCGGGACCGTCCGGCCCTGGTGTGTCCCTGCTGCGCGGCCCCACGATGAGTGAGCGGCAGGATTGCGCAACACATCACAGCGAGGAGGACACCATGGGCGACGAAAGGGGGTTCTCGGCGCAGAAGCCGATCCGCGTGTTTCTGCTCGACGACCACGAGGTCGTCAGGCGCGGGGTGCAGGATCTGCTGGACGCGGAACCCGACATCGAGGTCGTCGGCGACGCCGGCACAGCCGATCACGCGCTGGCCCGCGGCCCGGCTCTCCGTCCCGACGTCGCGATTCTCGATGTCCGGCTGCCGGACGGTGACGGGATCACGGTCTGCCGTGAGCTGCGTTCACGAATGCCGGAACTGGCTTGTCTGATGCTCACCTCGTTCGACGACGACGAAGCGCTGCTCGACGCGATCATGGCCGGCGCGGCAGGCTACGTACTCAAGGAGATCAAGGGTTCGGACCTTGTCTCCGCCGTCCGCACGCTGGCTTCCGGGCGCTCGACCCTCGACCCGGCGACTACGGCACGGCTGATGAGCAGCCTGCGCGAGGAGGAATTCGGCGCTGAGACCGCGGAGGACGACGCGCTGTCGGGGCTGTCGCCTCGGGAGAAGGACGTCCTCGCTCTGATCGGTGAAGGGCTGACCAACAGCCAGATCGGTAAGCGCCTCTATCTGTCGGAGAAGACGGTCAAGAATCACATCTCCCGTCTGCTGGCCAAGCTCGGTGTCGAGCGCCGCATCCAGGCGGCCGTGATCGCCGCGCACGCCACCGAACACTCTCCGTCCGCTGCCGGACACCATCGGAGGTGACTGTACGGCCCGTGATGGATCAGGAAATCCGCAACGGCACGCGCCAGTTCAGCCGGGTGCCGCCATGTCCCGACGCCTCCATACTCATCGCGCCGCCGAGTTTTTCGGCGCGCCGTGCGAGGTTGTCGAGCCCGCTCCGGGAACGGACGTGCTCGGGCATGCCCACGCCGTTGTCGGACACGACGAGGGTCAGTGCCCCCGTACCCACCACCAGCGAGACGTCCACCCCCGTCGCTCGTGCATGGCGGGCGACGTTGCTCAGCGCCTCGCCGAGAACCGCGATCACCTGCTCGGCGATCTCGGCCGGCACGTCCGTATCGATCAGCCCTTCCATCCGCAGGGACGGCTGGAAGCCCAGGGTCCGTGCGGCCTGCTCGACCGTGGTCGCCGTCCGAGCGCGCAGCCCCTGGCCGGCACGGCCCGAGTCACGGGCGCGGAGGCCGAAGATGGTCGACCGGATGATCTTGATGGTCTCGTCGAGATCGTCCACGGCGCGCAGCAGCCGCTCGCTCGCCTGTGGCTGTTCCACGAGCCGCACCACGCTCTGGAGTGTCATACCGGTGGCGAACAGCCGTTGAATGGCCAGGTCGTGCAGATCCCGGGCAATGCGGTCGCGTTCTTCCAACAGGGCAATCTGCTCGGCGGACTCGCGCCGCTCGGTGAGCTCCATCGCCAGGGCAGCCTGCCCGGCGAACGTCAGGAGGGGCGCGATCTCCGATTCTGTGAAGGCGGGACGGCCCCGTGCGCGAGCCAGTGCCAGCACCCCGCGGGTCCGCTCTCCCGTCACCATCGGGACCGCGACAGCCGGACCGAGCCCCGTCCACCTCGGGGGGCCGGCGGTGATCCTTGGATCGTCTGCGACATCGAGGCTGGTGATCGGCTCGCCCGCGTCGAGAGCCGCTCCGGCGAACGATCCCTCGCGCGGCAGGATCAAGCCGCGATGCATCTCGGCGTCCCTGCCCGAAGCCAGTGCCACGCGGAGGGCCCGCCTCCCGGCGGGAAGCGCCAGGACCCCGAGATCCGCGCCGAGAATGTACGAGGAGTGATCGACGATCATGCGCAGGACATGTGGGTCGTCCACCCCGCTCAGCAGGCCGGCGACGATCTCGCTGTTGGCTTCCTGCCAGCGTTGACGGTCGCGCGTCCGCGTATACAGGCGGGCGTTCTCGATGGCCACTCCTGCTGCCACCGCGAGGGTCGAGAGCACGGTCTCGTCCTCGGCGTCGAATTCGTGGCCACCCCGTTTCTCGGTGAGATACAGATTGCCGAACACCTCGTCGCGCACCCGGATGGGAACTCCCAAGAACGAGTGCATCGGGGGATGGTTCGGCGGAAACCCGTAGGACGACGGATGCTCGGACAGTTCCGCAAGCCGCAACGGCACGGGGTGGCGGATCAGCTCGCCGAGGATGCCGTGCCCTTCGGGCAAGGGGCCGATTGCCTTGTGCTGCTCCTGCGTCATACCCACCGGCAGGAACTGCGTGAGCCGGGTCCCCTCGCCGACCACGCCCAACGCCCCGTACTCGGCATCGACCACGACGACCGCGGCCTCGACGATCCGGCGCAGCACCTGGGGCAGGTCGAGGCCTCGGGCCACCGACATGACGGCCTCCAGCAGCAGGGCCGCTTCCGCAGGGCCACGCTTCACGACGTCGAGGCGCCCGAGGAGATCCTCCGGCAACGTACTGAGCCGACGGCGCTCCTCGCTGCAGCGGTCTGTTCCGTTGTCGCTCACGGTGCCTCCGTCGTGACTCCCGCGGATCCCGGGCGGGCCACACCTCCACGGTAGTGGGCGCACATCGAGCGGCACCTCGTGGACTGCAATCGGCTCAGCCCATACAGTCGGGCGTTTCCTCCAGACCGGTGACCACAGTCCGTGGAAGCGAACACGAGGACGCCGTCCGACGGCGCTGGGCCCCAGCATGCGTCGGGAAGAAGGATCGTGCTCCCGATGAAACACCGACCACGGCAGTCACGAAAGGCAGAGTGCGGCACCGGCCTCCGGAATCGCCCCCACAGCGTGTACGGGCGGGTCAGGCTGCAAGGCGTACCGAGCGGACCCGTCCGGCCACGCCCTGTGGACCAGTAGGCCCAAGCGGGGGACGACCCGCACGGCGCAGGGTGGAGTCCTGAGCAGGTCTCGGAGGCGGTTGCCGCTGCACCCGCGAGGAAGAAGTGACGTGTCGCCGCAGATCCGGCGGAGGCACGCCTCCCAGGCGGCCTGGAGTACTCAGCGGAAGGAAGTGCCTGACCATGACCCGGCACACCAGCACCGAGACGCCACGCACCAAGCAATGGATCGTGCGTGTGGACCTCTTCGAGGAAGGTGACCTCACCAAGGTTCATGCCGTCCTCGACACCGGTGACGCCACCCTTCAGAGCCGCACCTCCGCCCAGCGCAACCCTCACGACCCACCCGTCCCCGAGATCGGCGACGAGTACGCTGCCGGCCGGGCCCTGATCGACCTCGGCAATCAGCTGCTCCGCGCCGGAAGTACGGACGCCGCGTCGAGCGACCTCGGCGCCCCCGGGTGAACGGTGAACGGACTCGAGAACAGCCGCCCTGTGGGCGAGCCACAGGACTCGGGCGGTTCGGTGTAGGAGCGCCCGCGCAGGAACGCCTCGAAGAAGCGCGGGGGTTCGTAGATCGCCAGTCGGGCCTCGGTGACCTCGGCGCCGTCGCAAGGACTCCACCTTCATCCGACGGTGTAGGGCCGCATCATGTCGTTGTCTTCGTGTTCGAGCATGTGACAGTGCCAGACGTACCGGCCCGCCCGGTCGAATGTCGCCTTCAGCCTCGTCACGGCACCCGGGTAAGCGACTGCTGTGTCCTTGAACCCGCTCTCCCACGGCTCGGCAGGCCGGGCGGCACGGCCGGCCTGTTGCCGGTCGAGGACCTGGAACTGGACCTCGTGGACATGGATCGGGTGGGCATCCTTCGTCAAGTTGTGAATCTCCCAGATCTCGGTCGCGCCCAGGGCCGGATTCTCTGTGACAGGGTCGTCCCAGTGCATCGGCACAGCGGCTCCGCTTCGGTCCAGGGTGCCGAGCAGCATTTGCCGGGGGCCGACGTGCGGCAGCGACGCGGAGTTCTGCTCACTGAGGGAAAGCCGTCGGATGCGGCTCGCCTTCCCCAACGGCTCGAACGACGGAAGCGACAGCTGGGAGGGTGGCACGGTCGTGTCCGGTGCAGTGAGCGCTTGGACGACGAGTTTCATGACCTGACCGGTGGTGGCCGGGTCCGCCGGGGAGAAGTCCGTACCCGCCTTCCCACCCTGGAATGCTTTGTCGGGGCCCTCGTTGATGAGATACAACTCGGTCCCGACCGGTACCGACGCGAAGTCGACGATCACGTCGGCGCGCTCGGCGGGAGCGATGAGCACCTGGTCGCACCGTACCGGCGTGGGGAGGAATCCCCCCTCGCTGCCGATCTGCCAGAAGGGGAGTGCGGGGGATGCGGGCCTGTGGGCGAGGGGGCGGGTGACGATCTTCAGGATCAGGTACCGCGAGTTGCATCCGTTGAGAAGCCGGAACCGGTAGCGGCGCGGTTCTATTCGAAGGACCGGCCAGGTTCTCCCGTTGGTCACCATCGTGTTGCCGAAGAACTCGGGGTTCCAGATCGGAGGGATGTCACTGCCCGGGATGTAGGGGCCCCTGAATCCGTCGAAGGCAGCGCGTCCGGACGGGTAGAAGAGGCTGCCGTCGACGTGGAACGAGCGGTCCTGGATGGCAAGAGGGATCTCGTAGTACCTCCGGCCGGGCGGATCACCGGTCCGGGGTGCGGGACCCGGCAACACTCCGTCGGGAAGGTCCGCAGGTCCGCCTCGCAGAAGGTAGAACCCCGCCAGTCCGGCGTAGACATTCAGCCGCGTAACACCCAGCGCGTGATCATGGAACCAGAAGGTCGAGGCTCTGTCCGCGTTGGCATACTGGAACACGGCGTCGCCCCGGCTCCAGGCATCGCCGAACCGGTCTTCGAACTTGTCCTTGAACTCCTCGTAGAACGAGCCGACTTCAGCGTATCCCGCAGGAAGGTCGACCGCGTCGGGAAGGTACCAGGCTTCGGTGTAGCCGTCGCTCTCCTCCGAATTCTGCCCGCCATGCAGGTGTGTCACGATCGGCACCGGGCCCGAGTACGCTCCGGGTGTCGAGCGGAATCCTGGACGTGAATCCCGAGCCGACGCTCCGCCCGGAGGGTTCGCCCAGTGCAGTGTGGGGTCGACCGGCAGCAGGTGCGGCAAGTAACGGCCCGCGCGATCACGCAGCTGGTTCTTCCACCTCACCCGCACAGGCGTTCCGGCACGGGCCTCGACGGTGAACGCGGGGTAGTGGAAGCTGCGCGGATGCAGAGTTGAGCCGTACCCCCACACGGTCGTCGCCGGCAGACCGGAGGGCAGCACCTGCTGCCGGAACTGCCGCACACCGATCACGTAGTGGTCGATGCGACCAGCGACGCCGCCCCCGGCCTGCGGCATGACGGGCGGGACGACGAGCGGCGTGACGTACTTGTCCACCTTCCCCGGGTCCAGAAGACCCCCACCAGCCCGCGCCCAGAGCCGCGGAGCCACGTAACCGGCTGGAAGGAGCGCGAGCATTCCGCCAGCCGCTGCCTGCACGACACGCCGCCTCGTGACCACTCACGCCCTCCAGCACTCGTCGGACTGACTCCAGCCCTGCTGACTGCTTCAGCTCTGATCGGCAGTGCCCCGAGGCCGCCAGCAAGCCCCGGGCATCATCAGACTGCCGCAGACGGAAAGTCAGTGCGTTGCTGGATTACTCCGGACGAGGGTTCTCTCGACCACCTCCGACGGCAGCCAAGTCGCCGCCGGCGGATCTGGACGGGCTGGGCAAGCAGAGACAGACTGCGGCCGGATCTTCCAGCAACCGGTTGGGGCGCCTACGGCGTCCCACGGTGCACGCGGCTCTGCGCCGGCAGGGCCACGGCATCAACCGGAAGAAGGTCGAGCGGATCACGCGCAAGCGCAACATTCGCGGCGATCGTTATCTTGTGCTGTCAAGTGAATGCGCAGGTACACGGGCCAGTAGGTGGTCAGGCAAGTGGTGGAAGGGCGGGGCTGCCGTTGAACTCGCGGCGGCCTGGTGCTGACGTGACATGAAGGCATGGGACGTTCAGCGCCGATGGACCACGAGGCCGCCGACCGGATCTCAGCGGCGGCCGAGCGCGCCCCGGAGAGCTCGACAACGATCTCTGGGTTCGATGACCGTGCACAGGACGCCGCTGACAACAACCCCGTTGCCCCGCTCGGCTCCGAGGGCTGGCAGCGCGGCGGGCTCAGGCTCCGGGCTTCCCGGGCTCGGAGCGCGGCGGGGCCTCGGCCCCCCTGGTGTAGCTCTCGCCCCTCCGAGCGGGGGGTATCCCCCGAAGGGGTTTGGGAGCTGCCTCCACTGCGCGGCAAGGAGGAAGATTTCAAGTCCAGTGAGACGGTCGTGACGCTATGAGGTTTGTGGTGCGGGTTCCCTGCGCTTGGCCGGGTCGTTGATCCAGGCCGTCTGGGGTATCTCGGGTGGTCTGGGGCGGCGGCCGAAGCGTTCGGGGTGGCGGGCGTATGCCTCGGCGAGGGTGACCGCGCGCTGGTCGCGGACCTCCTCGGCGGTCCCGAAGTGGACGGATGCGGGTGTGTGCCAGCCGATACCCGAGTGCCGGTGCTCATGGTTGTAATACGCGATGAACGCGTCGAACCACTCGCGGGCGTGGGCCAACGAATCGAACCGTTCAGGATAGTCCGACATGTACTTCGTGCTCTTGAACTGGGCCTCGCTGTAAGGGTTGTCGTTGGAGACCTTCGGCCTCGAGTGCGACCGCGTCACGCCCAGATCGATCAGCAGCTGGGAAACCTTCTTCGACGTCATCGAGGTGCCGCGGTCCGCGTGCACGGTCTCGGGCACGATGCCGTTACGGGCGATGGTCTCGCGGATCAACTCCTCGGCCCGCACCGCCGATTCAGCTCGCTCGACGGTGTGGCCGACGATGTACCGGCTGAAGATGTCAATGATCACGTAGGCGTGATACCAGACGCCCCTGCCCGGTCCGGCCGCCTTGGTGATGTCCCAGGTGAACACCTGCGAGGGCCCCGTGGCGACCAGCTCAGGCACCGCCTTGGCGGGATGGGTGGCCTGCCGTCGGCGCTCACCGGACTGATCCTGCTCGCGCAGGATCAGTCCGGTGCATCGTCGAGACGGAGCAGTGATAGCGCCCGGCATCCAGCTCGCGGGCCCAGATTTGTGCAGGCGCGAGCTCGGCGTACTCGTCTCCGTTCATCAACTCCATCACCGCAGCCCGCTCTTCGGCCGTCAGGACCGACGGCTGCACCTGCGGGGCACGTGCTCTGCGTGGTGGTGCAGGCCGGAGCC
Source organism: Streptomyces sp. NPDC111516 (assembly GCF_055635345.1). Lineage (NCBI taxonomy): Bacteria > Bacillati > Actinomycetota > Actinomycetes > Kitasatosporales > Streptomycetaceae > Streptomyces > Streptomyces sp. NPDC111516. Next base: position 5,488 of record NZ_JBVKBV010000051.1, on the reverse strand, counting down.
GGCGGTAGTGCGTGGCGCGGGAGCGGCCGGTCAGCCGACAGGCGGCCGTGATGCCCAGCTGAGTCTCGACGCCGGTGAACGCCTCGTCCACGACAGGGTCGACGGCAGGCTTCAGTCCGCGCTCTCGGAGATCATCTCCAAGAGCGCGGAAGCTTTTCCCATCACCTCGAGTGCGGCCTTGTTCCGTGCCAGGTCCCTCTGCAACCGCTCCACCTGCTGCCGCAGCTTCTCGTTCTCCACCTCCGCGGCGGACTTCTTCGCGCGGGCCGGGCTGGTCCGGCGGTCGATCAGGTTTTCCAGGGCCCCGGCGTCCCGCGCGGCCCGCCACTCCTTGATATGGGAGTGGTAGAGCCGTTCCCAGCGCAGGACCGCGCCCTTCTCGTTCCTGGGTGCGGCGTCGCACTCGGCAACGATCCGCAGTTTGTACTCCGAGGTGAAAGTGCGGCGCTTCGGCCTCGGTGCCGGGTCGGATCCGACAGGCTCTGTGCTGGGCATAAGGGACGGTTCTCCTGTCGTGCCCTCTCAGGCTAACCCCGCAGAACGGGATGTCTCACCCAAGGCTGACAGAGAGGGACCGCCACGGGAAGGTGACGCACCTGGATCGAACGCATCTCGATGACGGCGACCGCAACAGTGGTTTCAGCCTCCACAGTCACGGATGCAGGTGACATGATCGCTTCCATCCTGGTCTGTGGCGACAGCTTACGGGCCATGGGCCATGGCCCTTACCACGAGATCCCGATCGGTCACCATGCCGATCACTGCGTCGCCGTTCACCACAGGCAAGGCACCCACGCCTACATCGGCCATGCGCTGCGCCGCATCCTCGAGCGAATCCGACGGAAGTACACTGGCCGGCTACGTGTTCATCATGCACTGAACCCGCACCCTTGATCCCTGCCGCGGCACGCTGGCAACCGCATGTTCGCCCCTGGCTCTCCGAATGTGCCCAAAACTCTACCGGGCGCCTGAGACGTGATCGACATTCGCGATGTCAGCGAATCAGGAGGCTCCGCAGACAGCCTCAACGAAGTGGCCCACCTGCTCCTCCGACAGGTGGCGTGCGAGGTCCGCCTCGCTGATCATCCCTACGAGGCGGTGGTTCTCGATGACCGGCAGCCGTCGGATCTTGTGCTCCTCCATGGTCCGAAGGACCCCGTCAGTGTCCGCATCTGCGTCAATCGTGATCGGCTTGCCCTGTTCAAGCCGGCCTGCGGTTACCGTCCGGGGGTCCTTGCCGTTGGCGAGACATTTCACCACGATGTCACGGTCAGTGATGATCCCGTGGAGGCGGTCGTCCTCCCCGCAGACCGGCAGGGCTCCGATGTTCAGCTCCTTCATCGTGCGCGCCGCGACGGCCAGCGTCTCGTTCTCCTGGATGCAGGTCGCTTCGACGTGCATGATCTCCCGTGCAGTGGTCATGGCCTTCTCCCTAGAGCTTCGAGGATCCGGCACCGAGAGAGCGCCCGGAACCTGGCCCACCCTCAGCCGTACGCTTATGGCTCATTGTGGGCTTTCCACATGCCGTACGCACGCCGAGCCGATCGGCTCCACCAGGCTACTGCCGCGGTGCCCGTCGATGGACCGACGGGCACGCTCGCAGGGCGTCCAGCAGCCACGCCCGCTCATCGTCGACTCGCTGTGAGACGCTGCGGGTATCGCCCGCCCTTACGGTCGGCCGAGTCCGTTGGAAGGCTCCAACGGTCGCGCCGCAGATCGAGGCGTAACAAGCGGGCGAGCCTGGGACGTTGATGATTCAAGTCTCTTTGAGACCGCCACCGCCTAGCCGGCAACACGTATATGCCCCATCGCTATGCCCCCGCCAGGGCTGCCTCGCAATGGAATGCCGCATCGGCTGGAACTCCTTGTTACGTTCTGACTATGTGTCCATGGAGGCGCCGTCATACGGGGTCGGGACAGTGACGCGCATGAACACGAGTATGAGTGTGAACCCGAAGGCAGGACGGCGGGTCGTCTCCGTATTCCTGGCCCTGTCCGCCTCCGCCGCCGTCCTGGCCGTCCCCGGCGCGGCGGCCGCTCAGCAGTCGTCCGGTGCCGCCGTCCCGGTATCACCGATTCGTTGGGGCGCCTGCCCCGAAGCCGAGCCGCCCTTTCCCGATCCCAGCCCGAGGGCGCAGTGCGCGACGGTCGAGGTGCCGCTGGACTGGACGAAGCCGAACGGGCCGAAGACAGGCATCTTCGTGGCGCGGTACCGGACCACCGACCCCGCGCGGCGCATCGGCGTCCTGATGTCGAACCCGGGTGGCCCCGGGACACCCGGGGCCGACGACGCGCTGTACGCGGACGACCCTGTCAGTGGCTACTCCCCGGCCATGCTCCAGCGCTTCGACGTGATCGGCTTCGACCCGCGCGGCATCGGCCGCAGCCGGGAAGCCGAATGCGACGAGACGATCAGCGAGCAGGTCCCGGCCCGCCCCCGCGACGCGGCCGAGTTCGAGCGGCTGCGCACTTTGAACGGCAGGCTGGCGGACAGTTGTCTGGAGCGGACGGGCCCGCTCGCGGCCCATATGGACGGGGAGAGCGTGGCCCGCGACATGGACGCGATCCGCGCCGCGCTCGGCGAACGCCAAATCAGCTTTCTCGGCCACTCCTACGGCACCTTCCTCGGCGAGCGCTATGCCCGCCTCTTCCCCGGCAGGCTCCGCGCACTCGCCCTCGACAGCGCGATGGACCCGGACCGGCCGAATGCCGAGCGGTACCTCACCGACGGCAGCGTCACCATCAACGACACCCTGAAACGGCTCGCGGCCTGGTGCGAGAAGGACAGGGCCTGCGCACTCAACGGCAAGGACCTTATGGCCGCCACCGACACACTGTTCGCCCGCGCCGACGCGGGCACACTCCGTGAGCCCGGCCCGAACGGACCGACGCGGACCAAGGTCGACGCCGACAAGCTGTCGGGCTTCCTCACCTACGCTCTTGGTAAGGGAAGCCCGGAGGAGACAGCACGGCAACTGGCCGCCCTGTACACGGGAAAGGGTGAGGTCCGCTGGTTCCCCACCGTCACCGACCTTGCCGTGCGGCTCGTGCTGTGCCGGGACTACGACTTCCGGATCCGCGACTACGCCGAGTACCGGGCCATCCGCGAGAGGGTCGCGAAGTCCGCCCCGCACGTCCGCTACAACGCCCAGGCACTCAAAATCATTCTCGGCTGCCAGGGCTGGAGCATGCCGCCGAAGCCCCAGCCCGCCCGAGGGAAGGGCGACCTACCGCCCGTTCTCGTGGTCAACGCCACCCATGATCTGGCGACTCCCCTGCCGGGCGCGCAGCGCATGGCGCGCTCCTTCCCGAAGGCGTCCCTGTTCACGATGGACGTCGTGAGCCACTGGCTCTACCGCAGGGGCGGAACGGAGAAGGCGATGCGGGTCATCGACGCCTACCTCACCGGACCGCAGGGCTGAGCCGACAGGGGGTGCGGCGGTGGGGCGGGCGGGCCGCCCACCGCCGTTCTTGCTCGGAGCTGATGTTCCGTCATGAGCTGCTCAGCAGCGAGAAGAACCTGTCGGAACGGCCGGGGCTGCGGGAATCGGCCCTGCCGCTCAACGAGTTCATCGTCCAGCTCGTCGCCCCGGCACCGGACGGAGCGAGACGCGACGCGGCAACCCGCCACCCCTCCGGCACCGAGCTACCGCCGGCCGTGACAGCCGCCTCTCTCTGGTCGAACCTCCACGGCGTTGCCCAGCCTGGCGCAGCCTGCAACACGATCTCGGCGCCCCGCCGTCCGACGGCGCACCCGGCAGTGTCGGACTCGACCGGCTCGTCGAAGCGGCTCTCGACGCCCACCTCGGCCCGGTGGACGCATGACCCGAACTCCACGGCCACACCTCGCGCTTCTGGTCACACCGGACGCAGTGACTGTCGCGCCGAATGGCAAAGTACTGCTCGTGGCACAGCCCAGCCTGCAACACGATCTCGGCGCGACCGTGGCGCAGGCCCAGTGGACCAGCACCGCCTGTCTACTCGCGGTGGCAGCGTTTCTGGACATCGCGGGGGCGCTCGGCGACCGGTACAGGCATGTGCGACTCCTGCTCGTCGGCGTCCTCGGCGCTACCTCGACCGGTATCGCACTCGCGCCCCACGTCCGCTGGCCGGATCGGCGATCCCAGCCCGCTTCGAGAAACACGACGAGCTCGCGATCGGAGTGCGCCAGGCCGAGGATCTCGTCACGCCCGTACTGGTGTACGCTCCCCTGCCGACCCCCGGAGGGCCCCCTGCGGTTCCCCCTTCCGGTGCAAGCCATGCCGAGTCAGGCCCGCCGTGTTCACCGCGGCTTCGGCAGCGCGCCCAGGTGGTCGCCCTCCGGGGGCACGGCCCGTGAGGTCCCGGTCTGTGCGGCGGACGGAGTCCGGCTGCGCGAGGGCGAGGAGCCGCTGAGCCGCACCGTCGAGACGGACGACGGCCGCCGCCGCCCGTACTGGGAGGCGGGCCCGGCCTACGACCCTGAGCAGGCGGCTACTTCGGCGGCGGCCTGCTGGTCGGCTCCATGCTGTCGAGCCCGGCGTACGCGGTGGAGTACGGCGGCGTAAACGCGGCCGCTTCGACGCCGCCCACGAACTCGGCCACCTTGTCCTGCACTCCGAACACCGCGTCGCCGGCGGCCGCGAGGGCAAACCAGAGGCCAACGCCTTCGCCTCCGCCTTCCTCATGCCCCGGGCCGGCATCGTCGCCCAGCAACTGGGCGACGCCTCCATCAACCGGATACTGAGCGCCAAGCGCCGCTGGGGCGTGTCCGCCATGGCCCTGGCCTACCGGCTTCGCGATCCGCCAGCCCGCACCCTGCCTGAGCACCCCAGGGTGATCGCAGCGGAGTCGGCCGTCCTGGTCGGCGCCGGGACGGGCGTCCGGCGGCGGCGTCTCCCAGTGTTGGGTCAGCCGAGCCAACCGTTCTGCCAGCCGGTCCTGGAGTAGGTCGACAGACTGGGTGACGGTCTGCCCCGCAACATGCGCGCGGGTAGGTCGGCGTTGACATCCACGTTGGCCTGAGCAATCACCGGCCGCTCCACCGTCGAATTTGCCGTGCGGGTCAGTTTCACCCGGGCGAACAGAACCGGCTCCCGCATCTGGCCGAGGACGGCCTGTATCTTGTCCCGCGCATACCCGGCCGCGTCCGGTGGCAGTTGCCCGCGGGGTCTCCAACTGAACCTCGGGGAGCTGCTGGGGTGTGGATCGTTTCATCACACCTTCCGAAAGTGGCACTTTCCAGAATTGTCACCCACGATCTGTGCGTGGAGGGCCGAGGACTCCTGGTCCGGGGTGGCCGGTTTCTCCGGTCGGGACCGCGCGTGACCAGGACCCGACTCGGTGCGTTCGCTCCTGCCGATGACGAAGAGGGCGTTGATCCTGGAAGTGGGACGCCCACCTGCGATCCACGCCTCTTCGAATTGCGGGAACGGTCTCGCCCGAGGTTCGTCCTTCCGCCAAGGGAGCCGTCCGGTGATCACATCAGTTCGTCTGTCAGGCCGGCATC
>NZ_JBVKBV010000050.1:0-18039 GCF_055635345.1 Streptomyces sp. NPDC111516 | reverse complement strand
GTACTGCAGGGGGGACCCTGTGGGAGAGTAGGACGCCGCCGAACTCCTTTTACGGGAAAGCCCCGTGCCCTTGTGGCACGGGGCTTTTCTGCGTTTACCCCTCTTTGCTGTCAGGCGGCCTACGGAGCTCCGGCTGTGGTGGGCCGTGAAAGTTGTTTGCGCAGGTCGGGCGGGCGGGGCAGGATCGGCGGATGGAACATGTGATACGAGTCGTACGCGCCGATGAATGGGCACTGGTCCAGGAGTTGCGGCTGGACGCTCTGCGGGACCCGGTGGCGCCGGTGGCGTTTCTGGAGACTTACGAGCGGGCTGCGGCCCAGCCCGACGTGTTCTGGCAGGATCGGGCGCTCGGCGGGTCCGAGGCCGGCAGCGGTGAAGTGCGGCAGTTCGTCGCCGTCGCGCCCGACGGCCGGTGGGACGGCAGCGTCACCGTGCTGATCGAGCGGCCGGACGCGGACGTGCGGTTCGGGGAGGGGGCCGGCGTTTGCCAGGCGCATGTGGTCGGCGTGTTCGTGCGGCCCGAGGCGCGGGGCATGGGCCTGGCCGAAGAGCTGTTCCGGGCCGGGATGGACTGGGCGTGGTCGCTGACGGAGCCGCGGATCGAACGGGTGCGGCTGTATGTGCACGAGGACAATGCGCGGGCTGCGGCGCTCTATCGACGGATCGGGTTCGTGGCTACCGGGCAGTCGGTTCCGATGCCGAGCGACCCGTCAGCTCGGGAACTCGAGTACGCGGTGGGTCGGGCGGTGCGGGGGCGTGGTGCGCCTGGCACCCGTGGCACGCGTGGCTAGTGGTTTGACCGGGCAGGTTCGCCGGGTTGCTGGTCGCGTTCGTGGGGCCGGCGGACGACTGCTACCGAGACCTGTATCGGTAGCAGTCGTCCGCACCTACGCACTCATCTACTGAAACGCCCGCATCCACCGCGCTGACATCCGCGAGTGGGCCCTCGTGTCACCTTCGCCAGAACAGGTGGTGCGTCACGCCGCTCGGGCTGGGCACGACCTCGAGGTGGAACCGGTCAAGCAGCTCATCGGGTGACTCCCAGAGTCGTACCCCCGATCCGAGCTTCACCGGCGAGACCGCCACGTGCATGGTGTCGACGAGATCGGCGTCGAGGAACTGCCGGATGGTGGTGACTCCGCCGCCGAGTCGGACGTCCTTGCCCCGCGCCGCCTCCCGCGCCTGCTCGAGGACCGTGGCCGGGTCGCCGTCGACGAAGTGGAACGTGGTGTCGGAGAGCGTGAACGAAGGACGCTTGTGGTGGGTCATGACGAACACCGGGGTGTGAAACGGGGGCTCGGCACCCCACCAGCCGCGCCAGTCATGGTCGTGCCAGGGCCCGCGCTGGGGACCGAACTTGTTGCGGCCCATGATCTCGGCGCCGATGTTGCGTGCGAAATCTCGCGTGAAGTAGTCGTCGAGGCCGCGGCTTCCCCCGGGGTCGGTGCGCATGGGCCAGCTCGCCGTGGCGCCGGCCCAGGCGAACAGGTCCCCGGGGTCGGCGTCGCCGAACGGTCTCTCGAGGCTCTGGTGCTCACCGGCACCGAATCCGTCACGCGAGACGTTGAAGTTCTGGACCCTCAACAGCTGAGTCATGCATTCCTCCTGCATCGTCGACAACGGTGAGACTGCCCGGGCCGGGCAAACTCATCGCCGCGGCCATGGCCGGTCAGTAGCTGGGGCTACCTGATTCGGTGAGGCCCTGGGACCAGCGGGCGCGGGCCTGTTCCTGGGAGCGGAGGAGGGCCAGCGTCGGCAGGCCCTGGGCCTGGCAGGTCGACAGCAGCTCGGGGAGCCGGGGCAGCGGCGCCACCGCGGCGACGTCGTCGAGTACGAGCGCCATTGGTGGGTCGAGCCGACCGTCGGTTGACCGTGCGGCCATGCGGCGGCCGTGCTCGACCACGTGCGATGCGAGTGCCGTGAGCAGGGGCATTGCTCCGGGGCCCGAGCGGGGATCCTCGATCGGTTCGCCCACCACATAAAGGGTGCCCCCCTCACGCGCGAAAGATTCCAGCGCGAGCGAATCGGCCCGGTTGGGTGTGCAGGCCTCGCGGATGTGGACCGAGGAGAGCGCGGCGAAGGCCCGTACCGGCAACTCCTGTGCCAACTCCCGGCGTTCGGGGTAGGCGGTGAGCGCGGACTCCAGCAGACCGGCGAGTCCGGAGGCCGCCTTGGGGTGGGTACGGAGCAGGCGCACCGGTTCGTGGGCGCTGCCGCCGATGGCCCAGCGGTGGACCTGGCGGAAGGGCCTGCCGTCGATGGCCGCGGCGTGCAGCCAGCACTTCAGGAGCGTTTCCGCGGTGTCGGCCGTCGCCGCGTCGATACGGGCCTGGGGCCGGACCGGGGCGAGGAGTGCGGTGGCGCGGGCGGCGGCCGTGTCGGGCTGCTCGCAGCCGGCTGTGGGGGACCAGTGGAGGCGGGCCGGGGTGTCGCAGAGGTGGCCCGGGTCGTAGACGAGGACCGGGCCGAGCTTGGCGCGGGCGTCCTTCGTCTCGGCCCAGACGGTGGGGTCGGAGGTGACGACGAGCGCGGGCCCGTCGGCCTCCTGGATCGCCTGGACGACGGTGGGGCGGCGGGTGGCGGCCGGTCCGTAGACGACGAGGGGGGTACGGGGGGGCGGGAGCGTGGAGAGAGTGGGCAGGAGGGTGGTTGCGGATGCGGTGTGCTCGACGGGGGCAGGAACGGGGGGTGGGGTGGGCTCCGGGGCAGGGGGCTCCGGAGCCGTGGACGCCGGAGCGACGGGTTCCGGGTGCGGGTGTGGCTCCAGGGTTGGTTGTGGCTGCCGCTGCGGTGGGGGGTGGGCCTCGAGCCGGGGCTTGTGGTGCTGGGAACGTACGGGCGAGACGTCCTCGTCTCCGTACCTGTCCTCGTCCCCGTACCGTTCGCTGCGCCGCCGCGCGCGTACCGCCCGCCAGCGGGCGACCACGCCCAGCACGAACACCGTCAGCACCATCAGTATCATCAGTTCGCCTATGAACAGGCCCCAGAACAGCCCGTACCCGGAGAGCTCGTCCGCCGGGGTCTGCGGCCAGGCGGCCGACAGGTCGTGCGGTGTGGTGACGAGCTGACGCATCGCCAGCGGGGTCTCGGTGAGCGTGACCCCCTCCGGCCAGGCGCCGTGCGCGAACAGTCCGGCCAGGCCGGTGGCCGTCCACGCCAGGAGTGTGAGCCCGAGCAGGAAGGCAAGCAGGCCGATCAGCAGACCGTCCGGGATGCCTCCGCCGCCTTTGCCGGTACGTTCCTCACCGCGCCCTGCCATGTCATGCCACCGTTGACTCGGACGACTCGTTCAGTCGTTGCTGGTGCTCGATCCGTGCCGCGCGCTGTTCCGCCTCCAGGTCGGCGGCGCGTACGTCCTCCGGGAGGTGTTCGGCCGCGGAGGACTCGGTCATCGCGCGGTCGGTGAAGACCAGGGGGCGTTCCGCCTCGGTGATCAGGTGTTTGACCACCTGGACGTTGCCGTTGACGTCCCAGACCGCGATGCCGGGGGTGAGGGTCGGGATGATCTCGACCGCCCATCTGGGGAGGCCGAGCACGCGTCCCGTGGCTCTGGCCTCGTCGGCCTTCTGGGCGTAGATCGTGCGGGTCGAGGCCATCTTGAGGATCGCCGCGGCCTCGCGGGCCGCCGCCCCGTCGACGACGTCGCTGAGGTGGTGGACGACGGCCACGAACGACAGCCCCAGTCGTCGCCCGAACTTCAGCAGACGCTGGAAGAGCTGGGCCACGAAGGGCGAGTTGATGATGTGCCAGGCCTCTTCGACCAGGAAGATGCGTTTCTTCCGGTCGGGCCTGATCCAGGTGTGCTCCAGCCAGACGCCGACGATCGCCATCAGGATCGGCATCGCGATCGAGTTCCGGTCGATGTGCGAGAGGTCGAAGACGATCAGCGGCGCGTCGAGGTCGATGCCGAAGCTCGTCGGTCCGTCGAACATGCCGCGCAGGTCACCGTCGACCAGTCGGTCCAGGACGAGGGCGACATCCAGGCCCCAGGCCCGCACGTCGTCTATGTCGACGTTCATCGCCTCGGCGGACTCGGGCTCGGGGTGGCGCAGCTGGTCGACGATGTCGGTGAGGACCGGCTGCCGGTCGGTGATCGTCTCGTTGACGTACGCGTGGGCGACCTTCAGCGCGAAGCCGGACCGTTCGTCCAGGCCGTGTCCCATCGCGACTTCGATGATCGTACGGAGCAGGGCGAGCTGGCCGGTCGTGGTGATCGCGGGGTCGAGCGGGTTGAGCCGGATGCCGCCGTTGAGCGCGGCGGTCGGGTCGAGGCGGATCGGGGTGAGGCCGAGTTCCTGGGCGATGAGGTTCCACTCGCCGACGCCGTCCTCGCCCTGGGCGTCCAGGACGACGACCTGGCGGTCGCGGAAGCGGAGCTGGCGGAGCACGTACGTCTTCTCCAGCGCGGACTTGCCGTTGCCGGACTCGCCGAGCACCAGCCAGTGCGGGGCGGGCAGCTGCTGTCCGTAGAGCTGGAAGGGGTCGTAGATGTAGCCCTTGCCGGAGTACACCTCGCGGCCGATGATCACGCCGGAGTCGCCGAGGCCGGGGGCCGCGGTGGGCAGGTAGACGGCCTGGGCCTGTCCGGTCGACGTACGGACGGGCAGCCTCGTCGTCTCCACCTTCCCGAAGAGGAAGGCGGTGAAGGCGTCCGACAGCGCGGACAGCGGATCTCGCATGGCGTGACCGACCTCCCTCTCGATTCTCTCGGTTGTCTGCCGAGTGTGGTCAGCGACGGATGCCGGTGGCGAACGGCAGGGTGTTCACGAAGGCGCGGTGGTGCTCGCGGTCGCACCACTCCAGCTTGAGATACGACTTGCCGGCCGAGGCCCGGATCGTCCGCTTGTCGCGGGCGAGGGACTCGGGCGAACGCGAGGACACGGTGATGTACCCCACCAGATTCACTCCGGCCGCGCCGCTCGCGAGATCTTCACCCCGCTGGTCGAGACGGCCGTGGGCGGCGATGTCGCGCGGGTCGACGGTGCGGTTCATCTTGGCCTGGCGGCTGGCTTCCGCCTCGTCGTTCGTCTTCTCGGTCAGCATTCGCTCGATGGCGATCTCGGTGGGTTCGAGGTCCATGCAGACCGCGACCGTACGGATCACATCGGGCGTGTGGACGAGGAGCGGGGCCAGGAAGTTCACGCCGACGGGTGTCATCGGCCATTCCTTCACCCAGGCCGTGGAGTGGCACCAGGGCGCACGGGTCGCCGACTCGCGGGTCTTGGCCTGGAGGAACGTCGGCTCGACCGCGTCCAGTTCGGCCGGCCAGGCGTTGCGCTTCGTCATGGCCTGGATGTGGTCGATGGGGTGGTCGGGGTCGTACATGGAGTGCACGAGAGAGGCGAGCCGGCTCTGGCCGAGCGGCTGGCGCACCCGGATGTCCGCCTCGGCGAGGCGGGCGCAGATGTCGGTGAGTTCGCGCGCCATGACGACGGCGAGGCCCGCGTCCCGGTCGAGCTTGCGGCCGGCCTGGGGGCGGGCGGCGCGCGCCATGGCGTTGGCCTCGGCGGCCAGCTCGCGGGTGTAGTGCATGCAGGCGACGAGGTAGGCGCGGTGCTGCTCGCTGGAGGTGGAGACCATGGACTGGAGCTGGTCGTACGACTCCTGCAGCCAGCCCGGGGACGTCCTGTCGCCGCGCTGGGCGACATCCTTGGCGTGGGCGTCGGGGTCGGCGGGGAGGGTGCGGGCCAGCATCTGGATGCGGGTGACGAAGCCGTCCCCGTTGGCGACGTGCTTCAGCAGCGTGCCGAACCGGTCGACGAGCGCTTCCTGGTCCTCGCTGTCGCGCAGCCCGACGCCGGGGCCCTCGATCTCGATCGCGGCGGTGACGGTGCGGCGGTCGGCGTGCAGGAGCACGGCGATCTCGTCCGGGCCGAAGGGGGCGGCGAGCCAGTTGATCCGGCCGATGCCGGGGGGCGGCCCGATCTCGACCTCACGCCCGTCGGCGCCGACGCCCGCTTCCATGGCGGCGGAGCGGTAGGTCGTACCGCGGCGCAGGGTGCGCTTGTAGCTGCGGTTGATTTCGAACCATTTGTAGAAGGTGCGGTGCTTGTACGGGACGTACACGATCGCCAGGGCGAGGAGGGGGAAGCCCACGAGCAGCACGATTCGCGGGCCCAGGTAGGGGACGGCCAGTCCGCTCATCATGCCGAGGAACGCTCCGGCGATGATCAGTGCGATCTCGCCGGTCTCGCGGTTCTTGCCGACGATCGCGTTCGGCCGGGCGCGGCCGATGAGATACGTACGGCGGGGCGTGATCGTGTGGGACGGAGTCGTCAACGCCCTCCACCTCCAGTGCTGTTGTTACCTGAACTGCCTGATCCGCCACCTCGGGGGGAGCGGCTGCCGTGCGGGGTGCCGGAGGTCGGGCCCGAGCCGCTGCGGGGCGGGGGTGCGGCGGGGGATCCGCCGCCGCTGCCCGAGTTGCGGGAGCTGTGCGCGGCGATACCGCCGCTGACCGGATTGGCGGGCCGGCCGCCGCCGCTGCCGCTGTCGCCGGCGTTCTGGCCGCTGCGGCTGCTGTGGGTCTTGATGCCCTGGGAGACGAGAGCAGCGGGGGAACTGACCAACGCGGCGGCCTGGGAGCCGTCGGTGGCCTGCTTGCGGTTGGTGCGGGCGCCCTGGATCTCGTCGCCGAAGCCGGGGACGAAGCGGTAGATCATCGCGGAGGCGAAGATCGCGAGGATGATGATGGCGAGGCCGGAGACGACGGAGGAGAACGCGTTGGGCCCGCCGTCGGTGGAGAGGGCACCGGCCAGTCCGAGCACGATGACGATGATCGGCTTCACCATGATCACCGCGATCATGATGCCTGCCCAGCGGCGGACGTGGCCCCACATGTTCTTGTCGACGAGGCCCGCGTAGACGACGGTGCCGAGGAGGGCGCCGACGTAGAGCAGGGCTGCCCGGATGACGAGCTCCAGGTAGAGGACGCCCGCGGCGAGGGTGGACACCAGCGAGACGATGATCAGCATGATCGGCCCGCCGCCGATGTCTTTGCCGTCCTTGAGCGCTTCGGCGAACGATCCGAAGAAGAGGTCGGCCTTGTTTCCGGTGGCCGAGGCGATCACGTCACTGACGCCGTCGGTGGCTGATACGACCACGTAGAGGACGAGCGGGGTGAAGGCTGAGGCGATGACAGCCAGCCACAGGAATCCGACGGCTTCGGAGATCGCGGTGGTGAACGGGACACCACGGATGGCGCGCTTGGCGACGGCGAACAGCCACAGGACGAGGGTGAGGATGGCGGACGCGGCGAAGACGATCGCGTACTGGTTGCGGAAGGTCTCGTTGGTGAAGTCGACGTTCGCGGTCTGCTTCACGGCCTCGCTGAGCTTGCCGATGATCCATGCGGCGGCGTCGGCGCAGCCGCGGGCGAGGGAGGAGAGGGGGTCCTGGGAGTTGTCGAGGGTGGAGGAGGGGCTGGATTTGTGGGAGCCTGCGTCGCCTCTTTCGCAGAGGTCCTTTGCCATCCCGACGATGAGGTCGCAGGCGTTGTCGGTCTTGCTGGGAGATGGCGTGGGTGACGGAGAGGGGGCCGCAGCGGCTTGCGAAGCCAGCAGGACCACCGTGGCCGGCAGGCTGCTCAGAACCGTTACGAGGGAGCGCGTACGTGGGCGGTGGCTATCGTGCATAGGTGAAGCCTCCGTATTCCTCAACCGCACCAGCGATCTCGTCCGCCGTAGATGCCCTGTTGTCGCCGTTGACGGGTGTGGGGCCTTCCGTCTGGCTCGACGACTCGATCCTCCAGTCGCCGCCGACCCACTTGAGCTTTTCCGAGATGGTGAACCACGTCGATGCGACAGGCTTGGTGGAACCCTGCCCGGCCAACCCGACGAGGCCCGTGCACCAGACCTCAACGGTGGCTGTGTCGCCGCTCTGTTTGACCACCTTCGTGCCGACTGGGACGGTCCGCGAAACGAAGGTCAGGCCACTGGGAGCGGAGCCGTCCTCGTTGAGGCCGACGTTCTCGAGGAATCCCGGCGAGTAGGCCTTCGCCATGGCTGCCAGAAGGCCTTCCACGACAGCCGGGTCGTGCGTGGCCTGAACGATGCTCCTGCGTGATTCCGCGTTGAACATCCCGGCAGAGCCCAGCGCCACCGCGAAGTTGGACGCCGCGCTCTGCGCCCCCTGCTCGTCATGGGCGAACCCCGACGGAATCGAACCGTTCTTCCCCGTCACCGGCTTCGTCCCCGTGGCCGCCGTGGACGACGAGTCCGGCTTGCTCCCCGCGCTTCCAGAGCCGCCGCCGCTGCCGTTTCCGCCCCCTCCGCCCATGTTCGCGAACGCGATAGCCGCGATCAGGAGGACGACCACGCCGACCACCGTGACGAGGGAGCGGGAGTTGCGGGCGGGGCGGCGGGGGGTGGTGTAGCCGTCGCCGCCCTCGCCGTCGGGGAGGCGGGTACGGGTCTGGCGCGTACCGCCGATGGTGCTGTATCCATCGTCCGTACGGCCCGAGTCGCTGCCGTAGCCGTTCTCGTCGCCGAGGCTCATGCCGCGTACGTCCCCTCAACCGTTTCCTGAAGCAGGTAGTACGACGGTAGCCGGGCGGGTTGCCGCGTGGGCGTGGTGTGGTGACTCGACATCAGGAGACGCAACCTCTGCCGGTGGGCACGACGGACGGATGGTGTGGTGGTGGGCGGGACCGCCCCTGGCGTGGGATGACAGCCGGTCAGACGGCCATCCCGTAGACGATGGTGAACAGAGTTCCCAGTGATCCGATGATGAACACACCGGTCAGACCGGCAACGATCAGCCCCTTGCCCTGCTCCGCGCTGAACGTGTCGCGCAGCGCCGTCGCGCCGATGCGCTGCTTCGCCGCGCCCCAGACCGCGATGCCGAGGCAGAGCAGGATGGCAATGGCCATCACGACCTCGATCATTACGCGGGCCTCGTTGCCCAAGGTCCCGAACGGGCCCCAGTTCGGGGCGATTCCGCCGATGATGGTGGTGATGTCGCCCTTTTCAGCTGCCAGGATCATGTAAGTCACCGCCCCTGTTGGGTAGTTCATTGCCCCTGTCACACGACATGGGTCGCTCTCTATCTTCGCTGATGAAACTGCCTTCGTACGACGTCTTGGCGGGTCTCTTTACCCTGATCTCGCACATTTGACCGGTCCGACCGTCCTGACCTGCGGTTCGAATCGGTGTATGACCGAATATGTATGGTTACTCTGTGTATCACGGGCGGTGACCCCGGGCAATGACTGCCATTCCGCCACCCTGGCCGAGACCTTCGCGCAGGGCCTGGTCAGCGCAGTCCCTGCTCAGAGCAGGGACTGGCGTGGGACGGGTGGCCGGGGCGGCGTCGTCCAGGTCGGTGGCGGCCGGAAATCGCACCAGGTGCCGTCGAAGGGAAACGTTCCAGCCTCGGCGAGCCGTGCGACCGATGCGCCCTCGCTCCGGATGGCTGACGCTTCGTCGGCTGTCCAGTAGGCCGGGTCGCCGGTCTTCTCGGCGAAGGACTCCTCGTCCTTCCACCGCCAGCTCCGGTCCGGCGCCACATTGATGTCGAGTTCATGGTCGGTGATGTCGATGTCGTCGCCGTGATGGACCCGGCGCTCCAGATTTACGTACCAGCCACGGAACTTCTGTCTGCGGCCGAAGAGCCAGAGCACCGAGTGCGCTGCGCCGGTCGGCTGGTAGAAGAGCGCGCTGCCCATCGGCCACCGGTCGGCGACCAAGGGGTACCCGCCGGCCGGGCGCTCGTGCGGGGCGATGTCCCGCAGGTGCGCGCCGCGCGGAAGCTTCGTACGCCACATCGGCGTGCCGGTCTCCATCCACACCAGCTGGCCCGCCCCGGTGCGTTCGACGAGGCGTACGGGCACCGAGGCGCTGAGGTGTCCGCCGATGAAGAAGTTCCAGCGGAGTATCCGGCCCGGGTCGTCGTTCATGCCGTTGATCATGCCCGCATCGGGGCGGGCGGACACGTGGCCGTATGCGAAGCAGGAGCGCGGGCCGGACTCCCACGAACGACCGTTCCCGCACCCACCGGCTCCATGTCCGTCGTTACCGTCAAGACGGGCGGTGACCACGGATCGTACGAGGCGATGTGGAGACCTCCGGCCAGGAACATGGCCCCGGCGGCCGGGACGAGCCGGCCGTAGGAGCAGCGCTTCCGGCCTCGGCGGCGGTGATCTGCGCCGGTGCCACGCTCGGCAGCTCGACATTCTTCGGCGACGAGGGCGTGGTGAACACGGGCTACTACAGATACGGCACCAGCGCCGGCGCGGCCAGGGTGAGAGCGGCCAGATGAATGCTGTTCAGCCACCACGGCCGGGCCGGATCGTCGGCCGGGGCTCGGAGCTCAGGTCTCGGGTGCCGAGCGTCGGGAGTGGTTGGTTCACTCGTTCGTGGCCCCAACGAATCGACCCCGACGCGGTGTTAGCGCACCGGGCCGGGGTCTCACCCCAAGATCGGAAAAGGCGATCCCGTGGCTACCGAGAACCTTAGCCCTGCCCTGCATGCGCCCGCATCCTCGCGCCCGTACGCGAAGGCCAAGCCCGGTTACGGGAAGCGATGCGCACCGGACCAGCGCCCGCCCCGCAGCGACGACTTCGCGTTGCTGCCGGAGCGGGAGCGGTATATCGCCGGGTATGTCGACCGTCTGCCCGACGGTGCGGCCATGGACATCAAGTCGCTGGCCAAGAACCTTCCTCTGTACGGGCAGATGGCCGTCGCCGGCGCGCTGAAGGCCTTGGGGGGGCCGGTCATCTGCGGCACGTACGGTGCCTGGCGGGCGAAGGCGAACAAGTCCGCTGGGTCACGCGTACGTTCTGGTCCCGCACCGCCCACGACAACGAGTGGTGGGACGCCTTCCTCACCGCCGAGGACATTGGCTCCGCACCGGAGGCGGTGGTCATCGCGTCGTCGGCCGAGGCGGAGACCCCGGCGCCGTTCGCGGCCCCGTCCGCGGTCCCGCGCGAATCGGCCCCCGCCCTCGCCGTACCGCAGCAGCGAAACCCGGAATCAGTGCAGGAGCACTACTCGCCCGCGTACCTCGTCCTGGCCCAACTCGGCCGCGACGAGCCGCGGCTGGCCCTCTCCGCCGCCGACTGCGCGGTGCTCGAAGAGCTGGCAGGTGCATGGCTCGCACGTGGCGTGAACACCGACTACCTCGCCCACGCCCTCACCTCCGGCCTCCCCGACCGGGTCGACTCACCCGTCGGATTCGTCAGGCGCCGGCTCCTCGACAAGATCCCGCCCCGCCTGCCCGCCGCTCCGACCCCGTCCGCACCCGGCACCCCCGTCCACCGCCTCATGGTGGAATGCATCGAATGCGGCGCACCCGGCCGGCCCGAAGCGCTCCCCGACGGCCTCTGTCTCCCCTGCCGCACGCCCGCCCCGGACTCCGCGCCCGGCGAACCGCCCGCCGAGCGCGACATCCGCGCACTCGTCGGCAACCTCCGCGACCTGCTCAGGATGGACTGATGGACTGACGGCCCTTTGCCCGGAGTCGAGATGGCCGGCCCAGAGGTGACCCCTGTGTTCGGACGTGACGGTCGACCGGTGATGTGTCACGTCTTCGCGAGGGGGTGGGGCTGTCAGCCCTGGGGGAGGCCCGCCTTGACGGCGCGTACGAGAGCTGCCCAGGCGGTGGGGGTGGTGTGGAGCATCGCTCCGGTCGGGTCGCCGCTCTCGGTCAGGCAGACGGCGCCAGGGGCTGGGGCGGCTACGTGTACGCAGGAGTTGCCCTGGGCGCAGTAGGACGACTTCTGCCAGGTGCGTGCGAACATCTCGGGTTCCTTCACAGGTCGCGGGCGATGTTGTGGATGAAGTCCCTGGAGCCGTCACTGTCCAGCGCGGCGGGGCGCGATCGCACTGAGCCAGTCGTCGACGGTGACGACATCCGCCCACTGCGGGAACAGTCGCTCGATGAGGACCCGATGCACCTCTGGGTCGATGTCCAGACAGGCGTCGGAGAGCACGGTGAGGCCGAAGTCCAGGTCGTTCGCCTGGCACAGGGTGGACAGCACCACAGCGCTGGTGGCGATGCCGGTGAGCACGAGGCTGTCGATACCGCGTGCCCTCAGCACCACGTCGAGATCGCTGCCCGAGAACGCGCTCGCCCGCCTCTTGGAGACGATCACGTCGCCCGGCCGGGGCGCGACCTCGGGGTGGATCTCGGTGCCTGGGTCGCCCTCGACGTACAAGCCGGCCTGCGCGATGGCGGTGAGAGCCCTGTTTCGCGTGCCGACTTCCGGAAAACCGGGCCGTAACGCGATGACCACGTAGATCACGGGGATGTTCGCCGCCCGGGCCCCGTCGATCGCCCTGCGCAGGCGTGGCAGGTATCCGGAGCCGTCGTCGGCGACGCCAACGATGTCCCGTTGGACGTCCATCACGAGGAGTGCGCTGTTCGCCATCTTGCCGTCCCTTCGTCACTGGGAAACAAGAGCAAGTCTGGGGGATCTACCGAGCCGCGGTGGAGGTTTCGGAGATCCTCATCAGCGTCGCGCCACAGTGCCCAGGGACACCACGACAGAGTAGGAGCTCCAAGCCACCCAGAACCGAGGATGACAAACAGCTTCCAAGAAAATCGATATCATTGCACGGGGCATAGTGATATCGTTTAGAGGTGGCCCGGGAGTCGTGAGGAGAGCGTCGTGGCGCGTACCGTGATTGACCTGGACGAGGAGATGGTCGCCGAGGCGATGCGCATCTTCGGCACCAAGACCAAGGCCAAGGCTGTGCGTCTGGCGATGGAGGACGCTGTGAAGCGCCACCTGCGGCAGCAGTTCTTCGATGCGATGGATTCCGGAGAACTCGACTTCAGCGAGATCGTCGACAGCACCGGCCCCCGCAACGCGGACGGCAGCCTGAAGCGCTCCGGGGGCCGGGCTGCCTGATGCGGGACCGATACCTCGTCGACAAGTCCGCGCTCGCCCGCTGGACGAAGCCGACCGTGAAGGAGGTCTTGAAACCTCTTCACGAGCGCTATCTCCTCGTGGTGTGTGAGCCCACCGAGTACGAGATGGTCCATTCGGCTCAGAGCAGCGCGGGAGCTACCCGGATCAGCACATGGCTCCGTGCGTTCGACTACGTTCACTGCGATGGTCATGTCTTCGCCCGGGCGCTTGAGGTCCAGCGGCATGCGCTCAACGCGGGCTTCCACCGCGCCCTTTCGTTGGCAGATCTACTCATCGCCGCAGCCGCGGAAACGAGTCGGTTGACGATCCTGCACTACGACGGCGACTTCGACATGATCGCTTCCCTCACTGGTCAGCCTGCCCAATGGGTCGCGCCACCAGGGACCGCCGACTGACACCGGGCTCTCGGCGCCGCACTCGACTCTGCGCCGGCACGGTGGGGGGCGGGGCTGTCAGCCCTGGGGGAGGCCCGCCTTGACGGCGCGTACGAGAGCTGCCCAGGCGGTGGGGGTGGTGTGGAGTATCGCTCCGGCCGGGTCGCCGCTCTCGGTCAGTTCTATTGCTCCGGTCCGGGCCGCGGCTACGTGTACGCAGGCCTCGCCCTGCGCGCAGTAGGACGACCTCTGCCAGGTGAGTGCGGACATGGTGGTTCCCTTCACAGGCTCTGGGCGACCTTGTGGATGAGTTCTCGTGACCGCTCGATGTCCAGGGCCGCGTCGTCGAGTCGTTCGAGCAGCAGACGGTACTGGGCCAACTGCGCCTCGGCGTCGATGAACACGGGCCCGTGTGACTGGTCGAGCTGCGCTGTATCGAGTGCGGGAACCGGTCCGCGTACGTAGTACACGGACTGCCCCGAGCCCGGATAGCGGGTGGCATCGAAGGGGATCACACGGATGGTCGCGTGGGGCAGCTCGCTCATTTCGAGCAGGTGCTGGAGCTGTCCCCGGGCGATGTTCGGACTGCCGAACGTCATGCGCAGAGCAGCCTCGTGAATGACGGCCCGGTATGGGGCGGGGTTCGTACGGTAAAGCACTTCCTGCCGTTTGATGCGGTAGGAGACGCGGTGCTCGATCTCCGGTGGAGGAAGCTCGGGAACGGCCTGCCGGTAGATCTCCCGGGCGTGATCCACGGTCTGGAGCAGGCCGGGGATGTGGATACTGTGCGCCGCGTGCAGGCCGCTGCCATGGTGTTCGATCTCGGCCAGGTCGAGCAGCTTCGGTGGCAGGATCTCCCGGTACTCCTCCCACCAGCCGCGCTTGCGGTCAGTCGTCATGGCGACGAGTGCATCGATCAGTGCTTTGTCGGTGCAGGAGTACGTGTGGGCCGCGACCCGTACGCGGTCGGCGCTCACACCGAAGCGCGCGACCTCTATGTTGCTGAGCTGCCCCGAGCTCGTACCCAGGAGGTCGGCTGCCTGAGTGGTGGTCATCCCGGCACGTTCCCGCAGCTTGCGCAGCTCGGCACCGAGCCGTGCGCGACGTGCGGTGGAGGGTGCCCTGACTGCCATGTCGAACTCTCCCCTGAAATCCGCTGAGTTGGGCTGTCACTCGCACGAGTGGTTCAGCTCAAGGATTCCGGTCAATTGATGCAAGCAATCCTTGCAGCAGCCTAATCTCTGACTCAGGCCACCCGCCCGGAAGTACCCCGCTCGACAGTGCGGTCTCGTCACCGGGCAACCCGAAGCGCATCTTCCAACCTCCCTCCGTGATCGGAGACTTCCATGGTCAGTGCCACGGTATCGCCGCCCTGGACGTACACCCTCCAACTTCCGCAGGATCCCCGCGCGCCCGGTGTGGCCCGTGCCACCCTTCGCACCATCCTGCGCGTGCATGGCATGCGTGAACTCACGGAGATCGCCGAGCTGTTGGCGAGCGAGTTGGTCACCAACGCGTATCTGCACTCCTCGGGCGCGTACTCCCTGCGCCTGCGTGATGCCGGGCGCAGTCGGGTCCGCTTGAGCGTCTGGGACACCAATCCGCACATCCCCGCCCCGTTCCGGTGGAGCGCCGAGGCCCCGGCGGAGCTGGCCGAGCGGGGGCGCGGGCTGTACCTCGTCACCCTCTACGCGGAGAGCTGGGGCGCGTACCCCATGCGCGGCGGGCTGCCGGGGCAGGGCGGCAAGCTGCTCTGGGTGGAGTGCGCGGCGAAGGGGTAGGGGGTGGGAGAGGTCAGGGCCGGGCAGGCTTTCCGGTTTACCACAGAGTGGGGGAGGCTGTGTGGGGTTCGACTTGACCACTGCGTTCATCGGCAGCATCGGTGTGGCGGGAACGCTCGCAGCCGCGGTGATCACACAGCGCTCCACGATGGCGTCCAAGCGGCTGGAGCTGGAATATCAGCTGTACGAGCGCGAGGCCGAGCGTGCGGCCGCCCACGCGCAGACCGCCTCGGAGGAGAAACGCACGGCCTATGCCGATCTCAACTCTGCGGCCCGGCTGTTCCGGTCCATCGCCTACGACCACCTGCTCACGCTCATGGAGGAGCCCGGGGCGTCGCCCGACCTGGCAGAGGTCAACGAAGCCCGGCAGACCTACAAAGACCGTTACTCCCGTGCCCAGTTGATCCTGCCGGAGCGTGCCATGGACG
Source organism: Streptomyces sp. NPDC111516 (assembly GCF_055635345.1). Classification (NCBI taxonomy): domain Bacteria; kingdom Bacillati; phylum Actinomycetota; class Actinomycetes; order Kitasatosporales; family Streptomycetaceae; genus Streptomyces; species Streptomyces sp. NPDC111516. The sequence goes on along the minus strand of NZ_JBVKBV010000050.1, from coordinate 2,585 downwards.
TGGCTGCCGAACTCAACCGTGGCATCAGCAGCGCCTATCGGGTCCTGGTCCGGCTCAACCAGTCCTATGAGGAGTCGGTCGCGGACGTGCTGCGCACCTGGTTCTCCGACGGCCTGTCCGACGGCGTGTGGCTGCTACGCCAGGCTCTGCGCGAGGACCTCGAAGTCGTCGACCGCGCACCCGAAATAGACCGGGGTCTGGAGCGTCTGACAGACGAGCGGAAAGCAACCGTCGACATGCTCCCCGGGGCACGCAACACGCGTCAGCGGCGGCGGCCGGGGGAAGCGGCGTGACCAACCGCGCAGCGCGGGCGGACGGACGACGAGGACGGTCGGCCGGTGGGCGGGGCGCTGCGGTGCGGGCGCGGCAGAGCGCCGTTTCGCCCGTCCGGGCCCGGCCGGGGCGACAGACGCACGGGGCGGGCATAGCCTCGTCGCATGGTGCGGAGCGAGGCGAAGGATGTGGACGGGTATCTGGCCGGGATGCCCGAGGAGCGCAGGGACGCCCTGACGAGACTGCGGGAGTTGTGCCGGGCGGAGCTGGCCGGGTTCGACGAGGCCATGGCGTACGGGATGCCCGTGTACGAGCGGGACGGCACTGCGGAGATCGCGTTCGCCTCGCAGAAGCAGTACATCTCCTTCTACCTGATGCGCAGCGACGTGCGTGAGGCCTACGCGGAGCGGCTGGCGGGACAGGACATGGGGAAGGGCTGCCTGCGCTTCCGTAAGGCGGAGGCCATCGACTACGAGCTGGTGCGGGATCTGCTCCGGGCGACGGTCACGGCGGCGGGGCCGGGCGCGGTCTGCTGAGCGGGTTCGGCAACGCCGTAACCGGCGAAATATTCGTTGGCGGTGGGCCAGGTCGGCGGGTAGGAAGTGGGCATGACCACGTCTGCCTCCGCTCCCGCCCCCGTTCCGCCGACCGCCGGGCAGAACAGCGCCGACCGACGCACCTTTATACGGGCCACGCTCGACCTGGGGGACGTGCTGCTGCGCCCGTGGGGACGGGAGGCCGTCGAGCTGGAGGCGATGCTGGACGGCCTGGTCGCCGCCGCCGCGGATCCGTTGATAGCCCGCTGGAACCCTCTCCCGGCAGCCGATCGCACCGAGGCCATGGCGTGGCTGGAGTTGCGCGAGGGCGGTTGGGACCGTGGTGACGCCGCTTCCTTCGCCGTGCTGGACGCGGCCGGTGGTGCCGTACTGGGCGCCGTAGGCCTTCGCTGGGTCGACCGCGCGGACGGCCTCGCGATGATCGGCTACTGGACACTGCCGGCCGCCCGCGGACGGAGCGTGGCCACGAGAGCGACTCGCGCGGCCACCAGTTGGGCCTTCGGTTCGGCCGACGCCCGCCGGATTGAGATCGCCCATGCCGTGGGAAACGAGGCGTCCTGCGGGGTCGCCCACCGCTGCGGCTACCTTCCCGAGGGCACGCTGCGCGAGTCCTACCGCTATGGCGACGGCGCCTACCACGACGAGCACCTGCACGCCCGGCTGGCCACCGATCCGGAGCCGGACGGCCTCGCGGGCTGACCACCGCGCGAACAGATCAGCCGGGCCTCCCAGCCTGGGCAGGGAGCAGCCCATCCGGCGAAGGCAGACCGTCCTCGACGCGACCGACGTACTCGATCACGGGCCCGGCCACCTCTCGTTCGACATCGCATCGCAGCATGGCAGATCGGCCGCAGCCCGAGGCAACGCCCCGCACACGGATGTCAGCTGGTGCGTGCCGCAACCAGGTCTGCCTCAAAGCTCGTCACAGCCTCCGTGATGTCACGCGTCGTTCAGGAAGCCACCGGGGCTACTTCTCTTGGCTGCGGCTGCGGCTGCGCATGCGCAGTGGCAGAGCGGCAAGTGTGAGCAGAATGGCAAGTCCGAGCAGCACGATCGCCTCGGGCACGGGTTGCTTGGCGCGCCAGAGCTGGGCCGGCAGCCCGATCCAGGGCACGCGCAATCGTGCTACGCCTTGGAGTGCCGTGGGTCGTACCGGGGTGGAGTCCGGGGTGGAGTTGGCGTCACCTTTGGTGATCAGGTCGTTGTTGGGAAGTACCTGGTAGACCCGATGGGTGAGCAGATGGCTGGGTCGGGTGGGGTCCTGGGCCAGCACGATTTGGCCGACCGTCGGTGTGCGGTCGCGCAGTGGAGGCTGGTAGAGAACGACATCGCCCGGCATGAGGGCAGGACGCATGGAGCCGGACTGCACCACGCCCGCTGTCCAGCCCAGCGCCACCACGGGCAATTGCGCCCACACCAGCAGCCCAACCATCGAGCCGAGCACGGTACGTGAGATGACCGAGGTGACCACGCGGATCGGGTGCGGGGCGCCCTCGGCCGTGGGTTGGCGGAGCGCGCCGGCGGCTGGGTCACTTGGGAGAGTCACTCGTGTTCCCGCGCTTCCCAGGTGAAGGACGCCTCGTTGGTGTCCACGCTTTGCGAACTGTTGGGTGCGCTCCGGCTGAACTTCCACGAGAAGCGGAAGCTCAGCGAGTTGGGTGGCTTGCCCGGCAGGGTCCAGGGACCCACGCCGGTGCGGAAGTCGGTGTACAGGGCGATGAAGGTGTCCAGGGTGCCGTCGAACGCAATCTTGTG
>NZ_JBVKBV010000049.1:0-18211 GCF_055635345.1 Streptomyces sp. NPDC111516 | reverse complement strand
AGCGCGAGCGCGCCATGAAGGGCTTCCGCAGCGTCGGCGGAGCGCAGCGGTTCCTGGCCGCGATCAGCGGCATCTCACCCCACTTCCGGCCCCGGTGCCACCTCATGAGCGCCGCCGAACACCGCCTCGAGATGACCATCCGCTTCGCGATCTGGGACCAGATCACCGGCAGCACCGGCCTGCCAGCGGGGGCCTGAGACCAGCCCCGCCGATCCCCACGACACCCTGACATGCCGTCAAGCGATCACATCCTCGCCAACGTGACAACGCCTGCCGAAACGCCCAGCGTAGCCAGTCGTGTTCGGCAGTGGTGCGGCATTGCTGCAGCACTCGGACGACACACCCCTCCGTCGGCCTGCACCATGCTGGGTCCCCCGAGCCGGAGATGCCCAGCGGACTGGTTGGGGGGCGTTGTTGACATAGGCGTACGGCGAGGAGTTGGGCGTTCCGGCCGTGGAGGGTTCCGGGTCGATGGTGGTGAAGCGGCGGTTGGCGGGGCATGGGTGTGGTCGCGTGGGTTTATCCGGCCGCCTATGTATGGGTTTCACGGTGCGGGGGCCTGCCGGTGCGGGACCACGTGCCACCAACCATGGCCGGCTCCGCAGAAACCCGCCAGGCCTGACCGCAGGCACGCGGAAGGAGAGAACACTACCCGCCCGATCCGCCCCGAATGCCGAAGTTCAACGCTGCGTAGTCAGCACCAAGTCAGCACGGGACAGGTGATCAGGGGTGCTGACATGCGGTTTCAGGTCAGCACCAAACCAGCACGGGAGTCAGCACCAGGGCAATAAACCATGCCTAATAGTGCAATCCTGACAGGCGCCCGCCGGCCTTCAATACGGTCCTCGAAGCAGTCTCGACGTGCCTGTCATAGTGGCCCCGCGCACACCCGGCCCGAGAACTATGGTGTCCCGCCACATGTGCCTCTGACCTGCCCATTCCTACGGTGTGGCGACACGAACCCGTCCCCGCCAACTGTCCGGAAGTGGTGTTCATGGCTGCCTCGGCATCCGCCCCGCCGACCACCCGCTCGCTCAAACGCATCGTCGCCGCAAGTCTCATCGGGACCACGATCGAGTGGTACGACTTCTTCCTGTACGGGTCAGCTGCCGCGCTGGTCTTCAACAAGCTGTTCTTCCCCGAGTCCGAACCGCTCGTCGGCACTCTGCTCTCCTTCCTCACCTACGCGGTCGGCTTCGCCGCCCGGCCGCTCGGTGCTCTGGTGTTCGGGCACTACGGCGACCGGCTCGGCCGCAAGAAGCTGCTGGTGCTCAGTCTGCTGATGATGGGCGGAGCGACGTTCGCCATCGGGCTGTTGCCTACCCATGCCACGGTCGGGGCCGCCGCCCCCGTGCTGCTCACCGTCCTGCGTCTGGTGCAGGGCTTCGCCCTCGGTGGTGAGTGGGGTGGGGCCGTGCTGCTGGTGTCGGAGCACGGGGACGCCAAGCGGCGCGGGTTCTGGGCGTCCTGGCCACAGACGGGGGCGCCGGCCGGGCAGTTGCTCGCCACCGGGGTGCTCTCCGCGCTCACCGCGCTGATGTCGGACTCGGCCTTCGGGTCATGGGGCTGGCGCATACCGTTCCTGCTCTCCGGTGTCCTGGTGATCATCGGCTTGTGGATTCGTCTCTCTGTCGATGAATCGCCGGTGTTCAAGGCCGCTCTGGCGCAGGCCGAGGAGCGCAAGGCGGCCGCCGCGGTCGCCGAGAAGATGCCGCTCGTCGCCGTGCTGCGGCACCACTGGCGCGATGTGCTGATCGCCATGGGCGCCCGGATGGCGGAGAACATCAGCTACTACGTCATCACGGCGTTCATCCTCGTCTACGCGACCACGGCAGCGGACCTGGACAAGCAGACGGCCCTCAACGCGGTGCTCATCGCCTCGGCCGTCCACTTCGCGGTCATTCCGATGTGGGGCGCGCTGTCCGACCGGTTCGGGCGCAGGCCCGTCTACCTGGTCGGTGCGATCGGCGTGGGGCTGTGGATGTTCCCGTTCTTCGCGCTGATCGACACCCGGAGCTTCGGAAGTCTGCTGCTCGCCGTCACCGTCGGGCTCATCTTCCACGGTGCGATGTACGCGCCCCAGGCGGCCTTCTTCTCGGAGATGTTCGCGACCCGGATGCGGTACTCGGGCGCGTCGATCGGGGCGCAGTTCTCGTCGGTCGCGGCCGGTGCTCCGGCGCCGCTGATCGCCACCGCGCTGCTCGCGGACTTCGACAGTTCCGTGCCCATCTCGCTGTACGTCATCGCGGCGGCGCTCATCACCGTGGTCGCGGTCGTCTGCGCCCGGGAGACCAGGGACCGGGATCTCGCGGACATCGAGGGGACCGGCGCGGAGCCGGCCGCACCCGCGGTGGCGGCGACCGACGCCCGTACCGTCTGAGTCGCGTGCGCCGGACGGGGCCGGAGGTACCGGGCCCCGTCCGGCGAGCACGGGTCGTCACTGCTGGACGGTGGGTTCGAACCAGGTGGGTTCGTCGGTCAGGGACTGCTTGATCCTGAAGAGCGAGAACTCGTTCAACGGCGGCAGCGCGTCCACCGGGAACCAGGCCACCTCCAGCGACTCGTCGTCGTTGACCCGGGCCTCGCCGCCGGTCGCCCGGCAGCGGAAGGTGACGTCCAGATACTGGCAACGGTCGCCGTTGGCGTACTGCACCGGTGCCAGTGCCTGGGTGAGGACCACCCGCTCCGCCACACAGCGCACGGCGGTCTCTTCGTACACCTCGCGCTCCGCCGTCGCCGCCGGCTGCTCACCCGGCTCGCAGATGCCGCCGATGATCGCCCACTTGCCGGTGTCGGAACGCCGTCCGAGGAGCACGCGGCCCTCGTCGTCGAAGACCACGGCGGTGACGCCCGGCAGCAGGAGCAGCTGTTGGCCCGCGGTGGCGCGGATCTCGCGGATGAAATCAGGAGTAGTCATGGGCCCGACCCTACGTGGCGCGCGAGTCGGTCAGCGGCTGCGCCGGGCCCGTACCGAACGGGCGGTGACCCAGCCGAGACCCACCACGGCGAGCAGGGCGAGGACTCCCTCGGGGAGCGTGCCCATCCGGGTCGCGGGCGTCAGCGAGGACCTCAGCGGCACCTTGTCCACGAGCGCGTCCGGGGTGAACAGCTTCGTCTGCTGGACGATCGTCCCGTCGGGACGGATGACCGCGCTGACCCCGCTGGTGACGGGGACGACGACGGACCTGCTGTGCTCGACCGCCCGCACCCTGGACATGGCGAGCTGCTGATAGGTCATCTCACTGCGCCCGAAGGTGGCGTTGTTGCTGGGTACGGCGATCAGTTGGCTGCCATGCTCGACCGTGTCCCGTACGGCGTCGTCGAACGCCGCCTCGTAACAGGTCACGAGCCCCACATTCGTACCCGCCAGGTCGAAGACGCCGACCTTCTTTCCGGGGCCGAAGTCCCGCTGCACACGGTCCACGTCGGAGCTGAAGAGGCGTACGAAGGAGCGCATCGGGATGTATTCGCCGAAGGGCTGGATGTGCCGCTTGTCGTACGTGCTGACGGGCCCCTTCTTCGGATCCCACTGGATGAGGGTGTTGCGCAGCTTGCCGGTGTCGGGCTCGACCACCGCCCCGATCACGGTAGGTACGCCGATCGCCTTCACCGCGTCGTCGATCACGATCCGGGCATCGGCGTTCCGGTAGGGGTCGAGGTCGGAGGAGTTCTCCGGCCACAGGACGAAGTCGGGCTGAGGCACCTTGCCCGCCTTCACCTCCTGGGCGAGCTGTTCCGTGCGGCTCACATGGTTGTCGAGGACAGCGCGGCGCTGGGCGTTGAAGTCGAGTCCGAGCTGCGGCACATTGCCCTGGATCGCGGCGACGGTCGCGGTGCCGTCCTCGGGCGAGTCGTCCACGAGCGGCAGGGCGGCGAAAGCGGCGGCGACGGGTACGAGGACGCTGGCGGCTGCCGCGACGACCGCGCCCCGGGGCACCTCGCCCGTCCTGCGGTAGATACGGAACCGGCGTACCGCTTCACCGAGCCCGAAGCCGCACAGGACCACCGCGAAGGAGAGCAGCGGTGTGCCCCCCACGGCCGCGAGCGGCAGGAACACGCTGTCCGCCTGACCGAAGGCGATCTTCCCCCAGGGAAAGCCGCCGAACGGCACCCTGGCCCGGATCCCCTCGTCGAGGGCCCAGACCGCGGCGGCCCACACCGGCCACCAGGCGAGCCGGGAGACGGCGGCGATCCCGATGCAGCCGACCGCGATGAACAGCGCCTCGGCCGTGGCGAGCGCCAGCCACGGCACCGGACCGACCTCCTCGCCCGTCCAGTAGAGCAGCGGCAGCATGAAACCGAGCCCGGCGAGGAGGCCGAGGCCGAATCCGGCGCGCAGTCTGCGTTCGTGCAGCACCCAGCCGAGCAGGGCGAAACCGGGCAGAACCAGCCACCACAGGGGTCGCGGCGGGAAGCTCAGGTACAGCAGTACTCCCGCGATCACGGCGGCGGCGGGCCGTACGAGCCGCTGCACCGGCCGTCGCCCCCCTGACGCGGGGGCGACTGCGGGCTGTTGCGGGTCGTCGACTGAGGTGATGGTGGCGCTCACCCGGCGGAGTCTACGGTGGCCGGCTGTGCGCCGGGCAGCCCCTCCGGGGGTGACGGAACCCTTCGTGCCGGATCGTTTCGTCACTTTCCCGCACAGATACGGGCCCCTGCCGTTCCCGTGTCCGCCCGGGGGTGCTGCTGGGGTCGGCCTTCGGCCGGCTGCTGCGCGTGCTGTGGCGGTCGGCCCCGCACCACGACCGTCGTCCTGACAGCCGACGCCGCGCTCACCGCACACGCGATGCCGGCGAGCGTCGGCAATGCCTGAGGAACCCGATGCAGTCGGTGGGGCCTACGACGGCCCCCTCGGCACGGCCGAGCGAACCCGGTCGACGGACCACACCCCGCTCCGAGCCGTTCCCGGGCCCCGGAGGCCACGGGCCCTGTCGTGGATCAGGCTCCCGCCGGCGCACCGCTCGTCGAAAGGTGCAGGCGCTCGCGGATGAACCTTACGCCCGTCTCCGCGTCGTCGACCGTGATGGTGAACGTCCGGCCGTCACCGAGCCGGAGCACCAGGCCCTCGCCCCTGCGGACCACCACGGCCGTGCCCTGCTCGGGGCGCCAGCGGTAGCCCCAGCCGCCCCACTGGCGCGGGTTGACCTGGGGTACGAACTCCGCGCCCACGACCTGGGTCAGCAGAATGCGGCGGCGCGGGAGGCCCATGTGTCCGCAGCGCACTTCGAGGGCGTCCCCGTCGACCCTGACGGCCACGTTCACGAAGGCGAGGGTGCCGAACAGCATGAGCAGTCCGGCGGCGACGCAGCCGATCACGGACATCAGCAGCGGGGCGATTGCGGACGTCCAGTTGGAGGTGACGGCCAGCTGGACGCCGAGCGCCAGGCAGGCGGCTCCCCCGGCGGCGAGCACCCACTGGGCCCGGTTGGAGGCCCTGCCGATCCATACGTCGGAGCGCGGGCCGGCTCCGGGGGGCCTCGGTTTTCGGGGGTGGTCCCTCATGTCAAGCAGCGTACTCAAGAACCCGCACGCCGGGCATGGGTCCGGTGGCCCCGCGCAGGGTCAGCGGGCGGTGCTGACGGCCTCCAGCAGTTGCCCTTCGGCGTAGGCCAGAGCGGCTTCCGGCAGGTCGGCGGTGCGGCCGCCGAGGAGCACGGTGAGACCTCCGGCCGGTTCGGCCGACGGAGCGGTTGCCACCCCGGTTCGGCGCAGCGCCTGGGCGGCGACGGCACCGGCGGAACCGTGCAGCACGACGGGCGGCAGACCGGGCTGCCGCACGGCCGCGCGGATCCGTTCGGCGACCAGTTCGTAGTGGGTGCAGCCCAGGACCACGGCCCGCACGTCGCGCGGGGTGAGCGCGGCGGCCGCGGCGATGGCCCGGTCGATCGCCGGCTCGTCCGCGTGCTCCACGGCGTCGGCGAGACCCGGACACGGGACCTCGGTGACGGCGACGGAGCGGGCGAAGTCCCGGATGAGTCCGCGCTGGTACGGGCTGCCGGTGGTGGCGGGCGTGGCCCAGATCGCGACGGGGCCGCCACCGGCGACGGACGGCTTGATGGCGGGAACGGTGCCGATGACCGGCAGCGCGGGTTCCAGCTCGGCGCGGAGCGTCGACAGGGCGTGCACGGAGGCCGTATTGCAGGCGACGATCAGTGCGTCGGGCCGTTGGGCGGCGGCCGCCCGGGCCACGTCCAGCGCGCGGGCGGTCAGGTCCTCGGGGGTACGCGGCCCCCAGGGCATGCTGCCGGGGTCCGAGGAGAGCACCAGATCGGCGTCGGGCCTCAGCCTGCGCACCGCGGCGGCGGCCGCGAGCAGGCCGATTCCGGAGTCCATGAGCGCGATCTTCACCCGGTCACCATAGTCGACCGCCCTTGCGCTTCCGTCATGGTGGGGCAGACTGCGGCGGATGAGTGCCGTTGCCTGGATCGCCGTGGGTTCGCTTGCCGCATGGGTGTGGCTGCTGCTGGGACAGGGGTTCTTCTGGCGGACCGACCAGCGGCTGCCGCGCCGGGAGGCACTGGATCACTGGCCTTCCGTGGCGATCGTCGTGCCCGCGCGTGACGAGGCCGACATGCTGCCGGTGAGTCTGCCGTCACTGATGGCGCAGGACTATCCGGGGGGCGCGGAGATCTTCCTCGTGGACGACGGCAGCGTGGACGGCACCGGGGACGTCGCCCGTGCGCTGTCCGTACGGTACGGGGGCCTGCCGGTGACGGTGGCGTCGCCCGGTGAGCCGGAGCCGGGCTGGACGGGCAAGCTCTGGGCCGTGCGGTACGGGATCTCGCTGGCCCGGGCCCGGGAGCCGGAGTATCTGCTGCTGACGGACGCCGATATCGCGCATGAGCCGGACAGCCTGCGGGAGCTGGTCGCCGCCGCCGTGCCGGGCGGGTTCGACCTGGTCTCGCAGATGGCCCGGCTGCGGGTGTCGAGCGTCTGGGAGCGGCTGGTCGTGCCGGCCTTCGTGTATTTCTTCTCGCAGCTCTATCCGTTCCGGTGGGTGAACCGGGCGGGGGCGCGGACAGCCGCTGCGGCGGGCGGATGTGTACTCCTGCGGACCGGGGCGGCGGAGCGGGCGCGGGTGCCGGAGTCGATCCGGCAGGCGGTGATCGACGACGTCTCGCTGGCGCGGGCGGTGCAGCGCAGCGGCGGGCGGATCTGGCTGGGACTCGCGGAGCGGGTGGACAGCGTGCGGCCGTATCCGCGCCTGGCGGATCTGTGGCGGATGGTGTCGCGGAGCGCGTACGCCCAGTTGCGGCACAGTGCGCCGCTGCTCCTCGGGACGGTGCTGGGGCTCGCGCTGGTCTATCTCGCGCCTCCGGTCACGCTCGTCGCGGGGCTGCTGGGCGGCGCTCCGGTGGCGGCGTGGGCCGGCGGGTTGGCGTGGGCGTTGATGGCCGGGACGTACATGCCGATGCTGGGTTACTACCGGCAGTCGCTGTGGCTGGCGCCGCTGCTGCCGTTCACCGCTGTGCTGTATCTGCTGATGACGGTCGATTCGGCGGTGCAGCACCACCGGGGGCGGGGCGCGGCCTGGAAGGGACGTACCTACGCCCGACCCGAGGCCGCGCCGGACCGGTGAGCGGAGCCGGCGGGGGCCGATGACCGCAGTGACAGCCGGACCCCCGGGGGGTCATTTACGGCCGGGTGTCCAGTTCATGCCCCATCCGTAGGCGTAGTCGATGGTGCGCTGCGGGCTCACTCCTCGCTCGGGTACGAGATAGCGGGCCTCGCGCTGCACCGTGAGGTCCCCTCCCCCGTTGTTGGTGAGGAGCGCGAGCGCGCAGACGGTGGACGGGACGGTGCATTCGTCGAGCGAGAAGTCGATCGGGGCGCCGTGCTGCGGCTGGAGGGTGACGGTGGCATGGAGATCGGCGAAACTCCGGGCACCTTCGTAGATGGTGACGAAGATCAGGACGCGGCGGAGCTTGTCCTTCTGGTCGAGGTTGACGGTGAGGTTCTCACCGGTGGCCACGGCGCCGGTGCGGTCGTCGCCGTCGAGATGGATATATGGGGGCTGCCGGAGCGCGCCGAACGCGTTTCCGAGCGCCTGTACGACTCCCTTGCGGCCGTCGGTGAGTTCGTAGAGGGCGCAGAGATCAAGATCGAGGTCCGCGTGGTCGGCGACCGCTCTGCCGAGTTTGCTTCCCCAGCCCTTGAACTGTTTGCGCACTTCCCAGTTGAGATTGACCCGGAGGGCTCCCGAAGTGCCGCCCTGTTTGGCGAGGGAGACCGATGGCGCGTCCTTGGTGAGAGTCACCTTGGAGAGCCGGACGGGCGGGGCGGCGGGAGGCACGGAAGGGGCCGGAGGTGCGGGCGGAAACAGCGGTGCGGGCGGTGGCAGATGGTCAACCCGCGTTCCGTGCTGGGGCTGTTGAGGCGACGGGGGCTGTTGATACGGCTGGGGCCGCTGTGGTTCATCGACGGAAATACCGAAGTCCGTCGCGAGACCTTCGAGACCGGTGTCGTACCCCTGGCCGACGGCACGGAATTTCCAGGCGCCCTGGCGCCGGTAGAGCTCGCCGAGAATGAACGCGGTCTCGACCGTCGCGTCCGCGCTGTCGAAGCGGGCGATCTCCGAGCCGTCCGCCATGTCCGTGATCCGTACGTACAGCCCCGTCACCTGCCCGAAGGTGCCCCCGTCCGCGGAGGCGGCCAGGACCACGCGGTCGATGGCCGGCTCGACGCGCGCCAGGTCGACGGCGAGGCTGTCCGTCACCACGTCACCGGCGGTTCGCTTGCCTTCGTGGCGTACCGCGCCGGATGCGTGGGAGGGCTGGTTGTAAAAAACGAAGTCGGCGTCGCCGCGCACCTTTCCCGACACGAGAAGGAGCGCCGAGCCATCCACGTCCGGCGAGCCCGGGGAGGTGCGCCACCCCAATTCGACCCGCACGGCACGAGCCGCCACCAGAACGTTGGCGCCTTTTAGCATGGTCATGCTCGCCCCCATCGCGAGTCCGGCTGCCCGAAGGCTTTTCCCCGCCAACCTAAACCCCCGCCCGCCACGGAGCCCACAGCGGTGCGGTCACGTACCGGCGATCCGCCGGTAACCCTCCGGGAACTCGCCCTTTACACGATCCCGACGCCTCCTGGCGTCCTCTTTCCCAGGTTCGCTTCGCATGCGGTGTCGCATTCCCGTTGAGGGTCCTCGCTCAGCCGTCGGACGCGGACCCGTACAGATTTCGATGCTCAGGCATGAATAGCTTCATCATCTTCCATTCACCGGGGCGCGACTGCCAGCATCGGCGCACCGCCACCCCGTGAGGGAGAATCCGATGAATCGTCCCCATTCTCTGCGCTGTCTGGCAGCCCTGGCCGTGGTGGCCCTCGCGGCCACCGCCTGTGGGCGCTCCGGTCAGGGCGAGGCCCCGTCCGGAGCCGAGCCACAGGCCGCCTCCGGCCGGACCGCGGCCGAGCTGCTGCCCGCTCAGTACCGGCAGAAGGGTGTGCTCCGGGTGGCCACCGCGGTCGGCTACCCGCCGATGGAGATGTACGAGCCCGGCACCACCCGGCTCACCGGTGTCGACCCCGATCTGGCCAAGGCAGTCGCCGAGCGGCTCAAGCTGAAGCTGGAACTCACCAATGCCGCCTTCGACGGACTGATCCCCGGTCTGGAGTCCGGACGGTTCGACCTGGTCATGTCGTCCATGACCGACAGTGCACAGCGGCGCCAGGCGGTCGACTTCGTCGACTACTTCCGCACCGGCGGCGTCATCATGACGAAGCAGGGCAACCCGCAGGGCATCGAGTCCCTCGCGGACCTCTGCGGGAAGACCGTCGTCCTCGCCAAGGGCAGCTCCAACCTCCACATCGGCGAGGAACAGAACGCCAAGTGCCAGGAGAAGATGCGGATCTCGCAGAGCGAGGACGCACCGACCGGGCTGCTGCAACTGGACAGCGGACGCGCGGTCGCGACCATCGTCGACTATCCCGTCGCCAAGATGTTCACCAAGAAGAGCAGCGCCTACGAGGTCCTGCCGGAGCAGTACGGCACCGCCCCCTGGGGCATCGCGTCCGCGAAGAGCCAGGGCGGACTGCGCGACGCCGTCCGCAAGGCCCTGCAGGAACTCATCGACAACGGCGACTACAAGAAGATCCTCGACACCTGGAAAGTCGGCGACAGCGCCGTGCCCGAGGCCACCGTCAACGACGGGCAGTGAGAACAGACATGAACCGCCAGAAAATACCCGGCGCCGCCCTCGGCGGGGCGCCGGATGCCGCCCCCCGCGACGGGGCGCCGCAGGAGGACGACCTCTCCCTCCAGGTGACCGGACGCCCGCGTCCCGGGCGCTGGCTCGCGGTCCTCGCCGCCGCTCTGTTCGCGGTGTGGCTCGCCTACACCGTCATCGTCAATCCCAATCTGCACTGGGACATCGTCGCCAAGTACCAGTTCGACGGCGTGATCCTCAAGGGCCTCGGGGTGACCATTCAGCTCACCCTCGTCTCCATGGCTCTCGGCATCGCCATCGGGGTCGTCGTCGCGGTGATGCAGCTGTCCGACAGCCCCGTCCTGCGTCTCACCGCCGGTGCCTACACGTGGTTCTTCCGGGGCACCCCGCTGCTGGTCCAGCTCATCTTCTGGTTCAACCTGGCCCTGCTGTTCCCCGTGATCAGCATCGGAATCCCGTTCGACGGCCCCAAACTCATCAGCTGGCAGTCCAACCAGGTGATCACCGGGTTCGTGGCCGCGCTCCTCGGTCTCTCCATCAACGAGGGCGCCTACATGGCCGAGATCGTGCGGGCCGGCATTCAGAGCGTGGATCCCGGCCAGCGCGAGGCCGGAGCCTCCATCGGGATGTCGAACCGTCAGATCCTGTCCCGGATCATCCTCCCGCAGGCGATGCGGGTCATCATCCCGCCGTTCGGCAACCAGTTCATCTCCATGCTCAAGACGACCTCGCTGGTCTCGGTCATCGCCGGCGCCGATCTGATGACCGTCTCCCAGCACCTCTATCTCGCCAACTTCGAAGTGGTCGCACTGCTCCTGGTGGCCTCGATCTGGTATCTCGTGCTCACCACGATCGCCAGCATCGGCCAGCACGCCGTCGAGCGACGCTACAGCCCCGGTACCGCTCCCGTACTGCGGAGCAGGATCCTGGCCAATCTCCTGCCCGGACGCGCCAAGAAGGGAGCAGCGGCATGAACGACGTGATCCTCAGGGCCCGCGGGGTCCGCAAACGATTCGGTGACACCGAGGTGCTGAAGGGCATCGACCTCGACGTCCGCAGCGGTGAGGTGCTCTGTGTCATCGGCCCCTCCGGATCCGGGAAGTCCACGCTGCTGCGCTGCTTCAACCACCTTGAGCGGATCGACGCGGGGCGGGTGTGGATGGACGGTGAGCTGGTCGGCTACGAACAGCACGGCCCGTCCGGCCGGGTGCTGCGCGAGCGGCGCGCCCGGGACGTGCGGCGCCAACGCGAACGGATCGGCATGGTGTTCCAGCGGTTCCACCTGTTCCCGCACCGCACAGCGGTACAGAACGTGATGGAGGGTCCGGTCGCCGTCAAGGGACGGCCCCGTGCGCAGGCCGAGAAGCAGGCCCGCAAGCTCCTGGCCGACGTCGGTCTCGCCGACCGGGCGGACCACTACCCGGGGCAGTTGTCCGGCGGGCAGCAGCAGCGCGTGGCGATCGCCCGCGCACTGGCGATGGAACCCGCCCTCATGCTCTTCGACGAACCCACCTCCGCCCTCGATCCCGAACTCGTGGGCGAGGTACTCGGCGTCATGCGCGACCTGGCCCGCAGCGGCATGACGATGGTCGTGGTCACCCACGAGATGGGCTTCGCCCGCGAGGTCGCCGACCGGGTCCTGTTCATGGACCGGGGCGCCGTCGTCGAGGCCGGGAGCCCCGACCTGTTGTTCACCGACCCGCGGCACGACCGCACGCGGGCCTTCCTGTCGACGGTGCTGTGATGGGCCGCCCCCTCGATCTGCTGCTGCGCGGCGGCACGCTCGTGGACGGAACCGGCGCACCCGCCCGGGAAGCGGACATCGCGGTGGTGGACGGACGGATCACCGTGCTCCCCGCCGGCGCCCCTGCCACCGCCGCCGAGACCCTGGACGTGACCGGGCGGGTCGTCGCACCCGGCTTCATCGACGTGCACACGCACTCCGACGCCCTCGCGGCGCCGCACGGAGCCGGCGGTGCCACGGAGCCGATCGACGGCCTCCGCCTCGCCCCGCTGCTCCAGGGCGTCACCACGGAGATCTGCGGCAACTGCGGGACCAGCCTGTTCCCCTCGCTCCCCGGGCGGCTGCCGGAACTCGCCGAGCATCTCAGGGTGACGTTCGGGCTCGGACCGGTGCAGCCCGCCGTGGACTTCGACACGTTCGCCGCCGGACAGGACCCCGCTCTGCGCCACACCCACATCGCCTCGCTGGTCGGCCACGGCACGCTGCGCGCCGGAGTGATGGGCTTCGAGGCCCGGCCGCCCCGGCCCGACGAACTGGACGCCATGTGCGCGCTGCTGGACCGGGCGCTGGCCCAGGGGGCGGCCGGTCTGTCCACCGGGCTGATCTATCCTCCCGGCACCTATGCCGACACCGAGGAGATCGTCGCGCTGGCCGGGGTCGCCGCCCGGCACGGCAAGCCCTACGTCACCCATCTGCGCGACGAGATGTCGCAGGTGGAGTCCGCCCTGGAGGAGGCCCTGGAGATCGCGGTGCGCTCCGGCGCCCCGCTGCAGATCTCCCACCACAAGACCGCGGGCCGGCACGCGTGGGGCGCCACACTGCGTACCCTGCCCCGGCTGGAACGGGCCCGCGCCGAAGGCGTGGACGTGCTGTGCGACGTCTATCCGTACACGGCGGGAAGCACCGTCCTGCACGCCATGCTGCCCCCGTGGGCGAGTGAGGGCGGCGTCGGCGCCCTGCTGGAACGGCTGCGCCGCCCCGAGACGCGCGACCGGATCAGGACGGACATCGCTCAGGGCGTCGAGGGGTGGGAGAACACCGTGAGAAACGGCGGCTGGGACCTCATCTCGGTGGCCTCCGCGCAGACGCATCCCGAGGCCGAGGGGCGCACCATCGCCGACCTCGCAGCCGAGCGCGGCATCCATCCGGTCGACCAGGCGTGCGATCTCCTGCTGGCCGAGCAGGGCGAAGTGACCATCATCAGCCATTCCATGCGCGAGGACGACGTCCGCCGGGTCCTCGCCAGCCCGCTGTCGATGATCGGCTCGGACGGCGTCCCCAAACCCGGTCGGCCGCATCCGCGTTGGGCGGGAAGTTTCGCCCGGGTGCTCGGCCGCTACACCCGCGACGAGCAACTGCTCCCGCTGGAGAGTGCGGTGCACAAGATGACCGGACTGCCCGCAGGGCGGTTCGGCCTCACCGGCCGCGGCGAGGTCCGCGACGGCGCCGTCGCCGATCTGGTCGTACTCGACCCGGCGTCGGTGCGCGACACCGCCGACTTCGACCGCCCCCTGCTGGCACCCGAAGGCATCGATACCGTCGTGGTGTCGGGGCGGGTCGCGGCAAGAGACGGCCGCCCGACCTCGGCGCGGGCGGGAGAAGTGGTGAGAATCCGATGAGTCTGGCCCAAGTGGCCGCGGCGGCACGGCGCTCGGCCGCGCTGCCGCTCACCCTGGCCGTCGCCGCCGTCGACATCGACGGCGGCGGCACGGTGGGGGTGGACGAGCACACCGTGCTGCCGGTGGCGTCCGCCTCGAAGCTGCTGCTGCTCGCCGAGGTCGCGCACCGGCTGGACACCGGGGAAATGCCCGCCGACCGTGTAGTGGAGGTCCTCGACGAGGACTTGGCGGAGGGTACCGGTCTGCTGCGCCGGCTGAGCGGGCGCGGCTGGACCGTCGAGGATCTGGCCTGGCTGACGGCCTCGGTGAGCGACAACACCGCGACCAACGCACTGTTGCGCCTCGTGGGGCGCGAGTCCACGGCCCGGCTCGCACGGAAACTCGGGCTCGATCACCTCACGCTGCACGACAAGGTCCGCGACGTCCGGGGCCCGGACGTGCCGCCCGTCTTCGCCACCGGTACCGCTCGGGACCTGGCGCGGCTGGTGACCCACGCGGTGCGCGGCACCATGAGCTGCCCGGCGGCCTCCGCCCGGCTGCTGCGCTGGATGCGTGCCAACACCGACCACGGCCTGGTCCCCGCACTGGTCGACCACGACCCGTACGCCCCGGGCTTTCCCGAGCGGCTGCGCGACGGGCTTCTGGTGGCCAACAAGACCGGCACCGACACCGGAGTCCGTGCCGATGCCGGTGTCATCGTCGGCAGGCGCCGACTGGCATACGCGGTGGTGGCGCTCTGGGACACGGCACTGGGCCCGAGCACCGAGCGGGCCGCCGTGCATGCCATTCGGGACGTGGGGCGGACCCTCGCGGCCTGTGCCGGGCGCCGGACCGCCGACTGAGGCACGTACACCGGCCCTTGGGAGGCGTGACCGGTGCGCCGGTCACGCCCACTGCACCTCCAGCAGCGACCGGATCTCCTCGGCGGCCGAGCGCAGGTTCGCGAGGAAGATCCGCAGCAGCGGGTTGCGGTTGGTGGGCCGGGTGGCGACGCCGATGCGCCGGCGCAGTCGGGGGTGGTCCAGTCGGCAGACATGCACGCCGGTGGTGTCGCCGAGCCCGAGGGCCGGGACGAGTGCGATGCCCATGCCCGCGCGAGCCAGGTTGATCGTGACTTGGTAATGATCACTGCGGCAGCGGACCCGGGGGCGGAAGCCCTCTGCCGCGCACGCGCGTTCCAGAACCGGTTCGCCGGTGTGGCCGCCGTGCGTACCGATCCAGCTCTCCCCCTCCAGGGCGGCGAGCCGGACCGCGGCGTGCCGCCCGAGGCGGTGCCGCAGGGGGAGGACCACCAGCTGCGGCTCGTCGAAGAACATCTCCACGTCCACGGTCGCCTGCCGGCACCAGGGGTCAAGCGGATGTTCGAAGACGACCACGGCGTCGAGCCGGCCCGCCTCCAGGTCGGGCACCAGCTCGTGCGGCTGCCCGAGGATCAGTTCCAGCTCGACCTGGGGCCGGTTCGCCGCGAACACCGACAGGGCCCGGGGCAGCAGCTCCAGGCCCGAGGACGCGAAGAAGCCCAGCCGCAGGACCCCGGCCTCGCCCTCGGAGTGCGCCCGCAGGTCGTCCTGGGCCACGGCCATCAGGTCGGCGACCGCCTGCGCGTGCTCGGCCAGTCGCACCCCGGCCGCGGTCAGCCGCAGGCTCTGCGGCTGACGTTCCACCAACGCCACTCCGAGCTCCTGCTCCAGCCGGGCGAGCTGATGCGAGATCGCGGAGGGGCTCAGATGCAGCGCCTGGGCCGCGGCCACGATGGTGCCGGTACGGGCTATCTCCAGCAGGACGAGCAGTCGGGCACTGTTCAACATCGAGTCAGGTTAGGCCGTGCCGACGCGCTGCGCCGCTCCGGCACCGGACCGTACCGTCTCCGTCGGCTCCGGGAACCCGGCGGGCTCGTCCACGTCCAGGCGCAGCAGGTCCTCCTCGGTCTCCCGGCGCACCACGGTGCGGGCGCGGCCGTCGCGTACGAAGACGACGGCGGGGCGCGGCAGCTTGTTGTAGTTGGAGGCCATGGCGTATCCGTAGGCGCCGGTGACCGGCGTGGCCAGGAGGTCGTCCACCGCGACGTCGGCGGGCAGGGCGGCGGCGTCGACGATCACATCACCGCTCTCGCAGTGCTTACCGACCAGCCGTGCCCGCATGGGCCGGGGGGCGCGCGGGCTGCGCGGCAGGAACACCTCGTAGCGGCTGCCGTACAGGGCGGGGCGCAGGTTGTCGCTCATCCCGCCGTCCACGCCGACGTACGTCCGCACGCCCCCGATCCGCTTGATCGTGCCCACCCGGTAGAGGGTCAGCCCGGCGCGGGCGGCGATGGAACGGCCGGGCTCCACGGTCACCGAGGAGCCCCAGCCCGCGTCGCGTACCGCGGTCCGCACCCGGGCCGCCCATTCGGCGAACGACGGTGCGGTCTGTCCCGCCTCGTACGCGACGCCGAGGCCGCCGCCGACCGTGAGCCGGTGCATCCGAGTGTCGGCGGCGAACCGGGCGACGGCCGCGGCGCCGGCCGCGAGTTCTGCCGTGTCCAGCACCTGCGAGCCCACATGCGCGTGGACGCCTTCCAGGATCATCGCCGGGGAACCGACGGCCCGGCGCACGGCGGCCGCCGCGGTTCCGCCGGCGAGGCCGAAGCCGAACTTCGAGTCGTTGCCACCGGTCCGGATCGCCTCGTGCGCGCCGGCGGCCACTCCGGGCGCCACCCGCAGCTGGATCCGGGCAGGCGGCAGGTGTTCCTCGGCGTGCAGGCGCTCGATGCGGTCCATCTCGTCGAAGCTGTCGACCACCAGGTGCCGCACCCGGGCGGACATGGCCGTGCGCAGCTCCGCCACGTCCTTGTTGTTGCCGTGCAGGACGATCCGATCGGCTGGCACCCCGGCGTGCAGCGCGACCCGCAGCTCGCCACCGGAGGCGACATCGAGCAACAGCCCCTCTTCGTGGGCCAGCCGGGCCATGGCCGTGCACAGAAACGCCTTGGAGGCGTAGGCGACGTTGTCCCGGCCGAAGGCGGCGACCGCGTCCCGGCAGCGCCGACGCAGATGCTCCTCGTCGTACACGAAGAGGGGTGTTCCGAAACGCCGTGCCAGTTCGGTGAGCAGGACGCCACCGACGGCCAGCCCTTCCGGACGGATTTCGGACGTGCCGGGCAGCAGGCCCGATTCGATGGCTGACGTCATGCGTTCCTCCCCGGAAGCCGGCTCGCAGCCATCCTGCGGCCTGCACAGGGGGTCATAAAAGCGCATTCTTCTATGGCTGAGCCTCATGGATTTCGATGCTCGCGCCGTGCTGCCGGTGCCGGTGCGCCGCCCTGGCACGAGGCGGTCGGTGCGCATCCGCGTCGGCTCCGCCGGTTCCCGTGGAGGGCCCGGTGCCGCACCGTGTTCCGGGCAAGCCCCGTATCCCTTCGTCGGACGAGGTCACCCTTGAGAAGCCTCAGATCCTGGATCGTCGCCTGTACGTCCGCTCTCGCCGTACTGGTCACCGTGCCGAGTTCCGTCACGGCAATGAGCCCCCTGCCGGTGACGCGGCAGTCGTCTCCCGCGACAGACCCGCCTTCGACTCCGGGCCGGCCGAGGCGGCGCTGCGGCGCCTGCTCCAGTTCGACCTCGTGCCGACGGGACGCCCCGCGTCCGCGCACACGGGCTGCGTATGCGGGTCACGAGCCGGCCCGCGGTGGTTCGGATCACCTGGCCGTGCGACGTCGATGCCGGAAGGCATGCTCGCCGATGCGCTGTACGTCCACCGACTCGACCTCCGGGCGAAGGACGAGCCGCTGCGCCACGGATTCGACGGGGCCAGCCCCTGACGGGCCGGCCCGCAAGGACAGGGGGCGAGTTCCTGCCCTGGGCCCCACCAGGCCTGCGGCTCGTGCGCTGCGGGCGCGCGTCCTGGCGGGCGGCCCGGCGCGGCGACCGTTGTCATACCCCTGTGCCAGGCTTCTTCATGAACGTCCGAGAGGGCGCCCTCGCCTCGGCGCCGTTCGCGGCCGAGTGCGAGCTTCGACGCCAGGAGTTCGTGGGCGGCTCGGTAGGCGTCTCCCTCGTGGCCGCCATCGGCCTCTACGCATGCGGCCCGCCCGGGGCGCCCTTCTCCCCAGGTGGAGAGAAGGCCGCTGGCGGTCTTCGCCAGGAGCGTGGGTCAGTAACGGGCTGCCCCGCGATTGATGTTGGAGCGTGCTGGCCTGGGCGTTCGGCTGATGGCTGATTCAGCAGGCCGTCGTGCTGACGGGCACGGGTTCGGTGCTCGGCCTACGCCGGGTGGCACGCCTGGCGGCACGGTCGGAGACCAGGCCGGCGATCGCCCGGTGCGTGTCGCCGTAGTCCTCGCGGCGTCCGGTGTACCGCTGGAGCGGCTGCCACTGCCCGTGTTCGGCGTTGGCATGCTCGACGCAGATCCGGCGGAAGGACTGCCGACGTCGCATCTCGCACCATCCATACCGCTCGGTCACCGGCGCGTTGTCGAGGTCCTTCAACTTTCTCGGGGGTGCTGTGATCTCGAAACTCGTTGGCCAGACCGCGGTAGCCCTCGGCGACCTCGGCTTTCACCGTCGGGTGCAGCCGCAGCTGCTCGGCGATGCCCTCGGGGCGGATCGTGGGTCGGGTAGCGGCGGCGCATTGCTGCGCCGCCGCCCCCTCAGAACCCGGCGTGCGCCGTTGAACGCACCGGGCTCAAGCAAGCCCCTGTGGGCT
>NZ_JBVKBV010000048.1:0-18651 GCF_055635345.1 Streptomyces sp. NPDC111516 | reverse complement strand
GCGATCAACTCCAAGTACCGCGCCGTCGGCCGCGACACCGACCACCGAACCCACAGGACCACCATCCAGATCGAGCACAACCCCTTGCCAAGCCCACCAGACGGCTAACCGAACGGCATTGCGACTAGGGCCTGTCCGACGGGGCGTGTCACCGACCCCGCACCCGACAGCACTGTCACCCGAATGGCGCCACATGACGTGCCACCCCCATGGGTGGAGATCAAGCTGGCTAGTGCCCCAACCGAGGTAATCCGTGAAAGGGGAACCCAATGCGCATTCGACGAATCCTCGCCGCCGTCATCGCCACGGCAGCCCTCGCCGGACTGGGCCTCACAGGCGCCGCCACAGCCACCGCCGCCGCACAGGGTGCCGCATCTTACGTCACCCCTTCTGAGTGCAAGCAGGGCGGCGGAACGCCCGATCTGGCGGACAACCTCTGCAAGGGCGGTATGCACGACGGGCAGAGGGTCGACTGAACCCCGCAAGGCGCCCCTAAACCCCACAAGGCGCCCCGCGGCCACGCGCCGCGGGGCGCTCCCGCGCGAGCGTAGCCGGGAGAGTCGCAGGGACTGTGCCGACCCGTTGGGCACGCCAGGTCCGAGTCGGCCCGGAAGCACGCGTCGGGCGGGAGCTCCCGAACGCCGTCGCGCCGAGCGCAGCGAGCTGCCAAGGCTTGCGCGGCCGTAGGTCGCGGCCCTCGCGGAGTACCTCGGGCACTCCGATCCGGGGCTGACGCTGAAGGTGTACGCGCACCTCATGCCAAGCAGAAGCGGGCCCGAAGGCTCTCGGGCAGGCTCTCCGCCCGCAAGATCACACGGGCTGAGGCTCCAGGGAGGTCCCAGACCGTGAAAATGCCCCTGATCCGCACCGAAAGCACAGATCAGGGGCGTGATCACGAAAGCTGCGTCTTCTTGCCCCGGGTCTTGTCGGGGATCTTGGTAACCTGCGTTTTCGCTGTTCAGGAGCGGTGCGCCTGGGCGCCTGGTGGTCGTCGTTGGTCGTCCCTGGCTACCGTTGAGCGAGCTCGGACGGCCCAGAGACGGCCCAGACTTCTACCCCGCCCGGTCCGACCCTCTACGCGCCGACCGGCAACTCCCGCGCTCGCTGGCGCGCTTGGGCCCGCGGCTCCTTTAGGCGGCTGCGGAACGCGTTGTGGCGGTTCTGGTTGGGGTTCAGTGGTAGGTCGAGTCGAAAGATGAGCTGTGACTCCAGGTCCCTGGGCTCGTCCTGCTCGACCCGGCACACTCGGGCATCGTCCGTCATCCACTGAGTCAGGGTGGCTTCACCGACCTTGCCGAAGGCCATCCCGCTTGCCGCTGCCCACGCGGACCGCAGACTGCTTGACGCCACCCAGGACTATCTCGGCTTTGGCTGGGCCCGGGAGCAGGTTCACCGGGCGTGCCTGTGCGGGCCGAGCACGATGCGCTGGCTCAGCCGACAAGGGGAATCACTTCCGGCTGCTGCCGTCCACGATGACCGGGGTGCCGTTGCCGGAGCCGCAGGGCACGGCGTAGACCGGGTTCTCCTTGGCCGCTTCCCTGTACGCGTCGATGCACTGGTTCATCAGAACCTTGTCGGTCAGAGAGTCGTTGAGGATCTTGTTGGCGCGGGCGGTGCCCTCGGCCTCGATCTTGCGGCGCTTGGCCTCCTCTTCCGCCGTGCGGGTTGCCTCGGCGGCCCGCTCGGTGGCCTCCTTTTGCTGGATCTTGCGGTCGATCTGCTTCTGGAGGGCGTCCGAAGGCTTGACGTTGCGCAGGTTCACGGCGGTGATGTCGATGCCGCGGGGCGCGAGTCGCTCCTTGATCAACGCGTCGATCTCCGCGTTGATCTTTTCTCGGGCCGAGGCGTATCCCTGCTCGCTGGTGTAGTGGGCGAAGACGTTCCGGACGATCTCCCGGCTGTCCGGGAAGACCAGTCGCTGCTGAATGGCGTCCTCGCTCCCTGCCAGCCGATACAGCTCCCCCGCCTTGTCCGGTACGACCGCCCACTTCACGGTCACCTCCACGTACATCACACCCCCCTGGGAAGACCGCACCTCGACGACGTCCTTGTCGGTGAGGTTGAGGTCGACCGGACGGGTCGAGAACGGCGTGACATCGGTGAACGGCGCCTTCAGATGCATCCCGGACGTCATCGGCGCACCCACCTTGCCGAACGTCACCGGCACGCCGACCTCGTAGGCGCTGACCACGTACACAGTGCTGGCGATGCCACAGAACACGCTGCCGAGCAGTGCGACGCCGGCACCCAGTCGAAGCCGGGACGAGCTTTGGGCACGGCCGACGAAATACATCACCACGGCGGCGAGAACGAGTAGGCATGACAGTACGAGCACGGTGACTCCCCCCTGAGAGACCCTCAGCGGTGCCCCCCGGCACCGCTCGCCAGTGGAGGATAAGGCATCCGAAGTGCGAAGAGATCAGCGGGCGTTCGCAAGCGGCGCCATTGCTACAGCGTCGGCCTGCGTGCTGTTTTTCAGCACCTACGTCGTCATCCTTCCCGACCACGTCGTCGGCTCGGGTCTGGGCGACGTCGACACAAGGAGGAGCCTTCGGCGAGCTAATGGTGCGCTCGTGGTGCGCGCACTGCCTACCGGTCTAGACAAAAAAGAACCCCCGGGTCTCTGACCTGGGGGTTTCAGATGGAGCGGGTGACGAGAATCGAACTTGCGCTCTCAGCTTGGGAAGCTCGGGTCTTCTGGGGGCCTTTTGGGCGGCTGAACTGCCCCGTGCCCGCAAGTTCGCCTGCGGTAGGACCTGGGCCGAGTGTGACGCCAAGTGCCGTGAACTGCTCGACAAGGTCGACCAGGGCGTGCCCGTACCGACCCGGTCGGCGCCTAGTACTGCAACTGCGTTTGAGGTGACGGTGCCGCAGTTCTATGGGCTGTGGCCGCGTCGTTTGTAGTGGCTGTGGCGGGCTTGGTGTTGTCGTCGGCGGCGCCAGTGGGACCAGTGCAGGACGGACTCGATGGTGTGGTGGGTGGGCAGGGCGAGGCGGTTGATCAGGCGACGGAGTTCGGGCACGCTGAGTGGGACGAGTGCGGCTGATCCGTTTCTGCATCCCCCTTTGCGAGTTCGTCGGCCCGTTGGGCGGTGAGGTAGGCGTGGGCGGCCATGGCGAGGGTGATGTGCCGGTACCAGCCTTCGTAGCGCCGCACCTGGTAGTGGGCGAGACCGCATTCGCCCTTGGCCGTCTGGAACGTTTCCTCGATTGCCCAGCGGGTGCCCGCGACACCGATGAGCTGGTCAAGAGTGGTCCCGGCGGGCGCGTAGGCGATGTAGTAGGCGATCTCGTGCGGGGCGGTGAGGCTGCGGCGGGCCAGGACCCAGTGCTGTCGGTCCGGCCGGTGGAAGGGACGGACTTCGGCCCGGGCCCAGTCGTAGATCCGCCGGCCGTGGGCACCGTCTCCGCAGGAGCGGCGCTTCCATTTCTGCCGGGGCAGGGCGGCGATGAGTTCGTTGATGCGGTGGTCCATGCGTCGGCGGGTGACGACGGTGTCGTTGCGGCGGGTCGCCATGACGTGGAAGATGTCCGCTTCCTCCAGGCGGTGGCGATCGAGGGTGGAGGGCATCCTCAAGATCACCAGGTATGGCGGGCCAGTCGTTGCCACTGGCGGTATTGATCGTGTATTCGGTCACGCCGGGATCACGTCAGGGCACGCTTCTGCGGTGGCCGCCGCGGCTCCCCGCTGTCTCAGTAGCTGGTGGCGAATCTGCTTGAGCTGGGCGAAGACGCCACGGGCCGGGGACTGCGGTGCCGCAGTCCCCGGCTTGCAGGGCGGTCCGGGGTGGACGGCGGTGCGCCGTCGGCCGGGGGTGTCACCTGTGGCGGTGGTAGCCGTGTTGACGGTGGGTGTTGCAGTCGGAGAGCTGGAAGGAGGCGATACGGGTGTTCCAGTTTCCGGTGCCATCGGCCGGTTGGTACTGGTTGGTGTACCAGAACGTACAGTTGTCCACCGGGTCGATCGCCATGGAGGTGTAGTCACCCCAGCGGTTGCTCCCGGTCTGGGAGCCTGCGCCGGTCCACACGGTGGTTTCGTGGAACGTCATCAGGTTCCGCGGGTCGTGTGCCAAGCGTCCGGTGACGCGGATCGAGGGATGGGTCTGGGAGGACGACTGTGAGTATCCCAGGGCGATGTCGCCCATCTTGTTCTGGGCGGCGGAGCCCATCCATCGGTACGTGGGCCCCGGAGCGTAGGTGCTCTGCTGGTGGACGACCGGTCGGCCGTGGTGCAGCCGCAGTTCGTACCAGCGCACGCCGACGCCGCCGCGGGCATCGACCGCCTGGTTGAAGACCAGGGACTGGTGGTCGCCGAAGTTGCGGTAGGCGAACCGGTACATGGGAGAGTAGGAGAGCGAGTCCAGTTTCTGGGTGGTGCCGGCTTGAGGGACGCACTGGGTGGGATCGGTACTCTCACACGCTCGGATGTAGGGGGCCACTTTGAGCTTCTTTGGGCCCGTGAAGGTGGTGCGGGCCTGGTCTGTCCAGTCGACGTGGAACCGCCAGTACTGCAGGCTGTCGTTGGTGGGGCCGAGGTTGATCAGCAGGTTGGGCGCGCCCCGCGGGGGTGGGGTCGTGCCGTCGAGGTCCGAGCCGAGCGGGATGGTCGATGCCGGGACGGTGTAGCACTGCTGGTCGGCGTCGGCTCCGCGCAGCATTCTGTGCCGGTCCCAGGCGCACACCTCGAAGAGCGCCCCGGCGGCGGTGGCCGCCACGTAGTAGGCGTCCGGCCACACCGCGAACTTCGGGTGGTCGGGGAGGTTCCGATACCCGAAGTCGTAGCGGTAGTACTCGCCGGTGGCGTCCGCGGTGCGGGAGACGCCCACGCACAGTCGATTCGTGGTGGTTCCGTCGTCGCTGGCGAACTGGTTGATGATCCAGCGGTGAGCCAGGGAGTCCCAGCGGACTTCGGGGTCCCCGAGGAAGTCGCTCTGAGCGGTCTCGCACGGTCCGCCGAACCCGCTGAACAGGGTTTGGGTCGTCAGCGGCCCCAGTAGCGTGGCACCGGATTTGGAGTACACCGCGAGTTCGAAGTTGGTGATCTCCACGATCTGGCGGGAGCCTACCGAGGCGTTGGGGTCAGGTGGGACGCCCCCGCCTTCCCGGATGCCCTCGAAACTGACGCCCAACCGGATCTGGCCCCGGTTGCCGCTGTGGTTCTGCACCACCCGATCGGGACCTGTGGCCTTGGCGAGGGACGGGTGCGGCACCTTTCTGGGGGACGTGACGTGGGGGGCGCGCCGGAGCTGTCTGGATCCTTGCCACAGCTCACGCAGCGGTGGCGAGGTGTCGTGGTGCACCGCGGGGCCGGAGTCAGGGGACCGAGAAGCGTGCGCGTGAACGGCCGGCTTGAGTACGGCTCTGACGGCGGGCGTGGCGGACCAGGACGGGGAGGCCACCAGGGCCGCTCCCACTGAGACGGCGGCAACGATCGAACGCAAGGCACGGGATACGTGCATCCATCCTCCGAACCGGTCGGTGAGCCGACCCGTTCGGCCGCCTGGTGGCGGCTTCGTCCGAGGCAGCCCCCACCGGCGGGCAGGGGCTGTCGGGACCTCCCCGCGCCTCCGGCACACCAGGTATGTTTCGAGGCCACGGTATGAGGACGGGCGACTCATCTGATTGCATGGAAAACCTAGTTATCCACCCCGTCCGCTCGACGCTGGGTGATCGGCGTCGTGTCTAGTGCGGCTCAGTCTTTTGGCGCTCCCTGCTTACGGCCATTTGAGAACTGGCCGCTGCCCTCCCTGTGGTGACGAGTCCCGGCTTGGTCCCGCTGCGCCTGCAGCTCCAAAGGTTTCAGAACGGTCCACGCGGGGCCCTCGGTGCCGAAGATTTCGGGTGTCAGTCAACCCGCATCGTGTAGCGGTCGCCTGGTTGCCGTTTGAGGGTGGTTGCCGTCAAAACGCCCCGGACCATCCCGGCCCGAGGCGTTCCCCCTGGTCACGCTTGTGCCCCCGGCAGGATTCGAACCTGCGACACCCGCTTTAGGAGTTCGATCGAGCTACCGGCTCGCCGTGGGACCGCCGCGGCATGAGCGGTGCGCCCACTCCGTGGGGCACCGCCGCGATCCGTATTCGTCCGTCCTCGTTGATGTCAGGCGTAGATGTCAGCGGCCCCGGTCAGACGATGGCACTCAGCTCCGGAGGCGGAGTCTGCCCTGCGTGACAGTGCAGACTCGGCCTTGCGAAGTGTGGGTTGGTGGCAATCTGTCCACAGATAGCCCAGGTCCGCCGGGCGAGGTACGACGCGGTGCCGCCCTAGTCACCGCCGTGCCGCTGCCCATCCTGAAGTGTCCGGCCAGGCATGGAGTTCGAGCGCCGCTGCCGCGCCACGAAGATCGCCGCCACGACTGATATTGCCAGGAAGAGCAGGGCGCCCCCGCCCGAAATCACCGTCAGCAGGGCTGCCCCGCCGCCCCCGACATCGTCTTCACGGGCGACTACCTGTGGATCGTCCGCCTGGTATCGGACGGTTAGTCGAGTGCCGACAGAGTTCTTACCTCCGCCGCTGCCTACCGGCAGATCCGCCACCACGGTTCGCCCAGCCACCTCGAACTTGACCTGGCAATGACCCAACATGCACGCGCCGCTCGTATGCAACGTCGCATGAGCCCGCTCGCCGTCTTGAAGGGAGCGTAGATGCTGGGCCGCCGGAAACATCACCAGCACCGACAGCGCGCCCAGTAGCAGCGCGAGCACCAGCGACATGAGTAGGGACGTACGAGGCCTCAAGCCACCTACGGCCGTGTTCTGCTGGTGCGCACTGGAGGCGCCTGCATTTGATATGCCGTCCAAGTCTCTTACCATTCGTTTCAGTTGCGTCGAAGTGGTGTGCTCGTCTCGAACATGGACTGCGCCACGTATCCGTGCCGCGTGCCAAGTCCCGGGAGCTGAGCCCCTGGACACTCGACGAGACCCTGGACTTTCTTGCCGCAGCCCGCAAAGGACCCGTTGTACGCGGCCTTCGTGCTCGCCATCGCCATGGGCCTCCGCCGAGGCGAGATCGTCGGTCTCCGCTGGACCGATGTCGACGTGGACAACCGCGTGATCTACGTCCGGCAGCAGACCCAGCGGCGGCGCGGAGTCCTCTACGACGACGAGACCAAGAACCGCCGCCGTGCCCTGCCGCTCCCGGCGATGTGCATCCCGCCGCTGCGCTGGCATCGGATGCGCCAGGCGGCCGCGAAGCAGCGTGCGGGGGAGTCCTGGGACGAGAACGGCCACGTCTTCACCACCCGCACCGGTCGCCCGGTCGAGCCGCGCAACGTGTACCGATCCTTCACCCGCGTCGCCGACTCCGCCGGCCTCCGCGTCGTCCGGCTGCACGATGCCCGTCACGGCTGCGCGACGCTCCTCACCGCGGCCGGGGTCGCGCCCCGCGTCGTGATGGAGATCCTCGGGCACAGCCAGATCAGCATCACCATGGACGTCTATACGCACGTCGTCCACGACACGCAGCGCGAGGCCATCAGCCACATGGACCGGCTGCTCAAGAGGCGCCCAGGCCGTGAGTGACCGCCCCGTTGATGTCAGAAGCTGATGTCAAAGGCCCCGGACCATGATCGGTCCGGGGCCTTTTGCCTGGTGCCCCCGGCAGGATTCGAACCTGCGACACCCGCTTTAGGAGTGGGATCGGATCTCTGCCGGGTGGTGCCCGGTGCTGCTGCGTGGTGCTGTCTTTCCTGGTCGGCGTCGCGAGGCAGACCGGCCGATCCTCCTCATGATGTCCCGTGCCGGACCGTCCGCTCACGCATCGCTCACGCGCGGAAGCTCGCGCTGGTGATGCTTGAGCGCGAGGTCAGAGCCGGCCGAGGTCGATCTTCACGGTGAAAGGAGCGGAAACTTTGACGACACCGGTGAACATGTCGCCGGTCCGGTAGCTCCTGGTCGCCGGGTCGAGGACATAGGTGTAGATCAGCGGGACACCGGTGGCGGCCTGCTCGATCCGCCAGTAGAAGGCGATACCGGCCTTGGCGTACTGGTCCACCTTCACAATCCGGTCAGTGGTCTCCGACCCCGGCGAGACGACCTCGGCCACCAGCAGCACGTGCTCGGGGCGGGTGGGTGTGACGTCGATGGTGTCCGCGCGGTAGACGACGACGTCCGGGCGGCGGTTGGTGAGCGGCACGTCCTGGAGGCGGACGTCGAAGTCCGTGTCGGCGTTCCAGTCCGGTCCGGCCGCGGCATCCAGCGCGTTCGCCAGGATCCGGGCGAGGCGGTTGTGCCGCTTGGACGCACTGGGACTCACGATGACCATCCCGTCCACGATCTCGATCCCCGCACACTGCTCCGCGGACCAGGAGTCGTACTGCTCCGCCGTGATCTGCTCATGCATCCACGCGGGGGCCACCGTCTCGGCAGTCATGACGCTCCTCCCGGACATCCGTCGGGCGGGCCCGATCCCGCCGGAATCAGCGTACTGTCCCTCGCGGGCCCCAGACACCGGACACATCATCTCCGGCACACGACCACGGTCATCGGCACCCTCGTTACTGTCCCGGTCCCACGTTCTCCAGGAGCAGCGACCCGGCGGCGGGGTTCGCCGCCGCCCGGGCGACAACCGACGGCGTCTTCGCCCGGGCGCCCGCAGGGCTTCGGCTTCCTCGCGAGCCATGGCCGGCTCCGGCGTTTAGCGCGCTGTCCGCTTCGGGGAGCAGGCTCGTGTACGTGTCCGACGTGATGGTGATCGAGGAGTGGCCGAGCATCTCCTGGAATCCTTGAGATCGGCGCCAGCCGCGTGAGCGGGGGTTGCGGCGCCGTGACGGAGGTCGTGGAGACGGATCGGCGGGGGCCGATCTCCTCGTACCAGATCGACGAAGCGCCGTCCGACATTGGCGGGGTGGAGCAGCTCTCCGTTCTTCGGCGCCCGTCAATGGCGGCGCCGACCCAAAGACGCCTCCCAGGCGCAGCTCCCGAAGTGGATGGCAGCGATCGACCGCTTCACCCCCGTCAAGATCCTCGGTCTAGGGCTGTTGCTTTCGGCGGCCAATCTCAAAAACGCGCCCCTGACCATCGCCGCGGGCGCCTCGATCAGCTCTGCCGGGCTCCCCGTGCCACAGCAGATCGGAACGCTCGCGATCTTCGTGGTCATCGCCTCCCTCGGAGTGCTCGCACCACTCGCCGTCTACCTGGCCATGGGCGAACGTGCTAGAAGCATCCTCGGCAACTGGCGAGACTGGGCCGCGCAGCACAACGTCGCCGTCCTGGCCGTCCTGTTCTTCGTGCTCGGCCTCAAGCTCCTGGGCGACGGCATCAGCATCCTCGCCACGTGAGATCGTCGCGCTAACCGTCGCCCTGCTCGATGTGCAGATGGATCGGCCCGCGCAGAACGGGGCTGCGCCGGTACGGTGGCGGGTCGGCGAGCCTGGGCCGGTCGAGGCGGCGTACCAGCTCGGTCAGCGCGATTTGGGTTTCCCTCCGGGCCAGTGGGCCGCCGAAGCACAGGTGGCTCGGAGGGGCGTGAGATCGCGGCGGGAGGCAGCTACCACGGAGGCGCGCGACCCGCATCGCCGAGCCACCCAACGCACCTTCCCCTGCCATCCCCAAGCTTCTACTTGCCTGTCCGCTCCATTCCGAACTCCCAGGTGTACTCGGAGAACGGCGCCTGTGGCGTCGTCGTCCATCCGTCGATGGATCTGGGGGTGCGCTGGATTTGTCCTGTCACCTTGGTGATGGCGATCTGGACCGCTGGGGCACCGCCGATGGTCTCTCCGTTGCCCCCTCGATCAGTTGCCAGGGCCCGGGGCAGGAGAGGCCCCAGCCGTCGTCGAAGCCCCAGTCTTCGTCCCAAGTTCTCGGACCTGCGTCCGACCGCCCTGGTCCAGGTCCACCTGGGCACCGTCGGGCCCTTTCCAGCAGTCTCCCGTTAGTTCGCTGGTTGAAGCGTCATGGACGGTCGGCAGCGTGGGACAGCGGAGCGCCCCGCACCCACCGGTAGCTACTACAAGCGCGACGGCCCTCCCCAACGTGCGCCATCTTCTGCGTGCTCGAACACTCATGTTGCCCCCTGTGCACCCCAGGTCGACACGCTGAGCGCCGATTTGAGCATGTTTAGAACAGCTCTGTTTCCATGGCTGGGTCGAGGTCCGGCGGTGCCTGATGCACGGCCGGGCCGGTGTAGGTGCGGTCAGCTGCCCTTGGGCTCCTGGCCGTACATCCGATGGCGGGCCAGGTGTCCGAGGTGACGCGGCCACCGGTGGTTGTGTCCGGTCCCCGGAGATGCTTGACATTTCGGCCCCGGCTGATGGTTGTCAGTGGCCCCGCTCACCTGACCGACGAGGCACCGGTTCCCGGGCAACCGAATCCGCCGAAACTGTGGTCTGGAGGGCGAGGGAGGGTGCTTGATGCAGGCCAAAAAAGAGGCCGAGTTCCAAGAATTCGTCAGAGCGCGGTGGTCCCATCTCGTACGGACCGCGTATCTGCTCACGGGCGACGTGCACTACGCCGAAGACCTGACTCAGACGGCGCTGGCCAAGGCGTACCGCTCATGGCGGCGCGTCTCGCGCAGCGACAAACCGGAGGCGTACGTCCGGCGGATACTGGTCAACTGCAACAACGACCGGTTCCGCAAGCGGCGGGTTACGGAGGCTCTGACCGCGGCGCCGCCGGAGGTGGCCGGGCGCGACGAGGCCGTCTCGTGGGCCGACGAGCGCAGCGTCCTGCTCGCGGCGCTGGCCGGACTGCCGCCAAAGCAGCGGGCGGTGATCGTCATGCGCTACTGGGAGGACCTGTCCGAGGCCGAGGTCGCCGAGGTGCTCGGCTGCTCGCCCGGCACGGTCAAGAGCCAGGCGTCCAAGGCGCTGGCGAAGTTGCGTACGTATCCGGGGCTCGCGCAGGTCGTGGACGAACCTGTCCGCAGCCGAGTGTCGTCCGGGCAGGAAGGCAGCAGGTGAACGAGGAACAGAAGCCGCAGGGGACGGGAACCAGCGGGGACTTCGAGGAGCAGCTGCGCGAGCTGCTCGCCGAGGACGCGAACACGATCCGGCCCGCGCCGGTGCCGTATCCGGTGATCCGCCGCCGGGGCACGATCGAGCGGCGACACCGGGTGGCGGCGACCGGGGCGGCCCTGGTGACGCTGGCGGCGATGCCCGTGGGGGCGTACGCGCTGGCCGACGGGGATGCAGGTGGGAACACGGTGGCATCGACACCGTCGGTCAGCGCCACACCGCGGACATCAGCGACGCCGTCCGCGTCGCCGGCGAGGCCCGCGCGGCCGGCCACGGAGGAACAGCTCCTCGACGGGATCACCTTCGGGCAGGCCGTCGACGGGTTGAAGAAGTGCCTTGCGTACGACCAGTCGCACACACGCGGCCCGTCCGGCCTCCGCACGGACTTGGGCGCGGCCGAGGAGTACCGGATCATCCTGGCGATGAACAGCAGCGGCGACTCCAACGCGCCCGGCGATGGCATGTACGTCGTCGCGGTGAAGGAGCAACCGAGGCAGACCCGACTGATCTGCAACGTGAAGGACGGCAAGGCAAGCGGTCTCAACGCCAGCGTAGGCTCCGACGATGCGCCGGGCGCCGGCCCCGTGATGGCCGACATCAACGGCGACAAGCTCTACCAGCAGTCGGTCCTCGACCGCGGCAACTGGAAGCTGCCGTTCCGGTGGGGTGTCATCGGCACCGTCGAGCCGTCAGCGGCCCGGGTGACCGTCTCCTACGGCGGCGCCACCAGCCAGGCCGCCCTGGACCACGGCTGGTTCGTCGCCTCTGGTGTCCTGAACCAGCAGGTCACCGTGGCCCCGCGCATCAAGGGTTATGACGCCGACAGCAAGCTGGTCTACGACTCCGACGAGGACAAGCACTACGAGAAGCGGCTGCCGTAGCGCCACCCGGCCAGGGCGCCACACAGGGGCGGCGCCCCCGGATTTCGGCCAGTGGTGCGGCACGAGGGCCTTTCTGGTCTCTGGCGCAGGTGTGGCAATCCACACCGAGCCAGAAGGCCCTCACCCACCTTGAGATCCCTGAGCCAAGAGCCCCGTCACCAACCTCTGTGGACAGAACATCCAGACGACTGCGCTCCGCTCGGCCAAGTCCCGCGGCGCATCCCGGTCGTGACGGTCACGTCTTCGTCGGGCCCCAGGGCGGGCAGTTACGACGGAGCAACTTCCGGGACGACTGGGTCAAGGCCTGGAAGGCCGCGGGCGTCGCGGCCGAGCTGCACTTCCACGATCTACGGCACACGGGCAATACGCTGGCCTCCACGGCCGGGGCCAGTACGCGTGAGGTGATGACGCGGATGGGGCACAGCAGCTCGCGGGCCGCGCTGATCTATCAGCACATGACCAGTGACCGTGACCGAGCCATCGCCGACCGGCTCGGGGCCGTGATCCGGGGTGGTGGGGGAGCGGCTCCGGGCTCCTCCGAAGAGGGCCCGAGCGGACGTAGTGGCACGCGTGTGGCACGGCGCCTGGAACAGCGAAGGGCCGGCCTGGGACGAAACCCCTCCTGAGCCAGCCCTTCTGTCTGTGCCCCCGGCAGGATTCGAACCTGCGACACCCGCTTTAGGAGTTCGATCTACGCCCGTCTCTGGAGCCGTTGTCGCCCGGTGAGACGGCCGGGTGGGGACGCCGGTGTATGCCGCCGTCCGGCCTCGTTGATGTCAGCCGTGGATGTCAGGTCGTCTCGTTGCCTGACCGCAGCCCATGAGTACTGGGCCGCCGTACGACGCGGCGCCCCCAGAGTGCTCTCCCGAGTTGAGTAGCTGTACGGATAGGAGGCGATCAGCCGGCGGAAAGATGATCGTGTCCATGACGTATCTGGTGCGGGCTGCGAAAGCAACTTTCGTGGCTGCCGCAGCCACGCTCGCCGCATGGTGGCTGTTCCACGGCATGTACACGCTGATCGACCACACCACCGAAGCCGACAGCGCACGCAACCCCCTCTCGGGAGTCCCCTATTACCTGGCTGCCAACGCGATAGGCATCGCCTTCCAACCCTTCGCCCTGTGGGCCGGCCTCAGACTGGCCAAAGTCCGCGGCAACCATTTAGCGATCACCATCAGCGCCTACGTGTGGGCCACGATGACCGCAGGACACCTCGTGGACTCCGTCCCCGGCCCGTGGGAGGCCCTCCTGTGGGTGGCCGTCCAGTCCGCCGCCACGACCGGCGCCTCGCTCCTGCAAGCCAGGCTCATGCCCACCAGCACACAGCCCAAGAAGCGGTCCTCTTGACCCGGCGCCCGGTGAAGATACTCGTGCTGCGCGCTATGACGTGGCCGATCCTCGTCGCGTTTAATGTCGTGGCCCGTGTGTGGACGCTTCTTGGCTCGACCAGCCGCCGCGGAGCCCGCCGACTCACAGGCAGTGACACCGCCCGGCAGGCTCGGCAGGCTGCCGAGGCCCGGCTGCGTGCCAGCCCACGCATACGCGGAGAGCACGCCGCTGGTGTTGCGTCTCCTGGTCATCGAGGATTACTACACCCGCGGAATGGTCGGCTGGGATCTGTTCACTCCGGTATGGCCCGCCCACCGGGTGTCCTGCTGGATGCGTTTGACGGCTTACTACAGTTCCCCGCTGCCGCCGGCCGAGACCATCACCCGGATCCTCGACGCGGGGAAGCAGCCCCTGTCCGGTATCCCCTTTACCCACGACACGGCCCACGAGGACGGCCAGGGCGAACTTACCCATGCCGGTCACACTTTCACCTGGGATCAGCCAGGCTCGCCGGTTTCCGAACCCGAACAACCGGCAAACGCCTACCGGTTCGATTGCGAGCCCTCGGCGGCGAGCGTGGGCGGTATCCGCCGCCGGTACGGCACGGTGTTCGCGCTGGCCCTGCCGCCGGACGACTACTACCGGATCCCACGATGACGGGATCTCGCAGGACGTGTGAGGATTTCGCTTTTCGGATCAAGATCTGGACGCCACGGCAAGTGAAGCGCGCAGGCTAGCGGTTGATCGGGATCTCGTAGACGATCTCGCAGTGAGCGGCGGGCACCACGATGTCCGCCGTCTCGACGGGCCGTCCCTGGTCGCTGTAGTACGTCCGCCGGATGAGTGTGACAAGCGCGGCCTTCTGGATGCCCAGAAGCGATGCCTCCTCGGCGGTCGCCTGCCTCGGCTCCGGCTGCTCCACGGCGTGGCTGACGGTGACGCCGATCGCGGCCATGCGGTTCACGACGCCCGCCCCCGCGTGGGGGCCTCCCTCGGGGAGGACGACGAGAGTGCCGACGGTGAGGTCGTACGGCTCCCAACTCGTCGACAACTGCGCTGGCCTGCCGTCCGCCAGGAACTCGTACGTCGTGCGTACGCACAGCTCGCCCTCGGCGATCCCGAGTCGCGTCGCGATGTCTGCGGGGGCCGGCACCTTGGCGTCCGTCCGACTCTCCCAATCCCCTTGCCTGCCTACGGCCTTCATGTCGGCCCGGAAGGGCGACCCGGTCGGCTGCTCGCGCGCCGACGACCGCACCACCCGCACACGCGGTCGGGGCTCGGCGACGTAGGTACCCGACCCGGCGCGGCCCTCCAACACACCTTGGGAAATCAGCAACTCCTGCGCCCGGCGGACCACGTTCTCGCCCACGCCGCACTCCTGGCCGATCTGGGTGCGGGAGGGCAGGCGGTCTCCCGGCTCCCACACGTGCTCCACGATCCGCCGCCGGAGTTCGTCGGCGATGCGGAGATAGGGCGGCTGCTCAGGCATATGGAAAATCTAGTCCACTAGCTCTAACCTAGTTAACTAGCTTCACTAAAAGTGATCGCCGGTGACGGAGGCTGCCCTGTGCCCGCTTCGGGAGTTAGCGCGGCGGCCATCGCTGCCCGGCTGTCCGCCCTCGGGCTGCCCACGCGAACGGAGGAACACCCCCGGCACACGTCGGTGGAAGCGGAGGTGCCCGATGCGCTCTCCGCCGAGTCATGGCGGGAGGTCCTGGACGTGGTGGCTGAGGCCGATCGATTCGGGCTCCTCGCCACCAGCTTGAACGGCTGCACCTTATGGGCGGTCGTGAACAAAGCGGTCCCCACGACGGGCGATGTCGGGGGACCGAGCTATCAGCGATAGGAGCTGAACAGCATGCTCAACCGTATCCGCCGCGCCTTCACCCTCACCAGGGCACGGTACTCCTCAAGAGGCAGGCACCGCCGTGCGTTAACGCCCTCCTGCCCTCCGGTGTCTCCTTCCGCCTCCCATGCATCCGTTGGCGTGTCGACTCTCTTCCTGGGCCGGGCAGTCGTCAGTGCGGCGACCCACCGAAACCCGCTCATGGGGGAGGAAGTCGCACTCGTCCGCCCGTACGTGCTGGCGTCAGAAAGACGTGTTCGGACACGCTCGATGGTCATCGCTCCTCACCTGCCGTCGGGTGCCTGGTCTTTCCTCACGGGGGGCCGCTGATGCCGCCTCGTCGTCAGCTGCACATTTCGGATACCTCGGCCGTCCCCTACCGCTCGACCGCTTGCAGGATCGGCACTCACTCCTCCTGCACGGAATCCTCCCCGGCCTCGGTACCAGCCGACCTCCCGGTGTTCTGCGAAGCGTGTGCTTGCCCGTGCCACTCGTCTGCCCGCCCGTGCATGCCCACGGAGGTGACGCGGTGAGCGCCTGGGCACCCGGCGGAGCACTGGTCTCCAGCATCGAGATCACCGCGGCCACCGTCCAACGCGGCGACGTCATCCAACTTGGCGGCCAGGCCTGCCGGGTGGGAGACCTCTTCCAGCTTCCTCAGGGAGCGAAGCAATTGGTCTTCGAGTCGGGCGAGTTACTGACCATGCACGCGCGTACCCGGCTCGTCGCCGTGCGAATGCTGAGAAGGCGGTGACTGGCCCCATGCGCTCACGCCACCACGACATCGCTGACGACCTCCGGCGGCAGATCGCCACGGGCTGTATTCAGCCCAGCGAACGCCTTCCATCCGAAGCTGACCTTGCCGACCGGTACGAGGTCAGCACGGTGACCCTGCGAAGAGCCCTCTCCGTGCTCCAAGGCGAAGGCCTTGTTGAGAAGATCCACGGCAAAGGCAACTTCGCCCGTCGCCCTCCCCGCAAGATCTTGTACGTCGGCGGCTGGGGCACTTTGGACCTGTGGACCGCCGCCGAGCCGGCATTTTGACTTCGTCCTCGGCCAGATCGAGGAGGCTGCCTGATGGCCGGTCCCCGCAAGCGCAATCCCAACGGCGCCGGCACCATCACCAAGCGCAAGGACGGCCGTTACCAATGCGCCGTGTACGTCCTCCAGCCGGACGGCACCCGCGCTCGCAAGTTCGCCTATGGCAAGACCTGGGCCGAGTGCGACGCCAAGCGCCGGGAACTTCTCGCCAGGGTCGACCAGGGCGTGCCCGTGCCCACCCGCTCGGCCAAGCTCTCCGAGTGGCTGCCGTACTGGCTGGACAACGTCATCAAGCCTCGGCGGAAGCTCAGTACGTACGACAAGTACGAAGCGCACGTTCGGCTGTACCTGGTGCCGTTGATCGGCGCCAAGAGGCTCGAATCCCTCGGTGTCGCCGACGTACGCCGCTTCCTCGTCCGCCTGGAGAAGGAGACCACTGCGGCAACCGCCAAGGAGTCCCATCGTGTTCTGAGGTCGGCGCTGTCCTCCGCCTGCCGGGAGGAACTGATCACGCGCAACGTCGCCAAGCTCGTCGAGCCGCCCCGTACCGACAGCCGTGAACTGAAGCCCTGGACCCTCGATGAGACGCTCGACTTCCTCGCGGCCTCCCGCAAGGACCCGTTGTACGCGGCCTTCGTGCTGGCCATCGCGATGGGCCTTCGCCGGGGAGAGATCGTCGGCCTCCGCTGGTCGGACCTCGACCTCGAAAACCGCGTCCTCTACGTGCGCCAGCAGACGCAGCGCCGCCGGGGCGTCCTCTACGACGACGATCCCAAGAGTCGCCGTCGCCGGGTCGTCTCGCTGCCCGCCCTCTGCATCGCGCCCCTGCGCTGGCATCGGATGCGGCAGGCAACTGCTCGTGCCAAGGCGGGGGAGCAGTGGCAGGAGCCCGGCTACGTCTTCACCACCCGCACCGGCCGCCAGGTCGAGCCGCGGAACGTCTACCGCTCCTTCACCCGCGTCGCCGAGTCCGCCGGCCTCCGGGTGATCCGCCTGCACGACGCCCGGCACGGCACGGCCACGCTCCTCACGGCGGCCGGAGTCGCGCCCCGCGTCGTGATGGAGATCCTCGGGCACTCTCAGATCAGCATCACCATGGACGTGTACACGCACGCGTCGTGCAGGACACGCAGCGCGAGGCCATGAGCCACATGGACCGGCTGCTCAGGAAGAGGCGCCCCGGTCGTGAGTGACCGCCCTCGTTGATGTCAGATCTGGATGTCAGAAGGGGGCCACCTCCGAAAATCCGGAGGTGGCCCCCTTCTGAACTGGTGCCCCCGGCAGGATTCGAACCTGCGACACCCGCTTTAGGAGAGCGGTGCTCTATCCCCTGAGCTACGAAGGCGATAGCGACTAATGCTGCTGATCCCGGACACATCGGTCCACCGATCCGGCGATGCGCCAGCGGACTGGCACGCCGCCGCCAGTGTAGCGGGTGGCGGCGTGCCAGCGAGGGGGTCACCCCGCCCGGCACCAGGAGGACGCTGCCCGGCCGCCGGTCGGGCGTGTGGTCACCTTCACCTGCAGTGCCGAGGGCGATGGAGCTGATCACCAGGCGAAGCCGAGGTGGATGAGTAGGGCTCCGGGGCGCCGTAGGCGGGGAGGCGTTTGTCCCAGTGGGAGTAGTCGAGGGTGCTGTTGGTGGACTTGCTGTCCTGACGGAATCCCTTGAGACAGCCGCCCACGACCGGCACGGCGGCGATCTTGCTGTCGATCCGCTCCAGTCACATCGCGTGCCATGTCCTAAGCGTGAGGAGTCCGGGCAGGTCAGGAGGCAATTTATGTTCACCCCTCCGGCGGTGTGTCAGCGATATATGGCCAGTCACGCGTGGAACGCCGCAGGCGAGCGGGGGGTGGTCAGCGACGTTGGCCATTTTGAGCGGTGCTAGTCGGCCAGCGTGGACTGCGTTACCTCGTTCGGCCGACAGCGGTCGCTCGTGGTCGTCAGTCGCGATGTCATGGCAGTGCGACCGCGCTCAGATCGGATGTGCAGCGGGTTTCGCACTTCAGAGAGGCGAACCCTTGCAAGTCAGCCTCGGAAGGAGACAGCGATGGAGCGCAACCGGGGAGATCG
The DNA here is from genome assembly GCF_055635345.1 of Streptomyces sp. NPDC111516. Lineage (NCBI taxonomy): Bacteria > Bacillati > Actinomycetota > Actinomycetes > Kitasatosporales > Streptomycetaceae > Streptomyces > Streptomyces sp. NPDC111516. The sequence continues at coordinate 532 of NZ_JBVKBV010000048.1, read as the reverse complement.
TGTGCAGTACAAGGGGCCAGAACATCCAGAAACGTACGGGAGGGATTCAGCGTGTCCAGGGCCGGCCTCCCCAGGTGAGGTACACCGTCCGCGACGAGCAAACCAACGTGGAAGAGCAGATCGAGGACAGGCAGACCGAGCGGGCGCTGTAGGTATGGTCACGCTGCTGGAGAAGGTCGCCAGCTCCTGCCAGGCGGCCGCTCCTCTTCGAACCGGTCGCGGGTGCGGCAGTCGAGGGTTCGTCCGCCCGCTGGTCGAGGATTCACGCTGATCCGGGCGTCGGTCAGGCGGTCAGGCACACGTGCGGCTACGTGGCGGCCAGACCCACAGCCTGACCCTGTTCCGCCTCTGGGCAAGGCAGAGTCCTAGCCTCGATCAGCGGCTCGGCGTCCGTGCCGCCAGCGAACGTCACCGCCTGTGCGGGCCGGTAGCGGTGCCGCCACGGATCGCCGCCGACCTGGCGCGGTGATGGACGGTCCGTTTCCGGTTCCCGGCCCTCCTCGGGGAATCGAGTCTCCATCAGACCCGGATT
>NZ_JBVKBV010000047.1:0-18657 GCF_055635345.1 Streptomyces sp. NPDC111516 | reverse complement strand
GCCGCCCTGCGCGTATCTCACACCCCACAGCTACCGACCCGACTCAGCCGCTGTCAGGCGAACGGCCCGACATCACCCAATCAAGTTCAGTAGCCTGCATGGATCGAAGGCGTCCACGGAGGCGGCCGACGTACGGGGAAGGGTTCAGCACATGGCATGGGACGAATGGGAGCAGCTCAAGAGCAATGCCGCGGAGAAGCACTCCGCGCACATGCAGCTCAACCACATACCCGCCGACGGGGGCGGCGGCTCGGCTGACGGTGACCTGGTCGTCCACGACGACGAGCTGGGGAGGATGGGCAACACGGCGTACGAACTGCGTCAGAAGTTCGGTACGGACAGCGACTTCGCCCGCCCCAGTACGTTCACCGCGTCGATCGACCTGTTCAACGACGGTCTCGACATGGGTTCCGCGCTGACCGAGCTGCACGATGCATGGAACACCCAGACCGCGACGCTGAAGGAGGCGTGCGCGCACATCTCGAATCACTTCGACTTCACGCGCGCGCAGCATTCCAAGGACGAAGTCCATATCAATACGGGGATGAGGAACGCGGGCGGCGACCTGATGTCCGTGTCGAAGATCAACGACTACATCAATTAGCTTCGCGGAACGATCAGGGACTGAAAGCTACGGGGGACGGGCGGCGGATGACAGCGGAAACGATGACAGCGCAGGAACTCACCGATCTGCGTCTGGGTACGTTGGACACCGCGGTGTCCGACTGGGAAAAGTTGCACACGAAGCTCGAGACGCTGGCCACCGCGACGCACAGCGACAGCCCCGCCATGGAGACCTGGAAGCGCGAGGTGATCGCGGCCGGCGACAAGCCGTTCCCGATCCAGGGACTGCCGATGGGCCCCAACGGCTTCCAGGTCATGAGCAGTCTGATGGGCAAGGGCAAGTTCGACGACGACTTCCTGAACGACTACGGCAAGGGCCTGCTGACGTACGAGCGCGGGTTCCGAGGGGACCCCGAGGTCATCTGGCGCGACACGACCAACCTCAACTACCCGCCCACGGACGAGCCCAACGACCCGTTCGCCGGCTTCATGGAAGGCCTCGGACACAATCCCGAGGCGTCGCTGGAGTTCTTCAACGACTCGACGACGGTGGGCGGCAAGGACCTCGACAACTGGGACTACCTGGTGGCCAAGGGCGACGACGCCCGCGAATGGCCGCCGGGCGAGGACGGCAAGCCGCTGGGGCACGACGCCCTGGGGCACGCGCTGGAATCGGCGACGATCGGTGTGCCGTACGACTCCGACGCGACGCCGCCGAAGCATTCGGCGGGCAGCGCGGACCTCGTCAACCGGATCGTCGCGGAGTACGGCAAGAACCACGACCGCCTCGACGGCTCCCCGCTGAGCGACAGCCTCGGCAACATCACGGCCGAGTACATGAGGGACTTTCAGAACGGGATGAACCCGAGGCGTCCATTCGAGACGTACGGCAGCAACGCCAACCTGGGCGATCTGACATCCGGGCAGGTGAAGGATTTCCTCGGCGGGGTGGGCAAGGACCCCGACGCCTATGGGGCGATCATCAATGCCCAACAGGCGGTCACCACCGAGCTCATCAACGAGGGCTACCACGACAAGGCGTCGTACGACGAGTTCTCCGAAGAGATCGAGAACCGCATCGGCCCGGGCGCCGAGATCGCGGGAATCATGGCCGAGTCCCGGACCCAGGCCGTATACGACGACAAGATCGCCTCCGACGAGGAGTTCAACGAGGGTCTGGCGACCGCGGACAAGTGGGCGGACCGTGCCATCGACATGGGGCTGTCCAAGCTCCCTGTCGCGGGAGACGCCGCCGGAATGATCATCGGGGACATCAAGGAAGCGGTCGTGGATCACTACACCCGCGACTCCAGCGACGAGGCGGGGCAGGAGCGGAGCGACTTCCTTGAGTCCCAGCGGGACAGGTCCGCGGATGCCGTGTACGACGCCACGTATCAGGCGGCCGTCGAAGCCGGGACCGACCCGGAGAACGCCAGGAGCCAGGCCGATACCGCCGCCCGCCAAGTCAAAATTGGCTACGGCATGGGTCGCCAACGGGCGGGGAGCTGAGAAGGACCGTGCAGAACGATGCGACGGCAACGCCATCAAGCGGCAACAGGCGAAAGAAGATCGTATTCGCCGCTCTGGGCGTTCTCGTGGTCGCCGGAGTGGGCGTCGCCCTGTTCCTGCCGGACCAGAAGCCGGCTCTCTCCATACCCGACCGGGTGTGCCAGGAAGCGGTGCCCAGCACCCATGTGAAGTCTCTACTGCCGGAAAGGGGAGAGCCGTTCGAAGAGGAACGCTCCTTCAACTTCACGTCTGATTTGCCGAAGGGGCTGGGGAAGTGCGACCTGTCCGGCGGGGGGAAGATCTTCGAAATCCAATACAGCAGGATCCAGGACCCCGACTTCACCCGGGAATCGGTGCAGCGCATTGCGTCAAGGCCCGGCTACACCCCGCTCTCACTGGGGCCGGCCGAAGGGTACATCGGTGATAACAACAAGGCCGGGCTGTTCGTCGACTGTCCGTATTCGAAGGGACGTGAGGATCTCCTGGAGGTCTTGGTCGGTATTGGGGGCGACATCCCCGAGACCAAGGACAGCACCACGCAGGCAGAGCTCTCCGCGCTGACGGCCGACGTCGCCCGCGCGGTCGCCCGCGACGTGGTCGGCTGCGAGGGCGCCGCTGAACTCCCCGACGGCGTCCCGAAGATCGGCTGACCCCCACGCCGCAGGCGGCCCGGCACCACCGACCCGCCCCGCTGCCGTTCCAAGGGCGACCATGGGGGCGGTCGGCCGCGGCACACGACCCCTTACCGTGGACCACTACACCCGCGACTCCAGCGACGAGGCCCGGCAGGAGCGGAGCGACTTCCTTGAGTCCCAGCGGGACAGGTCCGCGGATGCCGTTTACGACGCCACGTATCAGGCGGCCGTCGCGGCCGGGACCGACCAGGAGAACGCCAGGAGTCAGGCCGATACCGCTGCCCGCCATGTCAAGGACGGCTACGGTATGGGCCGCCAACGGGCAGGGAGCTGAAAAAGACCGTGCGGAGTGATGCGTCAGCAACACCGTGGAGCGGCAACAGACGGAAGAAGATCGTATTCGCCGCTCTGGGTGTTCTCGTGGTCGCCGGAGTCGGCGTCGCCCTCTTCCTGCCGGACCGGGAACCGGCTCTCTCCGTACCCGGCCGGGTGTGCGCGGAAGCGGTGCCCAGTACCCATGTGAAGGCCCTACTGCCGGAAAATGGCGAGGCCTTCAAGGAAAAACGTGCCGTCAACTTCATGCCTGACGCGTCGAGGGGGCTGGGCATGTGCGACCTGTCCGGCGGGGGGAGAGTTCTCGGGATCCAGTACAGCAGGCTCCAGGACCCCGAATACAACCGGGATTGGGTGCAGCGAGGTGCGTCGGAGCCCGGCAATACCCCGATCTCGCTCGGACCGGCCGGAGGGTACATCAATCGCTACAGCGCTGAGCTGTTCGTCGACTGCCCGTACTCGAAGGGGCGTACGGACCTCCTGGAGGTCTTGGTCGGCATCGGGGGCGACATCCCCGAGACCAAGGACAGCGCCATGATGGCGAAGCTCGCCGCGCTGGCGGCCGACGTCGCCCGCGTGGTCGCCCGCGACGTGGAACGCTGCGAGGGCGCCGCTGAACTCCCCGACGGTGTCCCTGAGATCGGCTGACCTCAACGCCCGCAGGCGGCCCGGCACCACCGACTCGCCCCGCTGCCGTTCCATGCCCACGTATCAGGCGGCCGTCGCGGCCGGGACAGACCAGGAGACCTCGGGGGAGGACCTGCTGCCGGCGAGACATACGACGTGCCGAGACCTGGGGCGGCCGGGGTCGAAGTCAGGACTTGTATACGCACGCTTGACGCACGGGCCCTCCCGAGGGGCCGTGAAAGACCAGCCGTATCGCCTCTGACCTGGTGTTTTGCTGGGGGCGCCTAGGCGTACACCTTCCCGATGACCTCGCACGTGGAGTGCGTGGCGATACAGCGGAAACAGCGGGACCCGGGCCGAGACCGTGCCGACTCACATGGCCGCGCTCGCGTTCGGCGCCGCGTGCACTGTCCCCGCGTATCGCTGGGCGAAGCCCGGGTCACTGTCAGCAGTGATGGTGATGTCGTACCGACCGCCGTCCGCGGGCCACCTCAAGGTGACCTGTTCGCCCGGGCCGACCAGTTGAGTGCGCGCCGTGCCGCCGAAGTCGTTCGGGGTGACCGTGAAGCAGACGGCGGCCGTGCCGTCATTGCTCAGCAGCAACTCGACCCACGCCTCGTGATCACTGCTTCCCAGGACCGCCGTCGCCCGAGGAACAGCGGCGTCGATCCGGTCGGCCACCGCCACCGTCCCCGCGAAGCGGCAGACGAAGCCGTCGGCGCCGTGGACCGTGAAGTCGTAGCGTCCACCGGCGCGTACCGCGTCCCACACATAGGTGGCGGTGCTGTGCGGCGCGACGGTGAACGGCGTTCCGGCGAACGGCCGCGCGATGTTCGGGAACACCGTGAAGGCGAAGGCCGCCGTTCCCTCGTTGCCAAGGGTGCACAGGACCTTGCCGGTGGCGCGGTCCATGGCGATGTCGGCCCAGGGGCGGTACGGCAGCGGTCGGCGCGGGCGCGCGCCGCCCGGCTCCTGGGTGGGCACGACCTGTGCGCCGGGCGCCGGGGGCTCCACCGTCGGCAGCTCCAACGCCGCATCGGCTTGCTCCACGAGTGCGCGTGTGTCCGGCAGTGCGGGGATCGAGAAGTCGGGACGGGTGAAGTCGAAGCAGCTCGTGAGGTCACCGCACACGTCTCTGCGCCACTGTGAGATGTTGGGCTCCCGCACGCCGGTGACGAGCTCCAGGAAGCGCAGCACGGAGGTGTGGTCGAAGACCTGGGAGTTGCTCCAGCCGCCGCGCGACCACGGCGATATCACCCACATCGGGACGCGGTTGCCCAGCCCGATCGGTTGCCCGTCCACGAACTCGTCAGGGGTTCCCGTGGGTGGGAACGGCGGCACCACGTGGTCGAAGTAGCCGTCGTTCTCGTCGTACATCACGAGGAACACCGTGTGCCGCCACACCTCCGGGTTCGCGAACAGCGACTGGAGAGCGGTGTTCACCCAATGCGCGCCATTGGCGGGGCTGGCGGTCGGATGCTCGCAGAACAGGTAGGGCGAGACCAGCCAGGACACCGTCGGCAAGGTGCCGTCCTTGCAGTGCGCATCGAACGCCGACAGGTCCCACTTCGTCATCGCGTTGATGTAACGCGGGTCGTCCTTGTCGAAGTTGTGGAACTGGCCGAAGTACTCGAGGGCGTTGTCCTCGTAGTTGCCGTGGCGCTCGTCCAGGCCAGGCGTGTGGTAGACGCGCCAGGTGACGTCGGCGGCCGACAAGCGCTCCGCGTACGTGGTCCAGTCGCAGACCGGGCTTTCGGGCAGCGGTGTGTTGTCGATCCACGGGCCGGTCGTGCCGTCGCGGCCCGGGCCGACCGTGCCGGTCCACAGGTAGAGGCGGTTGGGGCTGGTGGGCCCGGCCAGGGAGCAGAAGTACGCATCGCACAACGTGAAGGCGTCGGCCAGTGCGTACTGGTAGGGGATGTCCTCACGGGTGAGGTAGCCCATGCTCTGCTCACCCTTGGCGGACGTCCAGCGGTTCATCGCGCCGTTGTTGATGGCCTCGTGACCGCTCTCCCAGTCGTGCGGCAGGCCGTCCGCGTTCTGCGCGTCGAACTTCGTGGAGTCCATACGGTAGGGCAGCAGGAACCCGCCGTCGGGCCGGGCCAGGGCGGGCTGGCGGAAGACGCTGTCGCCGTTCGGGAACGTCAGTGCCTGGCGGTCGTCGAACCCGCGCACGCCGTTCAGCGTGCCGAAGTAGTGGTCGAAACTGCGATTCTCCTGCATCAGGATCACGACGTGGCGGATGTCGTCCATGGCGTCAGTTCCGTTCCGCTGATGTAAGAAGGAAGGCGAGCAGGGCCAGGTCGGCGCGCCCCAGGGAGTCGAGGACCGTCCGGTTGGCTGCGGGCCGGATCGGTACGGTGGAGGGCACGGCCAGCACCACGCACCCGGCTGCCTTGGCCGAGGCGACACCCGTGGGCGTGTCCTCGACGACCACGCACACGTGCGGTTCGACGCCCAGGGCGGCGGCCGCGGCGAGGTACGGGTCGGGCGCCGGCTTCGTGCGGACGGTGTCCTCGACTGCGAGGGTCAGCGCGAACAGGTCCTCGCCCAGCGCCTTGCATACCAGGTCGACGACATGGCGCGGCGAAGCGGAGACGATCGCCGCCGGCACGCCGGCCGCGGCCAGTTCGTTCAGCAGGCGCAGTACGCCCGGGCGCGGGACGACCTCGCGGGCGACCCGAGCGGTGAAAGCAGCGTCCAGCTCGGTGGCGAGCACGCTGAGGCCGGGGGCCGCCGGGCCGCCGCTGCGGTGCAGGTGAGCGGCGGTGTGTGCGGCCGGGCGGCCCAGCACATGCGGCATGTCCGCGTCGGTCAGTGGCCGCCCGATCCTGTCGGCGACCTGTTCCGCTGCGGCCCACCACAACCGTTCGGTGTCGACGAGCGTGCCGTCCATGTCGAACAGGACAGCGGCGGGAAGGCCGGGTGCTGCTATGCGAGGGTTCAAGGCGAGTTTCTCCGGTGATGCGATGAATGGGCGGATGCGCGGGCTTACCGCTTCGGTTGCCGGGCGTCGGGCGGGTCGATCGGGGCCGACGGCGTCGTCCGGTCGAGCGTCGGCGGGAGCCGTCAGCCCCTGTCACCGCCGTCGTTTCCCCGGCGGCGGTCCACGAGCACCGGGCGGTCCGGCAGCCTCAGCGTCACCGCCGCACCTACCGGGAGCGTGGTCGTGGCGTGAGTCGGAACATCGGCCGTCACCTCGCCGCCGCTGGCCAGCCGCACGGTCAGCCGCGTCGTCGCGCCCAGGAACGCCGCTCCCACGATCTGGGACGTACCCTCCCCGTCCGCGGTGACCTCGACCGCCTCCGGCCGTACCAGTACGTCCACTTCACCCTTTCCACCGGCGGCCTCGGCGGCGCCGGGCAGCGTCCCGTCGACCGGCAGCGTGCGGCCGAACACGTCCACGGTCCCGTCGTCAGCGCCGGCCCGGGCCGGAATCCGGCTCATCACGCCGACGAACTCGGCGACGAACGCGGTCGCAGGGCGTTCGTACAGTTCCGCCGGAGGCGCGCACTGCTCCAGTTTTCCGGCACATATCACCGCGACCCGGTCGGCCATGGAGAGGGCCTCCTCCTGATCATGTGTCACGAACAGTGTGGTGATGCCCAGTTTCTGCTGGAGGCGGCGGATCTCCTCACGGAGCGTCAGGCGCACCTGTGCGTCGAGTGCCGACAGCGGCTCGTCGAGCAGCAGTACGCGTGGCCGCAGTGCCAGAGCCCGCGCCAGGGCGATCCGTGGCTGCTGACCTCCGGAGAGCTGATGCGGAAAGCGGCCGGCGTGCTGCTCCAGTCCGACCAGCTCCAGGAGTTCGGCGGCGCGAGCCCGTCGCGTGGCTTTGCCGATGCCGCTCATCCGCAACCCGAAGGCGACATTGTCGATGGCAGTCAGGTGGGGAAAGAGGCTGTAGGACTGGAACACCATGCCCGCGTCGCGGCGGTGCGCGGGGACACCCGTGATGTCCTCGCCGTCCACGAGCACCTGGCCCGAGTCGGGCCGCTCGAATCCGGCCAGGGTCCGCAGCGCGGTGGTCTTGCCGCAACCGGACGGGCCGAGCAGCGCCACGAGCTCGCCCGGCTCGACCGTCAGGTCCAGACCGTCCAGCGCCGTCGTGGCGCCGAAGGAACGATGCAGCCCGCGGAACTCGACGGTGGCGCCGATCCGCGTCCGGCCGATGGTTTCGGGATCGGTCATCAGGTCGGTCATGAGATCTCCTTGGGACGGCGAGCGCGTCCGGCTGTGGCGATGATCAACAGCAGCACCCAGGTGACGAGCACGCCCATCACCGAAACGGCCACCGACATCTGGGCCTGCGACCCGCTGATGGCGAGGATCCACACGGCGAAGGGCTGGTAGCCGAGGATCGCGGCGACGGTGTACTCGCCGAGCACCAGCGCCAGGGTCAGGAACGCCGTGTTGAGCAGCGCTCCGCGCAGGTTGGGCAGAACGACATGCAGAAGGGTGCGCGGCCATGGCGCCCCGCAGGCCCGGGCGGCCTCGACGAGCACCCGCAGGTCGATGGCCGCGAGCCCGGTGTCGAGCGTGCGGTACGCCAGCGGCAGCGCCATCAGCGTGTACGCGAGAACCAGGACTAGAGGGAACTGCGGGTTCTGCAGTGTGACCAGGGCTTGGAAGAGCGGCGTGCCGACGAAGTGATCCGATCCCCAGCCCAACACCGCGCTGAATCCCGCGACCAGGGCAACGGCCGGTACGACCAGCGGCAGCAGACACACGATCTCGACGAGTGTGCGCAGGCGTGGTGCGACCAGCCGGACCGTGACCAGAGCGGGCACGAGCAGACCCAGAACGAGCACGATGGTGGCGGCGGCCAGCTTCAGGGTCAGAGCCAGACTGTCGGTGAAGCCGCCGGCGGTGAGGATGCCGGTGTATGCCTCGAAGCCGATGTCCTGACCCGGGACGCCGGCGCCGATGCTGAAGGCGACGGCACATGCGAGCGGGACGAGGAAGTACGCGCCGGTGAACAACAACACGGCGGCTCGCCCATATCGGAGCGTGCTCAGGAGAGCCATCGCGCGCTCCTGCGCTGCAGCGGCAGCTGAATGGCCATGACGAGCCCCGCGACCAGCACCATGTCGACACCGAGCGCGAGCGCGATGTTGCCCTGGCCGACCAGGACGTTCCCGGACAACGCGTCCGCGATCTGCATGGTGACCAGCGGTACCGAGCTGCCGACCATCGCTGCGGCGGTCGCGTAAGCGCTGAACGCGGTCCCGAACAGCAGCACATAGCCGCCGAGCAGCGATGGCATGAGGACCGGCAGTGCGATATGCGTCCAGTAGACGACCGCTTCCTGCCGGGCACGATTGCCTTCACAGTGCACAATTCAGTGGCGACAACGGCTCTGTCGTGCCGACGAGGCTGACTGATCGCTCCGCCAAGGGCCGTGACGCTCGTTTGACGCCCCGGGCGCATGGAAACCGCTCCTTGTGAGCGTGAAACCAACGTCTGACCTGCTGGTCCGGCGGAGCTCGCCGGGCCGGCGGCCGACGTCGCCCGCGTGGTCACCCGCGACGTGGAACGCTGCGAGGGCGCCGCCGAACTCCCCGACGGCGCACCGCCTGCTCGGGCCGGTCGGCGGCAGGCCGGGGGCGGCTGCTCATGACGGGGAACGTGACCGTGATGGACAGACCGCCCTCACGCCGTGCCCGGGTGCTGATCGTGGCGTCATGCGCATTGGCGATGGCCTGCACGATCGACAGCCCGAGCCCGAGCCCCTCGACGCGCGCCTCCCGGGCGGCTCCCAGCCGCTGGAACGGCTGGAAGAGCCGGTCGACCGCGGACGGCGGAACCACCGGGCCGGTGTTGGTGACCACCAGCGTCGCATGCCCGTCCACCGTCCATGTGGCCACCTCGATCCGGCCGAGCGGGGCGTTGTGACGGAGCGCGTTGTCCACCAGATTCGTCACCAGACGCTCCGCCAGATTCCGGTGGCCGGCCGCCATCGCCGGGGAGATCGACCGATGCAACGTGATGTTCCGATACTTCGCTTCGTCCCACCTGGCGTCGATCACCTCATGGGTCAGCCGGGCCAGATCGAACGGCTCACGGACATCGATGCCCGCATTGCTCCGGGTCAGCGTGAGCAGAGCCTCGATCAGCCGCTCCTGCTGACGCCCCGCGACCAGGATCCGCTCGTGCGCCCTGCGCAGCGAATCCACCGTCGCATCCGGGTCGGCCAGCGCGACCTGCCCGAGCGCCCGCTGACGGGCCAGCGGCGTACGCAGCTCATGGGACGCGTTCGCGACGAACTGGCGCTGCGCCTGGAACGAGTCCTCCAGCCTGCCGAGGAGTCCGTCGAAGGTGTCGCCGAGCTCCGTGAGCTCATCACCGGGACCCTCCAGCGCCAGCCGCTGATGCAGGCTTGTCGCCGAGATGTCCCGCGCGGTCGCCGTGATCGTCCGCAACGGACGCAGTATCCGGCCGGCGACGACCCACCCCAGCACGACCGAGATCATCGACATCAGCGCGAGCGCTATGCCCGACTGGACGAGCAGTTGATGCATCACCTCGGACTTCTGATTCTCCAGAGCCTTCTCCTGCTGCCCCGACAGCACGGCGAGCGCACCCTGCTTACCGCCGCCCTGCCCCGGTCCCGGCGACACGAAGGGCCCGTCGGCCCCACTGGGCGGCTTCACGCCCCCGTCGGGTGCGAAGGCGTAACCCTCGGCGGGCGCCCCCGAGACCGCGTGACGCACCAGGAAATACGTGGCCGCCAGCAGGGTCGCCCCGGAGACGAGGAACAGCACTCCGTACAGAAGCGTCATCCGAAGCCGTACGGTGCGACGAGGCAGATGCGGACGGGCAATGCGGCTCGTGAGTCGGGCGCTGACAGGCATGGGCCCCTCAGATCCGGTAGCCGCGTTTGGCGACGGTCTCGATGACAGCGGGATCGCCGAGCTTGGCCCGCAGCCGGCTGATCGTGATCTTCACGGCGCTGGTGAACGGGTCGGCGGCCTCGTCCCACACTCTTTCCAGCAGCTCCTCGGCCGACACCGCCCGACCCTTCGAGGCCAGCAGCAGCTCCAGCACCCCGAACTCCTTGGGCGCCAGCTCCAGCGCCCGATCCCCCCGCCGGGCCTTGCGCCGAGCCGTGTCGACCTCGAGGTCACCATGGCGCAGCACCGGCGGAACAGCCGGATGTGTCCGTCGCGCCAGCGCACCGATCCGCGCCACCAGAACCGGGAAGTCGAACGGCTTGGGCAGATAGTCGTCGGCCCCCAGGTTCAGCCCGTCCACCAGATCCTCCGCCGTGGACGCCGCGGTCAGCATCAGCACCCGGCTCCGGCACCCGGCCGCGATCAGCTCCGCGCACACCTCGTCGCCATGCATCCCCGGCAGATCCCGGTCCAGCACGATCACGTCGTAGTCGCTCTGCAGAGCCCGCTCAAGGCCGTCCGGGCCGTCGAACGTCACATCGACCGCCATCTGCACCCGGCGCAGACCGGCAGCCACCGTCTGCGCCATCTCCTCGTCGTCCTCGACCACCAGCACCCGCACCCGCGGCCCCCTCCTCGATGCACACACCGGACACGAACACATTGACGAGCCTATCCAGAATGGGCTGGCCCCGGTTTCCGCAGGGTTTCGCCACCGCCACCCCATGGCTGGATCCCGTTTATCCGTTACACAACTCTATTGCTGAAAGAGTGTCCAAATTCCGATTATGGATGGTTGGACGCCGCCCCGCAGGTAGCCCACAGTCACCCCACATGAACAACCTTTCCGCCCCAAGTGCGCACGGCTGTCGTGATCCGCGTCTCAGTAAAGGCAATCGAGGGGAATGGGAACGGCGAACCCGTTCGACGACGAAAACGGCACCTTCCTGCTGCTGGTGAAACGAAGAGAACCGGCATTTGCTCTGGCCCGTCTTCGCTGGAGTCCCGGCCGACTGAAAGGTCATATTCGGGGAATACACGCGAAAGGTGTGCCTCGACTGCATCGAGGAGGGCTGGACGGACATGTGCCCACGCGGGCCAAGAGCCTGGCCCTCGTCGAATGTCTCCGCAAGAACGGCGTGTCGGACCGCCTCGATCGCGCTGGTCTGCCGCACTGCGTCCGGCAGACCAGGGCTTCTTCTGTGCCCCAACGGGGTCGGCGGTGCACCTGAGGGAGCTGAAACTCTGTCGAAACCGCTGCCCTCGTAGAAATGGAGCATGCAGGGAATCCAGCTACCAATGGAGGGCGAGATGGAAGCCACCGGCAGTCGCGACGCGGACCGCGAGGCCAAGAGGAAAAGGGCGCTGAGGCTTACCAGTGCGATGGCGGTCCTGGTGGCGGTTGTCGCGCTGAGCGCCACCGCATGCTCCAGCAATGACGAGCCGAGTGACAAGGTGGCCGATGTCGGAAACGGCAGCAAGGCACCCGTGGACGCGGCGGCGTCGCCCGACCCGCTGGCCTTTGCGAAATGCGTGCGTGAGCACGGGCTTCCGAATTTCAAGGACCCGGAGCCGAACAAGGGCCTTGGCGACGGTATCGACCCCAATGACCCGGAGTTCAAGAAGGCCGCGGAAGCCTGCAAGCAGTACAACCCGGCGCCTCCGCCGGGGGAGGGCGGGGACCAGATGTGGTCCGCGCAGGACAAGCTCAAGTACGCCAAGTGCATGCGGGAGAGCGGCGTGCCGAGCTTCCCGGATCCCAGCTCGGACGGCGGCTTCAGGCTGGAGACCGATCCCAACACTCCGCAGTTCAAGAAGGCGGAGGAGGCCTGCAAGAAGTACCAGCCCGAGGCCCTGCGGAACCTTGAGCCGAACAAGCCGGCAGGCGGCGGCTCGTGAGCGCTACGCAGACGCCCACGGAGGAACGGGAAGCCGCGCCGGCCCATGGCAAGCCCAAGGGGCGCTCGGGGCGGCGTGGACTGACCCTGACGGTCGTCGTGGGGATCCTTGTCGCGGGGGGTGTCGGCGTCGTCGTCGCCGATCCGTTCGGCCGGGAGAAGCAGAACACGACGACCGGGACCACCACCGAAACGGCGTTGGCGAAGGTGACCGAGGGAACCCTCTCCGCCCGCACGCTGGAGAACGGGACGCTTGGGTTCGCAGGCGACTACCAGGTGGTCAACAAGGCCGACGGCACCGTCACCGAGCTGCCCTCCGTGGGCGAGGTGATCCCGCAGGGCAAGGTGCTCTACCGGGTGGACGGCAAGCCGGTCATTCTCCTGCAGGGCCGCTACGTGCCCGCCTACCGGGACCTTTCCTGGGGCATGGAGGGCAACGACGTACGGCAGCTGAACGCCGCGCTCGTCGCCCTCAAGTACGCCACCAAGAGCCAGATCGACCCCGACTCGGACTACTTCGGCCGGCAGACCTACTACGCCCTGAAGAAGCTGCAGGAGAAGGCGGGCGCAGAGGAGACCGGGGAACTCCCGCTCGGCCAGGCGGTGTTCCTGTCCCCCAAGGAGATCAGGATCACCAAGGTCGACGCGGTGACCGGGGACAAGGCCGCGGGCGGGGGAGCGTTCATGCAGGCCTCCTCGACCGACCGGCAGGTCACCGTCGCCCTCAATGCGAACCAGCAGGCCGATGTAGCGGTCGGCGACAAGGTGACCATCACGCTGCCCAACGGGAAGTCCACACCTGGTGTGGTCTCGTCGGTGGGGAAGGTGGCCACGAAGGAGAACGACAAGACGACCATCGACGTCCAGATCAAGCCGTCGAACCCGAAGGTGACCGGCGAGCTCGACCAGGCGCCGGTGCAGGTCGCCATCGTCTCCGACACGGTCGAGGACGTGCTCTCCGTGCCCGTGAACGCGCTGCTGGCCACGGCCGGCGGGGGGGTACGCCGTCGAGGTGGTCGACCCCAGCGGTGAGCACCGTCTGGTCGCAGTGAAGACCGGGCTGTTCGACGACAGTGCCGGGCAGGTCGAGGTGACCGGCACCGGCCTCGAAGTCGACCAGAACATCGTGGTGCCGTCCTCATGACCGGCGTCGAGGCAGAGACGCGGGTGGCCGAGGCCCAGCAGACAGGCACGCCGGTGCTGCAGCTGGACGAGGTCACGAAGGTCTACCCAGGTGCCACGCCGGTGGTGGCGCTGGACAAGGCGAGCTTCACGATCCGCCAGGGCGAACTGGTGACGATCGTGGGCCCGTCGGGTTCCGGGAAGTCGACGCTGCTGCAGGTCATGGGCACTCTGGACCGTCCCACCTCGGGCACGGTCCGGATCGTCGGCGAGGACGTCGCCACGATGTCGGACCGGGCCCTGGCCGGACTGCGGGCTACCCGGATCGGCTTCGTCTTCCAGCAGTTCTTCCTGGCACAGCACGCCACCGCGCTGGAGAACGTCGCCGACGGCATGCTGTATTCGGGCACCCGGCGCGGAGCCCGACTGGACGCCGCGGCCTCGGCGCTGACCCGGGTCGGGCTCGGTCACCGGATCCATCACCGCCCGCAGGAACTCTCCGGAGGCGAGAGACAGCGGGTCGCCATTGCCCGCGCGCTGGCCGGTAATCCGGCGATCGTGCTGGCCGACGAACCCACCGGCAACCTCGACAGTGTCTCCGGAGCAGCGATCTTCAAGCTGCTCAAGGAGCTCAACGCCGAGGGCGCCACGATCGTCATCATCACCCACGACCGTGATCTGGCTGCACAACTGCCACGCCGCATCGAGGTCCTCGACGGTCGGATCGTCGTCGACGTCAGCTCGGCGGAGCGGCCCCTGTCCACCGAAAGGCATCTGCCATGACGAATTCGGCTCCCGGCCGGCTGTACCCGGCCGACCTGGCCCGTACGGCCGGCGTGGGGCTGCGCACCAGGCGGACGAGGGCCGCGCTGTCGGCGCTCGGTATCGCCATCGGAGTCGCGGCGATGGTGGCGGTCCTGGGACTGTCCGCCTCGTCCCAGGCGGGCCTGCTGGCCGAGATCGACAAGCTCGGCACCAACCTGCTGAAGGTCAGCCCGGGGCAGCAACTCGGCGGCGGGGACGCCGAACTCCCCGTCGAGGCACCGTCGATGATCGCCCGGATCGGCCCGGTCGAGACGGTCCAGAGCACCGGCAAGACCGAAGCCATGGCCTATCGCAGCCCGCACATCCCGAGCATCAACACCAACTCGATCACGGTCAACGCGACGAGCCTGGAACTGCCCGACGCGATACGCACCACCGTCGCCCAGGGCAGGTACCTCAACGCCGCCACCGCCGAGCAGCCCGTGGCCGTACTCGGTTCGGCGGCAGCCGGCCGCCTCGGCATCGCCAAGATCCATCCGGGTGCGCGCATCTGGGTCGGCGGGCAGTGGTTCTACATCGTGGGGATCCTCAACCCCGCGACCCTGACCCCCGAGATCGATTCCTCGGTCCTGGTCGGCTATCCGGCGGCGCAGAAGCATCTGCACTTCGACGGCCACCCGTCCACGGTCTATGTGCGGGCCGACACCGACCAGGTCACGGACGTCCAGGGGGTGCTGGCCGCGACGGCCAACCCGCAGAACCCCGATCAGGTCAGCGTCAGCAAGCCCTCGGCCGCGCTGGTGGCCCGGGCCGCGACCAAGTCCGCGCTGAACGGGCTGTTCCTGGGGCTGGGGGCAGTGGCCCTGCTCGTCGGCGGCATCGGAGTTGCCAACACCATGGTGATCTCCGTGCTTGAACGACGGTCCGAGATCGGGCTCCGGCGTGCACTGGGCGCAACCAAGGGGAACATCCGTATCCAGTTCCTGTCGGAGGCGGTGCTGCTCGCCGCACTCGGCGGAGTGGTGGGAGTGGCACTGGGAGTCGTCTCCACCGCGGTCTTCGCCCAGGTCAAGGGCTGGGCCACGGTCGTACCGACGCTGGCCTGGGGAGGAGGACTCGGTGCCGCCGTCGCGATCGGAGCGATCGCGGGACTGCTCCCGGCGCTCCGCGCGGCCCGCATGCAACCGACCGAAGCACTGCGTATCTCGTAGCACCGACGGCCCGGCCGGCCCGGCATGCGGAGGACGACCCACCGCATGCCGGGGATCCTAAGACCGACCGGCAATCGGGGGCGGCGTAACGGGGCTGGGGCACGCACGCTCGGACTGCCGGAGGGGTTGTTCGCGGACTGCTCGGAGAAGCTGCTGGCCGCGTGGCGGGCGCGGGAGATTCCTGTTGCCCTATGACTCATGTCACATTCGATTCCTGTCAGCAATCGGGGCGCCGTTCCGCTCAACTCACCAGGAGCAAGCGACCGACAGGAGCAACACATGAAGCATCGCATCGTCGTCCTCGGCGCCGGCTATGCCGGGGCCTACGCGGCCGGGACCCTGGCTCGCCGGCTGTCCCCGGCGGACACGGAGATCACCGTGGTCAACGCTGAGCCGGACTTCGTCCAGCGGCTGCGGCTGCACCAGTTCGCGGCCGGCCAGGAGATCGAGGCTCGGAAGCTCGCCGACGTCTTCGCGGGCACGGGGATACGGCTGCGCCTGGCCCGTGTCACCGCCGTCGACCCCGAGCGCCAGGTCGTCGCCGTGGCCGACGCCGACGGCGACGGCGAGTTCGGCTACGACACGCTTTTCTACGCGCTCGGCAGCCACGTCGCCGACGGCGGCGTCCCCGGCATGATCGAGCACGCCTTCGACGTCACCGGCCGGCCCTCGGCGCTGCGCCTGCGCGAGCACCTGGACAGCTTGGGGAGGCGGGGCGAAGGCGGGAGTGTGCTGGTCGTCGGCGACGGGTTGACCGGCATCGAGACCGCCACCGAGATCGCCGAATCCCGGCCCGGCCTGTCGGTGGCGCTGGTCGCCCGCGGCGAGCTGGGCGCCCGGCTCTCCGCCGGAGCGCGCAGCCACTTGCGCCAGGCCTGCGACCGGCTGGGCATCACCGTCCTGGAGCACACCGACGTCGAGGCCGTCGAAGCGACGCGGGTCCTGTGCGCCGACGGCACCGCCGTGGCGTCCGACGCAACCGTGTGGACCGCCGGGTTCGCGGTCAACCCCATCGCCGCCGCCGGCGGGCTGGAGGTCACCGAGAACGGTCGGATCGTCGTCGATCGCACCATGCGGTCGGTCTCGCACCCGGACGTCTACGCCGCCGGCGACAGCGTCTACGCCATCGGTGACAACGGTCGGCCGTTGCCGATGTCCTGCGCCTCGGCCGGCTACACCAGTATGCAGGCGGTCGCCGCGATCGTCGGACGCCTGACCGGCCGCCAGATCCCCCACACCAAGCTGGTCTACCCGGGCAACCACATCAGCCTCGGGCGGCGGGACGGGATCCTGCAGATGGTCGACGGCGAAGGGCAAGCAAAGCCGAAGTATGTGGGCGGCCGCAAGGCCGCGCGGATCAAGTCCGGCATCCTCAGGACCTCGCTGTGGGCCGCCTCGCACCCGACCTTCGGCCTGCCCAAGCGTAAGCACCGCCTGGCCGCCGCGCCGGATACGTCCGCCAAGAAGGCGGTCGCGTAGCCGTCCAGGGTTCCGTCTAGGGTGGTCCGCGTGGACAGCACCGCGACTGATCGCTTCGACACCGGTCGGTTCGAGGCCAGCCGGAACCGGCTGGCCTCGCTGGCGTACCGGTTGTTGGGCTCCGCCGCCGACGCCGAAGACGCCGTGCAGGATGCGTTCCTGCACTGGCAGTCCGCCGACCGGCAGCGGATCAAGGTGCCGGAAGCATGGCTGACCAAGGTCGTCACCAACCTGTGCCTCGACCGGCTCCGCTCCGCACAGGCCCGCCGCGAACGCACCGTCGGCGCCTGGCTGCCCGAACCGCTCCTCGACGGCGACCCGATGCTCGGCCCGGCCGACACGTTCGAGCAGCGCGAATCGGTCTCCCTGGCCGTGCTGACTCTCATGGAGCGCCTGTCACCCCTCGAGCGGGCCGTCTACGTCCTGCGCGAAGCGTTCTCCCACAGCCACGCCGAGATCGCCGAAATCCTCGACATCACCGAGTCCGCAAGCCAGCAGCACCTCCACCGGGCCCGGCGCCGCATCACCGCCGGGCGCCGCCACGGCGGCGAAGTCGACCCCGAATCCGCCCGCAGGATCGTCGAGGAATTCCTCGCCGCTGCCTCCTCGGGCCGCACCGAACGGCTGGTGGCGCTGCTCACCGACGACGCGACCGCGATCTCCGACGGCGCCGGCCTGGCCGAGAAGCTGCTGCAGTACGACACTCCGCAGCGCATCGCCGCCGTCGTACGGGCCGGCTTCAAGCCCACACCCGCGAAACGGCGACTTGCCGGCGGCACGCCCGCCATCCACTACGCGCTCGTCAACGGCGCCCCCGCGATCCTCTTCGTGGTCGGCGACCAGGTCGTCGGCGCCGTGACGTTCGACATCATCAACGGCGGGATCGCAACCGTGCGCGGCATCGCCGCCCCCACCCGCCTCACCCGCCTCATCGAAGCCTGGCGGCAGCACGAACCTGACACGCCGCTCATCACCCAGTGGTGATGTGCGGTTCCGCCGGACCGGACCGAAGAGGGGGTGGGCCGGGTGATTCGTGCGTACAAGTTCCTCCTGCGGCCCACCGTGGGCCAGCAGCTCGCGCTCGGTGAGATGCTGCGTGATCACTGCTCGCTCTACAACGGGGCGTTGCAGGAGCGCCGCGACGCCTGGCACCACACCTCGAAGACCACTGTCCGGTACGGGCAGCAGTCCGTGCAGCTCAAGGAGATCCGGGCGTTCGACCCGGAGCGTCAGGGCCGCTGGTCGTTCTCCAGCCAGCAGGCGACGCTGCGGCGTCTGGACAAGGCGTTCGCCGCGTTCTTCCGCCGTGTCGGGGCCGGTGAGAAGCCGGGCTATCCGCGCTTCAAGGGCGTAGGGCACTTCGACACGGTCGTCTTCCCGAAGGACGGCGACGGCTGCCGTTGGGATGCCATCCCGTACGATCCGGTCACGCGCGTGCGTATCCAGGGGGTCGGGCACGTCAAGGTGCACCAGCACCGGCCGGTGGCCGGCAGGGTCAAGACGGTCTCGGTCAAGCGCGAGGGCCATAAGAGGAGCTCACAAAATGGGAGTCCGATCAGCTCGCGGCGTCTGGTGCGTGCGATCGCAAGGCGCTGGAAGGTCCTTGTAGCGGAGCTACTAG
>NZ_JBVKBV010000046.1:0-19595 GCF_055635345.1 Streptomyces sp. NPDC111516 | reverse complement strand
CGAGAACCACTACAAGGGCTGCACCCGTATCACCAGCCGAAACGCCGAGAGTTGCGCCGCCAGTCGAACCCCTAACCGAACGGCATTGCCCCTAGCCCTCCGCCCCGATTCCAGCCTCTCCGGCGTTTGAGGAGCGGGGTCCGGGGCAGAGCCCCGATTTCGGGAAGGGGCGGGCAGCGGACAGCCCGCGCAGCGGCCCACCCACCCACGCCAAGCCCCCCGACCGGGCCCTACCCCAGGCCCAAGCCCAAGCTCCCGCCCCGCGGCAAAAACAAACCGGGGCCGAGCACCCCCAAAAGGTGCCCGACCCCGGCCAGCTCTGCTCTCAACAACGCCGGCGCCAACGCCCAGAACGCCGACGCCGGCAACGCCGCCGCTACTTCTTACGGCGCCGCCCACCCCCACCGTTCTTCTGCGCCTTGCGCCGCTCCGCCCGAGTCAGTCCGTCCGACTCCGACGCACCGCCACCGTCACTGCTGGAGAAGTCGCCCTCGACGACCCCGCCCTCCCCGTCCACCGTGGGAGCGGAGAAGTGCAGCCGGTCCGGACGCTGCGGAGCGTCGAGCCCCTTGGCCCGGATCTCCGGACGCGCCGCCGGCACGAGGTCCTCCTTGGCGAGCGAGGTGCGCTCGGCCTCGTCCTGCACGGGAACCTCCTCGACCTGCTGCTCGACCTGAACCTCCAGGTTGAACAGGTAGCCGACGGACTCCTCCTTGATGCCCTCCATCATGGCGTTGAACATGTCGAAGCCCTCCCGCTGGTACTCGACCAGCGGGTCCTTCTGCGCCATGGCACGGAGGCCGATGCCCTCCTGGAGGTAGTCCATCTCGTAGAGGTGCTCACGCCACTTGCGGTCCAGGACGGACAGCACCACACGCCGCTCCAGCTCACGCATGATGTCCGAGCCGAGCTGCTTCTCGCGCTCGTCGTACTGCTCGTGGATGTCGTCCTTGATGGACTCACCGATGAACTCTGCGGTGATCCCGGCCCGGTCGCCGGCCGCGTCCTCCAGCTCCTCGACGGTGACCTTCACCGGGTAGAGCTGCTTGAACGCACCCCACAGCCGGTCCAGGTCCCACTCCTCGGCGAAGCCCTCGGCGGTCTCCTGACGGATGTAGTCGTCGATCGTGTCGTCCATGAAGTGGCGGACCTGGTCCTGCAGATCCTCGCCCTCCAGGACCCGGCGGCGCTCGCCGTAGATGACCTCGCGCTGCCGGTTGAGCACCTCGTCGTACTTCAGGACGTTCTTACGCGTCTCGAAGTTCTGCTGCTCGACCTGCGACTGGGCCGACGCGATCGCCCGCGTCACCATCTTGTTCTCGATCGGCACGTCGTCCGGCACGTTGGCCATCGACATGACGCGCTCGACCATCTGCGCCTTGAACAGGCGCATCAGGTCGTCGCCGAGCGACAGATAGAAGCGGGACTCGCCCGGGTCGCCCTGACGGCCGGAACGACCGCGCAGCTGGTTGTCGATACGCCGCGACTCGTGCCGCTCGGTGCCCAGGACGTAGAGCCCGCCGAGTTCCTTCACCTCTTCGAACTCCGCCTTCACGGCCTGTTCGGCCTTCTCCAGCGCGGCGGGCAGCGCTGCCGCCCACTCCTCGACGTGCTCGACGGGGTCGAGGCCACGCTGACGCAGCTCCGCCTCGGCGAGATCGTCGGGGTTGCCGCCGAGCTTGATGTCGGTGCCTCGTCCGGCCATGTTCGTCGCGACCGTGACCGCGCCCTTGCGGCCGGCCTGGGCAACGATCGTCGCCTCACGGTCGTGCTGCTTGGCGTTGAGGACCTCGTGCTGCACTCCGCGCTTGGACAGCTGCTGCGAGAGATACTCGGACTTCTCGACCGAGGTGGTGCCGACCAGGATCGGCTGGCCCTTCTCGTGCTTCTCGGCGATGTCGTCGACGACCGCCGCGAACTTCGCGACCTCGGTGCGGTAGATCAGGTCCGACTGGTCGGCACGGACCATCGGCCGGTTGGTGGGGATCGGCACCACACCGAGCTTGTAGATCTGGTGGAACTCGGCGGCCTCGGTCATCGCCGTACCGGTCATGCCGGAGAGCTTGCCGTAGAGGCGGAAGAAGTTCTGCAGGGTGATCGTGGCGAGCGTCTGGTTCTCGTCCTTGATGTCCACCCCTTCCTTCGCCTCGATCGCCTGGTGCATGCCCTCGTTGTAGCGGCGGCCGGCCAGGATACGGCCGGTGTGCTCGTCGACGATCATGACTTCGCCGTCGATGACGACGTAGTCCTTGTCCTTCTTGAAGAGTTCCTTGGCCTTGATGGCGTTGTTGAGGTACCCGACGAGGGGCGTGTTCACCGACTCGTACAGGTTCTCGATGCCGAGCCAGTCCTCCACCTTCGAGACACCGGGCTCGTGGATGGCGACGGTCCGCTTCTTCTCGTCGACCTCGTAGTCGCCGGTCTCCTCGATGCCCTTGAGCGGGTTGCCCGCCTCGCCCTTGGTCAGGCGCGTGACCAGCTTGGCGAAGTCGCCGTACCACTTGGTGGCCTGGTCGGCCGGGCCGGAGATGATCAGCGGCGTACGGGCCTCGTCGACGAGGATCGAGTCGACCTCGTCGACCACGGCGAAGTTGTGGCCGCGCTGGACGAGCTCGTCCGCGGACCACGCCATGTTGTCGCGGAGGTAGTCGAAGCCGAACTCGTTGTTCGTGCCGTACGTGATGTCGCAGGCGTACTGCTCACGGCGCTGGGCCGGCGTCATGTTGGCGATGATGCAGCCGACGGTCAGGCCGAGGAACTTGTGAACCCGACCCATCATCTCGGAGTCGCGCTCGGCCAGATAGTCATTGACCGTGATCAGGTGCACGCCCTTGCCGGAGAGCGCGTTGAGATACGCCGGCAGGGTACCGACCAGGGTCTTGCCCTCGCCGGTCTTCATCTCGGCCACATAGCCGAGGTGCAGGGCTGCGCCGCCCATCATCTGGACGTCGTAGTGGCGCTGTCCGAGGACCCGCTTGGCGGCCTCACGGACGGTCGCGAATGCTTCGGGGAGCAGGTCGTCCAGGCTCTCGCCGTCCGCGTACCGTTCCTTGTACTCGTCGGTGAGCGCCCGCAGCTCGGCGTCGGAGAGGTTGACGAAGTCCTCTTCGATGGAGCTGACCTGGTCCGCGATGCGGTGCAGTTTGCGCAGGATCTTGCCTTCGCCTGCACGCATGAGCTTGTTGAAGACGGACACTGAGGCTGGTCTCCTTGCCGGTCGGGCCTGGCACTGGGTCGTGTTAAGGACTCTGGCGCGGGCACGGCAGGTGGGCCCCACCGCAACGGCCATCGTAAGCGAGGACCACGCCGCGCCGGGAGGGCTGCCGCCGCGTTTGCCCCACGGGTCCCTTCCCAGTCAACGGCCGGGGAGCGCCGAAGGTGCCGGGAAGTCCGAAAAGTGTTCGCTTCACGGCCTGCGCGTCACCAGAATCCGTACATGGAACCGACCACCCTCACCACCGAGCGTCTGCTGCTGCGCCCCTTCGCCGGCAGTGACACGGACGAGATCCACGCCGCCTGTCAGGACCCGGACATCCAGCGCTGGACGGTCGTGCCCTCCCCGTACAGCCACGCCGACGCCGAGTTCTTCGCAGAAAAGCTGTCCCCCGGCGGCTGGCACGAGGACTCCGCGTACAGCTTCGCGGTGGTTCTGCGCGAGAGCGGAGCGCTCGTGGGCGCGGTCGGCATCACTCGCCGCAATCTGCCGGGCACGTACGAGGTGGGGTTCTGGACCGCCAGGGAGCACCGGGGCCGCGGTTACACGTCGGAGGCGGTCCTGGCCGCCGCCCGATGGGCCTTCACCTCGCTCGACGGTGACCGGCTGGAGTGGCGGGCCGAGGTCGGCAACATCCCTTCGCGTGCCGTGGCGCTGCGTGTCGGCTTCCGGATGGAGGGCGAGCAGCGGTCGGCGCTGCTCAACAAGGGTGTACGGCGCGACGCCTGGATCGGCGCGCTGCTCCCGTCCGATCTCGGCCTGCCGGGCACGGATACCTATCTGCCCGCAGCGAACGGTCTGCCGGCAGCCACCTGACCCACCACCCCCGCCGCTCGCCGGTGAACTCTCCGAACCACCCGGCCCGTGGACTCCCGACCGGATGTCAGTGCCGCCCTCTAGGGTGCGGGGCATGACGTCTGCGCCGCCTCCCACCGCCGAACTCTCCGCCGATCAGGCGCGCAGGATAGCCCTGCGCGCCCAGGGATTCCTGGGCGCTCCGGACCGCCGGGCCGGCGTTCCGGGTGTGCTGCGGCATCTCGGTGCCGTGCAGCTCGACACGATCTCGGTGCTCGCGCGTTCGCACGAACTGATTCCGTACGCACGCCTGGGCGCGATTGGCCGGCGCACGGTCGAGGAGGCGTACTGGTCGGGCGGCCGCACCTTCGAATACTGGTCGCACGCGGCCTGCATCCTGCCGGTCGAGGAGTGGCCGCACTTCGCGTTCCGCCGCCGCGCCTACCGCTCGCGCCCCCACTGGCACCACGACCTGCCGGACGGCGCCTACGAGACGGTGATCAAGCAGCTGCGCACCGAGGGCCCGCTGACGGCGACGGAGCTGGGCGGCGCGAAGAACGGCGGGGAGTGGTGGGACTGGTCGGAGTCGAAGGTCGCCGTCGAGCGCGCCCTGATGTACGGCGAGGTGGTGTGCACCGAGCGGCGCAGCTGGAAGCGGGTGTACGACCTCGCCGAGCGGGCCGTGCCCGATGCCGTGCTGCACGACGATCTGGACGACGCGGAGTGTCTGCGCCGGCTGGTCGCGCTGGCGGGCCAGTCCCTGGGCGTCGGCACCCGCGCGGACATCGCGGACTACCACCGGCTCAAGGGCGAGCAGTTCGACGCCGTCGTGGCGGACTCCGGCCTCGTGCCGGTGACGGTGCAGGGCTGGTCGAAGCCGGCCTGGGCGGACCCGGCGGCGCTGGCCTCGGAGCCGCGCGGGCGGCACCGTACAACCCTGTTGTCGCCGTTCGACTCGCTGGTCTGGGAGCGGGCACGCACCGAGCGGATCTTCGGTTTCGCCCACCGCTTGGAGGCCTACGTCCCCAAGCCCAAGCGGATACACGGATACTTCGCGATGCCGCTGCTGGCGGGCGGAAGGCTGCGGGGCCGTGTCGACCCGGCGCGCGAGGGCAGCACGCTGGTCGCCCGGCAGGTGTCCTTGGAGAGCAGGAGGGCCGTGGCGCCGATGGCCGAGGCCCTGGTGGAGGCCGCGTCCTGGGTCGGCTGTACGGATGTCCGACTGGAGCGGGTCGACGCACCGGAACTGCGCGGGCCGCTCGCTCAGGAAATCGCCCGCGCTCTGACGTGAGCGCGCATTCCCGTCTCTCTGCCCGACGCCGCGCTGTTCGATCTGTTCAGCCGGTTCGGTCCGTCCGCGGACCGGTCACCTGATCTCCAGGATCTTCTCCCGCATGGCATAGACCACGGCTTCCATCCTGGAGTGCAGCTGCAACTTCTCCAGAATGTTGCGGACGTGGTTCTTCACGGTGTTCTCGGAAATGAACAGTTCTTTCGCGATATCGCGATTGTTCATGCCCGTTGCGACAAGTTTCAGGACTTCGAGTTCCCGATCGGTGAGCCGCGGCGCGGGCACCAGCCTGCGCTCGTCGGTCCGCTGGATCATCGATTTGAACTCGGTGAGCAGTTTGGACGCCATGGAGGGGCTGATCTGGGACTGCCCGTCGGCGACCGCGCGGATCGCCGTGGCCACCTCGTCCGTGGAGATCTCCTTGAGGAGATAGCCGGTGGCGCCCGCCTTGATCGCATCGTAGAGGTCGGCCTCCTCGTCGCTGATCGTCAGCATGATGATCTTCGCACTGGGGGCCACCTCCTTGATGGAGGTGCACGCTTCGATGCCGCCACGCCTGGGCATCCGGACATCCATCAACACGATGTCGGGCAGTAGATCGGCGGCCTTGTCGACCGCCTCCGCCCCGTCACCCGCCTCGCCGATGACCTGGATGTCCTCCTCCTGGGCGAGGACGATCTCCAGCCCTCTGCGGAAGAGCGCGTGGTCATCCACCACGAGGACCCGGATCGGCTCCTTGCCGGAACCACTGTCCGCGTCCGCACCGGCGGTGTCATCGGCATCATTCGCATCGCGCACGGGCCCGAAGGTGTCCGCCATCGTTCCTCCCCCTGAAGGCCATGGCCTGAAGTTCACAACTGTCCGCCAACGGCAGTTCGAAGAACACCGGTTGGCTTGGGACGACATGATTTCACGCCTGGACGTCGGAGCGGTGATCCTGTGCCCGCACACGGGTGCCCCTGGGGGCGCACAGGCGCTCCAGGGGCACCACGGAAGGTGGCATCAGCCGCCGAGCGCACCGCCCGCGCCGCCCGCCTCATCGGCGGCCAGCGGATCGGTCCTCAGGTGGATGACACCGTAGTCATAGGCATGCCGTCGGTAGACGACGCTGGGTTCCTTCGTCTCGGAGTCGACGAACAGATAGAAGTCGTGCCCGACCAGCTCCATCTCGTAGAGCGCCTGATCGAGCGACATCGGTGCGGCGACATGCGTCTTCTCGCGCATCACCAGCGGGCCCTCGCCCCGCACCTCCAGCGAGCCGAACCTGGTGGTGGGCACGGACTCGGACGTCTCGTTGCCGACCAGTTCACCCTCGCCGTTGAACGACGCCGCACCCGGCACCGTCTCGGCGACTTCGGCAGCGGGAATCCGGCCGTTGCCACGGCGGCTGTAGCGCTTGTCGTGCTGCTTGCGCAGCCGCGCCTCCAACTTGCCGGTGGCCAGGTCCAGCGCTGCATACGGGTCGCCGGCGGCCGCTTCCGCCCGGATGACCGGCCCACGCGAGCGGAGCGTGATCTCCACCCGGTCGGAACGGTCGGCCTGACGGGGGTTCGGCTCCTTGGACACCTCGACGTCGAGGCTGATCACCTTGCCGTCGAACTTCTGGATCTTGTCCAGCTTCAGCTTCTCGGCCACGTGCTTGCGGAACCGCTCAGGCACCTCGGTCTTGCGGCCCTTGACGACGATGTCCACGCAGAACTCCGTTCCCGGATCGCCCCGCTCAGCGGCGGAGCATCTCCCTTTTGCACCAGGCTCCGGTCTAGCCGGAGCCGCGGACTCGGTGGCTTACACCTCCTCCTCCCCCATCGGCGGGGTTTCCACCCCACCGAATTCTCTGCTTCTGGCTACCGGTGAGTCACCTGCCCGAAACCTGGCGGTGCATTCATCGAGGTCCGGCATTCACCATTCCTCACAACCGAACATAGCCTGCCTGGCCGGATGTCGGCACCCGCTACTCGCACGTACCTCCGTTCAGGTCTTTTTACCCGCTCACTACCTGCAACGATGCAGGTTCACCGGCAGTTCCGGTTTATTTTGGAGGCGGACGGAGATGCTGCGACAACGGCTGCCTGGCCACTGCCGTGTACGGCACCGTCGCGCCCACACGCTGCCCCGATCGCCCGAGCCGCTTCGGCCAGCGAGGAGCCGGTCGTCAGAAGGTCGTCCACCAGCACCACCCGTCCGGCCGCAAGCAGCCGTTCACCTCCGGCCACCACCTCCAGCGCCCCCGCAAGATTCGCCTGCCGCTGCCGGGCTCCGAGCTCCGCCTGATCGGCCACCGGTCGCCGCTGCCGAAGCACACCGGCCACCTCGGCCCCGATGCCGCCGCGCCGCAGCTCACGGGCGGCGGCCAACGCGATCCGCCGCATCGGATCATGCCCCCGTGCCGCCACCGCCCGCCGCGCCGACGGCACGGGCACGAGCAGCTGCGGGCCGACGAAGCCCTCCTGCCCCGTCCCGGCCCGTACTGCCCCCGCCAGCGCCTTACCGAGTGCCCCGGCCAGCCCCAGTGCACCGCGCTCCTTATGGGCCAGGAGTACCGCACGTACCGCGTTCTCGTACGCGGCGGCCGCATGCACCACCGGCAGGCCCACCGGCTCCGGCACGGGCCTCACCCTGCGCGGCACCGCGCCGTACAACTCCGCACGGCATTCCTCGCACAACTCGATACGAGGCCTGCCGCAGCCACCGCAGGACACCGGCAAAACCAGCCCGGAGATTTCCCGCCACCACCCCCGCATGACTCCACTGTGCACTCCCCGAAGGGCCCCGGCCACCCCTGTGGACAACCGGGGCGATCTCGTGAGATCACGGCCCGCCGGAGAAACTCAGCCCGGGTAGACCAGCGACCAGCCTTGCTTGACCACCGTCTGCCAGTTGTCACCCGGCGACAGTTTCACGATCCCGTCGCTCGACGTGGCCGCCATCAGCGGCAGCTGCTCGTCGTCCGCCGCCGCGACCGACGACACCTGGTTCACGCCGGGCAGGACACCCGAAGCCGGTGTCGACCCGTCCGCCTGCACATAGCGCACCTGCTGCACGCCACCCTGCTCCTTGCCGACCACCACGAGACGGCTCCGGCCCGACCACGACATCGCGGTCACATCCGTCAGTTGCGGTGCGGCCTGCCGCAGTTCCACCACCGAGACCTGCTGTTCGGCCTCCGGCCCTCGCCTTTCGATCCGGCCGATCTTCAGTGTGGTGTGGTGGTCCTTGGTCACCAGAAGCGCGATCCGTACCCCGTCCGCGGACATCCGCAGCGCCTCGATCCGATCGTCTTCCAGGCTCGGCACAGTGACCTCCTGCGCCTTGCCGGTGCCACCGGCCAGCCGCAGGAGTCTGGGGTTGCCGGGATCCCGGTCGGCCACCCAGAGGTCACCCCGGCCGTCCCAGCTCGGTACCGACAGGCGGTTCTTCGGGCTCTTTCCCCTGCTGGTCACCGAGGCTGCGGGAAGCTCGCCGTCCGAAACGATGGAGGACACGTAGAGAGCGGTCTTGTCGTGCGAGACCGCCGCCGCCGACTGCTCGTCCCTGGCCACACCGACCGCGCTCATCCGCTCCGTTCCGCTGCCGAGCGGACCGGCCACCGCCTCCGGGGTGCCACTGCCCTTGGTGCTGCCGGGAATTCGCTCCACATGCCCCCTGGCATCGACGAAGTACTGGCTGTCCGGCCCACTCGACGAACCGTCAGGGGCGAACTCCTCCGCCTGGTCCGCCCCGATGACACACAGCGGGGAGCCGTCGGAGCGCTGGAGCTGGACCTGCTCGACCCGTGCGGACGTCAGGTCCCGCAGGGTGTAGACGACCTGTGCCGCCATCATGCGGCAGGACCGCTGTCCGACGCCGTCCGCCTTCTTGTTGAGCGGCACCTTCAGTACGTTGCGGTCGTCGGGGGACAGCGAGGTGACGCCCTTCTTCAGCGCCGTACCCGGGGGGAAGCGGGAGGCAACCACCGGCCGCAGCCAACTGGTCGGCCCCGCCAGGAGACTGCGGACCGCCTGCGTCACGGTGTCCATCCCGGTGACGGGGTCCGTCCGGCTACGGAGATAGACGGGGTCGGCGACCAGCGTCGACTGCGCAGCCGTCCGCCCTGCGGCGAAATAGAACTTGTCGACGGAGCGATAGAGCCGCTTGAAGTCCGACTGTCCGAGAAGAAGCCCGTCCGGCACCATGTCGATGCGCCACTCCTTGCCCTCCGGCCCGCTCTCCTTCACCAGGCGCAGGGTCTGGTTGTAGTCCGTGGGCGCGAGCGGCTGATAGGCGCTCTGGGCATCGACCGTTGCCACCTTCTCGCCGGTCAGGGTGTAGGTGATCTCCGTGATGGCGCGGTCGCTGTCGCGGAACGGGCGGTCGTTACGGTTCGGCGCCTTGGTGAGCACCGTCGTGAACGCGCTCGGCTTCCAGGTACTGGCTGCCTTCCTCGTCAGGTACTTACGAGTTGTCCTGAAGTCCGAGTCATCACTGGTCATGGACTCCAGGAAGCCGTCGACCACCTCGTTGGGGGTGGCGTTGTCGCGCGGTGCCACGGCGTACACCTGCACCTGGGAATCGCCGGGCTGCGAGGCGTCGACAGCCTTGACATCCCCGGTGACGGGCATCGAGCCGCACGCGGACAGGAGCACGACACCGCTTCCGAGCAGCGCAAACAGCCCCAGCACTCGCCCATGGCCGTCCCGGCGACGGTCAGTGCCCACGATTCGATTCCCCCCGCTCCGGTTCCTTCACCGCAAAGTCGAATTCGCTACCCGGCCGGTCCTCGGCGGGGCGCGCGACCACTCGTGCTCCGCTCCCCGGCAGGGCCGCCGGATGCACCGAGGCCGGTGCGGTACGGGGGGCCACGGGCGCGCGCGAGGGTACCGGCAGCGCGGCCCGATCGTTGTCGCCGGGCTGGTTCGGCACCGCCGTCAGCCGGTGCCCAATCCCGGTCGCGGTGGAAGCGGCAGCGGCGCGCTCCCGGTTCTCCCGGTTGCGCCGGGAGTCCTCGGGCTCCAGCGGTATGGGCGATCCGCGCAGCGGTTCGTCCGCCGTGCGCGGCAGAGTCAGCCGGAACTGCGAACCGCCGCCGGGCTCGCCCCATGCCTGCAGCCAGCCGCCGTGCAGCCGGGCGTCCTCCACGGCGATGGACAGTCCGAGCCCGGTGCCGCCGGTCGTTCGCGCGCGGGCCGGGTCAGCCCTCCAGAAGCGGTTGAACACCCGCGTCGCCTCGCCGGGCTTGAGCCCCACACCGTAGTCCCGGACGGCCACGGCGACCGCACCTCCGGCCACCCCCATCCGCACCACCACGTCCCGGCCCTCGCCGTGCTCGACGGCGTTGACCACCAGATTGCGCAGGACCCGCTCGATCCGCCGCGCGTCGGCCTCCGCGATCACCGGCTGCTCGTCGCCTACCACCCGGATCCGGGTGCCCTTGCGCTCGGCCAGCGGCTCCGCCCCGCCGATCACTCGTCGGACGACCTGCCGCAGATCTATCGGCTCCGCCTCCAGCGCCGCGGCGCCCGCGTCGAACCGGCTGATCTCCAGCAGATCGGAGAGCAGCGACTCGAACCGGTCGAGCTGATCCCCGAGCAGCTCCGCGGAGCGTGCCGTCACGGGATCGAAGTCGCTGCGGGCCTCATGGATGACATCGGCGGCCATCCGTACGGTCGTCAGTGGTGTCCGCAGCTCGTGGGAGACATCGGAGACGAAGCGCCGCTGCATCCGGGACAGTTCCTCCAGCTGCTGGATCTTGAGCTGCAGGTTCTGCGCCATCTTGTTGAAGGCCTCACCGAGCCGGGCGATGTCGTCCTCGCCGGTGACCTTCATCCGTTCCTGGAGCCGACCCGCGGAGAGCCGCTCAACGATGCCCGCCGCCATCCGTACGGGCGTGACGACCTGTCGCACCACGAACCAGGCAATGGCCCCGAGCAGCACGACCACGAACATTCCCGCGGTCGCCAGCGTGCCCTTGACCAGCGTCAATGACTTCTCCTCCTGCGTCAGCGGGAAGAGGTAGTAGAGCTGGTACGGATTGTGATCGATGTCGTAGAGCCGCTTGCCCACGACAAGTCCGGGCTGCGACTCCTGGCCGTTCGCATACTGGATCAGGGAGTACGTCTGGAAGGCTCCCGGGCCGTTGTTCACGGAGTCCCGCAAGCTCTGCGGGATGCTCACCGCCTCCACACTGCCCGAGCCGCGCGGCGCACGGGTGCCCTCGTCCGCGCTGAGCGCCACCACGTTGAAGGCGTTCTTGCCCCCGCTGGCGAGCTGGTCGACGAGTTCGGTCCGCCAGGAGTTGTTGCCCGTGCTGCCGTCCACCGCGTCGCTGCCCTGCCCACCGGGGGTGAGCGGGGCGTTCGCCTTCTCCTGGGCCGCCGCGAAACCGCCGGCGGCCTGGGTCTGGGCAGCTTTGCTCTTGGCGTCGAGCAGGCCATTGCGCACCTGCCCGATCACGACCAGCCCGAGGAGCAGCACCACACCGAGCGACATGAGCAGCGTGCCCGCGACGACGCGGAGCTGGAGGTTGCGTCGCCAGAGCCGCACGGCGGGCAGCAGCGGGCGCCGCACCCAGCGCATCAGAAGTCGCGGCACAGGGCCGCCGAGCGCCCGGTCGCGAAACAACCGGCCACCCTTCAGAAGGCGCCCGACCTGGGACGCGCTGTGTCCTGGAGCAGCAGCCCGCCCCGCACGGGCTCCCGGCTCCCCGGGCTGCGGAGCAGCGCTGCTCGGGGGCATCTCAGCTCGGTCCGGCCTTGTAACCGACCCCGCGGACGGTCACCACGATCTCAGGCCGCTCCGGGTCCTTCTCGACCTTGGAACGCAGTCGCTGAACGTGCACGTTCACCAGCCGGGTGTCGGCGGCGTGACGGTATCCCCACACCTGCTCCAGCAGTACCTCACGGGTGAAGACCTGCCACGGTTTACGGGCGAGCGCGACCAGCAGGTCGAACTCCAGCGGGGTCAGGGCGATCGACTGCCCTTCCCGCTTCACCGAGTGACCGGCCACATCGATGACCAGGTCCCCGATGGCCAGCTGCTCCGGTGCCGGTTCCTCGGACCTCCGCAGACGTGCCCTGATCCGGGCAACCAACTCCTTAGGTTTGAACGGCTTGACGATGTAGTCGTCGGCCCCGGACTCCAGGCCCACCACCACGTCAACCGTGTCGCTCTTGGCAGTCAGCATGACGATCGGCACACCCGACTCGGCCCTGATCAACCTGCAGACCTCGATGCCGTCCCTTCCGGGCAGCATCAGATCCAGCAGGACCAGGTCCGGCTTGGCCTCACGAAATGCGGCAAGTGCCTTGTCGCCGTCCGCTACGAACGACGGCTCGAAACCTTCACCACGCAGCACAATCCCGAGCATCTCGGCCAGTGCGGTGTCGTCGTCGACGACAAGGACGCGTCCCTTCATAATCGACATCATCCCATTAGCTAATCGTTACCTGCGATGATCTGGCACACAGCTCTGCCAGTCCGACCCCCGTGACCGGGGAAACTACGCCCTCCTCCGTGACGATCGCCGTAACCAGTTCCGGCGGTGTGATGTCGAAAGCGGGGTTGTACGCGGGGGTTCCGACCGGTGCCACGAGCATCCCGCCGGCATCCCCGCCTGCCACCCCCGCCTGCAACGATGTGAGCTCCGTCACTTCACTCGCGGATCGCTGCTCCACGGTGATCGCTGCCCCGTCCGCGGTGTCCAGATCCACGGTCGTGGTCGGCGCCACCACGATGAACGGTACGTGGTGGTACTTCGCGAGCACCGCCAGCGGATAGCTCCCCACCTTGTTCGCCACCGATCCGTCCGCGGCAATGCGGTCCGCCCCGATGAGTACGGCGTCCACCTCCCCCGCGGCGAACAGCGAACCTGCAGCATTGTCCGTGAGCAGGCTGTACGGCATGCCATTGCGGGCCGCCTCGTATGCGGTCAGCCGGGTTCCCTGCAGCAGTGGACGTGTCTCGTCCACCCACAGCCGGCGCAGCCTCCCCTCCCGGTGCGCCCCGAGCGCCACGGCGAACGCAGTGCCCTCACCACCCGAAACGAGCGCCCCCGTATTGCAGTGCGTGAGCAGTTGATGCCCGCCGCCGGAGAGCAGTTCATCCAGAAGAGCAAGCCCGTAGCGCGCCATGCGCCCACTGGCCTCGGCGTCCTCCCGGTGCAGCGCCCTGGCCTCGGACAGCGCCGCCTCGGCGGCCTGCCCCGGATCGGCCTCCTTCCCGATGACCGCCCCGTACACCCCGGCAGCCCGCCGCACCCCGTATCCGAGATTCACCGCGGTGGGCCGCGCCCGCTCCAGCAGTTCCGCGGCCTCGGCCACGTCGTCTCCCCGCGCGGCTGCGAGAGCCACTCCGTAAGCCCCTGCGATACCCAGCAGCGGCGCCCCGCGCACTGCCAGCGTCCGGATCGCCCGCACCAGCGCGGGCACATCGGTGCACACGAGTTCGGCCTCCTCGGCAGGCAGCCGTGTCTGGTCGAGGAGCACCAGCGCGGGACCTGCCGGAAGCTCGTCCCAGCGAAGTACGGGAAGCGCGGGAGGCCCAATACCCACCGGCGATTGCGCGTCCTGATCAGCCATCCGCACAGTCTGCCCGGTAAACCGCTCATAAATGAAGGTACTAAGGAGATGGAGCGCCAGGCCCGCGCGGGAGCAACGCGTGGCACGATGGCTGCCAACCTGCCGCCCCGATGAGCGGACAGGACCATGAAGGAGCGAGAATGAACGACACTCCGGGCTGGGCCTCGCCCGGATCTGCCCCCTCCGAAGGCCAGAAGGCGGGCGTCCCCCGGCCTTCCGAGCCCGTCGACGGCAGCGGCAGCGGCCTGGCAGGGAACTGGTCGCCCACGCAGCCGCCCGCAGGGCAGTGGTCCCCACCGAGCACTCCGGGAGCAGGTCCCGGCGGACATCCCCCCGCTCCGGGCTGGGGCGGGGGGCCTCAGGGCACCGGCTGGGGCGGCGGGCCGCACGGCTCCGGCTGGGGCCGGCCGCCCGCTGCAGCCAAGCCCGGTGTCATCCCGCTCCGACCACTCGGCGTCGGCGAGATCCTCGACGGCGCTGTCTCCACGATGCGCGCCCACTGGCGCACGGTGCTCGGCATCACGCTGACCGTCTCCGTGATCGCCCAGGTCGCGATCATCCTCGTGCAGCACTACCTGCTGCCGGAACCAGCAGCGATCAACCCAAATGCCACCGGTTCGGAGGCGCTCAGGCAAAGTGCCGACTCGGCTCAGTCGGCACTGATCAACAGCGTCCCGTCGCTGTTCATCACCATGATCGCCACGCTGATCACGACATCCGTACTGACCGTGGTGATCAGCCGCTCGGTGCTCGGCCGCCCGGTTACGCTCTCGGACGCATGGGCCGAGGCCCGGCCCCGGCTTGCCCAGATGCTGGGTCTGACACTGCTGCTGGTCCTGATCAGCTCCGCCATCCTGACTGTCGGTCTGCTGCCGGGCATGCTGATCGGCTCCGCCGCAGGCGCCGCACTGGTCGTCGTCGGCTTCCTGGCCACCTCCGTCGTCGTCATCTGGCTGATGGTCCGCTTCTGTCTCGCCTCGCCGGCACTGATGCTGGAGCGGCAATCGATCACTACCTCCATGCGTCGCTCCGCGAAGCTGGTCAGCGGCGCATGGTGGAGAACCTTCGGCATCCTGGCTCTGACCTCGCTGCTGACTCTCATCGTGTCCGTGGTCATCGCGATTCCGTTCAGCATCATCGCGATGTCTGTGGACGGTGGCGGTATCAGCTCCCTCATCACCGACGGCTCCATGGACTTCGGCTGGCCGTTCCTGATCGTCTCCGGCATCGGCCAAGTGATCACCACCACGATCACCTACCCGCTCTCCGCCGGCGTGATGGCCCTGCTCTACATCGATCAGCGCATCCGCCGGGAGGCACTCGACCTCGATCTCGCCCGGGCAGCGGGCCTGCCGGGTTACGACACCAGGAGCTGATGCCGTGTCGGGGGCGGGGAGCACAACAGCAGCGCAGCTACTGATACGAGCGAGCGGCGACATCCCCGTGGACACTCCACGTGTCCCGGCCCGGGAGGCCGCGAAGCACGAGTTGTCCAAGCCGATGTACCACGAGAACGATCCCAACCTCTTCCAGCGCGGTCTCGAGCGGCTCTGGGACTGGATCGGCGATCTCCTGGACACCGCCTCCGGCGCCGCACCGGGCGGACCAGCCGGGCTTGTCGTGCTTGTGCTTGTCGTCATCAGTCTGGTCGCGGCGCTCTGGTGGCGGCTGGGCACCCCGCACCGCACCGTGCGTTCCGCTGACGCCCTCTTCGACGACAGCCCGCGCAGCGCGGCCGAACACCGGGCGGCCGCCGAGGCCCATGCGGCCGCCCACCGCTGGAACGAAGCGTTCCAGGAGCGCATGCGCGCCATCGTCCGCTCTCTGGAAGAGCGAGCCCTGCTCGCCCCCCGCCCTGGGCGCACCGCAGACGAGGCCGCCGCCGAAGCGGGCCGTCCGCTGCCCGCACACGCCACGCGACTCCACGCCGCCGCCAGAGAATTCGACGATGTCACATACGGCGGCCGCACCACGGACCAGCAGGCGTACCTCGCCGTGCGAACTCTGGACCTCGATCTCCAGACCGCCAAACCCTTCCTGACGACCGCGGCCCGGGGAGCAGTCGAATGACCGAGGTCACCGCCACCCCCACCCCCTCGGCATCCCTCACCCCGTACCAGATCTGGACCCGAACCCGAGGTCTGCTGTACGCCCTCCTGGTGCTCGCCGCAGCCGGAATCGCTCTGGCAACCGTGCCCTCCGGTGACCACCACGGCCGACTCGACCCCCGCTCCGCCGACCGCTACGGCAGCCGGGCCGTCGCCGAACTCCTCAAGGAGCGTGGCGTCTCCGTGCATGTGGTCACCACGCTCGACAAGGCCACAGCCCAGGCCGGCCCCGAGACCACGCTGCTCGTCACCTCCCCCGATCTGCTGACACCGCACCAGCAGAACAAACTCCACGCCAAGACCGGCTCGGCCGGTCGCACCGTCCTTCTCGCAGCAGGCCCTGATTCCGTGGGCACCCTGGTCCCCGGTGTCCGCGCAGAGTCCGCCGGACCGGTGGCCGCCCGCGCCCCCCAATGCTCCCTGTCCGCCGCCCGCAACGCCGGTACCGCCGAAACGGGAGGCTTCCACTACTCCTCGAACGGCCCCGGCTTCGTCGCCTGCTTCCCGAGCGATGGCCTCCCCACCTTGCTCCTGATCGAACATGGGACGAGTGACACCGTTCTTCTCGGTTCCCCCGACCTCCTCTACAACGACCGACTCGGCAACCAGGGCAATGCCTCCCTGGCCCTCCAACTCCTCGGCTCCCGCCCACATCTGGTCTGGTACCTCCCCTCGCTCGCTGACACTTCCGCTGCCGCCGAGAACGGCGGAGACGGCGACGCCCACAACGACCGCAGCTTCGCCGACCTGATTCCCCGAGGCTGGCTGTGGGGCACCCTGCAACTCGCACTTGCCGCTGTACTCGCCGCCATCTGGCGCGCCCGTCGTCTGGGCCCCCTGGTGACCGAACGGCTGCCCGTGGTCATCCGCGCCTCCGAATCCGCTGAAGGGCGAGCCCGCCTCTACCGCAGAGCAAACGCCCGCGACCGGGCCGCCGACGCACTGCGTTCCGCCACCCGCACCCGTATCGCCCCGCTCATCGGCGTCTCCCCACGCGATACCCACTCCCCTATGGCGCTCATCCCGGCCATCTCCGTCCGCCTCGACACCACCGGTACCGATCTCCCATCCCTGCTCTTCGGACCCGCCCCGTCCGACGATGCCGCTCTTGTACTTCTGGCAGATCAACTCGACACCCTCGAAAGAGAGGTACGCACGTCATGAGCGCCCCGCCCCCAGTACCCGCCGGGACCACCGAGACCCTCGGGAACGGCGACACAGCCCGCGCATCCCTGGAAGCGCTGCGCTCCGAGATCGCCAAGGCCGTGGTCGGCCAGGACCCGGCAGTCACGGGACTCGTCGTCGCCCTGCTCTGCCGAGGTCACGTCCTCCTCGAGGGCGTCCCCGGCGTGGCCAAGACCCTCTTGGTCCGGGCACTCGCCGCCTCACTCGAACTCGACACCAAGCGCGTCCAGTTCACCCCCGACCTGATGCCGAGCGATGTAACCGGCTCGCTGGTCTACGACGCCCGCACAGCAGCGTTCTCCTTCCAGCCAGGCCCCGTATTCACCAACCTGCTGCTCGCCGACGAGATCAACCGCACCCCTCCCAAGACGCAGTCCTCCCTCCTGGAAGCGATGGAAGAGCGCCAGGTCACTGTCGACGGAACCCCTCGGCTCCTGCCCGACCCCTTCCTCGTAGCCGCTACGCAGAATCCGGTCGAGTACGAGGGCACCTACCCGCTCCCCGAGGCCCAGCTGGACCGCTTTCTCCTCAAGCTGACCGTGCCCTTGCCGTCCCGCGACGAGGAGATCAACGTCCTCACCCGTCATTCCGACGGCTTCAATCCGCGCGACCTCAGGTCAGCGGGCATACGCCCCGTTGCCGGCCAGGCTGATCTGGAAGCAGCCCGCAACGCAGTTGCACGGACCAAGGTCTCCCCTGAGATCGCCGGCTATGTCGTCGATATCTGTCGCGCCACGCGTGAGTCCCCCTCGCTCTCCCTCGGTGTCTCTCCCCGAGGCGCTACCGCTCTGCTGTCGACCGCTCGTGCCTGGGCCTGGCTCACGGGCCGCGACTACGTCATTCCAGATGACGTGAAAGCCCTGGCTCTCCCCACGCTTCGCCATCGCATCCAACTACGGCCCGAGGCGGAGATGGAGGGTGTCACCCCCGACTCCGTCATCACGGCGATCCTCGCCCACGTCCCCGTACCCCGATGAGGCAGTGACCGTGGCCCTTACCGGACGTACCGCCTTGCTGGCCGCCCTGGGGTCACTCCCTGTAGGCATCCTTGCCCCAAGCTGGACAGGCATACTCGCGGTCAACGCACCGCTCTCTCTAGCAATTCTGTGCGACTATGCCCTGGCCGCACCAGTGCGAACGCTTCAGTTCACCCGATCCGGTGACACAACCGTTCGCCTCGGGCAGTCCGCCGAAGTGCAACTCACGGTGACCAATCCTTCCCGTCGACGCCTACGGGCACACCTCCGCGACGCCTGGCCGCCCAGCAGCTGGCTCACCGGCACGGAGCAGGCCTCAGCCCGTCACACGCTGACGATCCCCGCGGGGGAGCGCCGTCGGCTCACCACCAGGCTGCGACCGACGCGGCGCGGAGACCGCCGAGCCGAACGGGTTACCGTCCGCTCGTTCGGACCTTTGGGGCTCGCAGCCCGCCAAGGGAATCACCAAGTCCCATGGACGGTACGTGTCCTGCCACCGTTCACCAGCCGCAAGCATCTGCCGTCCCGTCTCGCCAGGCTCCGGGAGCTCGACGGCCGCAGCAGCGTTCTCACCCGCGGGAAAGGCACTGAGTTCGACAGCCTGCGTGAGTACGTTCCCGGCGACGACACGCGTTCCATCGACTGGCGGGCCACAGCACGTCAGTCCGCCGTCGCGGTGCGAACATGGCGACCTGAGCGGGACCGCCACATCCTCATCGTCCTGGACACCGGCCGTACTTCGGCGGGCCGTGTCGGTG
This sequence comes from Streptomyces sp. NPDC111516, assembly GCF_055635345.1. Lineage (NCBI taxonomy): Bacteria > Bacillati > Actinomycetota > Actinomycetes > Kitasatosporales > Streptomycetaceae > Streptomyces > Streptomyces sp. NPDC111516. Next base: position 715 of record NZ_JBVKBV010000046.1, on the reverse strand, counting down.
ACGTGCCCCGTCTGGATGCCGCTCTGGACGCGGCCCTGCTCCTTACTGCGCTGGCCTCTCGTGCGGGCGACCGGGTGGATCTGCTCGCCTACGACCGTCGAATCCGAGCCCAGGTCCAAAGCAGGTCTGCGGGAGACGTCCTATCGGCCATGGTGAATGCGCTGGCGTCGGTCGAACCAGCACTCGTAGAAACGGATGCTCGAGGTCTCAGCGCTGCCGTGCTTGCCTCCGCACCTCGTCGCTCCCTGATCGTGCTCCTCACCGGTCTGGACGCGGCCCCCGTAGAAGAGGGCCTACTGCCTGTTCTCCGCCAACTGACTCAGCGCCACACGGTGCTGGTGGCGTCGGTGACCGATCCGCACATCGAACAGATGGTGGGAGCCAGGGGCACCGTGGACGCAGTCTACGAGTCGGCAGCCGGCGCACAGGCCCGAGCGAGGCGACTCCGCACTGCAGAGCAGCTCCAGCGCCGCGGAGCTGTCGTCGTCGATGCCACCCCGGACAACCTCGCCCCGGCTCTAGCCGACGCCTACCTGGCTCTGAAGAATATGGGTCGCCTCTGACCCACTCCCACCCATCAAAAAACCCGTCGGGGAAGGGGCAATTCCCCGACGGGTTCTGAACGCAGAAAAGCCCCGTGCCACAAGGGCACGGGGCTTTCCCGTAAAAGGAGTTCGGCGGCGTCCTACTCTCCCACAGGGTCCCCCCTGCAGTA
>NZ_JBVKBV010000045.1:0-21041 GCF_055635345.1 Streptomyces sp. NPDC111516 | reverse complement strand
ACTCGGACACTGGCCTGGGATTACGCCGCCGACATCAGTCGGCCTCCTTTCCGCGCAACCGCTCGTTGCGTGCGCCTTCGTGTCGCACTCTGGTCATGTATCCGGCCGGGCCGGACCACCCTGCTGAACAGGGTGCGGCCCTGCGCGTCGCTGAAGGTGGTGGTCTTGACCGTGTTCTGCTTCTTCTTGCTGGGGACGAACGCCTTGCGGCCGGGGCGACCCGCGCGTGGGCGGCGGACCTGCACCTCGGTCCCGTCGATCCGCAGGTCCACGCCTTCTGCCTCGGCGTAGGCGAATACGTCCTCCAGTGAGCGCAGCCGCAGCCCGGGCCGGTCAGGGGCGGCGAAGCCTCGGGCTGCCAGCAGTGGGCGGACCTCTCGGACTGCTGCGGAGACGGTGGAGCGGGCCTCGCCGTACAGCTGTGTCAGAGCGGCGTGCGGCAGCCCCAGCCGCAGGTGCACCCCCGGTCGACGAATACCAGGCGTTGCTTGGGCCCGGCACCAACAGCCCGCCTGCGGTCCCCGCCCCGCCGCTCGCGCAAGGCCGACTCACGGGCGGCCTGCCACTGGGGGGCGAGTTCTTCGAGCAGCTCGCCGAAATGTGCGCAGGAGACCCCGGATAGGGCAGGGTGGGAACAGGCCGCACGGGCCCGGGCTTGCGTCACAACTTGCCAACCCGAGCGGACCGTCGCCCGTAACGGCCAAGGCGCCTGTCATGATCGGCATCATGGGGATACGCATCGCACCTGCCGGGGTGGCCGACTTCCACCAGGTCCTGACTGATCACCCCCGCTACTGGGGCGAACGCGACCTTCGGTCGCTGCACCTTCTGGCGCTGGTGCAGGAGTTCGGTTCCACCTGCTTGGTTGTCCGAGCCGAGGACGGAATCCGTGGGTACATCTTCGGGTTCGTCACCCCTGACGGCACCGGGTACGTGCATCTGATCGCCACACGGGACGACGCCCGTGGCACCGGTCTCGGGCGTCGTCTGTATACGGCGTTCGCTGAAGCAGCGGAACGTCACGGTGCACGGCAGTTGAAGGCGATCACGTCAATCGAGAACACCGGCTCAATCGCCTTCCATCGCAGCCTCGGCTTCGACACGAAGATCGTCGACGACTACAACGGCCCCGGCCGGGCTATGGCCGTCCTCCACCGAGATCTGCCGCTCAATGTCTCGTGGCCCTGACCCACCAGCCGTCACTGGTAATCGCTCCCCAGGCCGTTAGCGGGTGCCGTTCGGGTAGCGCGAGAACGTCCCCGGATCGCGCTGGCGCCGGGCCGCGTACCGGCGCACAGACACCTCCATCCCTCGAACAGCTCCCGCAGGGCCTGGGCGAGAGCACGGGAAGCAGCCGTGAGATCGTCCCCCAGCGGTCGCAGTTCACTCATTTCCCTCCCCCGCCCCGGCGGCGGCACCCGCGTACTCGCGCTGCCGGCTCCCACTGCTCTTGGTGTCGATGAGGCGGTTGAAGAGGGGAACCGCCAGCCCAGCGGCGGCAAGGCCCGCGAGCAGGCCGCGTGGCGTGCCTTCACCCGCGAGTGCGGTCAGCCCGCCCGCCGCCACGCCGGCGAGTAATGCGAGCAGGAACACCGGGGTCGTTCTCAGCGACAGCAGCGGCCGGTCCACCAAGACCTCGATTCATCCAACCCGTCTCACAGCGGCGGGACTTATCGCCCATCCAGCGGATTGTGAAAGGGGGAATCACAGGATGACGGAGTTCGGAACCGTTGTAGCCTGTAATCAGGGAACAGAAGCAACAGCGCTTCCTGTTGCCACCGCTCCGTCCCACCCGGCCATGGGTGTTCTGGCAGATCAAGGCCGTGGCGGACCTGTCCGTTGCCGAGCCGTTGCGCTGCAACGTTGCTGACATCCAGCCACAAGGAGTCGGCACTGGCGAGCACGGGCCGAGCTACGATATCCCGCGCACCGGCTGGCAGCCGAACCTGCCGCCAGCCGCCGTGCACCTCACCCGGTCTTCAAACCCGTTGGCCCCAACACCTCCAATCTGGCCCCGCAGGTCTCCAGCGGGGCCTTCAGCTGCCTCGGGGAAAGTCGGCCGGCGGATGACAGCAGCGCGGATTCCGGGTCGGCGACGAAGAAGCAATCCTCACTTCGCCGCTTCAGGAGTGCCCTGCCGTCCCGCGAAGCACCTCTCTGGCGCGGGCCACGAAGGCCTCACAGGCCTGCTCCGCTACTTCACCTCGCGCGAGCATGTCGGCCTTATCGTCAGCGAAGAAGATCTCTCGGGTTCTCGCCTGGACCTCAGCGGCCTGCTCGGCGAGGTGCTGCGCCTGCGGGCCGAGGGCGACGAGGCGGAGCCGGAAGGCGCTGCTGCGGACCTCGACGTAGAGCCGGTACGACTCGGCCCGGGTCGCGAGGGTTGCCTCGGATTCGGGGACCGCATGATGGCTTGTCCACCGGTCGTACTGTGCCCGTCGATAGTCCTCCGCCAGGGCAATGAAGTCAGCACACGCATCGAGGAGACGCTGGTGGCTTCGCTCGCGGTCGGCGCGGACTGCGGCTTTCTCCTGGTAGCGGTGCGCGACAACGGCACCAAGCAGCGTTCCGATGACGGCGATAGCCGCCGCGATGATCCCCGGCACAACGCCCAGCCCATCACCTGGCAGCAAGTGCCGGACAGAGCGCGAATCGGCCACCGTCCGGTGATCACCGGGGATCTCAGGTCACGGACTGCGCGGGAAGTCCCGCGGGGTGGCACCGTCGGGCCCTGCGGCCGGAACTGCAGGGGCAGTTGCGTGCCGCAGAGCACCGCCCGATGGCGATGACCGCCTGAGGGAGCAGCTGGTGTTGGCGGAACCAGAGCGGCCGCGCGACCCGCCTGAGTACTCCGCAGGCCGGCGGGCGTGAGTGCACCGAGGAGGACCAGGCCCATCTCGCCGAGTGGCTGGCGGTCGAGCTGTGCGGGGTGGAACTGAGCCGGGACCGACTGGCGGAGGCCGTGGTGGCCCGCTGCCGCAAGGACCGGCCGGAGCCGCCTACGCCGGGGCGGATCGCCCGGCTGGTGGGGTCGGCGGTCAGCACCTTCGAGGAGCGGTTTTGCGCGGCCACGATGGATCGGCTGTCGGCGGCGACCCGGTCCCGGCTGGACGACCTGATCGCCGAGGACGCTGGCGCGGATGAGGAGAGCGTGGGCGGCGGGGGCACGTTCTTCGCCGAGCTGAAGGCGGACCCGGGGGCGCTGGGGCTGGACAGCCTGCTGGCGGAGGTGAACAAGCTCCAGCGGGTGCGCGGGCTTCAGCTGCCGCCGGAGCTGTTCGCGGACGTGTCGGAGAAGCTGGTGACGGCCTGGCGGGCGCGGACGGCGAAGGAGTACCCCTCGGACCTGCGGGTGGCGGCGGGTCCGGTGCGGTACACGCTGCTGTCGACGCTGTGCCATGTGCGGGATACGGAGATCACCGACTCGCTGGTGGAGCTGTTCATCCAGCTCGTGCAGAGGATAAACACGCGGGCGGAGAAGAAGGTCGAGAACGAGTTCAACAAGGAGCTCAAGCGGGTCCGCGGCAAGGAGGGCATCCTGCTGCGGCTGGCGGAGGCGGCGGTCGCGGAGCCGGGCGGCACGGTCCGCAAGGTGATCTATCCGGTGGCCGGGGAATCCACGCTGAAGGCGCTGGCGGTGGAGGCCGCGGCGAACGAGGCCCGCTACCGGGCCCGGGTGCGCACATCCTGGTGCAGAACCGGCGTGACGTGGCCGCTGCGAAACGGTTCTTCCGCAAGCTTGTGAAGGGCGCGGGTGCGGTGCCCCGGGTTTTCTACGGGAGTGCGCATCGCGAGGTGATGCCCTCGGTGGGACATCGCGCGCACAAGGGGTTGAACGACCGGGCGGAGAACTCCCACCAGCCGACAAGGTAACGCGAACGTGCGATGAAGGGCTTTTGCTCTGTCGGTGGGGCACAGCGCTTCCTGGCCTCGTTCAGTCGGATCTCCCCGCGCTTCGGCCCCGGACGCCACTTGTTGTTCGCCCCCGAGTGCCCACTGCCATGAAGGACCGATTCACCATCTGGAACGAGATCACTCTGACAATGCCGGGGAATGCCAGGCTGACAACGCAGCGGCGGATCGGTGGGGGCAGAGGGCGTGGAGGCCAGTGGTGGGAATCGCCCTGAGGTCCGGTGCACTTGCGGTCTCCTCCGGTGGGCCGGGAGCAGGGCTCTGGCCGGGAGCGAGGGCCCGTCGGTCGCGTTCTCGTCTGTGTCGGCCAGTTGTTGGGCGAGCGTGTGGCCCGGGCCGCGGGGCGACCGTTGGCCGGGACCAGTGAGTTGACCGACTTTGGAGTCACCCGGTGTAGGTGAACTCGTCGGCTGGACTGGTGGGGGACGAGTAGCCGTTCACGGTCACGGTGATGTCCACGGTCGTGCTCGTAGCTTTGCCCGACGGGGGTGCTTTGGCGACGATCTTGTCCGAGTCGACCTGGACGGATGGCGAGGTGTTCTTCCCAAAGTGCACGGTGGCGCCTTTCGCGAAGCCCGCGCCGGAGATAGTGACCGAGTCGTTGGCCTTGCCCCTGTCCGGTGTGATGCCGGTGACCACCACGGGTTCGGGCCCGCCGTAGGCGAACTGCCCGAGCGGGACTGCCGGGGAGGTGCCCAGGGGGTTGGTGACATACACGTTGACGATGCCGGCTCCGTCGGGCACCTCGGCAGTGATGGTGCCGTCAGGGTTGAACGTGGGTGGTTTCTGGCACGGGACGGGGCCGAAGTCGACGTTGCAATCCTTGCTGAAGTCGTGGCCCTTGATAGTGACCTGTGTGCCCGATGCGCCGAAGCTGGGGAGCACGCTGGTCACCGTCGGCGGCCCGGAGGGGACGGGCGCGTCCAGCAGTCTGAGGTAGGTGGAGTTGGCGTGCTGAAATGCGACTTGGCCCAGGAAATCCTCAACCGAGGCCTTGACCAGATTGTCGTCGTGGGTCATGTAGTCGGTGTTCTTGCTGACGGCAGTGCCCGGCTGGACGTAGACATTGTTCCCGCGCAGAGTTGCGATCGACCCGAGGAGCACTTTCACCTCGAGGGTCGCCGCTGGTCCGGGATCCGGGTACCAGCTCTCCGCGGCGGGGAGATCGGCCCAGGCCAGCGGCACCACGTCGTAGGCGTTGACGTAGCGTTGGTTCATGCTCCCGAACTGGGAGGTTAGGTAGTCGGCGAAGCTCTGCAGACCGGCGGTGGGTGCCGCGAAGGTGACCAGACCGAACTGCGGCCGGCTTTGCTGCCAGGTCTGCGCCTTCAGGTACAGCGCGACCATGTTTGCGATGCAACCACCCAGGCTGTGACCGATCACGTAGACCGTCGGCTGCGGAATCCCCGTCAAGAGGCCGGCGAGCGCCTGCACGAGATTGGAGCTCGTGCTGAGCGAACGCATATCGACGACCTGAGTGAAGGCGTCCATCGCCCCCTTCGATACGGAGATGGGGGAATTTGACCCGCTGGCGGTGAACGGCACCACCGTGCCGACGTCGAGGTCTTCGAGAATGTCGGTCACGCTGGCGATTGTCCCGCGGACGACCACGGCAAACTGGTTCGAGCCGTCGTTGTTCTTGGCGATGTACGCCATGTTCGCGTTGTCCGGGCTCAACGCGAGCCACGTCGGTGTCCAGTTTTTCGTCAGGGGGGAGTTGGAGAACTGCCGGGAGATGCCGAGCTTGATCCGCTCGGTCTGGGTTTGAAGGGTTTCCCCCGACGGACGCGGAGTCGCTCCAGTTGCCGCGATGGCGGCCAGGGTCATGGCTACCTGAGGCGTGATCGGAGTGGCCTGTTGTGCCGCCATGCTCGCTCCTTAAGTCTTCACTCATCGTCAAACATCTCCATTTCAATGTATTCGCATACTCAGTACCCTGACGGATGTCAGGCCATTTGTGTTCTCTAGTTCACTGGAATGGGGTCCGACTAAAACCGTAGTGAACGGTTTCAAGGATCTGTTTTCCCTGCAACCTCGTCGTCGCGGTTGTAGATGCTCGTTGGCAAGGTCCACGAACTCGGTCATTTCCTCTACAGCGAAGGCATGGTCCATGGGTCTGATGCGGACTTGGGTGACAAGTTCAGTCACGCGGCCTGGAGGGCCGGTGTGGTCATGACGGTTCGAGCAGAAGTACCTGTGGCGGGCCGTCGACGCCGACGGCAACGTGCTCGACATCCTCCTGCAGAGCCGCCGGGACAAGGCCGCCGCCAGACGCTTCTTCCTCCGCCTGATGCAGAAGACCCGGGCGGTGCCCAGGGTGATCGTCACCGACAAACTCCGTTCCTACGGCGCCGCCCATCGCGAGGTCATGCCCTCGGTCGAGCACCGCTCACGCAAGGGCCTCAACAACCGGGCCGAGAACAGCCACCAGCCCACCCGCCAGCGCGAACGCGCGATGAAGGGCTTCCGCTCCGTCGGCGCAGCCCAGCGGTTCCTGGCCGCGTTCAGCGGCATCTGAGCTGCATCGGTGCCCCGAGCGCCCGCCCGATCAAGCTGAACGACTGCCCCTCGCCAGCGTCTCCAAATCTCATCCTGCTGAGCCGGCGAAAACCCGTAGTCACGCACCCGTACCTCCACGATCACATGATCATCCGTGGGTGGTGCGTTGATCACTTGAGGGTGCCATCGTCTGCCGACAGGCGATCGGCGACCCGATCCGCTCACAGCAGCCCTACTCGCATTGGCAGTCCTCTTCGTCCGTGCGGGATCCTGCCAGCGCTTCTGCCCTGGGTGTCCCGCCCGGCGCCGCGGGTACGGGCGAAAAGGGCCCTCGCGGTCCGGCTCCAGCCCCGGCCTCTCATCAACGCGGCAGCCGGTGGCGCCACGCCCAAGCAGGGGCCCCGGCGCTGAGCGAGCCCGAAGACGCGGCCCGTATTCTAGCGCTAGAATAGGGGCATGAAGCCAGACCTGTCCGCTGCCGAGCTGACACTGCTCGGCCTGCTGCTGGAGCAGCCCCGACACGGATACGAACTGGAGACGGTGATCTCCGAGCGCGGGATGCGCGAGTGGACGGAGATCGGGTTCAGCTCGATCTACTACCTACTGACGAAGCTCCGGGAGAAGGGCCTGATCACCCAGACCGGTCCGACACGCTCCGGGGGTGGCAAGGCGCGCAAGGTCTACGCCGCGACCGCGGAAGGACACCGGGCCTGCTCGGCGGCGGCCGAGGCGGCGATCGCGGAGCTCCACCCGCTCTTCCCGCGCGTCCTGGTGGGGCTGGCCAACCAGCCGGCGATCGACCACGAGCACTTGCTCGATGCGCTCGACCAGCGTTCCCGCGCGCTCGCCGAGCGCATCGAACACATTCGGCAGGCCGCGTCCATGGAGCCGCAGGCCCCGGGGTTCGTGCACGCGATCTTCGACTACACCCTCAGCCAACTCTCGGCCGAGCAGGTCTGGCTCACCCGCTACCGCGCATCGCTGAGCGATGCACAGCTCCCAGGAGGAGAGACACCCATGACACCGTACGACGTCAAGAAGGAACACAAGAGGCTCTACGCGCCCAAGAACACCGCGTGGGCAGTCGTGGACGTTCCCGAGCAGCAATTCATCGCCATCGACGGCACCGGCAACCCGAACACCGCGCCCGCCTACGCTGCCGCGGTCGAGGCCCTCTACGCGGTCGCCTACACCCTGAAGTTCGCCAGCAAGCAGACCGCCGGCGGCGACTTCGTCGTCGCCCCGCTGGAAGGACTGTGGTGGGCCGAGCGGCCCGAGGCGTTCACCGCACGCGCCAAGGACACCTGGAACTGGACCATGCTCATCAACGTGCCCCCCTGGATCACCAAGGAGACGATCGAGGACGCCAAGCAGACCGCGCTGACCAAGAAGAAACTCCGCGTCATCTCCCAGCTGCGGCACCTGACGCTCCGCGAGGGCCCCAGCGCCCAGGTGCTGCACATCGGCTCCTACGACGACGAAGCACCCGTGCTGCACGAACTCCACCACACCTACCTCGACGCCAACGGCCTGCAGGAATCCGGCCTGCACCACGAGATCTACCTCAGCGACCCTCGCAAGACCGCCCCCGAGAAGATGAAGACCATCCTGCGTCAGCCGGTCCAACCACGATGACCCACACATCACCTCCCGCGGCCATCCCGCCCGCCCCGGTCCTGGCCGACCAACTCAGGGCTGCGCTGCACGACAACGCCGTTCCCGGACGGGCCGAGGGCGAGAAGGCCTACCTGAAGAGCACGCTGGAGCACATCGGCGTGCGGCCCAGCGCGTGGCGGCCCTCGCCGATGTTCAGCTGCACGCCGGTCATCCTGCGGTACACCTCGGAGTCGATGAACTGCAGCAGATGGAGCGTCTTGAAGATCCGCCCGTGGGCGGCGAACGCGTCCCCCAGCCCGGTCATCCGGTCGCCGTTGTTCACCATCCGCAGCAGGTCGCAGGCGCGGACCTGACCAGTGGTCAGGGAGCCGGCCACGCACAGCATGTCCTCCCAGTGCTCGCGGATCCGGGCGACCTGGACCCGCTGGCGCGAGACCGGTTCGAGCGGCCCGTAGTCGGCCGCAAGGTCGAAGCGCCACAGCCGCGCATCGGAGATGTCCGCGATCCGGGGCGAGAACTGGTAGCCGCAGATCGCGAACAGTCCGAAGACCAGGTCGCTGACGGACCTGGTATCCGTGATCACGACCTGGGGCCGGTCGGGGGTGTCGAGGCTGAAGACCGCGTCCAGGATGCGTGACGGCGTAAGGGCCGTCGCCGGATCCGATCGGGGGATTCCGCCTCTGGAGCGGCTCGGCCGATTACGAGCGAGACAACGCTACCTTAGTGGTTGGCTCCGGAAATCCTTCGGGGGTTGCCTCCGGAGCCGGTGTTGCATCTATCGACCAGCCAGGCGATGTAGTCAGGATGACGCCGGATCCGTTGCGGGATTGCGGACGCCGCCGTCGCCACCCGGCCCTCCTGATTCCGGACCGTGCGCCGCGCAGATGTCCCGTACCCGCTCCATGCGGAGGACCTCAACGCCGCTGATGGTCCGGCGTTCGGAGTCGTGCACAGGGCGTCGTCGACCAGCTTGCTTTCGGCCTGTTCCACGTGCAGGACGTCGTCCGCCGATTGGGCGAACACGCCCGACAACGAGACCGTGACGCTGCGCTGGCCGTCGGCCGTGACACCGTCGGCGGTGATCCACCCGGAATCGCCGCCCTCGTGGCCCCAGTACCTGCCGCCGCACGACAGCGGGCGCGAGAAGAGCCCCAGCCCATCACGGACGCCCGGCATGAGCTGCTCGAACTCCTTGCTGACTGGGATGGTCTGTTTCATCTGCGTCAGCTGCGCCGGGGGCAGGAGCCGGCCGCCGAGCAGGGCACGGAAGAATCGGTTGATATCGGCGGTGGTGGAGACGAGTCCGGCCTCTCCATTGGTGCCCGAGCCGACCTGCTCGGTGACGTCCACGGGCGGTTCGCCGGGCTTGAACCTTTGGTAGGTCTCGGCGTGTGGCTGGGGCAGAGTGGGGGAAGTACCCGGCCAGAAGGTGTGATCGAGGCCGAGCGGCCGGACGATCCGATCCTGTACCTCCTGATGCCAGGGGTGCCCGGTGACCCGCTGGATGATCATGCCGAGCAGGACGTAGCCGGTGTTGGAGTAATTCCAGTCCTTGCCGGGCTGGAAGTCCGGCCGGTGGCGCATTGCTCGGCCGACGGTCTGCTCGGGGGTGTAGGTGTCGTATCGATGCTGGTAGAAGTTATTCGCCGAGGCGTAGTCGGGGTAGTCATCGTGGATGCCGCTGGTGTGCTGGAGCAGTTGGCGGATGGTGATCGCGCGGCCGTCATTGCCCATTTCGGACACCACGCGGGGCAGCCATCGCTCGACTGTGTCGTTCAGGGAGAGCTTGCCGTCGCCGGCGAGTCGCAGGATCACGGTGGCCACGAAGGTCTTGGTGACGCTGGCTATCCGGAAGTGGCCGTTCCGAGGGACCGGCTGCTGGGTCGTCAGGTCGGCGACGCCGCTGGTGGCGGTCAGGTTCCGGCCGTCGGAGGTGACCAGGCGGGCCTGCACTCCCGTCACGCCGAGTGCGGTGATCGCGTCGGCGTCGCGCCGAAGCTGGGCCTGGTCGTCGTGCTGTTTGGCGGCGCCCGCCCCGGACGTACAACTGGTGGAAAGGGTTCCGGTCACGATGGCGGCCAGCGCCAGGTTTCGCCGGAGGGATCGGCCGCGTCGCCGTGATGAACGAATCGGTGAAGTCGTCATGGGCGTTGACGCTAGGTCTGGCTGAGGTGCGCTGACGGTACCGCTCACTGGTGGGAAAAAGGGGTAGTGGGCTGTAGTGCCGGGCGCGGTAGCCATGGCTCAGACTTGTGCGAATGAACTACCTTGAGGCCAGTCGGCTTTCGGCGATGTCGCGCGGTCTGGGTTATCTACTGGGAAGCCTGTTCACCGCTGCGCTCGCCCTGTTCGCGCTGCCCGTGCTCGTCGTCCCGATGATGGCGCGCGCCTGGGCGTCGTGGCATCGTCGCCGCGCCGACCGGCTGCTGCTTTCTCCGTGTTCTGGTCCCGTCCGTGTCGGTACGTGGCGTGTTCTCGGGTGGCTGTGCACATGCATCGTGAGCAGTCTGGCGTTCGGGCTCGTCGTGGTGCTGTGCGCGGGTAACGCGGTGGCTACGGCCATTACGGTGCCCTTGTGGTGGGCGTTGCCCGCCGGCACCCGCGCGGGCGGCTTCGCCGCCGGTGTTCCACTGTCCGGGTGGGGCACGGCGTTGACCCTGGGGACCGCGCAAATCGTCATCTTCGCGGCCCTGACCTACTGGCTGGTTCCACTGCTGGCGCGCCTACACGCCCGGATCTGTGTTGCGTTGCTGTCCCCCTCGGCCGCCGAGAGGTTGGCGCAGCGTGTGGAGACGCTGACCAAGACGCGGGCCGGCGCCATGAACGCGCACGGCGCGGAACTCCGCCGGATCGAACGTGACCTGCACGACGGCACCCAGGCCCGGATGGTGGCCATCGCGATGCGGCTGGGCGTGGCCCGTGAGTTGCTGAGCGAGGACCCCCAGATGGTGGCCAGACTCTTGGAGGAAGCGCATGAGAGTACCGAGGAGGCCATGGCAGAGCTTCGTGCGGTGATCCGGACGATCTACCCGCCGATCCTCGCCGATCGCGGCCTCGCAGGGGCGCTGGCCGCGCTGGGGACCCGATCGGCGATCGACACCACCCTCGATATCGGCGACCTCGGCACGATCCCCGCCGCGGTCGAGGCCGTGGCCTACTTCACGATCGCCGAGGCGCTCACCAACGCTGCCAAGCACAGCCAGGCCACCCGGACCACCGTCCGCGTCGCACGCGACGGTGACCGGCTGTCGATCGAGGTCACCGACGACGGAGTCGGCGGCGCCGACGAGACGCTGGGTACCGGCATCGCCGGAATCCGCCACCGTGTCCTGGCGCTCGACGGCACCGTCCACATCCACAGCCCCAGCGGCGGCCCGACCACGATCACTGTGAGCCTGACGTGCGGGTCGTGATCGCCGAGGACAACGTCCTGCTGTCCAACGGGCTGGAACTCCTGCTGACCGCCAAGGGCTTTCACGTAGCCGCGATCACCCAGGACGCCCCCGGCTTCGTCGCTGCCGTCACCGAACACCGACCGGACGTCACCATCGTCGACGTACGGCTACCGCCAACCTTCCGCGACGAGGGCATCCACGCTGCCATCCACGCCCGCCGCCAGCACCCCGGCCTGCCCGTGCTCGTCCTCTCCCAATACGTCGAGCAGCAGTACGCCGGCGAGCTGATCTCCGATGGACGCGGCGGCGTCGGCTACCTTCTCAAGGACCGGGTGAGCCGGGTGAGCGAGTTCATCGACGCGCTGCGACGGGTCGCCGCCGGCGGTACCGTCATGGACCCCGAGGTGATCGGGCAGCTCCTCACCCGTCACGTCCACGACCCGATTGCCGCCCTCACGCCACGCGAACGCGAAGTTCTCGCCCTGATGGCCGAAGGAAAGGACAACGCCACGATCGCGGCCCGGCTCGTCATCACCGAGAACGCCGTCCACAAGCACATCGGCAACATCTTCGCCAAGCTCGGCCTCTCGCCGGCCGACAGCGGCCACCGCCGCGTCCTCGCAGTCCTCACCTATCTCAGCCGCCAGTAACCAAGTGGTTTGCTTTGGAAGTCATTCGGGGGTTGACTCCGGAGCCGGCAGCGCGCCTGTCGCTGTGTCAGATGCCGAAGGCGACGAGGTAAAGGCCGCAGGCGGCCAGGCACGCCGGGTTGTCATAGGGCAACAGGCGGGACGGCGACCGGCCACAAGTCGTTGCCGCTCGGAGAGCATCATGTTGGCCGACAGTCGCCCGTGGCCTTTCTGACCCGGCAAACGGTGTGTGAGTTCTCATCCGTGTTGCGGTAGGGGGATCGCTATGACCTGCGTAGCTGCAGATGATTGAGAGATGCTTCGTGTGCTTTCTTCCACGCCGATCAGGGCCTTGGCCTGCCGTACCGCAAGCCTGATGAGAATCCCGCAGTTGCGTTGAGAATTCTGGAGCGGCCAGGGAGGCGTCTGACCGGCTACCGTCGACGGCGTGACAGCGCACGCCGTATCCGGCTCTCCGGTGCCCGCCCGACTGACTCAGCTCATGGCCGACTACCAGGAGTTGCACCAGTGCGTGCCGGGCCAGGAGGCGGCGCGCGGGCAGCGGTTTAACGCGTTCCTGGCCAAGGTGCTGTGCTGGGGCGGCCTGCGGGACGTGGTCAGCGATCAGCGCGGGCTGGATGGCCGGGACGAGACCGATGTGTCGTTCATGCTCGGGTACACCCCCTACATCCTCGAGGCCAAGTGGCAGCACGCACCGGTGGATGCCAACGCGCGGTCGAAGATCAAGGAGAGGTTGGAGGGCCGACCGCCGGGTGTCCGCCCCGTTCTGGTGTCCATGTCTGGCTTCACCGCAGCGGTGCGCAACTGGGCGGACTTCCATGCGGGTGTGGTGTTGCTGGATCGCTCGCACGTCGAGGCCATGGTGTCCGGACTGCTCAGTGCCGAGTTCCTCTTCTATCGGCACCTGGCCGTCACCGCCGGGCGCGGTGGCTCGTACGTGCCGCTGGCCGACCTGCTGCCGAAACCCGATGTGGGGCCACCGCCATCATTCCTGCGCCCCTCGGCGCAGGGCATCGACGGATTCCCCGCGGTCCCCGAGCCGGGCGTCACGGTCACACATGTGCTGACCGCAGACGGCGCTTGGACGGAAGGGGAGATCAGCGGCCTCGCGCACACCGGTGGAAGTGGGCTGTTGTGGACGACGATGTCCGGCATGCTGCGCGTCGATCCGGCAACGGGTCGCAGCTCCTGGACTACGGGTCCCGCCCTCTGCAAAGGGCCGGCTCTCGTGACGCCCGACAGCGACACCCTCCTGCACAACGAGGAAGCCGTCCTACGGATGACGGACGATCAGGTACACGTGGTAGGCGGCGGGTGCAAGGGCCATGGCTGGCTGATGCCTGGCCCGGACCACACCGCATGGGCGTTCACCACCCAAGGGCCCCGAACCGCCCAAGGGTTTGGCGGGCACACGCTGATCCGGCTGGGCGACACACTCGCCGACAGCATCTCCTACGATGTCGATTTCGCTGGCGGAGTTCACCAGGCCGCACTGACCCGGTCGGGCACCCTCTTCCTGGCGGGCGGCGGGCGTGGCGTCACCACCCGCCTTGAGGAGGGTCTGCACTGCCCCAGCGACCGGTGGACCGACTCCGCCCCGCTCACCCCGCAAACAGCCCTGGCCGTCGGCGAGCACACCGTCCTGCTCGCCGGCCCGACCGGACAGGGCATGGAGAAGGCCCTCGTCGCCGTCGACACCCGCGCCCACCGCTCGACACTGCTGCTGCGGCTGCCGAACACCACCTACATCACCGGCCTGGCCGCCGCCAGTGACGACGCCGTCTACCTGCTCACCGACATCTGCGGCAACGACCAGGCCCCGCGTCCCCACCTGCTGCACATCACCATCCCCGCCCCGGCCCGCCCATGAGCCATCGCGCACCGCCGCAGGGAGAGCGGGCGGCGGCCGCTCGGGCACCGGTGCCCAGGACGTCCGAGGACGGTGCCATCCTTGTGCCGTGATCACGCCCGACGAGCTGCGCAAGCACTCCAAGAAACTCGTCCTGGACCCGACCACGACGGAGTTCCTCACCCAGGCCGAGCATGAATGGCCTGCCGCGTCCGCCCGGTGGGCCGCCCACACAGTCGAGAAACTCCTGGCCGCTTGCCCGCCGCCCGCCACCCTGGAGCCCGTCGAAGCGGGGGAGTACTTCACCCGCCTGCGCCAGGCCCTCGAGCAGGACCTGCGCGCTCTGGCCCAGTCCTATCCGGCCGTTCAGTGGCTGTGGTACCTGCGCCGCCTGCCCGACCTCTTCGAGGGCGAGCTGCCCACCACCGGCCCCTACGACCGCGGTCTGATGGAGCTGATGGCCACTACCAGCACCAAGCCCTGTCCCGCTCTGCCCCACAGCGATGGGCAGATCGCCTTTCCCATCACCGACGGGGTGGTCCGTCGCGTGCTGCGCCTGGCCATGACCACCATCGTCCTCAGCGACATCCACTCCCGACTGCGCCGGGCCGGCAAAGGGATGGCTTTTCAGTCGCGGCCCGGCCACCCCCTGCCGGTCAACGTGCCCACCGCGCATCTCGAGGAGGCCATCGCCCTGTACGACCAGCGTGTGGCCGCCTTCGGCGCCGGGCTGCTCGGCGCCGGAACGCAGGTCTTGTCCGAGGATCATCACGAGGACGATCCACTGCCCATCATCGCGGTGGCCCCCCTTCCAGCCTGGCAGGGGCTGCCGTCCTGGCAGGGAACCCCAGACGACGGCACTCCCGTCGTCGTGTGGGGCCGCTTCACCCCACGTGGCCTGTCCCTCGGACAACTACGCAATCTGCTGGCCCTCAGTAACCCTCACGTTGCCTGGTGGCAGCCCCAACTGCCCGCACTTGTCGCGCTGTTGCAAGCCCTCAGTTTCTATCTTTTTCACTACACCAGTCATGGCTGGCTCAGCCTGACCCGCTACGGCTACGTCACTTTGGGCCGCGACCTGCTCACCAGCTACCTCGCCCATGTGCTGCCCATGCTGCGCAGCGAACTGGACACCTGGTTCCCTGACCACCATCTGACCGAGCCCGACACCGTCCTGACACTGCTGGACGCGTTGCCGGTGACCAGATGGCCGCTCACCCCACCCCCTGTTCTGCACCACGCCGGCCCCGACATCGTCGTCGACCTCGATGCCGCCACCCGCCATCTGCTCGCCCTGTGCACCATCGCTCCCGAGGGGCAGGGCCCGCTGGTCAACATCCGGGCCGAGCACTTCGAGCAGACCGTGCAGAGCCTCATCGACCGCTCGCCCTGGAAACCCTCACCCCACGCCCCCCGCCGAGGCCTCCAGCCGCGCCCGTACGGCCAGAACGTTCTCACCGATTTTGACGCCGTCGGCGAGGACGGCGAGACCCTGCTGCTCGTCTCGTGCAAGAGCCGCCCCTACACCGGACTCTACGACGCCGGCGATTTCCGTACCGTCCGCAACAGCGCCAGCCTCATCGAGCAGTCCGTCGCCAAGTGGCAGCAGGTCACTCGCACCCTCACCGAGCAGCCTCAGGGCACCAACTACGACCTGACCCGCTACAAGCGCATCCTGGGTGTGGTGTGCCTGCCCCACACCCCCTACACCCCACTGGGCGATGCCACACAGATCATCGACACCCGCCCCAACGGACAGACCTTGCGCAGGGCCTGCGACTACAACGAACTGGCCGCGTGGCTGAACGCCTCAGCCGCCGACTGAAGCATCCACCTGCAACACAGCCGACCCGGCGCGGCAGGAGCATGGCGACCCACAGCCACAGCAGGGTTCGCCGGCAACCGCGGACCAGACATCCGCCCCACCGGGGCAAGTCCGTGCCCGCATGCGACGGCGTAGACCACGCGGGACGCGGCGGCCGTGCGGCGGGCCATCGACCGAGGCGGGGCCGCCACACAGGACTCCTGCCACGACGACCTGGATCCCGCACCAGAGCCTTCGATCACCAGTCATGAACGGCCCCAGCTACCGGCCGAACAAGCGGCCCAAGAACCCGACCGGCAAGCCGCCGACCGCCTAGCGTCCGGGCTGGTCGACGTTCCCCTCCCGCGGCAGGGCCTCGTCACAGAAGACGCAGACGAAGTCCTCCTCACGCACGATGTTGAGCTGCTGGCAGGAGAGGCAGCGTCGGAACAGCACCTCGTGCGTGAAACCGGACGGGCGAACGATCCCGGCCTGGTCCAGGGCCTCGGCGACGGCTGACCACGAGCTGATGTCCGGGCAGTAGCCGGTCGACTGATTGCTGACCTCGTCGACCGCCCACCGCCCGGACTCCTCACGGAAGCTGATCTCGCCAGCACTCAGGACCGCTTCTCCACCGGCACACACCACGTGCTCCCTGCGACGCGGTGCGAGACGCAGGACCCCAGCCTGATCAACAACGAAGGTGAAGGGCTCAGCCAACTCCTCCGCCGTCCGAGCCGAGACCCACGCATCGAAGTCCGCCCACGCTCTGACCCTCGCCATCCGGCCGGACGAGACTCCTCAACTCGGCCGGTCCGACATAGCGATAGTTCCACCCGCCCAAGGTCATGCTCGCCAACCTAGACCTGCACTGAAGCGAGGACCTGGGGAATTACGTGACCGCAGAGGTGGGGAATTACGTGATCGTCGACACACCCGGAACTACGGCGACGCCGCCACCTGCAGAAGGACGGTATTTGCCCGGCTGGCCCGCTACAACACCCGGCGCCGGCACTCCGCCAACGGCCACCTCAGCCCCAACGAATACGAACACCGACACCACGCGGCTAAGCTCACGCTCGCCGCGTGATCAACGAAGCGTGCCCACCATCACGGGGGAAGGCCCGAGCGGCGTCATGCCGGTATGGCGTCAGTGAGCCGGAGTCGGCGGGTTGCTGCCACCACCAGCGATGGGCATGCCGAGCTCTTGGCGAGTGTGAGGGGATGGGGCCCCGGTCACTGCGTCGTGTCGTTCTCGTCGGCTGTGGGCAGGTCGAGGTAGCGGGCAGCGTCGTACAGGACGTCGCGGGTGATGGCTTCCGTGCGGTCGAGGATGGCAAGCTGGCCGGCCATACCGACCAGAGGAGTGAGATGTTCCATGAGCCCGTCGGTGATCCGGTAGATGTCCTTTTCGTAGTCCAGGAGGCTGCCGGGCCGGTGATGGCGCAGGCTCAGCCGCCCGTCAAGGGTGGCCACGGTGCTGACCCACTCGTCGGGGTGCTCCTTGCAGCGGGGCGGCAGCCGGTTGACCCACAGGGTGGGCACCGAGCGCGGCCGGATCTGCGCGGTGGCCTCGGTAGGACGCCGCAGGGCGGGGAAGCGAGCTGCGCGGGCTTCCCGGAGGATGTCGCTGGAGCCGATGCCGCTCCAGAAGACGGTCAGGTCCAGCTCGTCGGCGAGGTAGTCGAAGTAGTCGAAGGTCGGCTGCAGGTCCTCGGGCCGCAGCCGGTCGATGCCGTCGATGAGGCAGACCTCGGTGCGGGAGTGCCGCATGACGTGGACGGCAGGGCCGGTGAAGTCCTTCATGCGCTGCACGGGCCGCTGCTGGGTGTCGGGGCGGTAGAGGTCCCAGCCGAGGAAGGCGGCCAGGGCCGCGGACCAGTCGGCGGGCGTGCCGGGCTCGGGCGGGGCGTTGATGCAGACGACGGGGATGCGGCTGTCGTCGATGTCGTAGAGCTTTTCGCGGCGGCCCTGGTGGCCCAGGCCGATGTGGTGCAGCAGCGTGCGTTTGCCCGTGCCGCGGCAGTCGCTGTCGATGGCGACGTGCGGGCAGGGATGGCGGCGTTCCCCGTTGTGACGCAACAGTCGCCGAGCGGTGAGCGATCCCTTGATGATGTCGGTGGTCTCGACGAGTCCGAGCTGGGCGTGGTAACGCACGCGGGGGTCGTTTTCGTCGGCTCCGTCCTTGCCGGAGGGCGTGGAGTCGTCGGCCGGTGGCGGGATCGGGGGACGAGAGGGCTTGTGCCGCACGCGGGCGCGCCAGCCGTCCAGGGTGGTCGGCGACCCGAGAGGCAGGACCGAGACCGGGGCTGGGGGTGAGGCGCTGCGCGCGTCGCGTACGGGGGTTTTCACTGTTCGTCTCCTTGCCGACTGTTGCCGGGGGCGTCGCTGGGCAGGCCGCCAGGCGGCGCAGGATTGGTGTTGTTGTCTCCCGGCGTGGCTGGGCCGGGGCCGGGCGGATGCAAGCCGGGCAGGGACGCCAGGAAGTC
This sequence comes from Streptomyces sp. NPDC111516, assembly GCF_055635345.1. Taxonomy (NCBI): domain Bacteria; kingdom Bacillati; phylum Actinomycetota; class Actinomycetes; order Kitasatosporales; family Streptomycetaceae; genus Streptomyces; species Streptomyces sp. NPDC111516. The sequence goes on along the minus strand of NZ_JBVKBV010000045.1, from coordinate 2,826 downwards.
CTCGAGGGTCTGTTCCGCGCCCCGGACGGGCTCGGGTGTGTCGAAGAGCTCTCCAGCGGGCCGGTCGAGCGTGCGGAACGGGCGGACGGTGTCCGGGTCCAGCGGCGGCATGTCGGCGTCGTAGGGCTTGGCAGGCGACGGCAGCGAGGGCCGGGACGGGCGGGATACCGTAGCCGGGCGGGGGCCCGGTGACGCGCTGCCGGGCGTCGGCCCGGCGGCCAGGTCGCGCAGCAGATGGGTGGTGGCCCGGGCGATGGCCGCCTCGTCGCGGCGGCTGCCGCCGCCGGCGAGGTGGATGTGCAGGGCCTCGGCCCAGGTCTCCTCGGTCCACCGGTCGCTCAGCAGCCTGCGGTGGATGAAGGGCACCTCGATCCACGGGTCGGTGCCCGGTTCGGCTCGGTGGTTGAACAGCCAGGCGACCTCGGGATGGTCGGGGGAGTAGTGGACTTCCCACCGGCCCTGCTGGGCTGTGATCCCTGAGGACCCGCGGCAGGGGTCCAGCTCTCCCCGGCCGAGGTTGTAGGTGCGGTTGTTGATCTGGAAACCCTTGCGGCTGACCCGCACCCACACCGCCGGCAGCAGCTTGCGGTTCTCCTGCTCGGCCAGGGCGGTGGACCGGTAGCCGCGCAGGGACACCAGCGCCGCGTACATCTGGTTCGGAGTCAGACGCAGCCCGGGGGTGAAGGGGGAGCGGAGTGCCCCGTGGGGGGTCTGCTGCCAGTGGAGGACCACCCACTGTTCGAACAGTTCCTGGAGCTGGGGGATCGTCCACAGCGGCTGCTTGCGGACGCGTTTGCCACGCAGGTCAAGGCGGTGGTGGGTGTAGGAGGCCAGGTACTGGCTGAAGCCGGTCTTCACCGCCCGCATGGCGCGCTCCACGATCGCCTTGTCAGTGGCGGTGCGCAGTCGTGCCTCGCGTACCTCGATGCCCAGGGAGAGGCAGGCTCGGGTGAAATCCGCCGAGATGAACGGCGAGCCGTGGTCGACGACGAGTGTTTCCGGCTTGATGACGGGCCGTGCGGCGGCGCCGGCGAAGCAGGGGTCGGCGGCCAGGAGCTCCTCGAAGGGAAGGTCGGAGCCTTCCATGAACGTCTCCGGCGCCCAGCCCGGCCGCGCGGGCAGCGGGGCTGTGGTCTGGGCGACGACCTGCATGGTGTCGAAGGAGCGGGTGGCTCGCCCGGCGAGCCACCGTCCGGTCCCGCCTGTGCGGCCGACCCGCTTGGGTACGATCAGCGAGCCGACGATGCTGCGGGTCGCCACACAGATCGCGATCGTGAGTTCCACGGAGATGACCCGTCCGTCGTCCCCGAGGACGAGGACGTCCAGCCCAGTGGTGTCGATCTGCACCAGTTCCCCGGGTCAGCGGGCCCAGGTCGCCCGCCGGGCCCCGGGCCGCGCCGACGAGATCGCGGAGCCGGCCGCATGCCGGGCCGCGGCGGTATGTGCGTTCTCCGCGGTGATCCTCAGCCGTTCCAGCAGCCGGTAGAACGTCGCCGGACTGTTCACCAGCCCCCGGGCGGTTTTCGGGTCGACGAGCAGGTGTGCGTAGCGGGCCCGAATCGTCTGCTCCACTCGGTCGATCAGCCGGGACAGCGTTCCCGGTGACAGGCCCCTGGCACGTTCGTCGTCCAGGATCTCCCACACGATGTCGACCACTCGCCCGTCGACGCGTCCATGCGAGGTCGCGGTGCGCAGATGCCGTTTGCCGACCAAACCCATCAAACCGTCTTTGCGCCAGGCCGCGCACTTGCGTTCCACGGTGGCCGCGGACACCGGCGCTCCGGCCTGGGTGAGCTGGTCGGCCTTGGCCTGGTACCGCTGGCGGAGGGTACGGCTCTTCGGGTCGAAGGCCGGTCTGGGCGGGGTCCTCCACGCCCTGACGCGCCCTCAATCGATCAACACCCCACCAACGTGACAACGCCCCTCGCCGTGCTGACCGAGGAACCGGGCGTAGCCCCGGTCCGCGCGGGTCAGCAGGGCCGGGGAGGGAACGCCATAGGCGGGCGGCTGGGGGGCCGCGGCCCTCCGGGGCCGGGGCGGTGCTTTCGGTGTGTGCGGGCATGCGGCCCCGCCTCACCCGGCGCGCCAAGGCCCACTACCGAAGGCGCCGCGACGACCACGGAGACTGGCACGCTGCCGCCCAGAGAAACCTCTTCAACCGCATGCTCGGCCAGCTTTACCACTGCCTCCAGCACCGCAAGCTATGCGACGAACAAACGGCCTTCCCCGTCGAACTCGCTGCCGCCGCTTGACGAGTCAGAACCCTGAAGTATCTCACGGGGCCGCAGCGACGCTCCGCACCCGGGACGATCTGGCACTCCAAGGCCAGCCACGCCTCAGGGGCGCCGACATGCCACTCGATCACCGGCGACATCGTCAGGCCCTCAGATCGTGCAGGCTGTACGCCGCCCCCGGGGTCTCTCGTCGACCGCGCCACATGAGCATCCGAAGCATCCGACGGTCACCAGGTGCCCATGATTCGGCACATCCGCGTCTGGCACCCTCTAGTCGGCGAGGTGCTCGGTTTCCCGGCGGATCGTGCACATTGGATACATGCACATTGGGCAGCACATCGCCCGTGTACGGCAACTCTGGCAGTCGCGCTATGCACTGGTAGCGATTCCCCTGGTGCTGATCGCGGCGATCACCGTAGCGGACATCAGCACGCCAGAAACCATCCACCTCGGCCCGCTGCTCGTCGTAGCGCCTGCCATCACCACCGCATTCGCCAGCTACCGGCTGACGGCACTGATCGGGGCACTGGCCGTGGGAGGCCAGAGCCTCATCGCCGTATTCCGCGGCTTCGACGAAAACCACGTCGCGCAG
>NZ_JBVKBV010000044.1:0-23180 GCF_055635345.1 Streptomyces sp. NPDC111516 | reverse complement strand
AAACCCAACACCGTTCGTCTGGACCAAGACGGCCGAGGAGATCCTCGACTCCCTCGCCCGCTTCTGTCGACGGATCTCCGGCGCAGGACACTAGTGGAGGTTCCCATGAGCTTGAGAGGCGTAAGACGCCGACTCCTGCACCGCTGTCTGGCGACCGGTACGGTCGTCGCTTTACTCGGCGGTCTGGGCGTGGCCGCGGGTGCGACGGCGGCGTCGCAGCCAATAGCGGTCCAGGCCAGTCAGTCCGCGAGCCCGGCCGATACGGCGCATTCGGTGACGTACGACGGTTACTCGTATCTGATCGACGGCAAGCGGACCTATCTGTGGGCCGGTGAGTTCCACTACTTCCGACTGCCCAGCCAGGGTGAATGGCTCGACGTGCTGCAGAAAATGAAGGCGGCCGGCTTCAACGCGGTGTCGCTGTACTTCGACTGGGGTTACCACTCGCCCGCGCCCGGAGTCTACGACTTCACGGGCGTGCGTGACGTGGACAAGCTGCTGGAGATGGCGAACCAGCTCGGCATCTACGTGATCGCCCGTCCCGGCCCGTACATCAACGCCGAGGTGGACGGCGGGGGATTCCCCGCCTGGCTGCACAACAAGGTCAACGAGACCCGTACCACCGACCCGGAGTGGCTGAAGTACTCCGACGAGTGGCTGACGAAGATCGACCGCATCCTCGCCCGCCACCAGCTCACCAACGGCACCGGCACGGTGATTCAGTACCAGGTCGAGAACGAGTTCTACGACAGCAGCTCGGGCGCCCGGGCGTATATGAAGCACCTGGAGGACAAGGCCAAGGCGGACGGCATCAGCGTGCCGCTGGTCGGTAACAACAACGGCACGTTCAACTCTTGCACGGGTGCCTTGGACGTGGACGGGGTCGATTCCTACCCCCTGGGCTTCGACTGCTCCAACCCGTCGCACTGGGAGGACGTCCCGGACATCAGTTACGACCACCCGGCCGGAAAGCCGCTGGTGACCCCGGAGTTCCAGGGCGGCGCGTTCGACTGGTGGGGCGGCCCCGGCTACGACAAGTGCGCGCAGCTGATCAACGACAAGTTCGCCGACGTGTTCTACAAGCAGAACATCGCGGTCGGTGCGACCATGCAGAACCTCTACATGACCTACGGCGGCACCAACTGGGGCTGGCTGGGCATGATGAGCCACTACACGTCCTACGACTACGGCGCCGCGATCCGTGAGACGCGCCAACTCGACCCGAAGTATGACCAGGACAAGCTGATCGGCTACTTCACACAGGCCGTCGCCCCGCTCACCAAGACCGACGCCCTGCCTGCGGTCCCGACCGAAAATTCCAAGGTCCTCGATACCGCCCGGGCCAATCCCGACACCGGTACCCAGTTCCACGTGCTGCGGCACACCGACTCCACCGCGACCAGCGCCGACAGCGCGCATCTGAAGATCGACCTCGGTGCGCACGCCTACACCATCCCGCAGAAGTCCGGCACGTCCCTGACACTGAACGGCCGTGAGTCCTCGATCATCGTCGCGAACTACGACCTCGGCAGCAACAACCTGCTGCGCTACTCCACCTCGCAGATCATGACGAACGCCACCATCGGCGGGCGCGACGTCGCGGTCCTCTACGGCGACCACGACTCGGACGGCGAGACAGTCCTGCACTACGACACGACGCCCACCGTCACCTCCACCGGCGGCGGCGTCACCTCCACCTGGGACGCGGACACCGGTGACCTGCGGCTCAACTACCGGCACACCGGCCTGACCCAGGTCCAGATCAGCGGCGGCGGCCACCCGCTCCAGCTGCTGCTCGCCGACACCGCGACCGCCAAGACCTTCTGGCAGCAGGACACCGCGGCCGGCCCGGTCCTGGTCCGCGGCACCCACCTGCTGCGCGGCGCCTCGTCCGGCGCAGGAACTCTCGCCCTCAACGGCGACACCGGCGCCGACGGCTCGGTCGAGGTCTGGTCCACGGCCACCTCCCTGACCTGGAACGGCCGGAAGGTCCACACCAGCCGGATGAAGGACGGCGGCCTCACCGCGACGCTCCCCACCGCCGCCGAGGTCCCCATGCCCGCGCTCACCGGCTGGAAGCACACCCAGGAGTCGCCGGAGTCACAGCCCGGCTTCAACGACTCGTCCTGGCAGGTGGCCGACAAGACCACGTCGAAGATCACCACTCCGGCCACCCTTCCGGTGCTGTTCGCCGACGACTACGGCTTCCACACGGGATCCACCTGGTATCGCGGTCGGTTCACCGGCGACGACAAGACGACCGGCATCACCTTGTCCACCCAGAGCAGCGGCAAGGCGGCAGCCTCCTCCGTGTGGCTCAATGGCACCTTCCTCGGCAGTTCCACGGCCGACGGCCCGAAGACCTACAGCTTCCCGGCCGGCATCCTCAAGACCGGCGTCGACAACGTCATCTCCGTCCTCACCGTGAACATGGGACATGACGAGAACTGGGGACGGTCCGACGCCGGCACCGTTCGCGGTCTGACCCGCGCCACCCTGGTTGGGAACTCGCTGAACACCATCACCTGGCGGCTGCAGGGCGTACGCGGCGGGGAGACTCCCGTCGACACCGTGCGCGGTCCGCTGGCCACCGGCGGCCTGTACGGCGAGCGCGCCGGCTGGATGCTGCCCGGCTACCCGACCGACGACTGGACCCCGACCACCCTGCCCGCCACGGACAGCACCCCCGGCGTCTCCTGGTACACCACCGACGTGAGTCTGCACCTGCCCAAGGGCCAGGACACCTCACTCGGCCTCACCATCACCGACGCCCCGTCCCGCAAGTACCGCGCCGAGATCTACGTCAACGGCTGGCACATGGGCAACTACGTCAACTACCTCGGCCCGCAGCACAGCTTCCCGGTCCAGAACGGGGTGCTCAACCCGAACGGGAACAACCGGATCGCCATCGCCGTGTGGAACCTCGACGGGAGCACCGGCGGCCTCGGCAAGGTCGAGCTCACCAACTACGGCAGCTACGCCTCCTCACTGACCGTCGCGCAGAACGACAGCCCCCGCTACGACAGGGCGCGGTACGCCATGCCTTCCCCGCACCAGCCGTCGGTCGCCCTCCAGGTGCCCGGGTCGGTCGCGAGCGGTCAGTCCTTCACCGCGACCGCGACAGTCAGCGTGCCCTCCGACGCGCCCCCGGCTACCAAGGTGACCGCCGCGCTCGCTGCGCCCGATGGCTGGACCGTCAGCCCGCACACCGCAGCGGCCGTCCCCGTGCGGGTGCCCGGCGGGACATCGGCCACATACACGTGGGACGTCACCGCGCCGGCCGCCCCCGGCCAGGTGAACCCGCTCACCGCCACCGTGCGGTTCGTCCAGAGCGGCCGGTCGCAGACCGTCACCGATGAGCGGATCGTCGGGGCGTTCCGCGTCCCGCAGTCGAAGATGTCGGTGGCCTACGCGGACAGCCAGGAAACCGCCGGCGAGAACGCCCCGGCCGCCAACGTCCTCGACGGCGACCCGGGCACCTTCTGGCACACCCGGTGGTCCGGCACGGTCGCACCGATGCCGCACGAGATCCAGCTCAACCTCGGCGGCGACAACACCGTCTCCTGTCTGTACTATCTGCCGCGCCAGGACAGTGCCAACGGCCGCATCGCCAAGTACGAGGTGTACACCAGCAAGGACGGCACCACCTGGGGCGATCCGGTCGCCACCGGAACCTGGACCAACACCTCCGCGGAACAGAAGGCCTGCTTCACCCCGGTCAGCGCGCACTACATCCGGCTGCGCGCGCTCAGCGAAGTACGCGGCAATCCGTTTACCACGGCTGCCGAGATCAACGTCGGCTGAGCGGATACTGCTGGTAGATCCAGGGCTTGTATGACGACGGCCTGTACGACCCCGTTTGGGTCGTACAGGCCGTCGTCGCCTTCCGGGTTGAGTTTGTGTCGTCAGGGGCATTTGATGATTGGCCCGCGTCGTTGCCGGTCTCGACTGGCGTCTCATCCGGCTTTGCGGGCTGTCACTGCGGTACGCGGTGGGCTTCCGGCCCCGATCGTGGAGGCCGGTAGCAGCGGCGATGTTCCGGCGTTGGTATGTGGTGAACAAGTCGGTTCCACTGAGGGAGAGTTCGGAACTCCGATAAGCGGACCGGGGCACTGGGCCCAGGCCGGGGCGTCGGTGCCGAGGCCGGCCCGGCGTGAGCGGTCGTACTCGGCTCCGCCGGGCCCGGTGCCAGGACGGCATCGGGCCCGGCGTCCCGGGAGACGAGACACCAGCGTGGACGGCTCGCCGACACGGACGTCCGTCGTCCGCCAAGCCCTGGAGGAGGCCACCAGTTGCAGCCGCACCAGTCGGCCTGGATGAGGACCTTGCGTCAGGGCCCTTATGCCGGTGTGCCGTAGAGGATCACCTCGGCGATGCCGGCGATGGTTTGGGCGCCACCGCCGCTGACCTGGGTGACGACCACACGGATCTGGCCCACGTCCTTTGCGGTGAAGACTTCGGGAAGGGTGTACTGACCGGCTCGGGTCAAGCCGGAGAACACCGTGTTCCAGGTGGCTCCGTCAGTGGAGGTCTGCAGGTCGAAGGTGTACCAACTGCTGTCCTTGCCCCAGTGGATGCGCACACCGTTGAGATTGTGGGCGGCGGTCAGCTCCGCGGTCAGTGTCTGGGGAACTGCCGGGGAGGAGGCGCTCCACCCGGTGCCGAAGGTGATGTCCCCGTCAAAGGCTTTGGCGGGTTCGAAGCCGGCGGCGTTGCTGGACGCGGTGACCGTCTTGATCTGCTCGCGGGCGATCTTCGGGCCGGGATCGGCCGGGGGGGCGCTGCCACCTGGCGGTATCGCGCGGAACTCACGGATGGACGGCCACAAGTGGCCGGCGGAGAGGATGTTGACGCGTACGTAACGCGCCTTGGTCTTCACCTGGTGGCTGGAGGTGTCGACCTCGGAGGTGTTGTCCTCCGCGTTGACGGTCGTGCTCCACGTGCTGGCGTCCTCGGAGGTCAGGATCTGGTACTTGTAGAGGTTCGCACCGCTCTCCCAGACGATCTGGAACTGCTCGATGTCGGCCGACGTGCCGAGATCGACCTGCCACCAGGCGGGGGTGGCGGAGCCGTCCGAGACCCATTTGGTGTCCCTCGCGTCGTCCACCGCGTTGTCCGGCACGTTGCCGGACTGTGAGGAGGAGGCGGTCGCAGGCTTGAACAGGGCCAGGTTCTGAGCACCCTGGCTCTCCAGCGTGGAGATGTTCTTCCACTTGGGGTGAGTGCCGTCGGCGACGTGATGACCGGTGTAGGGCGCGGTCCGCACGGTGTACTGGCCGCTCTGCAGTCCGGCCGCGGTCGCGGTGAGAGTGACGGGGCCGCTGGAGGTTTTGGTGGCGAGCAAGGCGTAGCCGATGCCGGCCTGGGCCTTCTGGGTCTGCACCCTGATCCGCGGGATGTTGTCGCCCACCAGGGTGCCGGCTCCGGTCACCTCGAGGGTGAGGGGAGCGGAGGAGTCGGCGACCAGCGTGCCGTGGGCGTCGACGACCTTGACGAACACGGGGATCAGGTCCGAACCGTCGGCGACGGGTTGGATGCCCTTGAGCAGCCGGGCATACCTGCGCAGCACCTCGGCGTTCTCGGGCGACAGTGCGTGACCGCCGGCCTTGCCGGCCCGGTCGATGAGCGATTCCACTTGGCCGGGCTCCATCTGGCCCATCAGCTTCCGCGCGACCTTCTTCCCCTGTTCCGAGGTGTCGCCCAGTGAGTAGGCCAGCAGGTCGGCCAGCACGGCCCCTCCGCCCGCGTCGTCGGCGACGATCTCCAGGTGGTGGGCCGCGCCGGGGGTGTTGACCAGGTGGGTCGCGGCGAGACTGTCACCCAGGTAGCCCTCGGCTTTGAGCTCTCCAGCGGCAAACGACGGCAGGGTGAACCTGTGGTAGGGGCTGCCGCCCTTGGCTGCTACCGCCGGTGCGGTCGTGGCGTTCTGCTTCCGCGTCTGTTCCCCGATGAGGCGGCCGTTCTGGTACAGCCGGACGCTGTCGGTGTTGCTGAAGACCATCACCTGCAGGCTGGAGGAAGCCGTGTAGGAACTGGCGATGAAGACCATCGGGCCGCCGTGGTTCGGGTTGGTGGCCGGCTGCATGGACTTGAGCCAGTGGTAGCAGTGCTTGGGGTACCGGTCGACATCGACCGCGCCGGACCTCTGGTAGCTGTCATTGGTGGCGTAGTCCTCGAAGACCCACAGGAAGTAGCCGCCGATCCGGCTGTTGGCGTCCAGCCCGCCCCAGTCCCAGTAGCCGGGGCCGTTGAGGTAGCGCTGACGGGTGACGACCTGGTTGACCATCGCGCTCTCGCCGTTGTCCCGGTCAACCTTGCACGGGCCCTCCCAGTCGCCCCACTCGCGGGTGAGGAACGGCTTGGTCGGTGCGGGATCCGAGCCGTCGGTGTTGACGACCTTGTAGTTGACGTCGTACTCACTGCCCCAGGTGCCATAGTCCGCCGCGGTGAACATCTGGTCGCCCGGCATCTCCGCATGAGCGACGGTGTTGGCCTCCTTCGCCCACCATTGCGGGTAGTGGGTCTCGTTCAGCGAGGTCTCCCACAGGATCACCGAGGGCCGGTTGCGGTCCCGCCGGATCATCTGGGCGATGTCACGGTAGGTGCGGCTGACGAAGGTCTGGTCGCCGTTCCAGTTCTGCCAGCCCGGCTGGCAGGCCGCGACGAGGAGGCCCAGTTCGTCACAGGCGTCGAGGAAGGCCGGGTCATGCGGGTAGTGCGCCGCCCGTACGGCGTTGAACCCGCCGAGCTTCAGCCGCAGCGCCTCGCGGTACTTCATCGACGTCGGCGCGGCGTCACCCACGTAGGCGTAGTTCTGGTGGCAGTTGGCACCGCGGATGTAGATCCGCTCGCCGTTGAGGTAGACACCGTCCGCCTTGTACGCGATCCGCCGTATTCCGGTTCGTGTGGTCACCGTGTCGACCAGGCGGTTGTCGACGAAGACCTGACTGACCAGCCTGTACAGGTAGGGAGAGTCGGGATGCCACAGGTTCGGCCGCGTCACACTCAGCCTCTGTGTGAAGTCGTGGCCGCCATTGCCCGGGATCGACGCGGTGCCCTTGGTCTGCGCGACCACTGTGCCCTGCGCGTCGTACAGGACCGTGGTCAGTCCGATCTGGGCGACGGCCGCCTTCTCGTTCACCACGTGCGTCTTGACCTGGGCCGATGCTCTGGTCGCAGTCGCCTGCGGGTAGGAGACGAACACGCCGCCCCCAGCGACCAGGTCCGTTTGCAGCGGGTCGGAGATGTGGACCGGGTCCGTCACCCGGAGCGTGACGTTGCGGTAGATACCGCCGTAGGTGAGAAATCCCAGCTCGTTCCGCGGCTTGCCGGGGGGAGTGAGCGGGTCGTCGAGGTTCGACACGCGGACCGCGAGGACGTTGTCGCGGTCGAAGCGGACCTTGTCGGTGATGTCCACGACGAAGCCCACATAGCCGCCGAAGTGCTCGGCGAGCTTCTCCCCGTTCAGGTAGACGACGCTGTTGGTCTGGACACCGTCGAACACCACGGTCAGCCGCCGCCCCTTGTCCTGCGGATCGACCCGGAAGTACCGCCGGTACCAGCCGATTCCCGCGTAGACGTCGTACGCCGAGGGGGGCCGTTTGGTCTCCAGTCGCATCGTGTGCGGCACCGATACCGCGGCCCACTCCGAGTCGTCGAATTCGGTCTGGTGAGCATCCGGGGCATCGTCACGCCAGAATGCCCAGTTGGTGTTGAAGTTCAGCACTCGGCGCCCGCCCTCGGCGGATTCGACGAGACGTAGCGCCGCCGCACCGGCCGGCTGGGCGCCGGCCCGTCCGGCAGGCACCAGCGCGACGCCCACACCAGCCAGGCCTGCTGCAAGCACACCGCGGCGTTTCATACCACTTCTGTCTTCGATCACCGATTCCGCCCCTCTGATTCGTTGTCCGGCGACGACCGGTGAAAACAGGTCGTCATCAGATGTCACGCCGATCTGGTCAGCCGAGAGGTTCCGTACGACTGCCGGCCGAGCCGTCAGGAGAGTCGCCCGTGCGGTGTAACCGCTACTGTCCGGCCGCGCCCGTCCGGTGCTGTCCGGGGGCCGGTCCGCTGCGCTGCGGTTCGGCCCGCACACCGTAGGAGGGCTCATAAGGGTCGGTCTTCAGGAGCGGGGCAGATCTCCGGCGGCCGGGAGCCGCCATCCCGAGGGTGCGCTGCTTGCCGCGACCAGCCCCTTTGCCCGTGCCCGGTCTGGCCGAACGCCTACCTTGATACGCATACAAGCACCCTTCTTACGCGGAGTTTCGAACAATGCATCTGAGGCTTGAGGCCGCATCTGGAGGTCCGACATCGACCATGGGCCACCCGCAAGCCACCTGACCTGGGTGGGCTTCTGCGGGGCGAAGTCGCTACACCGGCCATCCCGAGCGGGCCGGCGCCGCAGGGCCTCTGCCTCCCTGCGGTCCGGTGGGACCGCAGGGAGGCAGGGTCAGGCTGGGCTGACGCGCAGTTTGTACGTGATCTCCGCGTCAGGTACCAGGTCGCCGTTGCGGGCGGTGATGGTGAACCTGCTGCTGCCTGGGGTGCTGGGGATTCCGGTAATGGCGCCGGTGTCCTTGTTGAGGGTGAGTCCGGCCGGAAGGTCGCCGGATGTGATCTCGTAGCGGACGGTCTGGGGGGTGGCGGAGGTGACCTTGAACGCGTAGAGGTTCTCGACGCGGGCGTCCGGGGGTTCCGGATTGGTGAAGCCGGGCTTCGGGGCCTGCACGGTCTGGGGTGTCCCCAAGGGGTTCCCGGCGGAATCCAGTTGTTGCAGCGACCATTCCTTGTCGGGTGTGACGACGCTGAGATGCCAGTAGGTGGCCGTATCGCTCATCAGCTTCCGCTGAGCCGATGTGAAGGCCCCGGCCTTGATCGCGGACTCCCACATCTTGAGGGCGGGCAGGATCGCTGACGTGTTGGATCCCGATGCAAGGCTGCGCACGTTGATCTCAAACCAGCCGAAGCTGGCGTCGAGGGAGGCGGCGCGTGCCATGTTCGCCTCGACCTTCATCAGACTGTCGTCACCGGACATCGGCAGCGAGCCCACCATTCCGGGCAGGAAGTTTGCGTGGTAGAAGGCGTTGCTCTTGACCATGAGGGTGTAGTCGGAGTCGGGCCACCCGATCCCGCCCCAGTTGAGTCGGGACTGGACGTCCCAAGTGTTGGAACAGATGTTGCTCGCTTCGGTGATGAAGCCGTCGGTGGAGTCGAGCCGGCGGTGAACGCCGTTGATCAGCCGGGCGAAGCCGTAGCCACCCCAGCCGGTGTAGCCAGCCGATTCCAGCCCGTCGTAGGAAGTGGTTTTGATACCGGTGGAGTTGTACACGGTGGCGAGCCGGGTGGCCATTTCGTCGATGATCGGCAGGCCTCCCATGGCGCCGCCGTAGCCGTTCTGGATGACACGGGTGACGTTGGCGCCGGCCGGGTAGGACCGTGCGGTTGACCCCCATTGAGCGCGTTTCAGGCCACTGACCTGCCACTCGGAGGCGCCGGCCGCGCTGAGAGTGGTGTAGGTGATGAACTCGTCCCCGATGCGCAGCCGCTCCCCGTCGACGCCGGGCCCGAGGGGGCGGTCGCCGTCCACGTAGAGCGTGGTGTCTGTCGGGGTGACAGGGCGGGTGAGCTTGACGGTTCCACCGACGGACAGACGCTTGTCGGCCGGCGCGGGGGATACATACGGGTCATGGGCGTCGATGAAGTTGGACAGGGTGTGCACGCCCACCCTGATCCCCTGCTTCGCCGCTGTTTCCACCACCTGGGCCGCTCCTGCGTCAGAGCCCCCGAAGGAGCTGTTGAACTGATAGTGCCCATGCGACTTCCACGGGCCGTCTCCACCGACCGCGTAGAGGCCCTTGATCCCGGCCTGCTCGGCGTAGCGGAGGGCGTCCGGAAGATTGGTCGTGCTGAGGTCATGAAGTGAAAGGACCGACTGCGAGGTGGCCTGGGCGGCCTTCTGCCACTGGCCATTGATGGTTGGATAGGGTAGTCCCTGCCCCTGGGCGATCTGGCCGAGCACACTCAGGGCAAGATCGGGAGCGCTGCCGAACAGCGCGATCTTCGACCCGACGATCTGGCCTTCCGGCCCCGGCAGCGGGCCGAGCGGGATCGGATACCCACTGGTCCGCTCCCTGATCCGGACACGGCTGTAGTCATAGGTGGAGGCGCGCAGGATGCTGCCCCACGTGGTCTTCGCCGCGGCGGTGTTCGCCAGCCACTCATCCTTCACGCCGGTCAGCAGACCGTAGGGATTCCAGATGATGTCCGGGCCGAACCCGTAGGGGAGGTGTTCGTTCGGCCAGCCACCCACGGTCTTGTCGTTGAGCGGGCGCACCCCGATCGCGAAGCTGTCGTTACGGGCGACACCGACCGCCTGTCCCACGGTCTGGTTGACACTCGTCGGCAGCGGACCCCACAGCAGCGTCTGCACATCCACGCCGGGAGCGGCGCTCAGACCGACGACCTCGAGGGTGGTGTAGGTCGGGAACTTGACGACCTTCACACTGATCGTCACCTTCTCGCCGCTGAACACCAGCACCCGTCCGTCTCGCGGCGACCTCTGCACTGCGGCAGGGGCTTCCTGCTTCCCGTCGGCCACCACGCTGACCAGCGGCATCGACCTGCCCGCGGACAGGTAGTCGGTGCCATCACTCTGATCCACCAGACCGGTGACCAAGCCGGTTTCACTCAAACCCACCGACAGGAAACCCGCGTTGATCCGCAACGGCTTCGGCGCCTGAGCCGCGTCGGCGGGATTGGCCGTAATGGCGGTCGCAGCGAGCGACGTCAGGGCACTGGCGATCAAAAAGCTGCGTCTGTCCACAGTTCCTCCCAGGAGAGATGGATCGTGACAACGTGCTTGCCATGGTGAACGTCGTACCGGGGCCGACCCCTTTGTCGCCCGGCCGGTGACAAGGGTCCGCCGTCTGCGGCCCTCCCCCGCGAACGGGGCTGATCACAGCTGTACGACCTGCCTGCTCCGTCGGGACTGCTCCGCCGCGACCAGCCCCTTTGCCCGTATCCGGCCTACCGGACGCCTGCCCATCGGTCCCGCAGAGGCTGCCGAACTTTCCGACCCTCTCGAACAGGGCGACGCCCTTGCCATGGTCGAACGGCCCGGGCATGGCCACGCCCCGGACCCGGCCCGGCTCCACCGGCACGGAGTTGGCGCAGCGGATGATGGTGGCGAGAAACTCCTCCGCGCTCCCGTGCGCATCCAGCGTCCGCCGGACGCGGCCCCGGACCGCTACCGTGGCTGGGTCCGCCAGGGCAGCGGTGACATGGGTGCCGCCGATCTCGAGGACGGGCATCAACATACGAGCGCCTTCACGACCTTGACCGGGCCGCCCGTGGCGCACACCCGGTACACGCCGGCCGCCGCGGGCACGGTCAGCGTCTCGGCGTACGACAGCTCATGCCGGTCACCTGCCGCAGTCTCCACGATCACCCCTTCGCCCTCCACCACGTTGAGCACGTGGAAGCGTCCGGCCGTGTCGTCCCCGGCAGCGGCGCCCGCGTCGATGGTGTAGCGCCGCACCTCGTAGAACATCTCATCCAACGCGCCGAGCAGCTCCTCGCACCAGCCGGCGCCGCTGCGGAGCGTCCGCGGCTCCTGGACGAGCTCGCGGGCGACCGCCTCGCCGCGCCGCTCCGTCTCCAGGTTGGCGAAGCCGTGCTCGTACGGCAGCTGGCGCGGGTTGCCGTGGGCGTCCGGGCGCAGCCAGTCGTAGAAGCGGAGGCTGTAGAGGTACGGGGTGGCGCTGATCTCCAGGACCAGGTTGCCGACGCCGCTGGCGTGCGGGGTCCCGGCCGGGATCACGAACAGCCGGCCCTGCTCGGCCGGGAAGGTCATGACGTGGTCCGCGGGGTCCATCGGCACTCCGTCGATGACCGCTTCCTCGACCTCCTTGCGGAACAGGTCGAGGTCTGCATCCTCGCGCAGGCCGAGGAAGACGTGGGTGTCCGGGCTGCCGACGGTCATGTAGTACGTCTCGTGCTGGGTGTAATGCGGGCCGAAACGCTCTCGCATGTACGGCTCCTTCGGGTGGCAGTGCACCGAGAGGTTGCCGCCGTCGACGGTGTCGAGGTAGTCGAAGCGGATGGGGAAGGATGTGCCGAAGCGGGCGTACACCTCGGCGCCCAGCACTTCCTCGGGATGCAACACGCACATCAGCTGGAAAGGCACTTCGACCTGGGTCTGCGGGCCTTCGCCGATGAGAATGCCCGCCTCAGGGGCGATGAGCTCGTAGCCGAGGGCGGTGTTGCGGGCGCCCGGGTT
This sequence comes from Streptomyces sp. NPDC111516, assembly GCF_055635345.1. Classification (NCBI taxonomy): domain Bacteria; kingdom Bacillati; phylum Actinomycetota; class Actinomycetes; order Kitasatosporales; family Streptomycetaceae; genus Streptomyces; species Streptomyces sp. NPDC111516. The sequence goes on along the minus strand of NZ_JBVKBV010000044.1, from coordinate 10,903 downwards.
GAAACCGAGCTCGCGCTGCGCCCAATGTCCGCCCCACGGGGTGGAGTTGAAGAACGGTCGGGTGCGAACCGGGCAGCGTGCCAGAGTGGCGAGGGTGACGCGCAGGCCGTCCCCGTCGAGCAGGACCGGGCGATCCGGCTCCTGGACGTCGAGCCAGCCGCCGATGCGGGTGGCGAGAGCATCGCGGTGGCGGTCGAGCATGGGCCAGTCAACGTAGAAAAGGCGGCGGTGGTCGGCCTGTTCGCCGGGGAGACCGAGGTTGACGCCGGTGCCCGCAGTGACGGCGGCCTCGGCGTAGCGCTTGGGGATGTCGGCGTACCAGAGCACGTCGTGCGCGACCAGCGCCGCACCCGGACCGTACACCGAGGGCCGTTCAGGCCGGGGAAGTTCGTCGAAGAGGTCTTCGAGCGAATTCTCGGCGAGCTTGCAGTAGTAGGGATCGTCGGCGTCCTCGGGGCGGATGGTTCGGCGGCGCACCTCGGCCGGCGGCGCGTAGTGTTCGCGCACGTCGAGCAGCCGCACCGCTCGGTGGGCGGCCAGCCGGTCTGTGAGGGACTCCCAGTCCACGGAGGGAGGTCCATCGACGGCGACGACGGCCGGTCCGGCGGGCAGATGCGCGGCTACCGCCTGCCACCCGGCGATCAGGACGGACTCCGGAGCCGGGCTGTATCGAGGGTCGAGCCGGTACACGCGTTCTCCCTTTCATGGTGCCGATTCGTGGTTCAGGGGTGTTCGAAGAGCACCGCTGTCGTGCCGAGGGCAGGGACGTCGATGGTCACCTCCCCGCCGTCAAGCGGCAGTTCATCGACCGCATTGCCGAAGTAGTCCGCGCGGTGCGCGGCGACGACGGGGAAGCCGGCCCGCACGGGGCAGGCCACCGGCTCCTCGGCGAAGGACTGCAGGCGCAGCAGCACCCGGCCACCGGGCTCCGGCGTGGTAGCCCCGACCAGGCGGACCCGGGGGTCGCCCAGCTCTGCGAAGGCCAGCGTCTGGGCTGCCGTGTCCGACTCCGCGCCCCTGGTCCGTACGGCGTGCAGCGGGCGGCTGCCGGCCGCCGCCGTACGGGGGCCGAGGCCGGCTGCGGCGTCGCTCGGGGCGCAGGCGACGCTGTAGCGGAAGGTGAACTCGAAGCCCTGCTCGCTGGGGAAGTTCGTGTCCCAGAGGTTGTTGTGGATCCACGAGAAGACGGTGGCCGGCTCGTCGCGTTCCAGCGTCTTCGGGAACGGCGCATACGGCAGCGCGATGTTGCCGAGCTGAACGAGCGGGGCGTCCTGGGTGGCCCACGCGACGGCAAGGCCGTCCTGCTCGGCGGTCATCCAGCGCCTCAGGGCGCGCATGTGCCGCGCCGAACCGGGGATGACAGGCAGGCCGGTACCGGTGGCGCCGCCGGAGGCCTCCATGCGGACGACCGGCTCGTCGAAGGCGAAGGGGAAGGCGAAGTAGGCGCTCTCCTTCCGGAGGGTGGCGTCCTTGTCGAGGCGGTTGTCGATGTCGAGCCGGGCCACGCCATGGGGCAGGGTGAGTGTCGTGCGCAGCCGGTTGGCGCCGGGCGGGCGGGTTTCGTACGTGAGGGTCTCGGCGGTGGGCGTGGAGCGGCGGGCGATCAGGGCCGCGGGCGGGGCGACCGAGCGGTTGCCAAGGTATTCCAGGCGGTCGGATGCGGTGGTGCGGCCGGAGTTGTGGTTGAAGGCTCCGGCGGTGGTGTAGCCGTCGTGGAGGTAGGCGTTGAAGCCGGCGACGGTGTCAGCGCGGACCAGTTCACGCCCGGTGGCCTTGTCGGTGATGGAGGCGATACACGCGCGGGCGAGATCGACGCGCACGGCGAGGTGTTCGTTCTCCAGGAGAGTCGGGTCGGCGAGGGCGTGTGCCTCGGCTGCGCTCTCGGCCGGGTCCTTCCGCTCAGTACCGCGAACGGGGTTCCAGCCGGTGGTGGCCTTGAGCTCCGTGCCCCGGTCGTCGCCTCCGGCGGGGGCGGCAGTCTCGGTGATGTCGAGCCGCACGGAGCCGACGGGCGGCACATCGTCGACCCGCACCAGCAGGAAGCGTCCCGCGTCCCGGTGGTCGTCGTTGACCTGCGGACGCTCCTCGTGGTCGAGGCGGCGGCCGGTGCGTGAGTCGATGACCCCGACCGAGTGCTCCAAGGGGACACTGCTCTCGGGAAGGAAGATCCGGACGACGTCGGTACGCGGCCAGGAACAGGTGTTGACCACGTGGTATGCGGCCACGGCCCCGGCCGGCCGGGCCAGCCGCTGGCCGAGGCGGGCGGTGGCGCGGTTCAGCAGCGACTGCCCGTCCTCGTAGGCGCGCATGGCCTGCCCGTACTTCCAGTGCCACTGGTGCTCGCCGGAGTGTCCGCCCTCATCGCCGTGCGTCCAGGGGTCGCCCGCACCCCAGGTGTGCTCGTCGAAGAGGGACACCGCCTCGTAGACGTTCGCAGCGTCACGGCTGTCGTCCTCCGCGCCCCGGGCACCCAGGACGCCGGCGAAGGTGCCGATCGTCTGCGCGTCCGCGACCACGGACTGGGCGGTGCGGGCGAGGGACAGCGGGCGGGCGCCTGAGCCGATGCCGTCGGCCCACCAGTCCGTCCAGTCGCCCTCGAAGGTGCGGATCCGGTCGCCGAGGCGGGATGCGGCGTCGGTGAAGAAGTCCTCGTTGCGCGAGAGGCGTAGCTGCGGGTAGGTCCAGGTCTCGTTCCAGCGGCGTACGGTGTCGGCGATGATGCGGCGCGGCGGTGCGTTGTCCCCGAACTTGCCCTGGACGCGCAGGTGCAGCACATCCCAGGGATACGGCTCGCGCTTGATCTCCTCCTGGTCCATGGCCCAGCCGAAGACGCCGCCTCGGTAGGGGTACGGTTGGGTGGCGAGCGAGGTCAGGTAGGCGGGCAGCAGGTCGTCCACGCTGTCGTAGCCGGTGTCGAAGCCGAGCAGCGGGCCCTCCATGTAGGCGAGGCCGTGCGGGGTGTCGGTGACCCAGACGAGGAGGCTGTTGCCGCTGGGGGCGCGCCAGCGGAAGAGCCGGGGCAGCTTCTCGCCGCCGACCAGGTGCGGCACCGAGCGACCGGCCCAGTTGTGCGCGACGGAGAGGTACCGCACGCCCGCGGCGCTGAGCGCGTCGACCAGGCCCACGACCGAGCCGGGCACATCCGTCTGCATCGCCGAGGTGAAGTCGACACCGTACTTCTGCTTCACCTGGTGGGCGAGGCGCAGCAGTTCATGGAGTTCGTCCGTCGAGCAGGTCTCGGTGTGCAGGTTGAACGGCATCGCGGTCAACTCGATGCGGCCCTCGCGCACCCGCCGGACGAACTCCTCGACCTGCTCGGCGGGCCGGGCGTCGGCCCACTGCTGGAAGGACCACAGCGACTCCACGCACCAGCGGAACCGGGACTCGGGCTCCCAGTCGTCGGTGGCCCGGGTCAGCTCCAGGCAGGAGTCGAGGAAGGACAGGTGCTCGGCGAGCACCCGGCCCTGGGGGTCGGTGTAGCCGATGTCGAGGTGCGAGTGGTGCACCAGGTGGATCGTCCACTGTCGCTGCGGGGTGAGGATCACATCGATCCCACTGCCGTCCTCGCCGTCGGGCAGTGACAGGGTGACCCGCTGCGCTGTGTCGACGGCGGGCAGCAGGAGGCGTACGGAGCCGTTCGGCCCGGCGAGACGCACGTCGGGCAGTGCGCTGCCGGACTCGGCGCGTACGGTGAACGCCTCGGGCAGGACCGAGCCGTTCACCGCGTCGACGCGCAGGGACTGCAGCAGCCTGCCGCCCTCGGCGCGGCGCAGCAGCGGCTCGACGGTGAGCCGCAGGGCGTTGCCGTTCAGGCTGCCCTCGGCGCTGACAACGGAGCCGCGCAGGTTGTCGCGTATCCGGTCGTTGTCCCAGTCCGTGGTACGGACGAGTGCCCGTGTCGTCATGCTGATCTCTCTTCATTAGTGGCGTGCGGTTGCGGTGACGCCGCGCAGAAAGAGGCCGCGGAACGCCAGGAAGACGAGCAGGGTGGGCAGCGACGCGATCAGTGCGCCGGCCAGGATGACGGGTGGGCCCGAGGACGCGTAGGCGTTGCTGAGGGTGCTCAGGGCTGTCATCACCGGCTGGACGTCGGGGCTGCGGCTGAGGGTGATGCCGAGAATCAGGTCGTTCCAGACCGCGGAGAACTGGAAGATGAAGGCGGCGCCCAGGCCGGGGGCCATGAGCGGCACGTGGATGCGCCAGAAGATGCGGAGGAAGGAGGCGCCGTCCAGCATCGCCGCCTCGGTGACCTCAGGCGGCATGGCGGTCATCTGGTTGCGGATGAGGAAGAACGCGAAGGGGATGGCCCAGGCGACGTAGACGAGCATCAGCCCGAGCCGGGTGTCGTAGAGATTGCCGTCCGCGTACATCCCGAAGAGCGGCGCGAGGAACATCTGCAGCGGGAACAGCGTCCCGGAGTAGATGAGCCAGAACCAGAAGGCCGGCTTGGGGATCGGCAGCGCGACGACGGCGAAAGCGGCCATCGCGGCAACGAGCACGGCCGCGGCGCCGCAGACGACGGCGTACAGCGCGGAGCTGACGAAACTGTCGCCGATGCCCGCGTCGCTCCACGCCGTCTTGATGTTTTCGAAGATCGCGAAGCCCTGCGGGGTCCAGTCGGGTTCTCCCGTGTACCCGGTGGCCGGGGTGAGTGCATTGACGATCAGCAGATAGAGCGGGATCAGCCAGAACGCGACACACCCGGCGACGAATACGTTCCGTACCGTGCGTCCCATCGGGGTCTCCTCACTGGCTTCCGGTGGATTCGGGCATCTGGCGGCGCAGGTACACCCACGAGGAGGCGACGACGATGACCGACAGGACGAGGGCGATGGCGGAGCCGTAACCGACATGGAAGAGCCGGAATGCTTCGCGGTACATGGTGAGCGCGAGCGTCTCCGAGGACCGGGACGGTCCGCCCTGGGTCAGGATCCAGATCAAGTCGAAGGCCTTGAGGCTGTTGACGATTGCCATCCCGACAACCACGACTGTGGTGGCGCGCAGCTGCGGCAGGGTGATGTGGCGGAACATCCGCCAGCCGGTGGCGCCGTCCAACTCGGCCGCTTCGGTGATCTCCCGTGGGATGGCGCGCAGGCCGATGGTGAAGAGCACCACGTTGAGGCCGGCGGCCTGCCAGGTGCTGGCGATGATCATCGAGATGGTGTTCTGCGGCCACTCCAGGAGCCAGCTCGTCGCCAGGCCGTCGAGGCCGAAGGCGCGCAGCACTTCATTGACGGCGCCGTCGGAGGTCAGCATGAACTTCCACAGCACGGCGGTGGCTGCGCCGGAGATCGCATACGGCAGGACGATCACCAGTTGGGCCAGCCAGCCGAGCCGCATCCGGAGCGTGGCGACGGCGATGACGAGGCCGACGACGACGGGCAGCAGGAGCGTACCGGCCACCCACATCACGGTGTTGAGCAACGACCGGCCGAAGATCGGGTCGTCGGCGAGCCGGGTGTAGTTGTCGAGTCCGGTGAAGTGGCTGGTGAAGCCGTTGTCCTCGAAGAAGCTGCCGTAGACGCTGCGGAAGAACGGATAGACGAGCAGCACGCCGACAAAGAGCAGCGCGGGCACCGCCCAGGCCAGGCTCGCCAGCGGGCTGCCACGCCGGCCGGCAGCCGAGGTGTGGTGGTCGGCCTGGTGGGGCGTCCGTGTCGGGATCCGGCGGCGTATCCGCACGGGCTTGGCGGTGGCCACCATGTCTGTCATCCCTGCTCCGCCTCCCTCCATACCTTCCACGCCTCATCGGCGCGGTCCTGCATCGTCCGTAGCACCGTGCGGTACGAGGAAGGGTTGAGCAGGAAGCCGGCCAGGTCGTCGACCGTCGCCTCCACGAGCTCCGGGGGCCCCTGCTCCCAGAAGCGATTGAGCATCCAGAGCTTGTCGTCACGTGCCTTCCGGACGACGCCGTCGATCATCGCGTTGGCCGGCGGCACCTGGGGGTTGGGGCAGCCGTCCTGGAGGGAGTGGGAGAACGCCTTCATCACCTGCGGGTTCATCCAGGCGCCGGCTGCCTTGTAGGCCTCCGTGCGGTCGGTGCCCTTGACGGTGCAGACGAAGGCGCTGGACTCGAAGATCATGCTCGGGCGGGCCTTACGGTTCTGCATCGGCAGCACGAAGGCATCCAGATTCTTGCCGGGCCTGCCGCCTGCGGCGGCCAGCGTGGAGCCGAGCCAGGTGCCGCAGGGCACCATCCCGATCTTGCCGTGCACAACGCCGGCGGCCGCATCGTTGTGGTTCATGTCCATCGGCGTGAACCAGTCCTTGTCGAAGAAGGACGCGATGGTGCGCATCACCCGTTCGGTACGCGGGTCGGTGTAGCGCTCCCGGCCGTTCATCAGGTCCTCGTAGAACTGAGGGTCCTGGCGGCTGAGGATCTCCTGGAACCAGATGAACGAGGGCCAGCGGCCGTCGGCCGTGCCGTGCAGCGGAGTGATGCCGGCACTCTTCAGCCGCTCGCAGGCGGCGAGAAAATCCTCCCAGGTCCCCGGCTTCCGCAGACCGTTCGCGGTGAAGACCTCAGGGTTGTAGAAGAACACCCAGTACGCAAGGTTCATCGGCAAGGCATAGACGCAGCCCTTGTACGTGAACGCGTTGCGGAGCGAGGTGTCGACCCAGCCCTTGTCGGCGGCGCTCTCCCAGTGGTCGGTCAGGTCGACGATGCCGCCGGTGCGGGCGAGGTCCTGGAGACGGTAGCCGGACCAGTACTTGAGCAGGTCCGGAGTCTTGTTCGTACGCAGCGAGGACTTGACGACCTGCTCGAACGAATCGACCGACGGAATGGTTTCGGGCACGAGTTGGATCCCGGCGACTGACCGCATGGCCTTGCCGGCTGCGGTCAGCGGGTCGGCCCAGGCGGGGTTGTCACCGTGCACGGCGACCTTGCCGAGGGGCTGGCCGGCGGCGGTTCCACAGGCCGTGGCGAGTGCGCCCGCGCCAGCCGCGAGCAGCAGGGTGCGGCGGCCGATGGGCGGATGGACCGGTGGATGACGACCTGACATGAATCGACCCCCTCAGGCATGTTATCGTTAACAAGCACGATGGAGCCTGACCGTTGGCCGCCTCTCTGTCAATCCATCGCGCGAACTTTTCCCGCCAGATTGACGAAATGAGCGCACCGTTGGGCCGTGGCGGTCAAGGAAGGATCGTGGCACCTCGCGGAACACGGTCCCGGCTCATCGCAAAGCCGTCGCAAGGGCCATCAGGCACCGGAGCGGCAGGCTCAGCCCAGAGAATGCTTACGAGTCTGTCGGCCTTGAGAGCATCCGACCCAAGTCGGTCGGCGCAGGTACCCGATCACCAGATGGATGGTATCTGTACCTTGAGGCGTCAGGTGGGGGCGTGCACTCTGAACCGGACTTGGGCCACGGGCTGAGACGAGCAACCCCGAGTGCCGCTCGGCAACAGAACCGAGGGAACGAACGGTCCTCCGTGACGACGGACCTCAAGATGACTGAATCGGACCTTCGTTACCGCAGCGATGCACGAACATCCGGAGTGTCTACCTCCAGGAGACGATCATGTCGGAGATCAATCGCCGTTCCTTCTTCACCTGGTCGGCGGCGGTGGGTGCAGGGGCGTTCGCTACTCCCCTGTTCGGAGCGGGGTTGGCGGCGGCGGCGCCCGGTCGGGTACCGGAATTGGACTCGTTGACCAGTGACTGGCTACCGAGGCGGGAACTGGTGCACTTCCCCGCGATCAGCAATTTCTGGGGAGCTGTGGGATCCGCGGGTAACGTGCTGGGAATCCGCAACTTCACCCTTCCGCCCTATCTGGACGACAGTGGTGACTCCTGCGTGCTGAGCGTGGACGGCGTGCTGGTCAACACCGGCGAGTCACGCTGGTCGGCCTACGAGATCACGCGTAAGGCGACCACCGATTCGGGGGTGGTCCTCCAGACCGCGACCCGGCTCGCCTTCGAACGCAACGAGTTACTGCTGCACATCACCGTCTCCAACCCCACCGCGGCACCGATCACGGTGTCGGTCAATGCCAACCCGCGCATAGCCAAGGCGGGGCTTCCGGCCCAGTGGGGATGGGACGCCCCACGGCCTGGCGGGAACCACACCTTCACCGCGCACAAGGTCTCCGGATCGACCCTGCTGATATCCGACAGCGCCTCTTCGGCGGTGACGGCGTTCGCGTTCACCCCAGCACCCACGCTCACCGTGGCACCGGGCGGCGGAAACGCCCAGTGGCCGGTCGCCGCGGGACAGTCAGCGACGATCGACATCGTCATGGCGGTGGGCCAGACCTCGACGGGGGCACCGCTGGCGAACCTCAACGAAGGCAACGGCGTTGTCGATGCCTGCAACGCCACGATCGGCGCATTCCCAGCGCACTTCGACGCCGCCGCCGAGAGCTGGAAGCAGCGCTGGCGCGACGCCTTCACACCCGGGAACCGCCACTACTCGGGATCCCTGCCCGTCCTGAGCAAAACCCACGACACCGTCATCGCCCGCCTGTATTACATGAGCATTCTGTCCGTGCTGGCATGCGAGCGCACCAATTTCTCCTCCGAGTTCTCCTCCATTCTCGGCAGACGTACCGGGCCGGGCACCTTCCAAGGGTGCGACCGGGTCTATGTGACGGGGGCGCCCGAGTGGGCGTCGACGGTCACGTACTTCTGGGACAGCTCCTACTCCTCCATCATCCAGAGTCTGCTCGATCCACAGATGATGAAGGCCGCAGCCACCCACTGGCTCAGCAAGGACATCTATGCCGGATATGCCATCGACTGGATCTCGGGCGATACCCGCGGGCCGTGGTACAGCGCGAACGATCTCACCGTCTTCACGACGATCCTCAACTACCTCAACTACAGCGGCGACGTGTCCTTCCTCGACACCACGATCTCCAACTCCGGCAAGACCGTCCTCGAACACCTGAAATCCATCGCCACCCACTGGCAAAGCCTGGTGCCGCAGGGGCAGTCCCTGGCCGACTACGGCGAGAACCACAACCTCTTGGAAGTTCTGCCGAAATACACCCACCAGGTGGCGTCGTTCAACGCGGCCAATGTGTGGATGATGCAGCAGGCCTCCAAACTGTTCGACCGTGCGGGGGACTCGGCGACCGCCAAAGACCTCGCCGATAGAGCCGACGCTCTGCTGAGTGAGGTTCTCAAGCTGTACGACGACGCCAACAACGGCGTCTGGAACTGCAGGAGCAATGACGGCACCACCACTGCGGTACGGACCGTCCTCGACTTCGCCATCGCCGGCAACCTGCTCGCCCCTTCGCTGACCCACGAGCAGAAGACCGCCATGATGCGCTTCGTCGCCGACGAACTGATTGCCGGGGACTGGATGCGCGCCTTGTCCCTCGCCGACTCCCAGGCGCCGGTCGCCCGTACCGACCACGGCACCAGCGGCGCCTACATCGCCTGGCCCTCACTCACGGCCCAGACCTTCGCCCGGTTCCACGATTACCCGACGTTCCTGTCACTGCTCCGACGATTTGCGGGCGCTACCGGTCAGGGCTCCTTCGGCCAGTCCTACCAGCTCCTCCAATCCACAGGGGTGTGGGTCACCGACCGGCCCGCGTTGAACCCCGCCGGAGCCGTGACGGTCTCCGCATGGATCAACCCCTCGAACTGGCCGACGCGCGTGTGGCAGGGCAGCATCATCGCCAAGGACTCCTGGGGCAGCCAGGACGCCGGCTATGTGCTCCGCGGCGGCGCCGACGGCCAGATCTCCTTCGTCCTGTCCCTCCAAGGACAGTTCACCGAGGTGCAGACCACCACCACGGTCCCGACCTCGGGGTGGCATCACGTCGCGGGTGTCTATGACGGCCAACAGATGCAGATCTTTGTCGACGGTACCGTCCAAGCCACCCGATCGGCCACCGGGAAGATCACGCCCTCCACCGGCACCCCGGTTACCGTGGGGAACTGCCCCAGCGACACCGGCCGCCATTTCAACGGCGGCGTCGACGAGGCCCGTGTCTACACCCGGACGCTGTCAGCCACCGAGATCAAAGCCCAGTACGAGGCCACCGCCCCCACCACCGGCGCCGCCGACAGCTCCCTGGTGCTCCGCCTGCCCTTCGATGAAGGCAATGGCACAAAGACCACCGAGTCGATCAACGGTCAGTCCGTGGACATCGACGGGGCGACATGGAGCAGCAGCAGAGACGGATTCGGCACCGCACCGGCCTTCTCCGACGCGGCAGCCGGCTACCACGCCGTCATCGCCCCACCCAGCCAGTTGCAGGTCTTCAGCAACTCGGCCGGCGGGCATTTCGCCGGCGTCATCATCAGCGACCTGTTCGGCTACGTCCCCGAAAGCGCCACCGCCAAGTTGCAGAGCTCAACGACGCCCAGAGGACTCACCGCGACGCTCTCAGGCGTCTTTCTCAGCGGCAAGCACCACACAATCACCAGCGGCCCCAAAGGACTGAGGCTGACCTGAACCGTCCGCTGCGCATCCCGAACTCCCGCCACGGTCCGGAGTCGACATCGCTGCCGCACCACCTGGCCGGCACCCGGCACCAGGGCGGCCCGTACCGCCCACCGCGGGAGGCCTTCGACCACGCATACCCGGAGCTGGAGCGAATGCGCGCTGAGGGCACGGTCGGCGCCGGCCTGGCCTACGACCTGGTGTTGCGGCCTGAACAGTTGCCGGGGCGGGCGCTACAGCGCCCGCCCCCTACGCTATCGGCCTCACGTCACTTGAGGTGGAAGACTTCTTCGGCCGACGTCCACCGCCGGCCGTCACCGACGCTGTCCAACGGCTGCTGGCCCCGTCTCCTTCTGCGAAGGGCGGTCGGGGGAGATCCCGCAGGCCCCACCACAGGGGGCCGGTGGGAGTTCGTCACCAGCCCGGCTGGCCGAAGCCGATGCCGGGGGCCGTCGGGGCCTGCACCAGTCCGTCGGCGCCCACCGCCGGCTCGCGCTGCA
>NZ_JBVKBV010000043.1:15662-23254 GCF_055635345.1 Streptomyces sp. NPDC111516 | reverse complement strand
AAACCCAACACCGTTCGTCTGGACCAAGACGGCCGAGGAGATCCTCGACTCCCTCGCCCGCTTCTGTCGACGGATCTCCGGCGCAGGACACTAGAACGAGACGTCGAAATAGTCGATGTCATTGATGGCGACTTCGAGGTTGTCGGCGCGGCGTCCGCCATCCTTGAAATACACCTCCTGCAATCCCTGCGCCACGATGTCGCGCATCTGTTGGTCGCTTACGCCTTGTTGCCGGGCATCGAAGAGGCGTTGTGCATAGGCCGGAGGGAGGTGGACGGTGAGGCGACGGAAGCGTCCGTCGTCAGTGGTGCCGATGGGCGCGGTGTAGCCGAACCGGGCCCGGGTCTCCACCGTGATGCCGGTGCTGGTCGCGGCGTCCTTCCGCCGGCGTTTGCGGACCTGCGGCTGCCAGCGGGAGCGGACCGCGGTGTCGATCCGGGCGGCGATGTCCTTGGGCGGGTGCTTGCGCTCCCCCTTGCGGTAGCGCTCCACGGAGCGCTGGGTGACCCCGAGCTCCTGGGCGACGGCCTTGGTCGTCTTCAGCTTCCTGAGCAGGAAATTGATCCGGGCCTGGAGGGTCTTGGGCGGCTCGCGGGTGAACGCCTCCTGGTCGGCGCGTTCCAGGGCGTCTTCGATGTCTCCCACGGTGGTGCTCAGCTCCCTTCCACAGTCGGGGCCTGGCCGTCGGGGTCAACGAGCCGGTACCAGGTCTCACGCGTCTCGTGCAGGTCGTACCGCCACAGCCGCAGACGTGGCGAGGTGCGGTGGGTGCGCACGGCGGACATCAGGGTCGCCATGCGCACCTCCAGGCGGTCCGGCGTCCGTTCCAGTTCGCCGTCGGCTTCGATCCGCGAGGCGTTGTCAACGGCGCCCACCGGTCTACTCGCCTTCGTCGAACTTGGCGTCGTGGCCGTCGCCCTTGATGTGGCGGGCGGGGTTGTAGTCCTTCTCCATCAGGTCGACTGCCCAGGCCATCTCCTGGACGCCTTCGACCTTGGCCAGGCCCGGTGCGGGGCCGAGGCGGAAGGCGCCGGGCTGCGGCTTGCCGGAGGTGCTGTAGGGCAGGAAGTCCAGCGGGCTTCGGCCGGGGCTCGGGTAGACGACGCAGTCGGACAGCACAGCGAGCGGGAACAGGCCGGTGAACTCGGCCATCTTGAGCATCTTGCGGTGCATGTTCACCCGCGCCTTGCTGATGACCGCAGCGCGGATGTCGGGGCGCCAGGTCGGACGTTCCAGGGCCGGCCACCGGTCGCCTTCCTTGTAGTGGCGTCCCTGCGGGCGTTGCTGGAGTTTGCCCACACCGCCCTTGATGGTGCCCTTGATCGCGGCGAGGACGGCCACCAGGCCCGGGTCGGCCTGCTTGTGCCGGTCCATTGCCGTCAGGAACGCATGGTCGTCGAGGTCCTTGGTGACGCCCAGGTCCGCGAGGGTGTCGACGTACGCGTCCTTGAGGCGGTCGTGCCAGGGGTCCAGGTACGCGCCGGTCTCCCGGCGCAGGTACGCCTCGACCGGGGCGACGTTGTGGCCGAGTTCCTGTGCGTAGGCGACGGTGTGGGTCTGGTACCAGGCCGGTCCCTCGGGGCGCTCGCCGGACGGCGTGAACGGGCTGGGCAGGCGCGGGTCGAGCTCGATGTGGGACAGGTCGACGTACCAGCTGCCGGGGACCTTCTTGTCGAACACCGGGCGCTTGACATACTCCGGGCCGGACAGACCCACCGTGAGTCTGGCGGCGGCCGCGAGGAAGGCGGTGTTCAGGTCCAGGCCGATCGCGAAGGGCATCATGCACTCTTCGTCGGAGAGCAGGTCCACCTCGCGCACCCACTGGTACGCCTCCTCGTTCAAGAAGCCGCCGCTCCAGCCGCCGTGCACGACCACGGGGTGCTCGGGAGGGCACTCCGGCGGGGCCGGGTCGACCGGCTGGGTGCCGAGGCTGCCGGGATTGCGGCCGGAGACCCACTGGCCGGTGGTCTTGTCCTGGACGGCGCGGGTCGGCGGGCGCAGGGCTGTCATCAGCTGCAGGCTGGAGGTGGCGGTGGAGCCGCACGGGGTGATGACGCGCTGGGCGTAGATGCCGAGGACGCGGGCGATGCCGGCCGGTTCCATGTCGGTGACGCCGGGCCAGGACCGGGCATCGAGCGCGTCCCAGGGCAGGACGACGAGCTGCACGCACTGGCGCTGGTTGCCCTGAGCGGGGCGGTAGACGCGCGCCCACGGGCCGAAGCCGCGCTGGGTGAGCTTCCACCTCGCTTTGGTGATCTGCTTGACCACGGGGTGGCCGTCTTCCAGGCGCAGGCCCCTGCGGTCCTCCAGGCGCTCGGGGAGTCCGAGCTTCACGGCCGCGTCCTTGGTGAGCACGATCAGCGGGTCGGAGCCGCGGCTGTTGCGGTGCAGCTTCGGTGCACCGAGCCCGGACTCCTTGAGGGTCCACTCCACCAGCTGAGGGATCGTGGTCGCCGGGCAGTCCAGCACGATGCCGTCGATCCCGTACGCGGCCCCCTCACCGTCCAGGACGGCGAGGGGGCCGTGCGGGAAGCGCGAGTCGAGCACGGGCGCGGCCTTCTTCGCGGCCGGGCGGCGCGACGACGTCGCCGGACGGGCGGCCGGGCGTTCCGGCATGGGCGGGGCTGCGGACGCCTGGACCGGGTCCTTCTCCGCCTGGGACGCCTCGGACGCGGCCGGGCCTGTGAATGCCTCCGGGACCGGCTCCGGCGCGGAGACCGGGACGGGCGCGGTGCCGTGCGCGGGGTACTTCGCCGCCCAGCCATTCAGCAGCCGCTGATACGCCTCCAGGCGCGGCGGCTTCGGCTCGGAGCGGCCGTTCTCCCAGTTCTTCACCGTCTGCGTCGTCGACTTCAGGGCCTGGGCAAGACGGGCCTGCGTGATTCCGGCGGCCTCCCGCAGCCGGGCCCGCTCCGCCGGGGGCGGGAGCTGCGGCTTCTCCTCCAGCAGTGCATCGACGGACGCGAACAGCTCTTCCTCGGTTGCCATATGCCTCTCCCTCCACCCCGCACACTAACAGCGTTTACCCTTTCATTTATCCAACTCTTTAACCCGGCGCGGCGCCATTTCTTGGACTTGTGCGACGTCGATCGGTAGTTGGCCGGCTCCCTCGACCGGGCGGTCGCGAGGTCGCGTTTTCTGATCAGGTGCGGCGTTCTGTACGCGGGGCATGAGCAGGGCTGCTGTGCCGCTTGCGTGAGTGGTGAGCGGAGGCGGGCAAGGGTGGCCTCGGACGCGTGCGGGCTGGAGCAGTTGGTCGCACCGCACGCCGTCGGCGAGGACGTACAGATGCGTTTGCCGTTGGGCCACGGCTGGCTGGAGCGATGGATGACGACTTGGCAGTTCGATGGTGACGATGTGATCCGGGCGGCGCGGGATCTGGAGACGGTGCCGCTGTTCACGTCGCAGCCGGTGCGCCGTTTCGGCTGGGGGCCCGGCAGCGGCGCCGGCCCGGGCTGCAGTTCGTGGTCTCCACGGGCCGGCATCACGGGTTCGAGTCGCCGGAGGAGCAACGCCTGCTGCTCGCACCGGACTTCCTGCGGGTGAGGGAGGTGCTGTCGCAGCCGTTCCGGCTCAGCTTCGAGCATGCCGGGGGGCGGGCAGAGCACACGCCCGACTTCCTGGCGGTGATGGCTGACGGCGGCCGGTGGCTGTTGGGCGTGGGGCCGCGGCCGCGGATCGGCGAGGACGACGAGCTGAAGTCCGGCGCGTCCAACGAGCCGGCGATGGCGTGTGGTTGGCGTTAGGCCGGCGCCCTGGTGCTGCGGGATGCCGCAGGTGAGGTGGAACGCCGCCCGATCCGGTGGCTCATGCACCACCCGGAGTGCCGGCCCGGCGAAGCGGCCGCGGAACAGCCCCCACGGCCACGCGGTCAGGTGCTGAAGAGTGATCTGAGCGAGGACCAGCCGAAACGGGCACGGCTGCGGGCCGAGCACGTGCCGGAGGCGGAGACCGGCTACCGCGCCGGCCACCCGGCGCGAGCCCTGCCGGGTGAACCGCGACCAAAGTACGACCCGGCCACCACCACGGTGACCCATCGGCGCCCCTGGGACCGGCCACCGGAGCCGGCCAAGAGCCCTTTGCCGAGCAGAGTCCCTGACGGGCCGCGAGCCGGCGGCCTGACGCAGCGCGACTGACGGGGAGTCACTCCGAAGAAAGTGTCTGCGGCCCTGCACAGCAAGGCACCAGGAAAGCCGCCATGCGCCTCCCTGGTGCATTTTGATGGACATGGCGCAGGGGGATCGACAGAGGGGGTGAAAGGGGGGCACAGGCGCGTACGGGAGTCTTCTCGCCCCGAGGGCAAGAGGCGCCTTCGGTACGCTGGAGAGCGTTCCGGCAGCCACTGGTCCCGAGCCCTGCGGGCTCAGGGTCCTTTTTGTGTTGCCGCGCCCTGTCCCGCCAGATGTCCGGCCGCTCCCGCACCGTGGTGCCGGAGCGCGGTCTGCCATGCCCGAAAGAGAGCATCTGTGACCACTTACGGCACTCGCACCGGCACCTCCGGATCTGAGCAGACCGGCCATGCCGAGGCTGCGTCCTATGACGCCAACGCGATCACTGTCCTGGACGGTCTCGACGCCGTACGCAAGCGGCCCGGGATGTACGTCGGTTCCACGGGCGAGCGAGGGCTGCACCACCTCGTGCAGGAGCTCGTGGACAACTCCGTGGACGAGGCGCTGGCGGGGGTGGCCGACCGGATCGACGTGACGATCCTGGCTGACGGCGGCGTGCGGGTGGTCGACGACGGCCGTGGCATTCCGGTGGGGATGCATCCGGTGGAGAAGCGGCCGGCCGTCGAGGTCGTGCTGACCGTGCTGCACGCGGGCGGGAAGTTCGGCGGCGGGGGCTATGCGGTCTCCGGCGGTCTGCACGGGGTGGGCCTGTCGGTGGTCAACGCCCTGTCGACCCGGCTGTCGGCGGAGATCTGGACCGACGGCTACCGGTGGACGCAGGACTACAAGGACGGCGCCCCTACCGCCCCGCCTGCCCGCCGCGAAGCCACCTCCCGGACGGGCACGTCGCTGACCTTCTGGGCGGACGGTGCGATCTTCGAGACCACCAGGTACTCCTTCGAGACGCTGGCCAGGCGTTTTCAGGAGATGGCATTCCTCAACCGGGGGCTCACCCTGACCCTGACCGACGAACGTCCGTCCGCGCGTGCCACGGCTGCGGCCGACGAAGCCGGCTCGGACACCGCCGAGGAGCAGGCGGCGAAGACGGTCTCCTACCGCTATGACGGCGGCATCACCGACTTCGTCGCCCACCTCAACGCCCGCAAGGGCGAGCCGGTCCACCCCTCGGTGATCTCCATCGGCGCGAGGACGCCGAGCGGCTGCTGTCGGTCGAGGTCGCGCTGCAGTGGAATGGCCAGTACGCCGGCAGCGTCCACTCCTACGCCAACGCCATCCACACCCATGAGGGCGGCACCCACGAGGAGGGCTTCCGCACGGCGCTGACCACCGTCGTCAACCGCTACGCGCGCGAGAGGAAGCTGCTGCGGGACAAGGACGGCAACCTCTCCGGCGAGGACATCCGCGAGGGCCTGACCGCGATCATCTCGGTCAAGCTCGGCGAGCCGCAGTTCGAGGGCCAGACCAAGACCAAGCTCGGCAACACCGAGGCGCGTGCCTTCGTGCAGAAGGTCGTGCACGAGCACCTGACCGACTGGTTCGACCGCAACCCGAACGAGGCGGCCGACCTCGTACGCAAGGCCATCCAGGCGGCCGCAGCCCGGGTCGCGGCCCGCAAGGCGCGCGACCTGACCCGCCGCAAGGGCCTGCTGGAGTCCGCGGCGCTGCCGGGCAAGCTGGCCGACTGCCAGTCCAGCGACCCCTCGCAGTCGGAGATCTTCATCGTCGAAGGCGACTCCGCCGGCGGTTCAGCGAAGTCCGGCCGCAACCCGCAGTACCAGGCGATCCTCCCGATCCGCGGCAAGATCCTCAACGTCGAGAAAGCCAGGATCGACAAGATCCTCCACAATCAGGAGATCCAGGCGATCGTCTCCGCGTTCGGCGCGGGCGTGCACGAGGACTTCGACATCGCCAAGCTCCGCTATCACAAGATCATCCTGATGGCTGACGCGGACGTCGACGGCCAGCACATCAACACCCTGCTGCTGACCTTCCTCTTCCGCTTCATGCGGCCGCTGATCGAAGAGGGCCACGTGCACCTCTCCCGCCCCCCGCTCTACAAGATCAAGTGGAGCCGGGACCACGTTGAATACGCCTACTCCGACCGCGAACGCAACCTGCTGATCGAACGGGGCCGGCAGGCCGGCCGCCGCATCAAAGACGACTCCATCCAGCGCTTCAAGGGCCTGGGCGAGATGAACGCCGAGGAACTGCGCGTGACCACCATGGACCCCGACCACCGGGTCCTGGGCCAGGTCACCCTCGACGACGCAGCCGTCGCCGACGACCTCTTCTCCGTCCTGATGGGCGAGGACGTCGAAGCACGCCGCCACTTCATCCAGCGCAACGCCAAGGACGTCCGCTTCCTCGACATCTGACCCCAGGGGCCGCCGCCTGCGCCGCCTCGACACGTCGGTACCACCGCACCGAGGGCGGCCGGGACCGCGGCGGCCATCGGGCGCACGGCGCGCCCTCCTACCGGCGGTATCCAGCGCTGCCCGCATCGGGCGGGAGGGCCTTCGGCGCGGGCCGAGGCCCCGCGTCGTGGGCGCGTGGCCCGGCTATGATGTCCGCGCCGCGCTCGGGGTGACAACTGCGCTGCTGGGGAAGGGTTATACATGGCAAAGGATGCTGATCCGTACGCTCGCGCGGCCGAGAGGGCCGGACTCGGTGAACACTTCAGTACCCACCGGTTGTTCCGCCCGACTCCGCTGCCCTATCTGCTCCTTGCCGTGTGTGCGGCCATGCTGATCGCGTGGGTGCCGGCGCTGATCACAGGCGGCATCACGGGATCGCTCATCGTCTTCGGTGTCCTCGCCGTCGCCATCGTGGCCTATTGCTGGCTCCCGCCCTCCAAGGGCATCACGCGCATCGTTCTGTACGAGCACGGACTCCTGCTCGTGTCCCCGCAGTGGCGGGCTCCCCGTGTCCTGCATCGGGATCAGATCGCGTTGATCCAGACGGCGGAGACACGGAGCGATGTCACCTTCGGCACAGCAGGTCCGGCCACGACCATCACGCCAGGCTACGCGGCCATCTGGCTGCACGACCGGCCCAGGCCGATCGTGATCCGCAAGGCATGGGCGCCCGGCATTCTTCGTGTCGGCCTGGAGTACCTGGCCAACGACGACGCCGCCGAGTGAAGGACCGGCCGCCTCCCGTCGCCGTACGCCTGACCGGTACAGGAGTCGTCCCTGCGGTTGCGCCGGCGCAACCGCAGGGACAGGCAGAGACAGCGCGCCGCCCGGTGTCGCGCACCGCGCGCCAGGTGATTGAGACCTTCCGCTCGACGGCGTCCCACTCAAGCTGAGCACCGCAGGTCGCAACCGGTGTACCCCGAAGGGTTTTGCCCCTTGTCCGGAGCCCCTTTTTTTTCTCTGCCGCGGCCTTCTCCAGCTCACCGAGGAGCTCCGCGTCGACCACCATCCCGGCCGCATGGTGGTGCACGCGGGCAACGGTGGATTC
>NZ_JBVKBV010000043.1:0-15566 GCF_055635345.1 Streptomyces sp. NPDC111516 | reverse complement strand
CTTTTTTTTCTCTGCCGCGGCCTTCTCCAGCTCACCGAGGAGCTCCGCGTCGACCACCATCCCGGCCGCATGGTGGTGCACGCGGGCAACGGTGGATTCCACGCCGACCAGGCCGAGGCCGACGTCACCGCGGGCCGCCCCTCGGCGATCACCGCGTTCATGAGGCTCTGGAAGGGCCGGACAGGTGGGCGTTGTGGCCAAGGACGAACATGCCGACGGCCCCGGTCGGCGTGAGCGTTGCCCCAGGCTTCGTCACCAAGAAAGAACTGACCGCCGTATTCGGCGTGTTGGCGGTATGTCAATGCCCCGGTCCAGGCCGCCCGTTCACGGCCCCTTGCACACGTTTCAGAGCCACTGGGCAACCCGTGCCGCCCTCGATGCCCGCCGGACGTTGGAGAGTTCCGTGGTCATTCCCGAGACGCTGGACCATCGAGCCAGGATCGACCGACGTTCGCACCCCCCGTGACCAGCGAACCCGCCCGCACCGCTCCGCTAGCATGTTCGAACTCACGACGAGCGCCATCGCCCTTCCTGCACCGGAGAACCATGCCATCCGGCACGAAGAGCGACCTGTCCGACCATCATCTAACAAATCGGCCAAACAATTGATACCTATAGCACCGCGGGTGTTTTCGCGAAGAAACTACAGAATCAAGTTCGCCGCGTGGCGTCAGCCACGGGCGATACTGTGGGCCACGGCGGCGGTGGCGACCCTCGGATTCCTCATCGCGCTGGAGATCGCGGCGCGTCGCTACGGCCTGCCGGGGCCGATCACCACCCAGGCGCAAGAGGTGGTATTCGCCCCCAAATCGGGTTTCCTGTTGTACGCCAGTATGGCGTTGATGATGGTGGTGCTCACCTGGCGGCAACGCTTCATCGCGGCTGGTGTCGCGATCGGCATCGACGTCACCTTCTTGCTGGTGCGGTGGGCGGCCGACGCCAAGGTGACTGAAGGTCACCCATTCGGCAACGGCGCGCTGTGGGTGGTTCTGGGCTGTGCGGTCATCGCTGTCACGCGCCGCACAGGCCGGGAACGTGTCCTGCTGCTGAAGGGTGTCGGGCTGGGCCTGCTGCTGGTGACCGGCCGCAAGACCGGCGATACCTGGCTGCTCATCACGTCGAAGACCCGCCCGGCGGTGCTCGACCCATACGTGGCAACCGCCGATCACGCGCTGGGCAACCCGTCGTGGCTGGCAGGCCGGATCGTCAGGGCCACCGGCACGATCGGCGCCCATTTTCTCGACTACGTCTACACTCAGCTTGCGGTGGCCGCGGTCATCTTCGCGCTGTACCAGCTACGTAGCGTGGCGGTCGAGCGTCGCTTCCCGCGCCATCATCTGGTGCGCACCTTTCTGGTCATCGGCCTCCTCGGGCCGGGCATCTACATGATCTTCCCGGTGGTCGGGCCGATCTTCGCCTACGGCGCCGACGGCGGGCACTGGGCGGTGGCCAACCTGTGGCCGGACACGCCGCCGCCGATCAGTGCCCCGCACCACATGCCATTCGACGAGATCACCCCACGCAACTGCATGCCCAGCCTGCACACAGCGTGGGCTACCGCGATCTTCATCCATTCCCGCAAGGGCCCACGGATTCTGCAATTCGCAGGCGCGTTCTGGCTGATTGCCACCCTCGGCGCAACACTGGGCTTCGGCTACCACTACGGCGCGGATATCGTTGCCGGCGTGGTGTTTACGCTCACGATCGAGGCAGCGCTGCGCTCGCTCGAACGCGGCTGGGACCGGTCAGGAATCCAGCTGGTCACCTACGGGGCAACGGTCTTCGCCGCACTCTTGCTGTCATATCGCTACCTGCCGATGGAGATGGCCACATATCCGTGGGTGTTCGGACCACTTCTCATTCTGGCGATGGCCTCAGTGATCCACGGCTACGTACGGACCACCGGACTGTGGGAACAGAAGGCCGCACCAGTGCGGCAACTGGAACCGCAACCCGAACTGGTTTGAGTCATGTCGCCTCACGCACTTCCTTGTCGTCGTACTGTTCGACTGCTCGCCGGCCACCGTATGCCGGGCCGTCCAGCGGCTGCGCCCCTTCCTGACGATCGAGCCGGCACCCGCCCCGCCGACGCCGCGGAACGGCTGTGGATCGTGGACGGCACGCTGGTCCCGGTGCGCGACAGGAGGGCCGGCGCCTTCTCACGCAGCTGCCGTTTCTCCGCGAGCATGCAGGCCGTCATCGACGCCGACACCAAGCTCGTGGTCGCAACGGCCCGTCCGGTGCCCGGCGACACCGCCGGCGCCAGGGCATGGCACGACTTGCCCTGGCTCGGGTCTGCCAAGGCATAACCGTGCTCGGCGACGGCGCCTGTCTCCATACCGAGCCCGTCGTCCTCTGCGGGCCGCCGGCCGCTTCGTAGCGGTGCAGACCGAGGCAGGCCATGCGCCGATCGGCGAGGTGCGGCTCGATCAACGTCCATTGCTCATCGGCGAGGTGCCTGTGCGCCCCAGCCGTCTTCCTGCCGGATCCACCCGGAGGACGGATCCGGGTCGGCGCGTCGGGTCACGGCCTCGCACAGCCCTGGCCAGGCGGGGCGGGCCCGATCGTGCCGCCACGGACGGGCTCGGCCCAGCGGCGGACGGCGAGGTGGGGGCATGTCACCTTCTCGCGACACCACCTGACATCACACGACACCGAGTGGCGCCACTTGGTGCCATCCGGGGTGGCCCGGCGCCATTCCACGCTCCGGAAGACGCGCAGGCACGCATGGTGCCACGATGACCTCAGGCCGCCCCCTTCGCATTTCAGTCCAGGGTGGCCACCCTCAAGCCCACCCCACACAAAGTGCCACTCAGACTTGCGCGTGGCGCCACAGTGGTGCCACTATAGCGTCATGGACCTCACCCCCTATGTCGACACCCTGCGCCGCGAACTCGCGGTGGCCGCCGAAGCGGGCGGGGAAGACGCCCGCCGGCTGGCCGAGCGGCTCACCGCTCCCCTGGAGTCGGCGACCCGTCTGACCATGCTCAATGTGCTCTCCGCCGCGATGGACGAGATCACCCGCGAGCTCGCCCCCGGCTCGGTCGACGTACGGCTGCGCGGGCTCGACCCCGACTTCGTGGTGACACCGCCGCCCGCCGGCAGCGGCCCCGCGGAAGCGGCCGCTGCGCCCGTCGAACCGCTCAAGGCCCCGGCCCCGGCCGACGGCGACGAGGGCGGCATCGCCCGCGTCAATCTGCGTCTGCCGGCCCATCTCAAGGCGCGCGCCGAGGAGGCCGCAAGCCGCGAGGGCCTGTCGGTCAACGCATGGCTGGTGCGGGCCGTGTCGGCCGCGGTCGACAGCGGCACCCGGCCGCGTACGACGGAGAAGACCCACACCATCGGACAGCACTTCACGGGCTGGGTGCGCTGACCGCGCCCGCCCCACTTCACCGACACCACGTCCCACCAGCGGGGACGACCCAAGGACTCAAGAGGACGGTACAGCCATGCCTTCTTTCGACACTCCCGAACCGATCTCGGCCACCGCCCACGTGGACGCCGGTTCCATCCGGTTCGCCGCGGGCGACCGCCTCGACACGGTCGTCGAGGTGCGGCCCCGCGACCCGAAGCGGGACCAGGACGTGCGGTCGGCCGGCCAGACCGAGGTCACGTACGCCAGCGGCGTCCTGACCGTCAGGACACCCAAGTCCAATCTGTTCGGCCGCACCGGCACCGTCGATGTGACGGTCGAACTGCCCACGGGCTCACGCATCGACATGACCGGCGCCTGGGCCCAGGTGCTCGGCGAGGGCCGGCTCGGCGAGGTCCGCGTGAAGACCTCGTCCGGCGACGTCCGCCTCGACACGACCGGCCCGCTGAAGCTGACCGCCTCCCACGGCTCGATCACCGTCGACCGGGTCGAGGGCATGGCCGAGATCACCACCAGCTCCGGCAGCCTGCGCGTCGGCCACCTCGACGGCCCCGCCGTCCTGAAGAACTCGCACGGCACCACGACCGTCGGCGCCGCGACCGGCGAGCTGCGGGTGAGCGGCGCCAACGGCGACATCGACATCGCGCGCGCCGAGGACTCGGTCACCGCCACCACCGCCCACGGCACCCTGCGCGTGGGCGAAGTGGCCTGCGGCACCGTCCAGTTGGAGACCTCCTACGGCGCCATCGAGGTCGGCGTCCGCGAGGGCACCGCCGCCTGGATCGACGCCGGCTCCGGCTCCGGCCAGGTGCGCAACACGCTCACCGCGTCCGAGACCCCACAGAAGAGCGAGGACACCGTCAAGGTCCGCGCCCGCACCCGGCACGGCAATATCGACATCCGCCGCGCCAAGGCCTGAGTGCCACGTCCTCAACCGGCCCCCTCCCCCACCCACTTCACCCTTCGAACGGAGGGCTCCATGCCTTCTCCTGTCATGCCCACGTCCAGGCGGGGCGGCGGTCACCCGTCGCCGGACGCCGTTTCCACCGTCGGTCTGCGCAAGTCGTACGGCGACAAGACCGTCCTCGACGGCATCGATCTGCGCATCCCGGCCGGGTCCGTGTTCGCACTGCTCGGACCCAACGGCGCCGGCAAGACCACCGCCGTGAAGATCCTGTCCACGCTCATCACCGCCGACGGCGGGCAGGCCCGGGTCGCGGGCCACGACATCGCCACGTCATCGCAGGCCGTGCGGGCCGCGATCGGCGTCACCGGGCAGTTCTCCGCCGTCGACGGGCTGATCACCGGCGAGGAGAACATGCTCCTCATGGCGGACCTGCACCACCTGCCCAGGCGCGAGGGACGGCGCGTCGCCGCCGAGCTGCTGGAGCGCTTCGACCTCACCGAGGCCGCGAAGAAGCCCGCCCAGAGCTACTCCGGCGGCATGAAGCGCCGCCTGGACATCGCCATGACCCTGGTCGGCAACCCGCGGATCATCTTCCTCGACGAGCCGACCACCGGCCTCGACCCGCGCTCCCGCCACAACATGTGGCAGATCATCCGCGAGCTCGTCTCCGGCGGCGTCACCGTCTTCCTCACCACCCAGTACCTGGAAGAGGCCGACGAACTCGCCGACCGCATCGCCGTGCTCAACGACGGCAGGATCGCCGCCGAGGGCACCGCCGAAGAGCTGAAGCGGCTCATCCCCGGCGGACACGTCCGGCTCCGCTTCACCGACCCGGCCGCGTACCAGAGCGCCGCCTCCGCACTGTGCGAGGCCTCCCGGGACGACGAATCCCTCGCCCTGCAGATCCCCAGCAACGGCAGCCAGCGCGAGCTGCGCTCCATCCTCGACCGGCTGGACACGGCCGGCATCGAGGCGGACGAGCTGACCGTGCACACCCCCGACCTCGACGACGTCTTCTTCGCCCTGACCGGCGGCGCCGGCGTCCCCGACCAGCCCAAGGAGGCTGTCCGATGAGCTCCCTCTCCCTCGCCGTGCGCGACTCCTCCACGATGCTGCGCCGCAACCTGCTGCACGCGCGGCGCTACCCGTCCCTGACGCTGAATCTGCTGCTCACTCCGGTCATGCTGCTGCTGCTCTTCGTCTACATCTTCGGCGATGTGATGAGCGCCGGCATCGGGGACGGCGGTGCCGGCCGGTCCGAGTACCTCGCGTATCTCGTCCCGGGCATCCTGATGCTGACCATCGGCGGCACCACGATCGGCAGCGCGGTGTCCGTCGCCACGGATATGACCGAGGGCATCATCGCCCGCTTCCGTACGATGGCGATCCACCGCGGGTCCGTGCTCATCGGGCACGTCGTCGGCAGCGTGCTGCAGTGCGTGATGAGTGTGGTGCTCGTCGGGGCCGTCGCCGTGGCGATCGGGTTCCGGGCCACGGATGCCACCGCCCTGGAGTTGATCCTGGCGGTCGGGCTGCTGGCGCTCGTCTCCCTGGCGCTCACCTGGATCGCGGTCGGGATGGGGCTGTCCAGCCCGAACCCCGAGGCGGCCAGCAACAACGCCATGCCGCTGATGATCCTGCCGCTCCTCTCCAGCGCCTTCGTGCCGGTCGACGCGATGCCGGGCTGGTTCCAGCCGGTCGCCGAGTACCAGCCGTTCACCCCGGCCATCGAGACGCTGCGCGGGCTGCTGCTCGGCAGCGAGATCGGCAACAACGGGTGGCTGGCCGTGGTCTGGTGCCTGGGCCTCGCGGTGCTCGGCTACGTCTGGTCCACGTCGCTGTTCAACCGCGACCCGAAGTAACGAAGTAACGGCCGGCAGCTCGTCCCACCCCAGGGCGGCGTACTGCGACACCGCGTCGGCGTACGCCGCCCCCGTCGGCGCTCTTTGCCGCCTGCCAAGTCCGCGCCGCCGACAGTCACTGATCAACAGTCATCGGTGATGTCCACGAGAAATGACATCACTCCCGCCTCCGTGTGTCGGCGAGGTTGCCCTGGAAGATCCGGTCCGGGTGGTGGCCCAGGACTGTGGTGGCCGCTTCCGCACTGCGCTGGCCGACAAGGATGCTGGTTCCGAGTCCTGCAGACATGGCGAGCAGGCCGACAGCTTCCAACTCCGCGTCCGCACCAGGCTGAATGAGGCCACTCTCCTCTGCCTGCCGGAGAAGTTCGGCCAGGGTGCTCTCAGCGGCATCAGGGTTCTTGATGAAGGGCTGGGCGGCGAGCGCCTGGTCGGTGACGGACAGAACGGCGTACGAGGTGTGGGCGAGGTGGAAGGTGCGGCTCTCCTCGTCGGTCGGCAACGCCGCCGTCAGCAGCGCCTCGATCACCGCGCGCGGTCCCGGATCGGGGCCGGCGGCCCGGACATGGGCGGTGACCCGCTCCCCGAATCTCCGGGCCAGATGCTGCAGCCCGTAGAGCAGCAGCTTCTCCTTGGTTCGTACCATGAAGAATCGGCACCCGGAGGTGGCCGTGCCCCAGACCGCGACCCGCACCCAGACCGATGTCGGCCGCTACGTGAGCGATGCCTGGCGCGATCGATACTTCGCGGCCTGCGACGCGGTCTATGCACTGGGAACGCCCGCTCTCGCGGAAATGGATGTGGAGACTTCCTTCGGCACCACCCCGCCCCGGCCTGCGTAGCGGGCGGCGCTGTCCAGGCGGGGTGAGGCCCGACCACCGCCGATCGGCAGGTCGATCGATCTGGAGGTCATGAGGTGGCGGCTCGCCACGTGGGATGCAATGCGGGATAGAGGCTGACCAGGAGATAACCAGCCGCGATCACGAGCAAAGCCGTGGTGAGGCTGGTCATGGCGACCAGCAGGCCGGCACCGAAAATGCCCACCGGCACCGCGGCCACAACCGCGGCCATGATCGCGCCGGACACGCGTCCCCGGAGCTCCGAGGGAATACGGCTGAACTGGACAGCGGTCAACAGCGGGTTCACTGGTCCAGCAGCGATGCCGGCGAGAGCCATGGTGACGACAAGCGTGGGAGTTCCGGGCATCGCGGCGATGACGAAGAACTTCGGGGCCCCGGAAATCAGCAACGCGCCGGTCAGGATTACGTGCCGGGGGAACCGATGCCCAACTGCACCGAAAAGGACCGCGCCCGCCAGGGCGCCGGCGCCGAAGGCAGCGACCGAAAGCCCCAGGGCGAGCGGGTTGTCGAGCACCTGCTTGGCCAAGGTGGGCAGCAGCACGGTGAACAGGGCGTTGTCGGCCATGTTGGCGAACATGAACACCACGAGGATCCGGGGCAGCAACGTGTCCTCGCGGATGAACCAGAGCCCTTCTGTGAGCTCCGCGAAGTACCGCGACGTGCCTTTCGACAGGTGCGGAGCCTTGCGAGGCGACGCTCGGGGCACAGTCAGTCCCACGATCAGGGCCGATACCAGGAAGCTGGCCGCGTCCATGTACAGCACAAGGATTGGCCCGAGAGCTGCGAGGAGCACGCCGCCGAGCAGTCCGCCGGTGAGCTGGGCGAGACGCATCACTGTCTCGTGCGCGCTCATCGCCCGTTCCAGCCGCATTCCGCCGGCTTCGGCCAGGTCAGGCACGAGGGAGCGGCGGGCTGTTGTGCCTGGAACGTCGAGCATCGAGCCGGCGAACGTGAGGACCAGCAACAGCCAGAACGACAGGTGGCCCAGCATGTACAGGACCGGGATCGCGGCCACCGTCATGCCGCTGGCCAGGTCGGCATGGACACTGCTGCGGATGAACCCTATGCGGTCCACGAGGGGGCCGCCGAAGATCCCGGCCAGCACTATGGGAAGGAAGTAGGCGACCCCGCTCAGCCCGGCCCGTGCGGGATCACCGGTGGTTTCCAGCACGAACCAGGGAATCGCGATCAGGGCGATCCGGTTTCCCGCGACCGAAACCGCCTCGGCTGCCAAGACAGCGCCAAGCGCTCGCCTTGCTACACGCGCTGGCGTGCCTGAAGAAGTCACCTGGTTGCCGGCTCCCGACCCATGATGGTGGCCTGGTCAGTCGGAAAGTACCAGTCCATGGGGGCGGTCTGCCCACCGAAGTGCCCGCAGATACGTCGCTGCCGCGCGGTCACGCATCCCCGTGGTGCTGGTGCACGGAGCGGGCTCCTGCTCCGTGCATGTGGTACCCGAACACCCCCGCCCTCAGCGCCGATCGCCCGGTCTGCACGATCGACACGCCAGGTGATCCCGGGCGCAGCGTCCAGCGCGAGCCCATCCATGAACCTGAACGTGCCGCACAGTGGCTGGAGGAGACACTTGCCGGGCTCGGGCTCGAACACGTACATCTGGTCGGTTCCTCTTATGGCGGATGGCTCGCCCTGAACCAGGCGCACCGCAGGCCCGGCCGCCTTGCCTCGGTCACGCTGCTCGACCCGGGCGGCCTGGAGAAAGTGGGTTTGCGTTTTTTCGTCTGGATCTTCGCCAGTCTCTTCGCGACCTTCGCGCCCAAGGCCCTGCGTCCACGGTTGGCAGCTTGGCTGGAACAGCCGGTCCTCATCGTGCCGGAGCTGCGCACCGTGATCAGGCTGGGCGTTCGCGCCTGCCGCGTTCGCCGTCCCGCCCCGCTGCCCCTGTCCGAGGACGAACTGTCCACCATCCGCGCCCCGCTCTACCTGGTGCTCGGCAAGCGAAGCCTTCTCGTGCATCCGCAGAGGCAAGTCGAGTGCATCGAACGGCTGATGCCGGGCGCCCGAGCCGAAATCATCTCCGACACCGGTCACGGACCGCAGATCGACCACGCGGACGAGATCAACCGCCCGGTGCTGAGCTTCATGGACGCCATCGGCTGACGGCCGCCGGATCCGGTGGGCCGGCCCGAGGAGAGCCGATTGCCGCGAGGGGCTCCCGCAACCGGGCTTCGCCTCGGTTGCGGGAGCCCCCGTCGTTCCGGGATCAGTGCCCTGCCCCGGCCTCATGGCCGGGCAGGGCCGGGAGGGAGTTGCTGCTACAGATCCCGCTCGATCCGGTTTTCCGGGACTTCTTCCTTCTGCCGGTTCTGCTCGTTCTCGATGGTGTACATCGCTGCCTGTCCGCGGCCCTGGACGTTGCGGACCGTGCCCTGGCACTTCTGGTTGTTGTCGTTGCGGTACTCGACACGCTGGCCCTCGCTGTGAGGCATTGAGCTCTCCACTTCTCGATGTGAACCGGGCCCGGCTCTTCGGCGCGGGCCACACTCGTCCGGCGCCCGCTCCAGTCGCGCTGCGCCATCCCAGGGCACCCTGTAATCGCTTGACCGGCGACCCCGGAGGGCCGGTTGGGGGAACTTTGCGAGTCCCCCACTGGACCAGTGGCTTCGCCGGCGGCGAGGGCCCGCAGCTGTCGAGGACGGGTCACGAGCGCCACTGTCAGCGGCCGGCAGACGGGTGACTTGCGAAGTCGTGCACGCCGGCCTCGCCGCCCGGCGGGATGACTCCCGCACTCGTCGACAAACGACGTCGCAACCCGGTTCTGGCACACATTCCGTGAGCGATCTCGAGTCCGGCCTCACCGGACCCCGGTGAGGCGTGGTCCGCGCAGCTCACATGACGCGCGCCTCCTGCCGGCGAGAGCCAGCAAGATCTTTCACGGAATGTGTGCCAGAACCCGCAACCCGCGTACAAAGCCGTGGTGGTGTGGGCGAGGAACCGGGCGTGGTCGGGGTCGGGCCGGCAGCGCGGGGGAAGGCGGGTGGCTGGAGGCCGCGCCTGCTGGAGTGCCCCGTCGAGGTGCCGCCGGTCCCCTCGTGCTCGCTGCCGAACTCGTCCGACTCTGACATGACGAACTCCTCCCCCACCGAACGGAACGCCGGTGGCACGTCCTGACGCCGGCCACAGTGACGTCTTCGGCTCAGGCCCAGGACACGACTGTCACCTTCACCGTCCAGGGCGAGAGTCTGGCCTTGAGCGCGCCGGCCGGCGCGGCATTGTCCGACACGGCCTTCGGTGGTACGGCCACCGGGCGGTTGGGCACGGTGACGGTCAATGACCAGCGTGGTGTCGTGCCCGCACCTCGGACGGCGACGGTGGCGTCCTCGGCCTTCAGCACCGGAGCCGGCGGCACCAGCCAGACCGTCCCCGGCAGCGATGTCGGGTACTGGTCGGGGCCTGCCACGAGCACGAACGGCAGCGGCACCTTCACCGCTGGGCAGGCCACCGCGGCCGCCGCCGTGATCCTGTCCTTTGCGCAAACCGTGGCGGACGCCGGGGGCGGCGGCGCCAGCAGTGCCTCCTGGAACCCGGCCGTGCTCGTGAACGTTCCCAGCACTGTCGCGGCCGGTCAGTACACCGGCACCTATCACGCACTCGGTGGCCTGAGGCGGATCTCGGCACCATGAAGCGGGTTCTCGCACTCCTGGCGGTGGCAGGGCTGCTCTGCCTCCCCGCCGCGGGCCACGGCCCACACGGCACCAGGCGTCCCCCGGATCAGCCTGGGAATCAAGCTGCTGGAAGCCCCCGTCGAACGCAAAGACGATCCGCGCGCCTCCAGTTACATCATCGACCACCGGGCACCGGGCACCGGGCACCGGGCACCGGGCACCGGGCAGCGGGCAGCGGGCAGCGCGATCCACCGCAAGCTCGAGGTCGTCAACGACAGCGGCAAACCACTGAAGCTGCGCATGTATGCCGGGAGGGCGGGCATCCTCAAGGGCCGGTTCGTCTACCCCTGGACGGCGGGCGCAACGAACTCGCCCGCTGGATCACCCTCGAACCGGCCCGCCTTAGCGTCGGCCGTGGCACCCAAGGTGAAGGGTGCCACGGCCGACGCTCCGGTGCAGTGTGGCCGATCCGATCCTCCATCGAGAGTCGGCCGGCCCGGGACCTGCGGTACACGACGGCGCCTGCCTGGACCGGACGGGGTGGCGTCACCGACGCTTGTGGTGTCCGTGCCGGTGGCAGCGTTCACTGCGCTTGATCTTGGTGGGGTCGATGGCGGTGTGGGTGGTGTCGCCGCCACCGGTGACGGTGGCTCTGTTGGTGACCTTGGCGCGGGCTTTGCAGGAGATGTCGACCTTGAGGGTGATGGTCGGGTAGCTGCTCCCGGCAGGAAGGACGTTGCTACGGGTGCAGGTAAGGGTGGATCGGGTGCAGGTCCATCCCGTGCCTCGGATGCTGTCGGCCCTGAGCCCTGCGGGGAGGAAGTCGCGCACGGTGACCTTGGTGCCGTTGGTCGGGCCAGGCCCCTGGTTGCCGACCTTGATGGTGTAGACGCCGTCCCGGCCTTCGGTGAAGTTGCGGGTGTGGCTCTTACGGATGGTCAAGGCAGGCTTGTGGCATGCCGGGTTCGTGTTGATGGTGGTGGGATCGGTGGCGGCGTGGGGGGCGGTGGGATCGCCGCCTCCGCTGACGGTGGCGGTGTTGGTGCCCTGGGAGGGGGCCGTGCAGGAGACGTCGGCCTTCAGGGTGATGGGCTGGTAGCTGCTCTTGCCGGGGAGGGCGTCGCTGCGGGTGCAGGTCAGCGTGGACAGGGTGCAACTCCATCCGGTACCGCTGATGCCGGCGCCGGTGAGCCCTGCCGGGAGGGTGTCCTTGACGGTGACGGTGCTCCCGTCGGTCGGGCCGGTCCCGTTGTTGCCGACCGTGATGGTGTAGGTGCCCTGCTGGCCTTGGGTGAAGTTGCCGGTGTGGCTCTTGGTGATGGTCAAGGCCGGCGTTGGCGGTGCCGTCGGCGTGATGGCGACGGCGAACGGGTTGACGATGCCGGTGATGGTGGTGCTGACGGTGTTGGTGGTGGTGTCGATCACCGACACCGTGTTGCTGGAGAAGTCCGAGACGTAGACGTGCTTGCTGTCCGAGGTGCTCGCCAGCTTGTATGGGGAGTTTCCGACGGGGATCGTGGCGGTGGGGGTGTTGGTGGCGATATCGATCGCCGTGACCGTACTGCTGTCGACGTCGCCGGTGTAGGCCTGGGTGCCGTCCGGGGTGATCGCCAGCTGGTAGGGGGCGACGCCGACGGGGATGGGGCCGCCCACGATGGCGTACGAGGTCGTGTCGATCACACTCACCGTGTTGGTGGAGAAGTCGGCGACGTAGGCGAACTTGCCGTCCGGGGTGATGGCGATGCCGCTCGGCTGGGTGAAGCCCGTGATGGTGGTGGTGATGGAGTTGGTGGTGGCGTCGATCACCGACACTTCACCCAGCCCCAGGTCGGTGACGTAGACGAACTTGCTGTCCGGGGTGACGGCGAGGAACCGCGGGTCGGCACTGCTGGGGAGGGCGATCGTGGCGGTGATCATGTTGTTGGTGGTGTCGATCACGTATACGTCGGACGAGACTCCGGTCGCCACGTAGACATGGAGGCCGTCGGGTGCGATCGCGATGGCCTGCGGGTTTCCGCTCACGCCGGTGATGGTGGTGCTGACGGTGTCGGTGGTGGTGTCGATCACCGACACCGTGTCGCTGCCGCGGTTGGTGACGTAGGCGTGCAGGTTGTCCGGCGTGAGGGCGATGCTGGCCGGCTGGATTCCGACCGGGATCGAGGCGGTTGGGGTGTTGGTGGCGGTGTCGATCACCGTCACGGTGCCGTTCGCAGCTCCGTTGTAGTTGGTGACGTAGGCGCTGCCGGTCGGGGCGGCCCAGGCCCGGGACGGGGCGACGGCCGGCAAGGCCAGCCCTGCCAGCACTGCCAGCCCCGCCATGCAGACTCGCAGCCACGCCGTCCAGGGCGACAGTCGTTGCTCACGGTTCTCGGGGCCCGGACCGCAACGCGACCCGGTCTGCTTGCTCTCGCGCCTGATCACCGGCACCTCCGCGTAAGGGATGGGGGCGGCTTTCGGTGGGCACACCGACGGCACCGTCAACAAGCCGCGAATCACTCGGTGTGATCGCGAGTCAGATTAGGGGGTGGCGACAGAATTCCGGCCATTTGACACACCCGGCACAGGGTCTTCGAGGACGTGCACCCCAGACACATGGAGAAGATCACGCGGGCCGTGTGTGAGGACGCCGAGTGCGAGCCGGTGGAGTTCAACGGCGAGAAC
Source organism: Streptomyces sp. NPDC111516 (assembly GCF_055635345.1). NCBI lineage: Bacteria > Bacillati > Actinomycetota > Actinomycetes > Kitasatosporales > Streptomycetaceae > Streptomyces > Streptomyces sp. NPDC111516. The sequence goes on along the minus strand of NZ_JBVKBV010000043.1, from coordinate 2,283 downwards.
AACCACGTGCATCCGCTGGTGAACTTCCCGCCGAAGGCGGCCCTGTCCCGATGTCGTAAGCGGTGCCGTCGGCGACGGCCTGGAGTTTGTCCGGGTTGGCCACGTTGTGGATGGCGGTGATACGGCCGCCGGCGTCGAAGTCGAAGGTGACGGTGGCGATCACGCGGCCCGGCCCGCTGAACACCATGCCCGCCCCACCGTTGATCTCGACGAGTTCGGCCTTCATGTCGGCAGGCTCGACGCCCTGGTAGGCAACGGTGCCGACGGCCGCGAACCAGCCGGCCACCGTTTGAGCGCCCACAACCGGGCGCAGGGCCTGGCGGACCTTGCCGCCGCCGTCGGTCCACAACGTGACGTCCGGGGACAGCAGCTCCATCAGGGCGTTGACGTCACCGCCGGTCGCGGCGGCGAAGAACCGCTCGGTGGCCTCGCGCTGGCGCGACCGGTCCGCGGCGAAGCGCGGCCGCCGGGCCCGCACGTGTTCGCGGGCCCGGTGCGCGGCCTGCCGCACCGCGGCTTCGGAACGCTCCACGGCCTGCGCGATCTCGGCGTGGCTGAAGTCGAAGACCTCCTTCAGCACGAACACCGCGCGCTCCAGCGGACTGAGCGTCTCCAGTACCACCAGCATGGCCATCGACACCGACTCGGCGTCCGTGACGGCCTCGGAGGCATCCCCGCCGGTGAGGATGGGCTCCGGCAGCCACGGCCCCACATAGGTCTCCCGCTTGTGCCGGGTGGATCGCAGCCGTTCCAGCGCCAGGTTCGAGACGATTCGCGTCAGGTACGCCTTGGAGTCGGCCACCTGCGAGCGGTTGGCGGCGGACCACTTGATCCAGGCGTCCTGGACCGCGTCCTCGGCATCAACCGCGCTGCCCAGAAGGCGGTAGGCCACGGAGAACAGCAGGTTGCGGTGCTCGTGGAAGACCTGATGGCCGGGGTGGGCGGACAGGTTGGTCACCGGGCCTCCCGGACACGGGTGAAGCGGCCCCCGCTAGGCCAGAACGCGCCCGAGGCGGGCATCTTCTTCATACGGCCGTACGTCGGCCAGGGCGAGGCAGTCACTGTCTCCTTGTACCGGACCGCCACGCGGCCCGTCAGGCAGATCCGCCGCGCCCTGTCATCGGGGCGGGTGAACTGCACCACGGCGTCACCACGTCCCAGGCTCACCGGCGTGTGGTAAAAGCCGAAGCGGAACGGCTTGGGCTGCTTGCCGTTGAGTACACGGTCGATCGACAGCGCGGCGTGCACCCCGGTCGGCATGCCGCCCTGGCAGGTGCCGTGCATGACGCCGTAGCCCTGGCGGATCGCGGCCGCGTCGCCGATGGCGTACACCTGCGGGTGGGACACCGACCGCAGCGCGGCGTCGGTGACGATGCGTCCGCGCTCGTCGACGGCCAGCCCGGCGGCGGCCGCCAGCGGCGACACCCGCGTACCACTCGTCCACAAAACCGCGTCGGCGGCGATGCTCTGCCCGCCTGCCAGTTCCACCGCGCCGGGCAGCACCTTCACCACCTCGGCCCCGGAGCGCACCTGCACGCCCAGCCGGTCGAGCGCGGCGTGCACGTACGCCCTGGCCCTGGGATTCATGGCCGCACCGGGCTCGGTGCGGCCCAGCAGCACGACGTTCAGCTCCGGGCGCCGCCCGGCGATCTCCGCGGCCGACTCGATGCCGGTCAGCCCGCTGCCGCCGACCACCACCGTGCCGCTGCAAAGCCGCCCCAGCCGGTCCGCCAGCAACTCGGCGTCCTGGGCACTGCTCAAGGTGTACGCGTGGTCCTCGACACCCGGCACCGCCGACGTGTCGGCCACACTGCCCAACCCGTACACCAGCGTGTCGTAGTGCAGGACCCGGTCGTCGTCGATCCGCACCGTCCTGGCGTCCGCGTCCACCGCCATCACCCAGCCGCGCACGAACCGCGCCCCGGTACCCTCCAGCATCTCCTGGATGCTCAGCTCGGCGAGCCGCTGGCCGGTCGCCGTCATGTGCAGCCGCATTCGCTCGGTGAACGCCTCCTGCGCATTCACCACGGTCACCTGCACACCCCCGCGCCGCTTGGCCCGGGCCGTGAGCTGAACGGCCGCGGACATACCCGCGTACCCAGCCCCCAGAATCACCACACGGTGCGTGAGGGCCATCCCGGTCCCCTGCCGTGCACCCATCATCGCGTCCTCCTCCATCCGCTGCCGACGACCACCAGATGGAAGCGGACCGCCCGCCCGTGACACGAGGTCGATGTGATGCGCAACACAGCCCGAACCGGGGCCTGCCGCAAGGCAGTCGAA
>NZ_JBVKBV010000042.1:0-23930 GCF_055635345.1 Streptomyces sp. NPDC111516 | reverse complement strand
TTCCCTTGATGGCGCCCTTGTCGTCGATGTCGACCGTCTTGACCTGACCGACGCTCACCTTGCCGACGAACTGGCTGTACGACAGCGACGCGCCCCCCTGGGGGGAGGGAGTTCGCATCAGCACCACGAGCAGCAAGACCAACGCGGCGACGGGCAGCAGCCAGCGGGACCAGGAAGGCCCCGGCGAAGGCGCCGGCGGCTTGGGCGCCTCGCGCGGGGGTCCCGGTTTGGCCGAGCGTGACAGATGCCGGCCTGACAGACGAACTGATGTGATCACCGGACGGCTCCCTTGGCGGAAGGACGAACCTCGGGCGAGACCGTTCCCGCAATTCGAAGAGACGTGGATCGCAGGTGGGCGTCCCACTTCCAGGATCAACGCCTTCTCCACCATCGGCAGCGGCGAACACACTGAGTCGGGGCCTGGTCACGCGCGGTCTCGCGAACTCCGACTGCGTGTTCGTCTGGTGAGTGGTCCGTCCCGGCGTCTCCTGCGGACAGCCGCGTTCACGACGGGTCCGCCGGCGGCCCGGTACAGGACGGCTCGGTCACGGCTCATCTCGTCGGGCGGTGTGGCGCCGTACGGTGACCGGCATGGACGGCGCGGACGGGAACGTCGAGCATGGCGAGGGCTTCGTTGCCCCACCCTTCAGGGCTCCACGTCGGCTGTGGTGGCTCGGCTCCGTCGCCCTGGTGGTGATCGCGGCGGTCGTCGCGGTGTACCGGAGGCACGACCTGGCTGCGGCCTCGCACCTGATCGCCGCAGTCAGGCTGCCCCGGCTGGTCCTCGTCGCCGGGTTCGAGGCAGCGTCGCTCGGCGCTCTGATCGCACTGCAGCAGTGGCTGCTGCGGATGGGTGGGGCGCGTTTGCGCCTCAAGGTCGTCGGGACCATCGTGCTGGCGGCCAACGCCGTCGCCGGTGCACTGCCGGGCGGGGCGGCGTTCGCGGCCGCATGGATGTTCACGCAGTTGCGGCGCAGGGGTGTGGGGCAGGTACTCGCGGGAGCGGTACTTGCCGTTTCGGGAGTGCTGTCGGTGGCCGCGCTCTTCGCGCTGCTGGTGATCGGTGCGCTGGCGAGCGGCTCCGCGGGGCTCGGCGCGCTGCGGCCCGTGGTGCTCTGGCTCGTGGCGGTCTTCGGCATGATGACGGGCGCTGTAGCCGGACTCTCCCGTTTCAAGCCGGTACGACGCCGATTCCGGCGGCTCTGGCGGCGGCTCGGGGTACGTTCCAAGCAGCTGCGGGACATCGAGGACGGCCTGCTTGCCATCTTCCGGCACATCCATGCCGTTCGACCGGGGCTGCGCCCATGGTGGCGACCCTTCACGTTCGCGCTGCTCAACTGGGCGTGCGACGCGGCCTGCCTCCTCGCCTGCGCGTGGGGGCTGGGCATCGGCGTTCCCTGGCACGGGATCCTCGTGGCGTACACACTCACCCAGATGACGGGCAGCCTGCGGCTGACGCCGGGCGGTCTCGGTGTGGTGGAGGCCAGCCTGACAGCGTTGCTCGTGCTGTACGGGCTGCGCATCGACCAGGCAATCGCGCTCACGCTGCTCTACCGGATCGTGAGCTACTGGGCGCTGCAACCCATCGGCTGGGCGTGCTGGCTCGTTCTGACCTTCAGCTCGCGACGCGCGGTCCACCGCGCCGGATCTGATCGGCGCACCGGATGAGCGCGCCGCCGGGTCCTTTCCATTCCATGGAGCCGGGAGCAGAGCACAGCGCGGGTCGAGATCCGTCCCCGCCCTCCAGGCCCCGTCCAGCACCTCGCCAATGCCCCCACCGCGCCCCCATGGTGGGCACGCGCACTCCGGAGGACAGAACTATGGTGTCCCAGCACATACGCCTCTGACCTGCCCCTTCCTACGGTGTGGCGACACGAACCCGTCCCCGCCAACCGCCCGGAAGTGGTGTTCATGGCTGCCTCGGCATCCGCCCCGCCGACCACCCGCTCGCTCAAGCGCATCGTCGCCGCAAGTCTCATCGGGACCACGATCGAGTGGTACGACAACTCATTCGATCGGGCCTAGGACCTGCGGTTTTACCGCATCGGCGGGCTCAAATCCAGCACCGAACCAGCACTGGATCTGAACCGTGCTGACTGGCCGCAGGCGAGACCTCAACGCGCAGGGCATGAAAGAGGACTTCGGAGGTCAACAGAGATCACCGACTGTAGTTACACATCCCTGCGGCCGCAGTGCGGCCGCAGTGCGGCCGCTGCGCTGCCAGCCGACGCACGTCGCCTGTGGCATCGGCGAGTGGGCGGCTTCTCCGCCTCCCGGAGGCGATTCCCATGCGTACCAGCGGCGGCCGCGTCCACGGCCGTTGCGGCCGCAGGGACACCATCGCCACCAGCTCGGTACTCACCGCCGTCACCTACTCACCGCAGCGAACACGGAACGTGGACCTCCGCCGTCGATGTCGTCGGCCCGCCGACTACCGGACGGCCACGCGCCGGGGCGGGATATCGAACAGCACTGCTATCGGGCGAGTCATGACGTCGTTCTCCTCCCGGTCGCCCCCGGTCACTTCAGCACCGTGGGACAGGCAGCGATGGTGCCTGCGTTCACACGTTCTCACTTCCAGATCTCAGGCCTGGACGGGGTCAGTTCTGAGCGGTGGGCCGGACGACGATCTCGTTCACGTCGACGCTCGCCTGCTGCTCGATGGCGAATGCGACGGCTTGGGCGATTGCTTCAGAAGGGATCGCTATCCGGTCTCGCATCTCTGTGATCTGTGCTCTGACCTTCGGATTTGTTGATGCCTCAGCGAAGTCGGTCCTGACTGCACCGGGCGAGACGGTGGTCACCCGCAGGGAATCGCCGGCCTCTTGGCGCAAGCCTTCGCAGATGGCGCGGACCGCGAACTTCGTACCGGCGTAGACCGCCATGCTAGGGACGATGCGAAATGCCGCCGTGGAGGCGATGGTGACGAAGTGGCCCGAGCCCTGGGCCCGGAAGACCGGCAACGCAGCGCCGATTCCGTGCAGCACACCCTTTACGTTGACGTCGACCATCTGGTCCCACTCGTCGACCCGCAGATCGTCCAGGGGCGAGATCGTGCCGACCCCCGCGTTGCTGACCAGCACGTCGAGCCGGCCGAATCGCTCACCGGCGAGCGCGACCAGGGCGTGCAGGTCCTCCCGCCGGGTCACGTCCGTGCGGGTCTGTACGGCCGAACCACCTGACTTCTCGATCTGCTCCACCAGCTCCGCGAGGCGCTCTGACCGGCGGGCGCCAAGGACGAGCCGCGCGCCTCGCTCGGCCAGCAACAGCGCGGTGGCCTCGCCGATGCCGCTGCTGGCTCCCGTGATCGCCACTACCTTGCCGTCGATCCCCGACACGATGTCAGCCTCACTTCTTTCTGAATTCCAGGTAGCCGGCGGCCTACAGGTCACCGATGGGGCCTGGTCCTCCCCGCTCGTGCTCCATTCTGAGGGGCCGTTAGCCTGGTATCCAGACCGTATTTATTCTGGAACCATAGGTGCCATCCGCCGTGCAGACGCAGCCGCATCAGCGCCGTGAGCTGGGCGCTTTCCTTCGCAGCCGCAGGGAGCGGATCACCCCTGACCAGGTCGGACTGCCGCACACCGGCCGACGGCGGACACCGGGCCTGCGACGTGAAGAACTCGCGCTTCTCGCCGGGATCAGCGCCACCTGGTACACGTACCTCGAACAGGGCCGGGACATCCGCGCCTCGGACCAGGTACTCGACGCCCTCGCCTCGACCCTGCGGCTCGACCGGTATGAGCGCGATCACCTCTTCCAGCTCGCCGGTCACACACCTGCGGCCGAACCCGAAGAACCCGCGCCGCTCGCCTCCGAGGTGGCGGCCGTCCCGCTCCTGCTCCAGCCGCATCCGGCGTACATCATCGACGGCAACTACGACGTGCTCAGCCGCAACCAGGCGGCCGACGAACTGTTCCCGCACCTCACCGCAGCGGACGGGCGGGCGAACTTCGCCCGCTGGGTGTTCCTCGAACCCGCCGCCCGGGAGGTTCTGGTCGACTGGGAGATCGAGGCACGTGGCCTGCTCGCCCGGCTGCGGACACTGGCCGGACGCCACCCGGGGGACCCCCGGTACACCCGGCTGATCGACGAGCTGAACGCGGGCAGCCCCGAAGCGGATGCCTGGTGGCCGCAGTACGACGTGCAGGCCCGGCACGGCGGAAGGAAACGGCTACGGTGCCCTGGACGCGGGCTCATCGAATTCGCTTACACCGCATTCCACCTGGCCGAACAACCGGAACAGACATTGGTGATCTACTCCTACAACCGGGAATCGGTCGACTGAGCTTCACGCGGCCCGTCGCTCTTGTGGAACAGGCAGCAGAGTCCCCGGTCTCGATCAGCGAAGACCTCTCCAGGAGCAAGGCGGAGAGCGCCGATGCAAAAATAGAAACCAGGATCAGCACTACGCCAAGCGAACGGTCAGACACACGTTCGTCTCATCGCCAAACCGGGCCGAGCCCGGTCGACCGCGCTCGGCCCGGCTCGAAGCACCACGTCATCACCGACGCGGGTGGCACCTCCGCTGGCCATCACTCTGACCAGCGGCAACCGCCACGACGTCACCCAGCTGCTGCCCCTGCTCGACGCCATCCCCCGCATTCGAGGAACCACTGGCAGCCCGCGTCACCGCGTGCGCCGCGCACCACACTGTCGCAATCTGGACGCGTGACCTATCGGTGCGCGACGAAAGGTGACCCATGAAGTTAGCAGTGATCGGTGGTACCGGCCTGATCGGGTCGCGGGTCGTGAAGAAGCTGAACGCGGCCGGGCACGAGGCCGTGCCGCACTCGCAGTCGACAGGTGTCGACGTGATCACAGGGCAGGGCAGGGCCTGGCGGAGGCGGTGGCCGGCGCCGACGTCCTCGTCAACCTGACGAATTCTCCGACCTTCGACGACGCCTCACCGGCGTTCTTCCAGACCTCGATGGACAACCTTCTGGCCGCCGCCCAGGAGGGCGGGGTGGGCCAGATCGTCATCCTCTCGATCGTCGGCGCGGACCAGGTGCCCAGCCTCGCCTACTACCGGGCCAAGGTCCTGCAGGAAGACATCCTCAAGGCCGGGCCGATCCCCTACTCGATCGTCCGCGCCACCCAGTTCATGGAGTTCATGGACGCAGTCCTCTCTTGGACCACCGAGGGCGACACCGTCCGCCTGCCCACCACCCCGCTCCAGCTGATCGCCGCCCAGGACGTCTCCGACGCCGTCGCCGAAGTCGCTGTCGGCGTCCCTTTGAACGGCACCCTCGACATCGCCGGGCCCGACGTCCTCCCCCTCGACGAACTCGGCCGGGTCACCCTCAATGCCCACCCCGACGGCCGCACGGTCGTCACCGACGACACTGCCGGCATGTTCGCCGCCGTTCAGGGCGATGCGCTGATCGCCAAGGGCGACGCCCGTATCGCCCCCACCCACTACAGCGACTGGCTCTCCTGAACCAGCCGGTCCACCAATGGAGGCATCACCATGTCGAACGACGAACCGGCAGCAGACAGCACTGAGAGCCAAGTGCGTTCGGAAGCTTGGAAGACGGCGCTCACTGTGCTGCAGTCGGTGAAACCGCCGTCCGTTCCGGCGGAGGCAGAGATGATGACCGTCCTCATCGAGTTCCCTCCCGGCGACCCCGGAACCCCTCCGCACCGGCACTCGGGACCCGCTTTCGGCTACATGCTGGAGGGCGAGATGCTCTTCGAGCTGGAAGGCGAGCCCGAACGGGTGATCAAGGCCGGAGAGACGTTCTGGGAGCCGGGCGGCGATGTCATCCACTACCAGGACGGGAACAACCGGCCGGACTCCTGGAGCCGCTTCCTCGTCACCATGATGTGTGCGCCGGGTCAACCCATGCTCACCCTGGTCGACGACGAAGAGCTGACCCAGCGTCAACACCTGCGAGCTCCCCGTCCAGGCACCTGATCACCACTGATGCCGGATCTGAATGTCAAACGCCCCGAACCACGAGCAGTTCGGGGTGTTTTGACATCCTCGCACCGTAGCTGTTCAGGAAAGAAGCACCCCATCTTGCTGTCTTTGGGTGATCAGAAACGCGGAAAGCGACGCGCCTTTAGCCACCGCCGCCTGGCACGGCCGAGCAGGAGACCGACATGAACACGTTGCTCGCAGAGGTCCTCGATGCCCATGGCGGCCTCGACCGCTGGAACGCACTCACCACGGTCCGCGCCACCGTCGTCAGCGGTGGCGACATGTTCGTCATCAAGGGAATGCCGCAGGACCCCACCCCCCGGGAGATGACCGTCTGGCTGCACGAGCAGCACGCCTCCGTGATTCCATTCGGCGGCCCCGACCAGAAGACCGACTTCACGGCCGACCGAATCAGCATCGAACATCTCGACGGCCGCGTCGTGGCCGAACGCAACGAACCGCGAAAGTCGTTTACAGGCCACGACCTCAACACTCTCTGGGACCCACTGGACCGCGCCTACTTCAACGGATACGCGCTGTGGACGTACCTCACCACGCCCTTCCTGCTGTCGATGCCCGGCTTCACCCTCACCGAAATCGAACCATGGCAGGAAGGAGACGAAATCTGGCGCGGACTGCGCGCCACCTTCCCGCCCGACATCGCCAGCCATAGCACGCAACAGGACTTCTACTTCGGCCCCGACCGTCTCCTGCGTAGGCATGACTATCACGTCGACATCGCAGGCGGGTTCGCCGCAGCACAGTACGTCTACGACACCGTGGAAGCAGACGGGATCCGCCTGCCCACCAAACGCCGGGCCTACCGAAGCGATACGGACAACCGCCCGATCCTGGCCCAGACGATGGTCTCCATCGACGTCAGCAACGCTCGGTTCACCTGACATCAAGCCCGTACGTGGCGCGTGCCGAGCGGGACTGAGCCGTGCAGCGCGGGCCTCCGTCCCTGTTGAGCGGCGGTTCGCCCCCTGCTCAGATGCCTCACGGGCGTATCCGTGAGGCTCTTCGATCACAGAGAGGAACGAGCGACATGGCATCCCCGCTGAGTGTCAACGTCTTCACCGCACCCGAGAAACCAGTGGTGGGTGAGCGACCTCGGCCGTTCGGACCGCCGATGGCGTGGGATCCCATGACGTCGACCCTCGTCTTCGGTGAGAACGACGCCGTCCTCGTCGACACGCTCACCACCATCGCCGAGGCCCAGGCGTTGGCCGACTGGGTCGCCCTGCACCACCGCAACCTCACCACGATCTACATCACCCACGGCCATATCGACCACTTCGCCGGGCTCAGCGTGCTGCTGCAGCGGTTCCCCGACGCCCGCGCCATCGCCACACCGCAGTCGGTGAAGCTGATGCGGAATCAGCTCCACCGACTGCCGGCCTTCCGCAAGCTCTGGCCCGGACAGCTGCCGGCCACGATCACGCTGCCCGAACCCTGCGAGGACGGCACCTTCACCCTGGAAGGCCACGAACTGCGGATCATTGAGCAGGGCCGCACCGACGCCGTCGACAGCACCTCGCTGCACGTACCGTCGATCGATCTCGTCGTAGGCGGCGACGTCCTCTACAACGAGTGCCACGCCTACGTCGCCGACACCACACCGGAGAGCCGCGAGAACTGGATCGCCGCGCTGGACCGTCTGGCGGCGCTGAACCCGAAGACGGCCGTCGCCGGCCACAAGAAGCCAGGTGCCCCGGACACACCGGCGGCCATCGAGGCGACGAAGCGCTACCTCACCGACTTCGGCCGACTCAAGGAATCTGCGTCCAGCGACCGTGAGCTGTTCGACGCCATGACGCAGCTGTACCCGGACTGGGTCAGCCACCAGGCGTGGCTGATGTTCGGTTTGTGACCCGCTGAAAGCACACACACCAGCCAGCCGGGAGATCCTCCGGGCAGCGACAACCTTGTAGCTCCACCGGCATCGACCCCGAGATGTATTGCCCTGAAGCGTTGTTTACGCGGCTGGTGCCACGCACGCCACACCCCCGCTACACTCCCCACCCCCAGGCCGCTGACCAGCAAAAATACAGAAGTCCTGCTGGAGTACTAGAGATCGAGGACGACTTCGGTGGTCGGTGCGCTGCAGCAGACGAGGATGGTGCCGGCTTCGGGGAGTTCGAGGGGTGGAGTGGTGTAGGAGACGTCGCCTGCCACGAGGTGGGTGATGCAGGTGTGGCAGACGCCGGTGCGGCAGGACCAACGGGTGGGGATGTCACAGGCTTCGGCGAGATCGAGGAGGGACGCGTGAGCGGGTGACCAGGGGGTGGTGATGCCGCTGCGGGCGAAAGTGACGAGGGGGCCGGTGCCCGTGGGACCGGGTGGTTGGTGCGGCCGGATCACGACGGTATTGGTGACGCCAGGGTTGATGGCGGGGAGGGCGCTGAACTGTTCCGTATGGATCTGCTCGGGGCGCAGGCCGTGATCGCGCAGGAAGCCGCCGAGGCCGTCCATGAAGGCAGGTGGTCCGCAGAGGTAGGCGTCGGCGTCGGTGGGCATGTCCATGGCCGTGAGTGATTGGGCGGTCGGGCGGCCGTGGGTGATGTGGGCCTCGTCGGGTTGTGGGGCGGCTTCGGAGGTGTAGTAGATGTGCTCGTGGGCGTTGGGTAGTTGCGCCAGGAGGGCGTGGGTCTCGTCCGCGAAAGCGTGGTGGGTGCGGTCATGGGCAGTGTGGATCCACCAGACAGGGCGTGGGTCTCGTGTGGCGGCGAGTTGGTGGAGCATGGCGAGTACGGGAGTGGCACCGATCCCTGCCGAGATGAGGACGATCGGGCGGGTGTCTTCTTCGAGTACGAACGTTCCGCGGGGGCTGGCGATGTCCACGAGGTCCCCAGGGCGGAGCGTGGCATGGATGTAGCTGCTGACTTTCCCATGGGGCTCGCGCTTGACACTGATGCGATAGGTGGCGGCTGTGGGCGCGCAGGACAGGGAGTAGCTGCGCACTGCGGGGGCGGCATCACCGACGGCGATGCGGATGGAGAGGTACTGGCCGGGGCGGCTCTCGGGCAGGGGTGTGGCGCCGGTGGTGTCGAGGTAGATCGAGGAGACGGTGGGGGTCTCGGGGACGATGCGGGCGACGCGCATGGGCTTGAAGCCCGGCCAGCCCGGCTCGTCTCCCGGCTGCTGAGTGCTGGCGCGTTCACTTGGCCATCCCGGTTCCTGTTTGGGCTGCTGAGCGGCGGCAAGTTCGTGGAAGGATTGCTTCCATCCGGGGCTGAGGGCCGGGATGTTCAGCGCTTTGCGTAGCTTCGCGGAGTCACGATCGGGGAGGTAGAGCAGTGCGTCGGTGTCAGCGACACTGAGTTCTTCGGGACCTCTGCGAGTGAGCGTGATCTCGTCGCCGGCCTGAACGCGTCCCTCGGTGATCACGCGCAGGTAGAAGCCGGGGCGGTGGTGGGCGACCAGCAGGGAGGCCATGGCGGGTTCGCCGAGGCGCATACCGACGCGGTAGCAGGTGACGCGCGGCTGGGTGACTTCGAATTCGGCTTCGCCGATGCGGTACCGGTCTCCGATGCACACGTCGTCATCGGGCAGGCCGTCGACGGTGAAGTTCTCCCCGAAGGTCCCGAAGGTCAGATCATCGCGACCGAGCTGCTTTTGCCAGTACTGGTAGGACTGTAGTTGGTAGACGAGGACGGCTCGAATTTCGCCGCCGTGCCCGGCCAGATCTCCTTGACCGTCTCCATCGACGTTCAGCCGCCGGACCATACGGGGGCCCTGGACGGGAGCCTTCCAGGCTCCGGTGCGGACGGTCCTTCCCTGCCAGGAGACGTCCTTGGGCATTCCTACGTTGACGGACAGCAGCGTCGCCATCGCGGACCTCCTGCGGGTGGCCGGCGGGGGCAGCCCCTCATGGCGCTGCGACCTGTGCGCTCGGGCCGATATTAGTTCGTCCTCCGGTGCCGCCGCGATTCCGCGATCACGAATCGTGTGGTGTGTTCGCTGAGATTCTCCCAATGGAGGGACCAGCACGGCAGGCCATGCGCATCCTCGATGGTCGAGCAGACCTGCGAAGGGTCACCGCAGGGACGCTCCTTGGCAGCTTGGCGAGTCTCGGCGAAGGGCTACCGGAGGGCGAGAAGATCCTTCACCGTGGTGTCGATCTCGGCGATGCACCACCTCCATCGTGGCCACACGCACTCCACATCGAGAACTACGGTGTCCCACCACACACCCCCCTGACCTGCACGTTCCTACGGTGTGGCGACACGTAAACGTCCCCATCAACCCGTCAAGAAGTGGTGCCGATGCCCTCCCCCGCGACCGCTCCACCAGCCCCTTCGAGCCTCCCTCGCATCGTCGCCGAGGTGAGGCCACCTCTGCCTGTTACCTTGTCACTTGAACACGTGCAGACGCGCAGATAGCACGCTCACGGACGAGCCGGGGGAAAATCTGCGGAGTTCGGAGCCATGTCTCCATTGGCCTGACCATCGAGCAGACTGTCGATCGGGCAACGCGCCTCCGGCACAAAGTGGGCATGGTGGTCCAGCGTGATGGTTGCAGACGAGTGCCCCAGCCACCTGGCCAGTGTCACCACGGACTCCCCACCCTCAAGGACGATCGAGGTGTACGTGTGCCTCAGCACATGGAAGCCATCCCTGCGCTCCACCTGCCACTGCCGCAGCTTCGCACACTCGTCTATGTGTTGACATACGCCCAAAGAGGGTTCCAGTCTTTTGAAGGCCTTTCTCGTCTGCCATGGGCGAAATGCCGAGTCGGCCTGACGACACAGAAAGAATTCGCCCTGTCGGCCGACCTCGTCCGGGCCGCCGCTCGCTCTCCGCTGGGAACCCGCCGACGCGCCATCGCCCCCGGGAAGGCAGGGGCTCGCGGGCCTGCCTGGCGGTCAGCACGAAGCCCAACGGACGGCACAACACCCCGGTGAGGTCATGCTCCTATGCGGTCCACGCGTTCAGGCCGCCAAGCGCCAAGGGGATGCAAGAGGGGAAGCGAGCGGATCGGAGAGCGGCATTCGACAGGTGGGACTCCTTGCGGCGGATCGGCTACTGAAATTGATCGGGTGATGTCGGGCTGTTCGCCGGACATCACCCGGGGGCTTCGGTAGTCCTGGGGCGGTGAGACTCGCTTCGATGCCTGCGAGAAGAACCGGGAGATCGCCGCATTAAGGGTCTCGGAGCGGTCGGTGGAACGCTGGCGGCGCCAGTGGCGCGAGAACGGCCACGCCGGGGTGGCTTCCAAGGGGGTCCCCCAGTCGGCCCAGACTGTCTGAGGCGCAGATGGCCAGGCTGGAGCGGGAGCTGGAGCGTGGCCCGCTGGCACACGGGTGGACCGACCAGCGGTGGACCCTGGCCTGGGTGAAGAGATGATCGGCCGGTTGTTCCACGTCTCGTACACAGTGGAGGGCACGTGGCGGCTACTGCTTCGGTCCGGCTGGTCGTGGCAGCAGCCAGCACGGCGAGCGATCGGACGTGCCGACGACGCGGTGGAGCTGTGGAAGCGGGAGGTGTGGCCGCGGGTAGGAGCACCGCGGCGGCGAACGGAGCCTGGGCGGTCTTCGAGGACGAGGCCGGCCAGTCGGTGACGCCGCCGCGTGCGAGGGCCTGGGGCCGCAGGGGCAGCACCCCGGTTGTCCGCGTGCGCGGACAGGGCACGCCCGGCGACGCCATATGACCCGCCGAGGGGCCGGCCTCCGTTTGACAGGGCTCACAGCGACCGTTTACCTACTTTCAGTAGCCGGTTAATCACCCTTTGTGATCAATGGTGATCGTGCCATCCCTATACGAGTCCGCCGCCGCCTTCCGCCCCACGCAAGGAACCCCACCGTGACCACGACCCCCATCCGTCCCACGGCCGTCCCGTCCATCGAGCAGCTGCCCCAGCCGGAGCTGCGCGGGTCCACCGACATCCAGGGCAACATCCTGGCCGCGTTCAACAAGGACTTCATGGATTTCCGTTACCTGCGCTTCCCGGACGCCGCCAAGGGCCGCGGCTGGCTCTCCGCGATCCTCAACACCGTCGCGACAACCAACGAGACGGAGGACTTCAACGAGCAGTTCTCGCTGGCCCGCCGGGCCTTCGGCCGCGACCCGTCGATCACCACCGTCCGCTGCGGGGTCTCCCTCACCTTCGAGGGCCTTGTGATGATCGCCAAGAAGCCCGATCAGATCAAGAAGGACCTCAGCACCTTCACGTCGTTCTGCGCGGGCGCGGCCGCACGGGCTGAGGATCTCGGGGACACCGGCGAGAGCGACCCCCGGACCTGGTTGTTCGGGGCCGGCGGCGACAAGGTTGTGCACGCGGTCCTCATCGTCGCCGCGGACACCGAGGCGCTGCTGAAGGAGAAGCTGAAGAACCTCGACACGGTCGAGCAGACCCACCGGATCACGCGCGTCCATGTGGACGAGGGCCGCACCCTGACAGGCGATCTGAAGGGTCACGAGCACTTCGGCTACAAGGACGGCATCTCCCAGCCCGGCGTCAAGGACTTCCACCGCGAGGACGCCGGCCGCAAGGGCTTCCGCGACAACCACGCCGGGACCGAGCTGATCGAACCCGGCGAGTTCGTCTTCGGCTACAAGAGCGAACAGGGTGACCGGAAAGCGCCGGCGTGGATGAAGAACGGCTCCCTCCAGGTGGTGCGCCGCCTTCGCCAGGATGTCGTCGGCTGGAACAAGGCCGTGGTGGACGGCGCCAAGAACTTCACCGGGAACATGGACGCCAACCGGCTCGGTGCTTGTCTGGTCGGCCGGGCCAAGGACGGCTCACCGCTCGCCCCGCCGTGCAGCACCGTGACCGGCCTCGGTTCGGACCGGAACGGCTTCGACTACGCGAACGACCCCATCGGCCAGCACACCCCCTGGGCCGCGCACATCCGCCGCACCCATCCACGCGCCTTCGCCGGAATCGTCGACAAGAAGCCGAAGAGCCACCGCCTGATGCGCCGCGGCATTCCGTACGGCCCCGAGTTCAAAGGCGGCCCGGACGACGGCAAGGACCGCGGGCTGATGTTCGTCTGCTACGGCACCTCGCTGGAAGAGCAGTTCGAACTGGTCCAGCGGCACTGGTCCAACGACGACACGTTCACCCCCGGGGAAAGCCGGTCCGACCAGGTGGTCGCCAACGGCTTCGACAAGGTCACCGGCCTCGCCGGCAACGCCTCGGTCGAACTCGCGGACGGCACCCTCGGCACGGTCGACATGAAGCGCTTCGTCCGCACCACGGGCGCGCTCTACGCCTTCACTCCCTCGATCAGCACGCTGCGGCTGCTCGCCGAGGGCGAGGACCTCCCCAACAAGCCGGTCGGTTCCTGAGCGGCGAGGAGAAGCCATGAACGAGAACCCCATCGTCGAGGGCACGGCCAACGACCGCGCCCGTCGGCGGACCTGCCAGCAACTGGCCCGCGAGCTGCTGCTGGTCGGTCCGGACGACAAGGACCTGAAGCTGCGCTACCTCGACGTCCTGATCAAGGAGGGCATCCCGGAGACCGACGAGCCCAAGGACGTGCTGATCGTCGGCGCAGGGATCGCCGGTCTGGTTGCCGGGAAGCTGCTCAAGGACGCCGGGCACAACGTCACCGTCCTGGAGGCCAACGCCAACCGGGTCGGCGGGCGGATCAAGACCTTCCGCTCCACCGACGTCGAGCAGGACGGCCCGTTCTGCGACCCGGAGCAGTACGGGGAGGCCGGGGCGATGCGGTTGCCCAGCTTCCACCCTCTCACCCTGGCCCTGGCCGACAGCCTCGGCCTGAGACGGCAGCTGTTCTACAACGTCGACGTCGATCCCGACACCGGCAACCAGAACACGCCCGTCCCGCCGGTGGTCTACGAGTCCTTCGAGGACGGCAAGGTCTGGAAGTACGGCGAGGACAGCCCGCACTTCCGCGAGCCGGTCAAGCGCTTCAGCAGCTGGATCCGCACCAACCGGATCCAGGCACGCCGCGCCGATTACGCCGCCGACCCCAGCAGCGTCAACGAGGGCTTCCACCTCACCGGCGACGAGGTGCGGATCACCGCCGCCGAGATGGTCAACCAGGCGCTGGAGCCGGTCCGTGACTACTACTCGTACATCGAGAACGGCAAGCGGGTGCGCAAGCCGTTCGCCGAGTGGCTGGACGGCTGGGCCCGGGTGATCCGCGACTTCGACGGCTACTCGATGGGCCGTTTCCTGCGCGAGTACGCCGGCTTCAGCGATGAGGCCATCGAGGCGATCGGCACGATCGAGAACATGACCTCGCGACTGCACCTGTCCTTCTTCCACACCTTCCTGGGCCGCAGCGACATCAACCCGGACGCCACCTACTGGGAGATCGAGGGCGGCAGCTGGAAGCTGCCCTACGCCCTCGCCATGGAGCTCCAGGACGAGCTCGAAATGGGCGAGCGGATGATCCGGATGGAGTACTGGGACCCGCGCCACGACGGCGGGGCCGGCGAGGACGTCGGACCGAACGGACCCCAGGTCGCCGTTCACACCGTGCCCGAGGACGACCCAGAGGCCGAACCCACGGTCTGGAAGGGTGACTTCGCGATCGTCACCGTCCCGTTCTCCGCGCTGCGGTTCGTCCAGGTCTCGCCCCCGTACTCGTACAAGAAGCGCCGGGCGATCATCGAGACACACTACGACCAGGCCACCAAGGTGCTGCTGGAGTTCTCCCGCCGGTGGTGGGAGTTCACCGAGGCGGACTGGAAGGACGAGCTCGACTCCATCGAACCCGGCCTGTACGAGTACTACCAGCGAGCCGGAGAGGAGGACGCCGAAGCGGCCGCGCAGGTTGCTTCGGCCGCGCACAACGGGCACCGGCCGCCGCCCAATCTACCCAGGGTGCTCCTCGGCGCCCACCGGAGCGTGGACTCCAGCCGGATCAGCCAGGAGCAGCTGGAGGTCTTCCAGCACACCCCGCTGCGCCGGGCGAGCGTGCGCCCCGCCACCAACTGCTTCGGCGGCGGTTCGACCACCGACAACCCGAACCGCTTCATGTACTACCCCTCGCACCCGGTGCCCAACAGCGACGACGGCGGCGTGGTGCTGGCCAGCTACAGCTGGTCGGACGACGCGGTGCGCTGGGACTCGATGGCGGACGCCGAGCGGTACGTGTACGCGCTGCGCAACCTCCAATCGGTGCACGGCCGGCGGATCGAGGTGTTCTACACCGGCTACGGCCAGACCCAGAGCTGGCTGCGCGACCCGTACGCTTTCGGCGAGGCGGCGGTGTACACCCCGCACCAGATGACCAGCTTCCACCTCGACGTGGTCAAGCCGGAGGGCCCGGTGCACTTCGCCGGCGAGCACGTCTCACTCAAGCATGCCTGGATCGAGGGCGCGGTGGAGACCGCCGTCCGCGCGGCGATCGCCGTGCACGAGGCACCCGCGCCACCGCCCCACGTCAAACCGGAGATCCGGCCCGAGGCGCGGACCGGCCGCGCGCGCAGAGCGGAGGTACTGAGCAGATGAGTGGCGACAACGAATGGACCGTGGGCCGTTACCTGGCCACCAGACTGGAGCAGTTGGGCATCCGGTACCTGTTCGGGGTGCCGGGCGACCACCTCGGCCCCTTCCTGACGATCATGCACGCCACCACCGGGGTGCGCTGGGTCGGCACCCCGACCGAGATCGGTGGCGGCTACGCCGCCGACGCCTACGCCCGGGTGCGGGCCGCCGACGCCGACCTCGCCAAGGGCGAGCAGGGCGTCGCCGCCGTCGCGGTCACCTACGGCGTGGGCGCGTTCAGCATGCTCAACCCGATCGGCGGCGCGTACGTCGAGTACGTGCCGTTGATCGCGATCAACGCGGCGCCGTCTTACGAGCAGTGGCTCAACTACCAGGCGGTCGGCCTGCTCACCTCGCACATGAGCCAGCGCCGGGAGAGCAATCTGGAGGTCTACCGTCAGGTCACGGTGGACGCGCAGGTGATCTCCAACCCCGGGCTCGCGCCCTCGCAGATCGACAGCGCTATCATCGCCGGCCTGACCGAGCGCAGGCCGGTCTACCTGGAGGTGATGGACGACCTCTGGAATGCCCCGTGCGCCGCACCGCAGGGCGAACTCCGCCGCCAGGAAAGACCGTTCACGAAGAAGAACGAGGAAATGCTCGCCAAGGCGGTGGAGGCCTCGGTGAAGCTGGTCGAACGGCTCGGCACGCCGGTGCTGTGGGTTGGCGAGGAGATCGAGCGCAACCGGCTGGAGCGGGAACTGGTCTCGCTGGTGCAGCTGACCGGCATCCCGTTCTGCACCACCGTCGGCGCGAAGTCGGTGGTCTCCGAGAACACCCCGGGCTTCACGGGCGTCTACAACGGCAAGGCGAGCCTGCCGGAGGTGCGCAAGGCCTTCAAGGCCGCCGGGTGCCGGATCGGCCTGGGCACCTGGTCGACGTCGAAGAACCTCGGCGGCGAGAAGTCGATCGGCGACGACTGGATCGTGGCCGCCCGCGAGGGCGTCAGCGTCGGCGCGCAGTACTTCCCGGACGTCCAGCTGGCGCGGTTCGTCCCGGCGCTGCGGGACGCGCTGGGTGCCGCTTTCGGCAAGCGGGCGTTCGAGACCGACCTCTTCGCGCTGGCACACGCCAAGGACCGGCAGGTCCCGACGAGCACGATCGCCTTCCTGACCGGCCTGAGCAGCACGGACTACCCCGAGGAACTCACGTACGACGGGTTCTTCCAGCACATGAACGCCTTCCTGCTGAGCCAGGCGCAGGGCGACGGCCCGGAGGCCACCTCGCCGTTCACGGTGGTCTCGGACGCAGCGTTCGCACTGCTGGGCTCGATGAATCTATGGATGGCGGAGCGGGCGAGCTTCGTGGCGCAGAACAGCTGGCTGTCCATCGGCTACTCGGTCGGTGCGGCCACCGGAGTGGCGCTGGGCCGCCAGCAGCCGCTGAAACGGCCGCTGGTGTTCGTCGGGGACGGCTCGTTCCAGGAGATCTGCCAGGAGCTGTCCACGCATGTGCGCCACCACCTGCGGCCAGTGGTCTTCGTCCTGGACAACGAGGGCTTCTACGGCATCGAGCAGATGCTGGTCAGCCCCTGCTACTACAAGCAGAAGCCGTCCGACGGGGCCGACTTCTACAACGTGCTGCACCCATGGCAGTACGAGAAGCTCGCGGAGGTCTTCGGCTCGGAGAAGGACCGGATGCACGGGCGGGAGCTCACCACCCACACCGAGCTGGAGTCGCTGCTGCTCGACATCGCCGATCCGGGCAACGACATCAACCGCGCCCCGATCCTGGCCCGGGTCCGGCTCAGCCGGCACGACTACCCGTGGGCACTCCAGTACAAGATCGACGAGAACTGCAAGTAGCCGCGGTACGGCGCACCGCCCCCCGGTCCGAGGACCGGGGGGCGGTCTTCTGGCCGGGTGTGAGCTTGTACGTGCGGGTGGCGGTGATGCCGGTGACGATCACGGGGTCGTGTACGTCGTTGTCCAGGCCGCCGGAGCCGAGGTCCGCGAGGGCCCCGAGTCCGGCGGCGCGCAGGTGGGCCAGGATGTGGTCGTGGTGGGCGGCGGATATCCAGATCAGGCGGCCCTTCGCGCCGGTCAGGGCGACGAAGTGCAGGCCGTGGCGGCGGTGTTTGCCGGAGTGGTTCCGTCGGTCGGTTCTTCCGGTGCGGCGCTGGGTAGCGCGCTCCTGATCGCCCAGTGGGACGCCCGGGACAAGGCCGGGTTTCTCACGCCGACCCGGCAGGCCAGCGCGGCCGACGATCCGCTGACGCTGACGAAGGCCGAGCTGGCCACGCTCCTGAAGCTGCCGGAGGCACTGTTCGGGCCGGGCTGGGCGCCGAAGGACAAGGAGCCGACGCCGCCAGGGCTGCTGGCCGACCGCGCGTTCGTCACCCCGGAGCCGCATCACCTGCCGATCGCCGTCGTCGGCAAGGGGCCGAAAGCGAAGGTGTTCGCGCAGACCGTCAAGGACAGGGCAGGCGACGCGCTCGACGTCCGTACCCTTGCGACCCGCGCCGTCGCCGTCCACGAGCTGAAGAGCCGTGACATCACGGGTGCCTATGTCCTCAACGCCAAGGCCCCCGAGCTCATCGTCGCCTCGGCGGGCTCCGACATGGGCGCCACCGCTGCCGAGAAGATCTTCACACCCATCGCCGCCCAGCAGGGTGCACCCCTGAAGGTGACGGACGTCGCCGAGCCCGTCGGCGACGACCCCACAGGACAGGGTCTGTTCTTCCTGTTGGTCGCGGTGAGCATCGGCTCCTACGCCTCGGTCGCCGTCCTCGGTGGAGCTGGTGCCGCACTCAGGATGCGCGGACGTGCCCTGCTCGTCGTGGGTGTGTCCGGCGTGGTGAGCGTCATCGGCGCGGCGCTCGCCGGTCCCGTCTTCCATCTCGCGCACCACGGGCTGTGGGAGGTGTGGGGAATGAGCTGGCTCTACTCCGCGGGGATCCTCTTCATCGGTGTCGGGCTGCACACCTTCCTCCATCAAGATCGAAAAGGAGGTTCCTGGGCATCTCCAGATCCACCTGATCTGCGACAACTGTGGCACCCACAAGACGCCGGCCATCAAGGCATGGCTGGCCAAACACTCCCGATTCCACCTGCACTTCACCCCCACCGGTTCGTCCTGGATCAACCAAGTGGAGAGGTGGTTCGACTTCCTCGCCGACCAGAAGCCGCGACGAGACAGGCCACTTCGTCCGCTGGTCGGTACAGCACCGGCATGCCCGCGCCCTGACCTACGGAACCGTCCGTTGGACCGGGCCACTCGGCACCATCGACAGCGAGAGGCGATGGGCCGACGCCCGCCGCCTCCTCAACGAGGACACGCTGCCGACCCCGGACCGCGTCGCGGGACTGCTGCTGATCCTCTACGCACAGAAGATCGCCACCATCAGCCAACTCACCGTCGATGCTGCCTCGCGAGCCGGGCCAGGTCCGCGGGCAGTCCCGCTCGCTGCTGCCGTCGCTCCTGCTCGGCGCGGGCGGCCAGGGTCTCGACACCGAGGAACGGCACCTGCGGGCACGCGCACAGATAGCGATACGCGATGTCGTCGTACGTCCGCTCGGCCCCGCCCCGGGCATAGGCCAGCGCCTTGGCGGCCGCCTCGCTCGCGCGCCGGGCGTACAGCAACCGGGGATGCCTGCGTAACTTTTCCGGCGGGATCGACAGCAGAGCCTCGGTATCATCGGCCGAAGGTTCGCTCCGAGACAAGCAACTCACCTTCCTTCCAGGGGACTTATGCACGTCCTTGCGATCAAAGCACGTGTCTTTTCCACAGGGTTGGTGAGCGTAACGACTACGGGGAGATGCCGCCATGGCCGACATCAGTGACTCACTGTGGAACGACGGGATCGGCGCGGAAGACTATCGCGACGCGAAGGCCACGTATCACGCCGCGAACTTCGAGCAGTACAAGCTGTGTGTGGAGATGGCCGACCGGGTCAGCGCCCGGCGCAACCTCGCCAACACCTTCTTCCTGACCCTCCACACCGGCCTGCTCGCCTTCCTCGGCGCCTGGTTGTCCCAGGGAGACCACCGCCAGGTGACCTTCGTCGTCGCCCTCGCCGCCTTGCTGGGCATGTGCGTCACTTGGTGGTTCACCGTCCGCTCCTATCACCAGCTGAACCGGGGCAAGTTTGAGCTGATCTGTGCGCCGGAGGAGCGGCTGCCGGCCCGCACCTTCGTGGCCGCCGAGTGGCGCGCTCGGCGAGGGCCGGGACTGGCGCGTCTATCTGCCGCTGAAGCGGGTCGAGCGGTGGATCCCCCTTCTCTTTGCCGGGGCCTACGTCCTGGGATTCGCCGCCATGGCTCTGTGAAGCCCGCAGATGGCCCATACCGCTCGATCGGATCAATCGGTGACCGCCACCGGATAGAGTGACGGCCACATCGCCCGGGCCGGAAGGGGGATTGCCGTGGTCACGGTCGCCGTCACCGGTCACATGGACCTGGCCGACGAGGCAGCCGGAGCGGTGCGCACGGCCCTGCATGAACTGCTGGCCGGCCTGCTCGGCGACGCACTCGTGGGGCGCTCCTGGAGATTTGACGAACTGACGGTGAGTGCTGCTCCTTCGCCGGAGCGCCGGCCCAGGTGCGGTGGGCGGTGGGCGGTCCAGCCGGGGCAGCGCGTGGGGTTGGTGCTCAGGTTGCCGCAGTGTGCGCACCACCGGGTCGGCTCGTCGGGCCGGTGGTCGGTCGGGGAGACGTCACTGGTCATCGCTCCCCCTTCGGCGGGTTGTTGTCGGAGAGGGTGAACAGGTGCTCGTGCACGGTCCGGTTGTAGCGGGCGTCGTGCGCGCCGGTCTTCTGCATCCGGTTCTTACGGCCGGCCAGCATGAAACACCTCCCCCTCAACAGTAGATGTGATCAACGTACCGGGTGGTTGTGACACTGCAGGGATCTGCGCCGCTGTGCGGCTCCGGTCTGAAGGCCGGAGTTTGCGGCGAAGGACCTTCCGATCAAGTCCACCGTTGCTGCTGCCCCTGCTGGCCGAGCAGGAGGATATGGCCCGCACCCGGGGACGGCGGCCGATCCGGACCGGTACGACCGCGCCCACCGGCACCGCAGGCATCGTCCTGCTCGGGCGCCTCGGCGAGCCCGAGGGCGTCCCGTACCTGTCCGTTCTGGGCCTGTTCCGGGATCTCAGGACAGGCCCTGGACGCAGCGCTCCACTGCTCCGGCTGTCGGCGCGCCCACGGGCGCGACGGCGACGACGAGCCGGCCGAGGACCCGACCCTGTCACTGGAGTGACGATCGCACCGGTTTGTCACCAGCGTGTGCAAAGCCACCGATGCCGCCAGGACTGGGCGCGGTACACGGCTAGCGTCACGTCGCATGAGCACCACGAAACTGCCTCCCGCGCAGTACTACGCCTCCTTGCCCAAGCACATCGCCGGTGCCGGAGCCATCATCCACAACGGCGCGGGACGCGTCCTGCTGGTCAAACCGTCCTACCGCAACACCTGGGAGATCCCCGGCGGCGGGCTGGAAGCGGGCGAGGGCCCACTGCAAACCGTCCAGCGGGAGGTCAAGGAAGAGCTCGGCATCGACCTCACACCCGGTCGCCTCGTCGCCGTCGACTGGGTTCCCGAGCAGCCCGACGGCCGGCCGCCACTGGCGAACTTCCTCTTCGACGGCGGGGTGCTCTCCCAGGCCGAGGCCGACCACCGGCTGCACCTGGACCCGGACGAGCTCGCCGACTGGCGGCTGGCCACCCCCGAGGAGTGGGACGCTCTGCTCGCTCCGCACATAGCCCGCCGCCTGCACGCCTGCGCCCGCGCCCTCACGGACGGAACCACCGCCTACCTCCAGTACGGGTTCGACCCCCGCC
Source organism: Streptomyces sp. NPDC111516 (assembly GCF_055635345.1). Lineage (NCBI taxonomy): Bacteria > Bacillati > Actinomycetota > Actinomycetes > Kitasatosporales > Streptomycetaceae > Streptomyces > Streptomyces sp. NPDC111516. The sequence continues at coordinate 2,763 of NZ_JBVKBV010000042.1, read as the reverse complement.
GCACCGACAACTGACGCCCCGCCCCTTCCGGTCGGCGAGCGAACCAGCCCAAGTCTGGCTCGCTGACGCGCGGTTACTGCCGGATGCGAGGTTTCTTCACCCGGACGGGAACCGCTGAATCGGTTCTGCCGAGGCCCATGTGGGGCATGTGTCTCGCTCGCCAAGTTGACCGCGGACAGCTGGACGTCACGGGGCCTGAACGCCCGCTGTTCCCGGAGCGGAGAACGCAACGGAGACAGCACTGGGGCGCGTCCCCGCGTGGGAAACGCGCCCCCGACGTCACGGCCTCATGAGACCTCGGCCATGCATCAGCTGGTGAAGATGAAGTACTTCCAGCCTCCGTACGTCGTCGAGTTCACGGTGTCCCCGGAAGCGGAGTTGAGGTACGAGGAGCGCACGCGGGCGCGGATGCCGGACTTGCCGGAGTGCCCCAGGTTGACGACCGACTTTCCGTTGGTGCCGAGTTTGAAGTACTCGGTGGCCCCGTTGTACCACTTGCCCTGGTAGTACACCTGGAGTTCGAGCCGCTGCTTGCGGCCCTTGTAGTAGCTCATCGTCGTCGTGGAGATGACGTCGGTGTTCTTGTGGAAGTAGTAGTACGTCGTGGAGCCGATCTTGCCGGTCTTGTAGTGCTTGGACAGCGCCGTCGAGACCTTCACCCGGGCATACGCGGTGGACTTGACCGATTTCGGGGCGTAGCGGGAGTCGCCCTTGAACACGGCGGTGACCGTGGTGTCCCGGGTCATGTCCAGAGTGACCGACAGATTGCCGCTGGAGTTGACCGTGCCGGTCTTCATCAGCTTCTTCGGCTTGTCCGCCCCGAAGGGGTCGGCCCAGATCTCGACCGTGCGGTTCTTGTACGTCGTGCCGAGGTGCGCCGTGAACGCGACGTCCTTGCCGTAGTCGTACACCTTGCCGTTGTTGTTCAGAGTCAGCGTGGGCGTGGCACGGGAGACGTCGACGCTGTCCGACGCGGCCGCCGGGGAGTGCGTGGCGTCACCGGCGTACGTCACCTTGTACGTGACCTTGCCGCCGGCCGGCGGGGTGTCCGTGAAGGAGAACTTGCCGCCCGTACCGAGGGGCTTGGTGCCGAGCGACTTCCCGTTCGGCGACTCCATGTCGGTGCGGGTGACGGCCATCGGGGTCCCGGCGGGCAGAGCGAGGCCGGCGGTGAGCGAGCCCTTGACGGTGAGCGGCTTCGCGCGGGTGGCGGTGGTGGGGGCATCGACCTTGAGCGTGCCGACGTACTTGCGGGGCTCGTCGATGGCGTGGAACTGGGTGGAGTCGTAGGACCCGGTCAGCACGAACAGCTTCCCGCCATCGGCAGACCAGTTCATCGAGTGCCCGAGCCAGGGCATCCATTGGTGCGACAGGTTGCGGACGCTGGCTGGCTTGTCGCTGCCGCCGGCGAAGACGTACGTGTCGCCGAGGTCGTCGGTGTCGAGGACGGTGGCCGCGACTGTGCCGTCCGGAGCGACGCTGACCGTCTCCGGTTCGTCGGGGACGGGATAGGTGCGCACCTGTTCCAGGTCCGAGAGCCGATACTCGGTGAGCGCCCGCCTCCCCGGCCCGGCCACGACGACGTTCTGGCCGTCCGGGGTGAGGGCCGCGTCTTTGTAGAAGCCGCCCTTCTCGGCGGACACGCGGATGGCCGGGGTACCGGAGGAGGTGTCGTAGACGACGATCGGGGCGGAGCTGATGTGCGCGTCGAGGGCAAGCAGCGTGCCCGGGTTGTCGGGGTGCGCGTAGAGCTCGGGCGGGCCTGCGAAGTCGTGTCCGGCCGCCAGGTCCAGCGTCACCGTGGGCGTCTCGGCGGTCAGGTCGACGGAGCCGAGCCCGGAGTCCCACTGGTCGCCGTATCCGAACCACAGCTTGCCGTCGGCGTAGGCGAGCCGGGAGGGAATGGTCTTGTCGCCGGTCGGGTACTCGGCGGTCTGCGTGAGGGTCGCGGTGTCGATGGCGACGATCTTGTCGGCGCCGTAGACCGCGGCGTACAGCGTGCCGGAGTCCGGGCTCAGTTCGAGGTCACGGACCTGGGGCAGGCCGGTGAGCGTGGTGACGACCTTGCCGGTGTAGTCGGTGACGACGATCTTGTCCTGGGACCGGTCGCTGAAGTACAGCCGCTGGTGGAGACCGTCGACGACTGTGTCGTCGGCGTCCGAGACCGCGATGGGCCTGGTGGTGTCGGCGGACGCCGGTGCGGCAGTGAGTACCGCCGAGCTGAAGAGGACCGCCAGTGCTGTGGCGGCCGGGAGAGTGCGTATGCGCACGGTGGTTCGAACCCCCGGAACGAGTGTGGGGCCACTGCGTGCAGCTGTCAGGCGACAGTCGATGTGCGCGACTTGTGCTGCACGTGTGACGGGTGAGCGAAGAATAGGTCATGCCACCGACAACATGACCACGGCCCCCCGCCCAAAGCGTCCGTGATCCGCGGGGTCACACCCCGGAGGAGCGCAGCGCCCCGTGCCCGTTTCCGGGGGGTTGAGGAACAGGGTTGTTGGATCGTGCAGTAAGACCGTGTCCTACGTGGTGAGTCGAACCAGTCGTTTGTAGCAGCAGCGGGTGGCGGCGAGGCCGAGGAAGGCGAGGTAGTTGCGGGGGCGGCGTTCGTAGCGGTGGCTGAGTCGGGGGTAGCCGGTCAGCCACGACATGGTTCGTTCGATGACCCTGCTCTTGCCGAATACCTCATCCGTGCAGGTGAGATGGGGTATTCGGTGTCAGTCGTGGTTGCTCACATCGGTGTTGTCGCGTGGTGGCGGGTGG
>NZ_JBVKBV010000041.1:0-25908 GCF_055635345.1 Streptomyces sp. NPDC111516 | reverse complement strand
CGGACCCGAGAACCACTACAAGGGCTGCACCCGTATCACCAGCCGAAACGCCGAGAGTTGCGCCGCCAGTCGAACCCCTAACCGAACGGCATTGGCCCTAGTCGGTGACACGCCCCGTCGGACAGGCCCTAGAACGAAGAGACCACCCCGGCCGGATGGGTGGCCTCTTCGTTGTTCCGCACTACGACCCGCCGACGGACACCAGCCGGCTGCCTCGACCCCACACCTTGATGACCGTGCTTCCTGTCGATCACCCCAGCGTCGAGGGAAGCGACGAAGACGAAGGGGACACGATCGGGCTGGACTGCGCTGCGCCCATCACGATCGAGAGAGTCCCCCCACTCCCCTGACATCCACGACTGACACCAACGACGCCGGACGGATGCGTACACCAGCGTCTCTGTCCGGCCGTCGCACCAGTCGACGACAGCCGCCGCAGCGGGCTCGGATCGAACTCCTAAAGCGAGTGCCGTTCATCTGGGGTGGGTGTGGGATTTGAACCCACGGCGACATCGCTGCCACGACGGTTTTCGAGACTGTCGCTCAGGCTTGCGCAGTCCACAAGCCTGCCCGATCCGCGGGCCGGCGTAAGGGGCCGTGATCACTCGCTCCAAGGCTCCCGGCCAGAGTCGCTACGCCGCCCGCGCTGTACAGTCCGGGCCGGGGGTTCGATGACTGACAAAGACGCGGTACCGGGCAGGCTTCTCAGCGCCAGTAGCCGTTTTGCGTGGACACTCGTGGTGATCCTGTTGATCATCCTCGTGGCACTCGCCCTCATGGGCATCCTGAGCCTTTTCGTCCCGCTCTTTGTCATCCTGGGCGGCACCATCGACCATTGATCGAGCCGTAGGTGTTGACGCGGTCAAGCACCGGCGGGAGGGCAAGTGAGCGACGGGGCAGGGTCTGGCCGTGCCACTCTCGTGCCAGAACGGACGGAGACTCACAGGGAACTGCGGCTGCCGGCAGGGACCACAACCAGTAGACGCCGAGGTCGTGGAGCCGGATCGGCGGGAGGCCGATCTCCTCGTACAGCTCGATGAATCGCCGAATCGCCGCATAGATGCGCGTCGAGATGGAGTGGCTGGCCGCCGAGGTCATCACCGGACTCCCCACCGTTCAGGCCCGGGACGAGATCCACGCGTTGCGACGAGGGACTGCGTGCCCCGACCCGGTGGCCAGCGCCCGGTAGTGAGGAGTTGGCCGACTGGTTCGGTTCCCGCTGCTGGGTGTCCGATATCGCGTACCTCGACGCCATCCAGGCACGCGATATCGGGTGGTGCGGATAGGTCAGAGGTAGGCGCGGCCGGGCATGGCTGCTGCTTCCTTGCCGGGGCGCAGTTCGACGAACGCCATGACTGCGGCGACGATGGCCAGGACAACGATGTAGACGCCGACCAGGAAGTCGGCGGTGCCTTCCCTGGTGTCACGCCCGACAACGGCGATGAGGACGATCTCCACGACGCTCGCGGCGGTGAATGCGGCGAACAGCGTCCGGTCGCGGCTGGTTTTGCGGGTGAGCATGAGGTACAGGAACGGGGCGAACGACAGCAGCCCCAGGCTGGCGAGGGGCAGCAGCGCCGCGGTGATCCGTTTGATCATTTACTGCTCCAGATATCCCGGTATTGATCCCGTGATCCTGTCGGCCTCACTGGCCGTGCGCGCAGCATGTCACCGACTCGTGACACTACATGCGGGGCGTGTTCGGGGCGCTGCACGATTATCTGCGTCCACGGCCTCGGTCGAGCGGACCGGCCCGGGGTGCCGCGCTGGACCGAGCGCACGGTGGCGGCGTGGTCCTCCCCTCGACGCTCGCCCTGGCCCAGGCCGTCCCCGTCCTCCCGGACCGGCCCGGCTATTGGTTCGAGCCGAAGTGGGATGGTCCCCCAGACATCCAGACGTGTATCGCGTCGTTAACCACTTGCCCGGTACGACCTCACCGGTGAGGATCAGCGGGTGCCTACAGATGTGTCGGACGGGCGTGCGGGAATCAACGCCGCCCTGGTGAAGCGGTTGATCACCGCTCAGTTCCCTCAATGGAGCCGTCTGCCCGTGGTCCCCGTGGCTGTGGACGGCTGGGACAACCGCACCTACCGCCTCGGTGACGACATGACGGTCCGCCTGCCCACCGCAGTCGGCTACGCCCCTGCGGTCGACAAGGAATGCGGCTGGCTGCCTCGCCTGGCCCCCGCGCTGCCGGTGGCTGTCCCCACCGTCCTGGCCAAGGGAGCCCCCGGCGCGGGATACCCCTACCCCTGGTCCGTGCGCGGCTGGCTGCCCGGCGAGACGGCTTCTCCCGAACGCATCGACGACATGGCTCAGTTCGCCACCAGTGTCGCCGGGTTCATCCTCGCGCTTCAGCGCTGTGACTCCAAGGGCGGTCCTCTCGCCGGGGCGCACAGCGGGTATCGCGGCGCGTCCCCCGCCCACTACGACGACGAGACGCGTCGCTGCATCACCGCCCTGAGCGGCCGGATCGACACCGTGAGGGCCAGCGAGACCTGGCAAGCGGCACTCGAGGCCCAATGGCGTGGAACGCCGGTGTGGTTCCACGGCGACATCGGCGGCAACAACCTGCTTGTCACCGACGGCAAGCTGTCGGCCGTCATCGACTTCGGCACCTCGGGCATCGGCGACCCCGCCTGCGATCTCGTGATCGCCTGGACGATGCTCCGCGGGGAAAGCCGCGAGGCATTCCGGCACACAGTCGGCCAGGATGACGGCACCTGGGCCAGGGCCAGGGGCTGGGCGCTGTGGAAGTCCCTGCTGACGTTGACCCAGTGCTCCGATGCCGGGGACGGGCGAGTCGCCATCCATCTCGATGTGATCGACGCGGTGCTGGCCGACCACGAACGCTTCGCGTAGCCCGGACCGGCGCCGGCGCACTCCCCCACCCAACGCCACCCACCAACAGGTCACTTCGTGTCTCATGAGACACACCGGAGTCTGGAGAACCACGGACACAGGATGGCCCTGGTTCGCACCACGGAGACGGTGACCCTGTACGCCCGCTCGGATGGGGAGCCAGGCGTCGGGTTCACGGGCCCTCGGCCACGGAGACGGAACCTGGCCCTGGTGCTCGGCGATGACGGCAGGCCGCGCCTTTCGGCCCGGCTCGATGCGCGTCTCGCGGCGCGGCTCGGTGCGGTGCTCGCCGACGCTGCGGTGACCGGTCCAACCAGGGCGCGGGGCGGGGAGCAGTACACCGGGCTGAACACTGGCATCGTCGTGGAAGTCCTCGCCGGGACCGGCCGTCATGGAACGCTCACCGTGACCCGGTTGCGCTGACGCACCGAGTGTGGAGCGCCGCCAGGAGCCGCAGTCAGTACGCCGACTGAGGCGCCGGTCAGCAGCCAGGGCACGGATGCCCGCGCCGGTGATTTACGCCTGGGCGCAGTCCCATAGGTCGGTGACTTCCGGGTGGGTGCGGTGAGGGCCGAGCCGTCCGATGGTCGTGCTGGACGGGGCGAGCAGCCCGAGCCCTTCGGTGAGAGCGGCCTCGGCCCGGGCCGGCCGCTGAAGATCCAGCCAGCAACGGCCCGCATCTGCGACCAGGTCAGCGGGTGACATCCACGACACCCAGGCGGGTGCCGTTCCCGGTCGGCTGCGCTCCAGTTCTTGTTCGGCCGAGCGCAGTGCGCGTGCGGTCCCCGTGTCGTCACCGAGTAGGGCCAGGGCGCGGGCGCGGCGTACGTCCAGGAGTGAGCGGGCGGAGTGGGAGTCGGTGCGGCTGCGAGCGTGTTCCAGAACGTCCACCGCGGTACCCGGGTGCCGGAGCCAGGTGGCGGAGTACGCGAGGTCGGAGAGGACACCGGCGCCGAGGTCACGGTCGTCGGCGGCGTGTGCGGCGTGGAAGGCCGCCGTCCAGTGGCGTTGGCAGGCGCCGTGCTCGCCTTGATCGAAGGCCAGCCAGCCGGTGCACTGGGCTGCGGAGGCGGCGACTTGGTGGAGCCGGCGCCCGGTCGGCTCGTCGTATCTCGCGGTGTCGATGAGCCGGGCTGCGGTGGCCAGGAGCGCGTGGACAAGGTGGGTGCACTCCGGGCCCGCCGTGTTGGTCATGGCTCGAACCTCGGTGGTGCGTGTCTCCAGCCACTCCAGGAGAGTGGCGTCGACGCGGCGGCCGTCGAGGGCGCCCGCCAGGCGGTCGGGTTCGACGGTCGCCCACTGCTGCGCGGTGCCGACGAGCGTGGCCGTGGTGAGCGCGAGGAACGCGCGGCGGTCGGGTGGTGCCACCAGTACCTCCGTGAGAGCAGCGCGATTTCCGCTGCGGTCGAAATCGTGGGGTGCGTCGAAAGCTGGTAGCCACCACGGCCAGCCGATCGCGGCCACCTGGGCACGGTCGACGCCGAAGACGTCGGCGAGGAGCATCTGGTAGTCATCGCCCGGTGTGGCGCGGCGGTCCTCCCACTTCCAGACGCGGTCGCGTCCGGATTCGTAGATCAGCCCTCGGGCGCGGGCACGATCGGGTGCTCGACGCGGGGCTGGGCATGGGCAGTCCCGCCCTGCTCGAAGTGGTGGAAACCCTCCAAGGTCGCCTCATCATTACTGTTCCCGATGAGGTGACCGCCCGGGTCCGTACGGTCCGAGACTTGCAGGGCGCGGTAACGGCTCTGGTGGCCGCCGCGCCCGTGGACATGTCGACCGGCAAGGACAACTCCAAATGACCGAACGCATCGTCAGTTCCCGCTCCCGCGGATTCCTGTTCCTCGACTCACACCCGGCCGGCTGTGCCCGGCTCGTCCAGGACATGTGGCAGGCCGTCCCCGAACCGGTGGCCGGCAGCCGGACGGACGAGGCGCCCGTCGCACTCGTGATCGGCTCGTCCGCCGGGTACGGTCTGGCCGCCACGATCGCGGGACTCGCCGGAGTTGGTATCCGGGGCATCGGGGTGTCCTTCGAGAAGGCGCCTGGCCGCCGCACCGGAACCGCCGGCTGGTACCGGACCGCTACGACGGCTGAACTGGCCGCGAAGCGCGGGCGCGACTTCGTGTTCCTCAACGGTGACGCGTTCTCCGACTCGCTGAAGGACGAGGTCGCCGATCTCCTGGCCGAGCGGTTCGGCGGGAAGCTCGACTACCTCGTCTACTCCGTGGCCGCGCCTCGCCGTACCGATCCGGATAACGGTGTCACGTACGCGTCCGTCCTCAAGCCGATCGGGGAGGCGTACCGCACCAAGACCCTCGTCTTCGATGGCGAGGGGGTCCCCGGGGTCACGACGGTGGAGACCGGGCCGGCCGCAGGTGACGACATCGAGCAGACCGTCGCCGTCATGGGCGGCACGGACTGGGCGCGCTGGGTCGACCACCTTGCCGGGCGTGATCTGCTGGCACAGGGCTTCAAGACCGTTGCCCTGTCCTACATCGGATCGCCGCTGACGGCCGCGATCTACCGACAGGGCACCATCGGTGCGGCCAAAGCCCACTTGGAGCAGACCGCCCGCGACCTGAACGACCGGCTCGCCAAGGAAGTCGACGGCCAGGCCCTGACCTCCGTCAACGGGGCCGCCGTCACACAGTCGAGCACAGCCATCCCCGGCATTGCCCTCTACGTCGGGCTGCTGCGCGGCGTCCTCGACGACGCCATGGTCCCGCCGATCGACCAGCTCACGCAGCTCTGGGACCAACTCACCGGCACCACACGCCTCGACGTCGACGATGAGGGGCGTGTGCGCCTCGACACCTGGGAGCTGACTCCCACCGTCCAGGCCGCTGTCGCCGAACGCTGGCAGACCGCCACCACGGACAACATCAGGACCCTTGCCGCCCTCGACTGGTTCACGACCCAGGTGCGGCAGCTCTACGGCTTCGCCGTGCCCGGCATCGACTACACCGCGCCCGTCGAGACCGATATCCCGTGGCCCCAGCACACCACCTGATACCCCAGGAGGAACACCATGCGCGCACCGCCCGACGACACCCTCGTCCGCTGGCATCAGCGCCTCGAAGAAGACCTCCAGTCCTTCACCGGCATTGGTGACGCCACCCAGCGCATCAGCACCCCGGACGTCCACGAGGCGGCCGCCGCATAGGTGACGCCGCCCAGCAAACGACTGCTCGGCATGGCGTTCCTCCACGCCGCCCACACTCTCACGGTCCACGCCCACCCCGACGTCCTCCACGCCATGGCCGCGCGGCCGGGGTGGTCACGGTCGTGGCTCCTGGTCGTCGAGGAGGGCGGCGGCGAGGTGGCCGAGGCCGCGCGGGGTCACTAGTGGTCACTGTCCTTCCCGCCGGGAGCAGCTACCCACCCATCACCCTGAAGGTCGACGTCTCCTGCGCCGCCGCCGCCAAGGTCATCAACACCGCAACCGTCGGCGGAGGCGGCGACGGCACCGCTACCGCTACCGACCCCACCAAGATCAAGCGCCACAAGCACGGCAAACACCATGAGCGCTGCGAGCGCCACGACCACTGGTAGACCAACCGAGTCGGACCAACGGCGGGGCACGTCCATGTAGGACGTGCCCCGCCGTCAACTATGCGGTGAGGAAGACGAATCGGGTGAGACCATGCGCCAAGCCCACTGCGTGGACGCTGGCGACGGTATTCAGGCGCCCGTTCGAAGGCGGGCTCACCCCGCGCCCGCCGACTTCAGCACCGCCAGCAGCGTACGGGCGGCCCGCACGGTGGGGTGTCCCTCGCCGAGATGGACAGCGGCATCGTTCACCACCTGCTCGGCGTGTGACACTCCGCCTCGGCGGCATGAGCTCGGGTGTGGGCGAGCGTCTCGTAATGGCGTGTGGCAGGCACGGTGGCGTGCTCCGTGACGAGAGCCCGCGCCTGCTCCGACAGCGGTGGCGGATCGATCCTGCCCTCACCGGCTCCGGGAACCAGCGCCTCGGCCACGTCACCGGCCGTCGGCCGCTGATCCGGATCGGGGTGGAGGCACGACCGGACCACCTCCACGAAGTCTCTGGGCAGCCCGGCGAGATCGGGTGTTCCGGCCCGGATGTTGGCGACCACGGACGGCGTGTCCTGGCCCCACGGGCTGCGTCCCAGGGCAAGGCGGGCGAGGACGGTGCCCAGAGAGAACACATCGCTGGCAGGAGTGAAAGTGCGCTGCTCGCGCAGTTGCTCGGGGGAGGCGTACGTGTAGGTGCCCGCGAAGCCGCGCCGCGGCTCGGTGAGCCGTTCGATCTGGGCGATACCGAAGTCGATGACGCGCGGGCCGTCCTCGGCCAGCAGCACGTTGGCCGGCTTGAGATCGAGGTGCACGATGCCCTCGGCGTGGATGGCGCTCAGGGCGACGGCGATGCCCGCCCCCAGCGTGCGCACCAAGTCGACTTCCAGCCGTCCGCAGCGCTCGACGAGTTCCTGCAACGAAGGGGCTGCCACGTACGGCACCGCCATCCACGGGGTCGAACCGTCGGTGTCCGCGCCGATCACCGGCACGGTGAACCGCCCACCGACCCGCTGGGCCGCCCGCACCTCGTGGGCAAAGCCCCGCTTGATCGAGGGGGTCGCCGCGAGGTGCGCGTGCAGCGTCTTGACCGCGACCATCAGCCCGTCGGGGTCCTGGCACAGGTAGACACGCCCGAAGCCGCCCTCGCCGACGCACTCCAGCACCTCGTACGTGCCGAAGACCGGTGGCTGGTCCACCCCGGCGGTGGGCCGTGCCCGCTTCATCTCCCGCCACGTCCCGATGGCCGCGGCCTGCGCGTGCACCGCGATCCGGCCGCCCGCAGCCCCCGCGGACATCCGCTTCCGCGCGTCCTGTTCATCCGTCGCGGGCTGCTCGTCCTTCACCACGACGACCCGCACCGTCGCCGGTTCGCCCTCCCGGAAGATGTACGCCTCGATCCGCACGTTCTCGTCACTCAGGCAGGATGCGTAGACACCCGGCAGCCCCAACCGCTCGCACACGGAGACCTCTTCGGGGGTCGGCCGCAGGTCGCCGCGGGCGAAGCAGAGGGCCGTCGCGTCATACCCCTGCCGAGACAGGTCCCGCAGCACGGCCGCCCACTGCTCCGCGGTCCATTCGCGCCATGTCACGTCGTCCGCACCGTCGTTCACGACCGCGAGGCAGGTCGCGTGCGATGCGCCGGCCTCGCGTGCCAGCACCGCGCATGCCGTCTCCGCCGCGGCCTGCACCGCCTCGCCCAACAGCGTCGCGGTCTGTTCCGCGATGCGGAGCACCGTGTGCCGTGCCATCCGGGCAAGCTCGTCGCGCTGCCCGCGGAGGATGTCGTACTCCGGCGAACCCGGCCCCTGGCCCTGAAGCTCCATGCACGCGAGCACCTTCCCGAAACAGTCGGCAGCCGTCGCGTGGTCCTCCGCGCTCACCGCCGCCTTCGCCTGCGCGACGCGCGCGGAGAGGGTATGGGAGCTGCCCGCCCCGTAGAGCTGCTCGCACCGCGCGGCTATCTGCCCGTACATCCGGCCCGCGCGCTGGAAGTCTCCTGCGGCTTCGACCGCGGCGGCCGTCGCACGGAGGTCCTGCAGCCCGTCGTGGCCACCCTCGTTGCCGAACGGCAGCCCGCCGGCGACCTCGGCGTAGCGCTGACGGGCGATGTTGACGAGCTGGTGACCGGGGCCGAGCTCCTGTTGGGCGGTCTGCAACATCCGGGAGAAAGCGCGCAGCGCGGCCGCGTTGTCGCCGCTCTTCTGCTGCCAGTAACCCACCTCGCACAGCAGGGTGAGCGCCGTCTCGGTGCGGTGTTCCCGCTCGGCGGACCGGAACATGCCTTCGTAGCGGCGAACGGCCTCCTCGGGACGACCCGACCGACCGTGCCAGTGAGCCAGTTGATGCCGGGCCAGTTCGGTGTCCTGATGGCGCGGTCCTTGTATCCGCTCGCGGTCGGCGAACAGTCGGGTGAACAGTCTTAATGCGGCTTCCGGTTGTCCGGACTCACCGGTCCAGTGGGCCAGTTGGTGCCGCAGCGCCAATGTGTCGGTGTCCTGCGGTCCCAGGACGCGTTCCGCTTGCGCGACCAGTGCCGCGTAGCGTTCGGCAGCCTCCCCTGCGCTGCCCTGTCGGCCGGTCAGCTCAGCCGTTCTGCTGCCCTCCCGCAGCGATGCCACGAACTCCTCGCGGGGAAGCGCACAGGGATCCGATGTCGCCTCGCGCCGCCTGCAGAACCGCTTCACCAAGCCACCCCATTGCCATAGCCGGACGCGTGTCGAGTGACCAGTATGCTCTACCCAATCGTTTGCGCCAATCGTTTGGGCAACGGCGCCTACTGGGCTCGGCCGGAGCCGAACTGACGGATGATCGGGGCGGCTTTACGTTTTCTCGCTCACCGCAGACTCGGCCCGATCGGCGTGCCCGTGGAGGCCCGCACCACGAGATCGGGCCTGAGTACCTCCGAGGCGACGGGCTCGCCCGCGATACGGCGGAGCAGCAGCCGTACGGCGCGTCTGCCCTGCTCGGCCATGGGGGAATGGACGCTGGTGAGCGGGACGGGCAGTTCGGCGGCGAGGGGGGTGTCGTTGAACCCGGCGAGCGCGAGGTCTTCACCCAGACGCAGGCCCAGGTCGCGCGCGGCGCCGATGGTGCCGATCGCCGCGAGGTCGTTGACGGCGAAGATCGCGGTCGGCCGGTCGGACCCGCTCAGCAGCTCGACGGCGGCCCGGTGCCCGCCGGCCGTGTCGAAGCGGCAGTGCCGCACCCGGTGGGCGGACAGGGGCAGGCCGGCCTCGCGGTAGCGGTCGGTGAAGCCGGTGGTGCGGTCGGTGCCGGTGCTGGCGAAGGGTTCACCGGCGATGACGGCCACCTGGCGGTGGCCCAGTGCCAGGAAGTGCTCGGCCACGAGTCGCCCGCCCAGGTGGTCGTCGCAGGTGACCGCCGGGTGGCCGGTGTCGGTGCGGCGGTTGACGAGCACGAAGGGCGTGCCGTCCAGAGCCGGGTCGGCCAGCGCGGCCCCGTCCAGGTGTGCGTCGCCGATGATGAGACCGTCCACACGGCGCCCCAGGACCATTGCGATCCGCTCGCGCTGGGTGGCGGGGTCGTCGTGGGTGTTGGTGACGAAGGTGGAGAGCCCCCGCATGGTCGCCTCCTCCTCCACACCCTCGTAAATAGTGGCAACCACGATCTCCGACAGCCGAGGGAAGAGCACTCCGACCAGGTTGCTGCGCCGGGTGCGCAGGCTGGTGGCGTGCGGGTTGGGCCGGTAGCCGAGTTCGTCGGCCAGCTCGCGGATTCGTCGCGCTGTCTCGCCCGACGCCGCGCGGCCCTTCTCCCCGGACGGGCCGTTGAGGACTCGGGAGACCGTCGAGACGTGCAGCCCGAGCTGCTCCGCGATCCCGCGCAGTGTCACCGGACCGCCATCGCCCGCCATACCCATCTCCCACCTCGCCGTTTTTGAACCGCCCCCATTCTCCCCAACGGCGCAGCTCGGCGGAGTCGGCAGCGGTCCCACGGCCAGGCGAAGGGGGCGACCTTCGTCCTCGGTCCGCTTCTGTCCCGCACCGACCTAACCCCGACGACGCCCAGAAGGCCATCACCACCACGCTCACCTGGCTCGGCACCGGCGACCACGCCGCCACCGCAGGGGGCGAGTTCGTGCTGGGCGCGCTGCTCAGGAGGCTTCCGACCGACGAAGTGCCCGCAGAGGCGACGGAGTTCGTCGACGCGTGGCTCAGCGCACAGGTGCCGCCTCGTCCTTACGGGCACAGCGATCGGTCATCCCGGGTGGCTCAGGAGGACGTGCCCGCGCTCAGCGCAGCTCCTCCGGGCACGGCGTGCCGGGAGACAGCTGGTAGGGGGCGGCCAGCCGGTACACGCCCGGCCGCGGCGCGAGCAGTTCCGTCCACTCGTCGCCGTCCTCGTCCTCGTCGACCTTGATCAGGCAGCCGTTGGTGTTGAGATACGTCCGTGGGCCGTTCTCGTCCTCGCGCCGCTTGGACTCCTCGGTCTCCTGCGGCCGCTCGACGCTCTTGCCCTGGTCGTCGACCAGGGCGAGCCAGCGCGAGTACGGGATGCGGATCAGGACCCGGCCGGCGCTCTTCACATGGATGGTGAGCTCGCCCGCACCGGCCCGGTCCACCGTGGCGGGCGGATCGGCCAGCGGTACCGGGCTGTCGACCTCGAAGAGCCGCCAGTTGGCGTCGGACCAGACCAGCTTCAGATACGGCAGCCCGCCGTCGACGAGCTCCGCCTCCTGCACCGCGCCGGTGGAGTCCGGTGTCCCCCGGGGCAGCACCACGTAGTGCACCGCCCAGCGGTCGAGCCACTCGCGATAGCTGGCGCTGTTCAAGGTGTCGTCGTAGAAGAGCGGGTTGCGCTCCATGTCCGCCTGCCGGTTCCAGCCACGGGCCAGATTGACGTACGGCGCGAGCGCGGACGCCTCCCGGTGGCTGCTCGCGGGCACGACCTCGACCCGGCCGCGCTCGGCCCGGACCTCCTGGAGCTCGTTGACCAGCGGGGCCAGCTCACGCGTCCAGGACGCGGCGGGCGCGGTACGGACGATGTCGTCGACGCCCTTGAAGCCGATCCAGAAGTTCAGCCCGGCGAAGGCGAGAACCAGCGCGTACCAGCGCCGGGAGCGTGGCTTGGCGTACGGCAGCGCGGCGAGCAGCACCACACCGGCGAACAGCATCGCCATCCGCGTGATGTTCGAGCCGATCTGTGAGTCGATCACATAGGTCAGCAGCGTCCCGACGCCGTACACGGCGGCCGCGGTACGGACCGTCTTCCAGTCGCGCGGTACGAGGACGAAGACGAGGACCGCGAAGAGGAACGGCAGCGACAGGGTCGCGATCGACATCGGCTGCGTACCGGAGAACGGGAACAGCCACGCCGACAGCGCCACGACCACGACCGGGGCCAGGCCCAGCGCGTACGCGCCGGGGCGCCGCTTGTTCAGGAAGAGCGCGGCGGCGACCACGCCCAGGAACAGACCGGCGACGGGGCTGCTCGCCGTCGCGAGCCCGGCGAGCGGAGCGGCGACTGCCGCCTTCGCCCACCGCTTGTACCGCCATCGGTAGGGCCAGCAGAACACCGCGGCCACCGCGCCCACCGCGAACATCATGCCGAGCCCGAACGTCACCCGCCCGGACAGCGCGTTGCACAGGTACGCGAAGGCCCCGGCGAGCGAGCAGGCGAGCGGATTGCGGACGGCCCGGACCCGGACCAGGATGAGCGCGGTCAGCGCCGCCGACACGGTCCCGGCCACCATCATCGTCGTACGCACGCCGAGCACCGACATCACATACGGCGACACGACGCTGTACGAGACGGGGTGCATGCCCCCGTACCAGGCGAGGTTGTACGCGGTGCCCGGATGCCGGCCGACGAACTCGGCCCAGGCGTCCTGGGCCGCGAGGTCGCCGCCACTGTTCGCGAAGAAGAAGAACCAGAGCACGTGGGTGACCGCGGCGGCCGCCGTCACGATCGTCACCGGGTGCCGCAGCAGCTGCTCGGCACGGGTCCGCCGCGACGGGGCGGTGCGCGGCCCGGGGCCGTCCGGGGCAGGGCCGTCCGGCGCGGACGCGGCTGCCCGCATACCGTCACTGTTGCTGCCGCTACTGCCGCTGCTGCCCTTCATGCCGCTGCTGTCGGCCGTCTCACGGCCGGGCTTCGGCTCCGCAGTGGTCACTACGGCTCTCCCCGTCTCCCCGTATCCGCCGGCCCCGTGCCCCCGTGCCCCATACGCCTGTGAGGACGCCTTCGCAGCATCCTTGAGTTGCTCCGGGACGCTAACACGTACGCAGTCGGGAAGAGGGTGCCGGGACCGGCACCCTCTTCCCGCTACCAGGCCGTTCCGGCCATCGGCCGGTCAGCTGATCCGGGTCAGCTTGTCCGAGAACGTCGGCTCGGCCAGATCGCTCTGCAGCGCGACGGGCACCTTCACCTGACTGGCGCCCTCGCCCACGGTGAGCGTGCCGACGTGGGTGCCGGCCGCCGCCGAGTGCGGGATCGTCTTTCCGTCGTCGGTCAGTTCGATCCTGACCGTGAGACCGGGCCAGCCGACCGCCGTCACGTCCTTGGTCGCGACCACCGGGGTGCTGCCGCCCAGCCGGTCGGAGACGGTGCCGACGACATCGCCCTTCTTGATGACCTTCGCGTTCTCCAGCAGATCCTGCGTCGCGATCATGACGTCCTTGCTGACCGCGTTGACCGTGTCGATGATCGAGGGCTTGTGCTGGCCCAGCACGGCGCCGACGATCAACTGGTCGGTGTCGCCGACCATCTTGTGTGCGGCGAAGAGCAGGTTGCCACCGGCCTTGGTGGTGGAGCCGGTCTTGATGCCGAGCGCGCCGTTGTACGGGACCAGGGTGTTGTAGTTCCGATGGCTCTTGCCCGACGGGTCGGTCCACGACGGCAGCTTGGTGATGTCCATCAGCGCCGGGATCTCCACCAGCTTCTGGCCGAGCTTCACCTGGTCCTCGGCCGAGCTGACCGTCGTCGCGGTGAGGCCGGACGGATCCGTGTAGGTGGTCTTGGTCATGCCGAGCGACTTGGCGGTGTCGTTCATCTTCTTGACGAACGCCTCCTCGGAACCCGCGTCCCAGCGCGCCAGCAACCTCGCGATGTTGTTCGCGGAGGGGATCATGATCGCGGAGAGCGCCTCCTGCTCCGTGAGCGTGTCACCGGCCTTGACGGTGTTGAGCGTCGACTCACCCTCCGAGTCCAGACCGCCGTCCGACTCCGCCTTGGCATCGATCTTGATGGAAGGGCCCTTCTCGCCCTTCTTCAGCGGGTGGTCCTTGAGCACGATGTACGCGGTCATCGCCTTGGCCACGCTGCCGATCGGCACGGCCTTCTGCTCACCGAACGAGTCCACTGTGCCCAGTCCGGTGGCCGCCATGTAGCCCTGGCCCTCGTTGGGCCACGGCAGCGACGGCTTGCTCCCCTTGAAGGTGTACGTCGGCTTCGCCGACATCTGGAGCTCGGGGTCCGGGAGCGGGCGCACCATCTGCACGATCGCAAAGATGATCAGCAGGAGCAGGACCAGTGGAGTCCAGATCTTGACCCGGCGGACGGCGGTGCGGACCGGCGTCTCGGGCGGCGGGGGTGTGTTCGTCAGCTCGGCCAGCAGGTCGAGCGGCGGCTTGGGCGGCATCGGCTGCTGCGTGGTCCGCTCGGCGCCGGCGAGCGAGGGAGCGAAGGGCCGCGTGCCGGGCGCCGCTGCGGGTCCGGCGGCCGGTGCCGGTCGTACGTCGTCCCCGCGCAGGGGTACGAACGTGCTGGTCCGCTCGGTGGCGGACTCGGGCTTCGACTCCGCACCGGGCTTCGAATCCGGCTTGGACCGGGACTTCGACGCGGGCGGCGTGACCTTCAGCGCGGTCGTGGGCTGGTCGACCTTGGCTGCCGCCGGCGCCCTGAAGACGGCGGTCGGCTGATCGATTCCGCGCTTGTCCTTGGCATTGTCGGCCTTGCCCGCTTCGTCCGCCTTGCCTGCGTCGTCCGCGTCAGCGCGGCCCTTGGCGTCGGCTTCGGCGGCTTTCGCTTCCCCGGCGGCAGGGGTCTCCTCATGCGCCCCCGAATCCCGGGCCTCGTCGGAGGCGTCGTCGCCGGACGGCTCGTCCGCACCGTCGCGCTCCGCCGCGGCGTCGGTGTCCGTGCCGACCGCGTCATCCGTGCTGCCCGCGTCGGACGCAGCCGCGCGCTCGGACACGTTCGGGCTCTCGTCGCTCTCGGCGTCGCCCTTCGACACCCATGCCGCGACCGCCGCACGCAGCCGCGCGTCGCCCTCCTCGGGGGCTTCGGCATCGGCGGGCTCGGCGCCATCCGCGTCCTCGGAGCCCGCGGAGTCCTCCGACTTCTCGGGGGACTCGACGGACTCCTCGGCCGGTTCCTCGGCGGGCTCTTCGGCCGACTTCCCGTCGGTCCCAGAGGCCTCAGGCGCCTTCTCCGGGCCCTCAGCAGCCTTCTCGGCCCCCTCGGAGTCCTCGGAGCTCTCAACCGCCGAGGAGCCCTCCCGGGCCGCGGAGTCGCCAGAGTTCGAGGAGTCGTCGCCCCGGCCACCCTCCTCGCCGGTTTCGCTGCCCTCGCCGTCGCCGTCGCCGGACGATCCCGACCTCCATCCCGCCCCCGGCCCCGTGCGGAATACGGCCGTCGCCGTGTCCGTACCCCCGCCGGCCCCGGCCTCCGCCGCGGCGGAGGGTTCGTGGAAGACGGCAAGCCGTGGATCACTCTCGCTCCGAGCCGTCCCCGACGGCTTCTGCTGCTTCGACTTGTCGGGGGACTCGCCCGCCACCGATGCCTCCTCCATGCGGCGCGGGGACATCCCCGCGCTGTCCGAACCATCTACCAGTGTCCCGTGTGAACCACTGACCCGGCTGCTAGACGAGAACGACATACCTACTGGTTCCCGTACATAGCGCCCAGGCACCCTCGACAGACCAATGTGAGAGGGGTCACCCTGTCATTCATCCACGCGGGGAGGCATGGATGGGCAGGAGCCGCAGAACAATTCCGGAGGAGCTTCTGCTGCTCGCTCTGGACCCGGCCACGGGTACCACAGCGCAGCCGCAGTCGCTCGACCTCGGCCTCGCCGGAGCTCAGCTAGTGGAGCTGGCTCTGGCAGGACGGATAGCCCCTGACGGGGATCGTATCGCCGTGGTGATGCCACGGCCGACAGGAGATCCGACTCTGGACTCCGCACTGGAACTGCTGCGCCGACGCGGCAGCCCGGTTCGGGCGGTCCACTGGATCGGCGGACCCCGGCTGGGGCTGCGCCAGATCTACCTCGCTCATCTGGAGCGGTGCGGCATGGTGCATGCCGTGGCGGGCCAGATGTGCGGAGTGCTGCCGACGACTCGCTACCAGGCGACGGAGACGGCAATCAGTCGGGACATCAGAGCCAGGCTGGACAGTGCGATCCGCACCGGCGTACCGCCGGACCCGCGGACCGCGGCGCTCGCCGCGCTGGCCCACGCGGTCGGACTCGGCAAGCACCTGTACCCCGGGAACGAGGGGCGTTCATCACGCTCCAGGCTCCGGGACCTGATCAGACACGACCCGATGGGCGGACTCGTGGCGCATGCCGTGATGGACGTCCAGAACGGGGCGGTCGCACAGCCGCGCCGTAACCAGGCAGCCGGAATGCCGTTGCAACCGCAAGTCCAGTCGCAGTCACGCCGCGGCAGCATGGCGCACACCGCGGTCCACTAGGAGCTCACACGCACCGCAGCACCAACCGAATACCGCCGCACCGTCGTCCCCAAGACCCGGTTCGGGAGCCGCACCAAGCGCGGGGCAGCCGGAATCACGGCTGCCCCGCGCGTGCTTGCGTGTGACCATTTCCCAGCGCGGCCGGGGTCGGAGGTGGCAATCTGCTCAGCAGTAGATACGCACAGCTACATAGCCGGAGGTGCCGTTTCCGTGCCGTCCAACGTCAATCCCACCGTCAGGCGACGCCGGTTGGGCCAGGAATTGCGCCGACTGCGCGAACTCAAGGGCATGACGGCCGAGGAGGTCGCGGAGCGACTACTGGTCTCGCAGTCGAAGATCAGCCGCCTCGAAAACGGCCGCCGCTCCATCAGCCAGCGCGATGTACGTGACCTCTGCGGGGTGTACGAGGTCGAGGATCACCGGATCGTCGAATCACTCATGCAGATGGCCAAGGATTCGCGCCAGCAGGGCTGGTGGCACGCCTTCGGCGACATTCCGTACAGCGTCTACATCGGCCTGGAGACCGATGCCGAGTCGCTGCGGGTGTACGAACCCCAGGTGGTCCCGGGCCTGTTGCAGACCCGAGGTTACGCCGAGGCGCTGATCAACGGCGCACTGCCGGAGGCGCCGCCGAGCGAGATCGACAAGCGCGTCAGCGTCCGGGCCCGCCGCCAGGACCGCATCACGGCCCTGGAGCATCCGCTGCGGCTGTGGGCGGTGATCGACGAGTCCGCGCTGCGTCGGATGGTCGGCGGCAAGCAGGTGATGATCGAGCAGTTGGAGCAACTGGTCGAACTGTCGCAACTCCCTCATGTCACCGTGCAGGTACTGCCGTTCGACATGGGTGCGCACCCTGGTATCAACGGGCAGTACGCCATTCTCGAATTCCCGGACGCCGCGGACTCCAGCGTCGTCTATCTCGAGGGAGTCACCAGCGATCTCTACCTGGAGAAGGCCAACGACGTGCAGCGGTACAGCGTCATGTACGAGCACCTGCGGGCACAGGCGCTGAATGTCGAGCAGACCCGGCACTTCATCAGCGACATCGCGAAGCAGTACGCCGGGCGCTCGGGCGCGTAAATCAGGACAGCCCGCAAAGTCCGGTATGCGGGAAATGACGTGATGCCACAAGGAGGGGCGGCGGTACGGTACACCGCCGCCCGCCCGCAGCGGAAGGACTGGTGGTATATACCATCCGGTCGAGTGAACGCGCCCTTCACTCAAGAGACTTGGCGAGTAGCGTCGATCACGCCAACCGGAACGCTGTTGGTGTCCTTCACACGACTCTCTGAACCGGAGTGAACATGGCCATTCGTCAGGGTGCTACGGACAAGTGGACGAAGTCCTCGTATTCCGGGGGCAACGGCGCCTGCGTCGAAGTCAGGTCCCCTCTCGCGCAGGCAATCGCCGTACGCGACTCGAAGGCCCCCGAAGGCCCTTCGATCACGTTCGTCCCCGCCGCGTGGAACGCCTTCGTACGCGACGCCGGCAAGGGTGCCGTCGACGCCTGACCGACGCCTTCCCCCGTACCCGTCGCAGCATCGATTCCGGTACTGCCGGTAGCCCTCTCGACCGGTCCGCCGTCCTGGCCGAGGGGGCTCCGTGCCCGGCCGGCGGCTCGATGCCCGACCGGGCGCTCAGCGCAGCCGGTCGACGTGCAGATCGGTGCCGGGCACGGTCGGGATGAACGGCGCCACCAACTCCACCCGCCCCAGACCTGATTCCGCGACCACCGCGTCGAGCCCGGTGAAGTGTCCGGCCCAGCAGTCCCGTGGGTCCTCCTGGAGGAACCACAACAGGGTCAGCCGGGTGTCGACGCCCTCGACCTGCTTCACGTAGCTCATCCGGTCGCCCGGCAACGGCGTGGGACGGAAGACGGTCACCATCGCCGCCGGTGAGCCGCTCAGCCGCTTCGGCAGCTGGCGCGAGCGCAGCCACTCCAGCAACTCGGCCCGCTGCTCCGCCCCTTCGGCGTCGATCACCTGAAGGACCAGCCCGCGGTAGGGGTGGTCGAGCGCATGGAAGTCCCGCGGCCCCGCGGCACCGTCCCGGTAGACCGTCGCCTCGTGGTCCTGGAACGACGTGAACACATGGGTGCGGTCCTGGTAGACCCGGCCGTCCCGGTTCAGCCGCTTGTTGATCCCGACGGTCCACTTCATGTGGTCGTCGTAGCGCCCGTCCGTCACCCAGTACGTGGACAGGTAGCAGCCGGCGCCGACGGGCTGCGCGACCGCGGACTTCTCCGGGTAGCGCAGTTCCCGCAGCTCCCGGGTGGCGACCCAGCGGCGCCCCGCGAACATCCAGGGCATCGCCATCGCGCCCGCGTAGTAGTGGTCGTCCTCGTACCAGCGGTTGTACGCGTACTCGTGGCCCGGATGCGGTTCGACCATGGTGATCAGCGCGTGGCCGGGATGGACTCCGTACGGCCCCAGCGCGGCCAGTTCGGCATAGGTGCCACTCCGTGTCTCGTCACTCATGCCGTTCCCCTTCCGTACTCCGCATCGGCGTCCTACTCTGACGCTCCGTCAGAAGAACTGCCAGAGCCGGGAGGCATCCGATGTTGCTCGCGGGGAAGTCCGTCATCGTGTCCGGCGTGGGCGCCGGGCTCGGGCATCAGGTCGCGGCGACGGTCGTCCGGGACGGCGGCAACGCGGTGCTCGGGGCGCGTACCGCGGCGAATCTCGCCAAGTCGGCCGCCGAGATCGACCCGGAGGGCCGGCACACCG
Organism: Streptomyces sp. NPDC111516; assembly: GCF_055635345.1. Classification (NCBI taxonomy): domain Bacteria; kingdom Bacillati; phylum Actinomycetota; class Actinomycetes; order Kitasatosporales; family Streptomycetaceae; genus Streptomyces; species Streptomyces sp. NPDC111516. Next base: position 7,129 of record NZ_JBVKBV010000041.1, on the reverse strand, counting down.
CCCATCTGACCACCGACATCACGGACGAGGCGCAGTGCGAGGCGCTGGCGGCGCTGGCACTGGAGCGGTTCGGGCGGATCGACGCGGTGGTCCATGTCGCCGCCTGGGACAGCTATTTCGGCGGGATCGAGGATGCCGACTTCACCACCTGGCAGTCGGTCGTCGATGTCAATCTGCTCGGCACGCTGCGGATGACCCGCGCCTGCCTGCCCGGCCTCAAGGAGCGGGGCGGCTCGGTGGTCGTCATCGGTACGCAGTCCTCGGTGGCCGCGCCGTCCCAGGTGCGGCAGGCGGCGTACGCGGCGTCGAAGGGGGCGCTCACCTCGGCGATGTACTCCATGGCGCGGGAGTTCGGCCCACACCGGATCCGGGTGAACACGGTGCTGCCCGGCTGGATGTGGGGGCCGCCGGTGCAGGCGTACGTACAGTTCACGGCGCACACCGAGGGCGTGCCGGAGGCCGAGGTCCTCGGCAGGCTCAGCGAGCGCATGGCGCTTCCGGACCTTGCCACGGACGGCGATGTCGCCGACGCCGTCGCGTTCCTGGCCTCTGACCGGGCGCGGGCGATCACCGGGCAGTCCCTGCTGGTCAACGCCGGCGAGCTGATGCGTTAGGTCCTGTCCTGTCGATCTTCGTGGATCAGCCCGGGGCGTTGGGTGCGGTGCATCGCAAGGCGGAGGATCGTCCTCGTACTGCACGTACTCGGGCGACTGACGACAACGCGACGAGGTGCCGTGCCAGGCGTTCCGGGCCCGCGAAGACCGGCAGGACAGGGCCTGGGACCGGTCGGCCCTCCTCCCGACCGACGTTCGGGGCAGCGCGTGTCAGCCGCGCGGGTAGCGGGTCAGCCAGCCCGGCGCGGCGGCCGACGGGCTGTGCAGGGCCGGGCCCTGGGTCATCTCCATGGCGAAGTCGTCTGCGAGTTCGAGGAGGGTTGCCCGCCCCTCCAACTCCGCGAGCCAGGCCGGTGGCAGCGCGGTCTCGCCGTGCAGCGCACCGAGCAGCGCCCCGCACAGGGCCCCGGTGGCCGCGGAAGGGCCGCCGTGGTTGACGGCCAGCCGCAGACCGTGCCGTATGTCCTCGCCTACCAGGGCGCAGTACACGGCGACGGCGAGGACGTCCTCGGCCGAGTCCGTGGCGCCGAGCGACTCGATCAGGGCCGGTCCCGGGATGCCCCGACGCACGGTGCCCAGCGCCCGCTTCAGCGCTTCGGAGACCGGTTCGTGCCCGGGGCGCTCGGCGAGCAGCGCCAGGGCGTGCTGGACGGAACCGTCCAGGGTCTCGCCACGGGCCAGACCGTGCACGATGACGGCGAGGGCACCCGCGGAGAGCAGGGCGGTGGGGTGGCCGTGGGTCTGCGCGGCGCATTCGACGGCCAGTTGGAGGACGAGCTGGGGCTCCCAGCCGACGAGCAGCCCGAACGGCGCGGACCGGGTGAGGGCCGCCGAGTTCCGTGCGGTGGGGTTCTTGGGCTTGTCGAGGGTGCCCATGGTGGTGTCCCCCAGCCCGGTGAGGCATTCCCGGGTGGGGGCGCGGCGGACGTAGAGCCACTCCTGCTGGGCGAGCCAGCCGTTGTCCTCGCGGCGCTCGTCGGGCCCCCAGTCGTGCTGGGTCGCCGCCCAGCGCAGATGGGCCCGGTGCACATCGGTGGGCGGGTGCCAGGCGCCGGTGTCGCGCCGGACCTGGGCGCGGATCAGCCCGTCGACGGTGAACAGGCTGAGCTGGGTGACGGCGGTGACGGTGCCGCGCCCGCCGTGCGCGGGTACGAAGTCGGTGACCGCGTCGACGCCGTGGGCCGCCCGGATCTCTTCGAGCGTGAGCCCGTCGACCCCCGCCCCGAGTGCGTCACCGATGGCCCCGCCCAGCAGCGCGCCCCGCACCCGGCTTCGGAAGTCCTGCTGCTCGGCACGGCCCCAGACAGCTGTGGTCCCTGTGCTCACCGTGCCCCTCCCCCGTCGACCCGTCGACCGCCCGCCTGCCCGCGACTGCGCAGCACTGTAATCGAACCGGAACCGTCGGTTGAGGGCGCGGAACCGAGTACGCGTGGGTATGTGGACGGACGTCCCGCAGGTCGTTTTTGACCGGTGGCAGTCCGGGGCGGCCCGCCCCTGCCCCGGCCCGCCCGGGTGGCGTCCGGGCCGGAGGCATACGGCTCAGTTCGGCAGCACGGGAAGCAGCTCCGGCAGGTGTCCGTCGGACGCCTTCGCTGCCGTCACCCGCTCCTCGGGCACCTCCCCGTACAGCGTCGTACGCGGCTTCGCCGGACGGCCCGCGAGTTCCGCGATGGCGATCAGGTCCTGTACGGAGCGGTACGAGCCGTAACTCGACCCCGCCATCCGGGAGATGGTCTCCTCCATCAGCGTGCCGCCCAGGTCGTTGGCGCCCGAGCGCAGCATCTCGGCCGCGCCCTCCGTACCGAGCTTCACCCAGCTGGTCTGGATGTTGGTGATGTGCGGGTGGAGCAGCAGCCGGGCCATGGCGGTGACGGCCCGGTTGTCGCGGTCGGTCGGGCCGGGGCGGGAGATGCCGGCCAGGTAGACCGGGGCATTGGTGTGGATGAACGGGAGGGTGACGAACTCCGTGAAGCCGCCGGTCTCCTGCTGGAGCCGGGCCAGGGTCCGCAGGTGGCCGAGCCAGTGGCGGGGCTGGTCGACATGGCCGTACATCATCGTGGAGGAGGAGCGCAGGCCCACCTCGTGGGCGGTCCTGATGACCTCCAGCCAGGTCGCCGTCGGCAGTTTGCCCTTGGTGAGGACCCAGCGGACCTCGTCGTCCAGGATCTCGGCCGCCGTGCCGGGGATCGAGCCCAGCCCGGCTTCCTTAGCCGCGATCAGCCAGTCGCGGATGGACATGCCGGTGCGGGTCGCCCCATTGACGACCTCCATCGGCGAGAAGGCGTGCACGTGCATGCCGGGGACGCGTTCCTTCACGGCCCGTGCGATGTCGAAGTACGCGGTGCCGGGCAGGTCCGGGTGGATGCCGCCCTGCATGCAGACCTCGACCGCGCCGACGTCCCATGCCTGGGCGGCGCGGTCGGCGACCTGGTCCAGGGAGAGGGTGTACGCGTCGGCGTCGGTGCGCCGCTGGGCGAAGGCGCAGAAACGGCAGCCGGTGTAGCAGACGTTGGTGAAGTTGATGTTCCTGGTGACGATGTACGTGACGTCGTCACCGACCACGTCACGGCGCAGCGTGTCCGCGATCCGGCACAGTTCGTCGAGCGCCGGGCCGTCCGCGTGGAGCAGGGCGAGCGCCTGGTCGTCGGTCAGCTTCGTCGGGTCGTCGGCCGCCTGGCTCAGCGCCTGGCGCACATCGGTGTCGATGCGAGAGGGGACCATGCCGGGAGCGGCGGCCTCGCGCAGCGCCTCCCAGTCCCCGTACACCTCGTCGAAGTCCTCGCGGCGGTCGCCGGTGCGGCCCTCCGTGTCGATGGTGCGGTGCAGGTCGGTGCGGCCACTGGCGCCGAACTCCTCGTCGGGTTCCTGCCAGGGCAGGCCGGCGGGGATCGCACCTTCGCGGGCCAGTCCCGTCTCCGGGTCGGCGAGGGCGCGGACGTGCGGGAGGAGGCGGGGGTCGAGCCAGGGCTCGCCGCGCTTGACGAAATCGGGGTGGATGGTGAGGCGTTCGCGGAGCGTGAAGCCCGCCTCGGCGGTCTTCGCGGCCAGTTCGTCGATGTGCGGCCAGGGGCGTTCGGGGTTCACGTGGTCGGGGGTGAGCGGGGAGACGCCGCCCCAGTCGTCGATGCCCGCGCCGATGAGCAGCGCGTACTCGGCGTCGACGAGGTTCGGCGGGGCCTGGATGCGCGCGGACGGGCCGAGGATGTGCCGGGCGACGGCGATGGCCGCGGCCAGTTCCTCCAGCTCGGCGTCCGGCATGCCGCGCATCGCCGTGTCCGGCTTGGCGCGGAAGTTCTGGACGATGACTTCCTGGATGCCGTGGTAGGCGCGGGCGGTCTTGCGCAGCGCGAAGAGGGAGTCGGCGCGCTCCTCGTACGATTCGCCGATTCCGATCAGGATTCCGGTGGTGAACGGGACATTGGAGCGGCCCGCGTCTTCGAGCACGCGCAGACGTACGGCCGGTTCCTTGTCCGGGGAGCCGTGGTGCGGGCCGCCCGGTTCGGACCACAGACGGGTGGCGGTCGTCTCCAGCATCATGCCCATGGACGGGGCGACGGGCTTGAGCCGCTGAAGGTCGGTCCAGGTCAGCACGCCCGGGTTGAGGTGCGGGAGGAGGCCGGTCTCCTCCAGGACCCGGATCGCCATGGCGCGTACGTACGCGAGGGTGTCGTCGTACCCCTCGGCCTCCAGCCACTCCCGCGCCTCGGGCCAGCGGTCCTCGGGCCGGTCGCCGAGCGTGAACAGCGCTTCCTTGCAGCCCAGGGCCGCGCCTTCGCGGGCGATGGCCAGCACCTCGTCGGGCGACAGGAACATCCCGTGACCCGCGCGCCGGAGCTTGCCGGGGACGGTGACGAAGGTGCAGTAGTGGCACGTGTCGCGGCAGAGTCGGGTCAGCGGGATGAAGACCTTGCGGGAGTACGTGATGACACCCGGCCGGCCCGCGGCTTCGAGCCCTGCGTCGCGCACCCGGGCGGCCGAGGCGGCGAGATCCGTCAAGTCGTCGCCGCGCGCCTGGAGCAGCACGGCGGCCTCGGTCACATCGAGGGCGACACCGTCGCGGGCGCGCTTGAGGGCCCGCCGCATGGAGTTGGTGGTCGGACGTCCGCGCTGAGGATCGGTCATGGAGCGAGCATACGAGCGGGGCCCGCGTCCCGGACCAGGGAGTCTGCCGCCGGGCATCGGCGCCTCGGGCCGGCCCGCGCCATATGCGTGCCGGGGGGTGAGCTGCGTCAGGCGGCCGAGGAGCGCCCGCCCGTGGCGATCCCGCCAGGTCCGCCGTGCTCGTGCGCGGTGAAGGAGAACGCCGTGTCGCCGTCCAGATCAATGGTGAGCGAAGCATCCAAGGCCTTGGCAAGGCGCGTCAGGAGAGCCAGGGTCGGAATGGAGTCGCCGCCCTCGATGTTGGAGATCTGCGGCTGCGTCATCCCTGCGCGACGGGCCAGCTCGGTCTGCGACAGCCCGAGTTCGGTCCGCCGGTCGTAGACAGCTTGCCCCAACGCGAAGGCATACCCGGCCTCGATGTAGGCGGACGACTCCTCGACTGTCTCCCCCAGAAGCTTTCTGGTCTGCCGTGTCTTCCACCGGGAGTGATCCACGACTATGCCTCCTCGCTCCGGTCGTATGTGTGCGCGGCCGCACCATGCTCCGCTTCGCACAGTACGCGTCATGACGCGGGAGGGAGGCGGGGCTGCCCGGACACCTGGCGCGTGGACGACAAATGACATGCGCGCCGACAGACCCGTCGCCGATGCGGTCGGCGTGGTTGGTCTGCTCGCCAGCGGCCATGCCGACCCACTCAGCCGCCATGGCTTTGAGACGGTCCGGGCTGCCCAGCAGGCCGACCACGTCAGACCAGACGGCGGCCTCGATCGCGTCGGCGTCCACCATGTCGCACGAGCGCACCGGGTCGCCCGGGTACTTCGCGACCTTGCCGGAACAGCGGATGTGCGTGCAGGCATGGGGTTCCCGTCGGAGATCTGGACTGGAGAGCCGCCTATCGCGGGAACCTCATCGCGCCGCCGAAGCGGGGGCCTGACCGGGGGCTGAGCCGCCCGGCTGCACCCAGTGGAGCACGGGATTTCAGCCGGGCGCAATTTGCGGTTTCCGCAAGTAGGAAGGGTGTCGCCGACCCTCTCCGCGGCTGTCACTTCTCGTATTGAGACCAGTAACTCGTCGTGTCGCCGGCGGGAACCGATGCCTCAACATGACGCCCGGCCGTCCGGCGGCCCGGCCGCACCCGCCAGCACGAGCCCTGGGGAGAGCCACCGTGGCCGCCTGGTCACCCAACGCCTCCTGTTTCAGGTACGGTTCTTCGTGCTGCGAGCGGAGTGCCCGACGCCTCCGTGAAGTTGAGTAGCTGGCCGTCCTCAGTTGATGGACCAGCTCGGACTGAGTCGCAGGCAAGGAAATGGGCCGCAGAAAGCCCAGCGATCCCGAGCATGCTTCCTCGGGACGTCGAGCCAGAAGCAAGGCGCAGAGGGCGCAGAGTAAGGCGGTGAAGGCGTCCTAAGTGCGCCCTGGAAAGGCACCGAGAGCCTGACGTCGGCACGGCCTCAGCAGGACCACACGTATACGTGGTGGTCGGGCTGAGAGCTGCGTGCCACAGACTCCGACCGCCAACGGGAAGGTCGGAAGTGAAACTGACTCTCGGTGTCAAGCTGCTCGTGATCGTCATCTGCGTCTTAATCTCGGCCATCGTCGCCATCGTGGCCGCCTGGATCAACCACTCCTCAGGAGCGCCGATCAATGACGCAGTCCTGTCCGGCGGCGGCGCGTTCGCTGGCTGCATGATTCTCTGCCTAGCTGTGTTGTCCACGTTCAGCGTGCTTTGACCGCGCACCGGAGCCCCGGAGAGACGTCTCTCCGGGGCTCCACGCAAGACGGCCTTCTACTTGTCGGCGACGAAGGTGCCCAAGCCCAGCTCGGTGCGCACGACGCCGGTCGTCCGCAGGTGCGACAAAGCCTTCTGCGCTGTCGACGCGGCGATGTTGAACTCGGCGCTCAGCTCAACGATGCCCGGCACGCGGCTGCCCGGCGGATAGGCCCCGTCGGCGACGCGCGCCTCAACGATCGCGGCCACCTGCCGCCAGATCGGACGGCTTCGATCAAGATCCCCAGTCACTCTCTGACCGTAAGAGCACGCCGTTATCCGCGATACCGCGATACCCGCTGGTCAGGGCAACGAGGGGACGGGATGCCATGCACGAGAAGCCGCCGACGATGCTGAGCCACGGGGAGTTGCCGTATCCGCGCGGCACGCTCGTCGAGGACACGATCTCGGAACGCACCGGCCACGTCGGCGTGATCGAGGAGTGCACCAAGGAGGGCGGCAATGTGGTCAGCCGTCAGGCGTTCATGCGCCCCGAAGGTGGTGGCCTTGAGTGGGACGTCCCCCTGGAACGCGTCAAGCCGGTCCCGGAATACTGAACTTGATTGGGTGATGTCGGGCCGTTCGCCTGACAGCGGCTGAGTCGGGTCGGTAGCTGTGGGGTGTGAGATACGCGCAGGGCGGCGGT
>NZ_JBVKBV010000040.1:0-31155 GCF_055635345.1 Streptomyces sp. NPDC111516 | reverse complement strand
AGGCCGCTGGCCACCTCTCGTATGTCAGCGACATGACCTCTGAGTTCCGCGACATGGTCTGACCCGGTCTGCTCTGTCGTCCCCAGCCCGAAGGCTGGGGGCGGCAGAGCGGGCCCGGACAGGCCGGAGCCCCGGACGGCAAGCAGTAAAGGGAGAGACATCGTGCGTGAGTCCACCTGGGAGATCCTCACCTGGCTCGTCATGAGCCTCGCGGCCATCGGGCTGATCGTGGCCGCGGCTGTCATCCGCTGACCGCCTGCGAAGTCGACAGCAAATCCGCCAGCGAAAAAGCAGACAGGAGACCATCGTGCCGAACGCCATCGCCCGGATCTTCATGAGGCTCATGGGCAGGTCCTGGGCCTACGAGTCCGCCGAGGACGTCCGTGAGGTCATCGCCGAGAACTCGTTCAACGCCTTTGCCGACCGGGCCCGCACGCACGCCCGGGGCGCCGCCCGGCTCGACGACTTCTACGCCTTCCAGCCCGGCCTGATCGCCTTGCACGACGACATGCACGACGGGTGGCACTACCTGACAGCTCTCAAGGCCCGTGCCGATGCCCTCGGTTGCGCGTCCCTCACCGACAGCCTGGAGGATGCTGCCACCGCCATGGCCGTGGTCCTGCAGGACATCGCCGAAGCCGCCGAGGCCACGGTGCCCCACCCGAAGGTCCCCCCGAAGTAGGGACGCCCCGTGGCGGCCGCCATCCCGGCCAAGGTCCGCCGGCCGCCACGGGCCCCGATCCCGCTCCGCAAGTGCAGCGGGGGGAGCCACATCATCCCCGACACCGAAACGGAGCCAGAAATGCCCCGCCCCGACAACGAGACCCGCGCCGCCGCCAAGGCGCGCATCGCCGAATTGAAGAAGACCCGCGACCAGGCGCACGAGGACGCGGAGAAGGCCAAGGCCGCGGCCGACGAGGTGATGTGGCAGGCCATCGCGGCCGAGCTGGACAAGGGCGAGGCCCTCCAACTCGACGCAGCCGAGGCCACCGCCTTCTCCCGCGACCACGTCGCCAAGCGCACGAAGAAGTACCGCACCACGCAGGACTGACCGACCCGGCCCCCGGGATCCCCGGGGGCCGGCCCCTCCCCGCTCGAACGAGAAAACCGAGGTTGCCACCGTGAGCACCGACCGCGCTCCCTACATCCCGAGCACCGAGGCCACGGTGCAGCCGTACCGTCCGTACGACATCGACGTCACCCCGCACCAGGCCCCCCAGCTCTGGAAGTTCGGCCCGCCCCGGCTCGTCGAGGAGCAGGCGTACGCCGAGAACGACCCGGTGGTCTGGGTGCCGGACGCGTACGGGCAGATGGTCCCGATGCGCCGGTCCGCCGCCCCGGTCATGCAGCCGACGCCGTCCCGCGACCTCTCCCCGCGGCCCGTCCTCGACCCGCGCGCCCAGTGCCTCGCGGCCAGCGGCGTACTCGCGGCCGGCACCGGCTGGGGCGTCGGCCAGGTGGTCAGCGCGTTCGCCGGACTCGGTGCCGGGGCCCTGGTGTGGCTGGCCATCGGGATCGTCGCCTGGAAGGTCGCGCCCGCCGCGATGAGCCGCACGACGGTCGAGAACCGCACGTACGTCACGAACCGAGTCACGAACAACAACCGCGGCTTCGGCCGGTCCAACACCACTTTCAACCGCTGATCGGAGACAGTGATGGCAAGCCAGAAGGCCCAGAACCCGCCGAAGGGCGAATGCAGGCAGTGCTGGTACCACGCGTACGCCTCGCGCGAGGCGCACAAGCACCTCAAGCCCCGCGAGGACTGCCCGGCGTGCGTGGACCACATGCTCAACGGCCACGGCAACATGATCGTCGGGCGGTGACGGCCGTGCTCAAGCCGACGTACGAGACCCACCGGCGCCGCGCCATCGAACCGGGCGGCACTGTCCACGCGGCCCGGTACGCGGGCGACCGCCAGCACTTCACCCTGGCCTGCGCCGTCTACCCGATGCCCGTCGTCGACCGCCTGGTCCGCGACGGGTACGTGTGGACGGTCACCTGCGAGGGGTGCCGGACCGCGCTGGCCGTCGTCATCACCTGCCCGCTCTGCAAGACCGCCGGCGCCGAGGAGTTCGGCCTGCCGATCCCCGGCACCGACGACTCCGCCGACTGCGCGAGGTGCACGACGTGCGGGCACTCCTGGGGTCTCGACCCCGGCGCCGACGCCGGGTGCACCGAGTGCGGCGGCTCTGGCAACACCGGGCGCGGCACGATCTACGACCCGCCCTGCCGTCCCTGCCGCGAGGCGAACGCCCGGAGCTGACCCGCGCCCGGCAACGTCCTCGCACCACACACCTGCCCGCCCCCGCTTTGGGTGGCAGAAGGGGGCCCGCCGGGCCGTGGCGCTTCAGGCGGGCCGCATGGGCGTGGTGGTGCGGGTGAGGTGCGGTAGGCCGCGGGCCGCGCCCGGCGACGGCCGGGAGGCCGCCCCGCGGCCGGTTCGGCCGTCGCCGGTGAACGCGCGGCCCGCAAGGGGCCCGCACCCGGGGGTGCCAAGCGCGAACGCGCTTGTCCGCTTTACCTTCCCCCTCTCCGGAGCGCCCCGACAGGAGCGTCCCACCACCGAGAGAGCGTCCTGAGAGCCGGATCACGCCCGGAACGCACCGGGAGAGCAGACCCGCCCGACAACGTGCGAGAGATTTTTTTAGGGCACTGACCAGCAGAAACACCCATCATGCAGACTCTGAGTCTGCGAATCAGTAGACATGCAGACTCGGAGTCTGCATACTCGAATTACCGCAAGCGAGAAAGCAAGCGGAAATGACAGCTTGAACTAGAGGAGACCAGTCATCATGACCGCAGCAGTCTTCGCCGCCGTGTTCGTCGCACTGTTCATCGGGCACAGCGTGGGTGACCACTGGGTCCAGACCTCTTGCCAGGCCGCGCACAAGGGCCAGCCGGGATGGGTCGGGCGCCTCGCAGACGCCCGCCACGTCCTCGGACTGACCGTCACGAAGGGGATCCTGCTCACCGCAGTGGTCCTGGTCCTCGACCTCCACGTCACGGTCCTGGGCATGGTGGCCGGCCTCGGCATCGACGCCGCGACCCACTGGTGGGCGGACCGCCGCAGCACCCTCGCCCGCCTTGCCAAGGTCCTGGGGCAGGCCGAGTTCTACAACCTCGGCACCGGAGCCCACCCGGCCCACCCGGTGCAGGCCAACGGGAAGCCCGCCGCGCACATGGGCACCGGGGCCTACGCCCTCGACCAGTCGTTCCACCACCTGTTCCTCGGCGTCGCCGCACTCCTTATCGCAGCCCTCTAGCAGGTCAGACCCGCCCCGGCAACGCCGTGAGGGTGCCGGATCGAATCCGGCCCGGGGCACTCCCCAAGATCACCCAGCAGGGGCGGGCGCCGCTCGGCGCCCGCCCGCTCAACCCGAGAGGAACCCCTTCGTGACCAGCACGCCGAAGATGACGCTCGACCAGGAGCTGGAGGCGGCCCTCGCCATCGTCCAGGTGGGTCTGGACCGGATCCGCGACGCGGCCACCCGCACCGAGGACGTGGCCCCGCACGCAGCCGCTCTCCGGGCGCTGCGCAACCAGGAGAACGGCGTCCTGAAGGCCATCGCCGACGTGATCGGCACCATCACCGTTTCCATCACCGAGGTCGACCACGACGACATCGACCACGTCGTCGAGCTGCTGGACGAGGCCCAGGCGTATGCCCAGGACAGCACCGGTGAGCGGATCGACCAGGCCCTCGGGCTCCTGCAGCCGCTCCTGGTCTGTGAGGAGTGCGGACAGACCAAGTCCGACGTCGTCGTGATGCCGGACCCGTTCAGCACCGCCCTGTACCCCGAGGACACCGACCACCGGCAGATGCCGCTCTGCCGGTCCTGCGCCATCGCCCGCTTCGAGGAGAGCTGACATGACGTCGATCCGCATCGTTTCCTTCGGCTACGGCCACGGCACCCCGCCCGTCGCCGAGTTCACCTACGACCTCCGGGCCCAGCTCCGGAACCCGTTCCACGACGAGAACCTGAAGAACCTCACGGGCCTCGACCAGCCGGTGTACGACCACGTCCTGAGCACCCCGGGCGCCGAGCGGTGGGCGTTCAACGCGGTCGCCCTGGCGCTCGGCCTCATCGAGGACACCGCCCCGGCCGCCGAGGTCGTCATCGCCTGGGGATGCGTCGGGGGCCGACACCGCTCGGTCGGTCTGGCCCGCCGGAGCCACGAGATCCTGACGGCCGCCGGCCACACGGTGACGATCGAACACCGCGACGTCGACAAGCCGCTGCTGCCCTCCGGAGTGCACTCCCGCTGAATCGCCCCGCCCTGTCCGACCCGAACACCAAGATGGACCCGGGGCCGCAAATCTGGTGGCCCCGCACCGTTCCAGAGAGGAAACCGCACCAATGACCGACTGGACACCCACCACGCTCCTGCGCGTTGACGAGCGCGGCGACCGCGAGCAGGCCAGCAACGGCCACAGCCGCTACGGCGCCTACATCACCGACCGGCCCGCGAAGTTCCACGAGTACGAGGAGCCCGGCACCCCGCTGACCGCCGACGAGTTCGCCGCGGCGGCCTGGGAGGTCGCCACGCCCCCGATCCTCATCGGGTACGTCAACCTGCGCCCCGACCTGGAGTCGGTCACCACCGCCTTCACCGAGAACGGCGACCTGCTGCTGAAGGTCTCCGTCCCGCTCCGGCACAGTGACCTCCTCGGCGACCGGCGCCCCCGCCACCCCTGGCAGGACTGGACGTCCGAGTACAACTACGCGGACCGCGACGACACGTACCGCCACGCGTACGAGCCCGAGATCAAGGGTGACCGCCCCGCCGTCCTGACCGTGTCGCACATCCTCGTCCCCACCACCGGCTGGGACCTGCCCGCCCCGCAGCACACCGAGGGCCGTGCCCTGGTGGAGGAGGCCAAGCAGGTAGTCCACGAGATCGTCCGGCAGGTCAACGAGCAGGCCGGGCCGATGGTCGCGCAGCTCCTCGGCGACCGGTGACCTTGGCGACCAGCACCACCGGGATCGACGCTGCGGCCGCCATCGCCGCGTACAAGATGTGACCTTGCTCGTTGGACAGACGGACCCCGGGGCCGATCGGCGGCCCCGGCCGATCAGAAGGACAGACATGAACCACCCGAACACCGAACCGCTCCCGCCCGTCAGCGGAGGCACGCTGACCGAGCTGCGCGGGCTGCTGAACGTCACGGACGAATCGTGGGCGCGCATCGTCCCCTGGCTCGTCACCGGGCTGATCCCCGACGTCCCGCGCCCCGTGCTGCTCCTGACCGGCGAGCAGTGCAGCGGTAAGTCCGTGACGGCCCGGATGCTCGCACACCTCCTGGACCCGGCCGTGGTCCCCTTCGGCCGGCTCCCCCATAACGAGGAGGCGTGGCAGGCGGCAGGGGCCGCGTCGGTCGCCGTGTTCGACAACGTCACCCGCATCCCCGAGGAGGCCTCGGACCGCCTGTGCCACGCGGTGACGGGCGGCACGGTGGTGCGGCGCCCCCTCTACACCGACACCCCGGTCACCACCCAGGAGCCCAGCCGGGCGGTCATCCTTGCCGGGGCCATCGCGCCCGACGAGCTGCGGGCGGACCTGGTGGACCGCATGGTCGTCGTGGAGCTGGACCGCATCACCGCACCCCGGCCGGAGTCGGAGCTGTGGGAGGCGTACACCGAGGCCCGGCCGCGCATCCTCGGTGCACTGCTCGACCTCCTGGTCGTCGTGCTCGGCAAACTGCCGGCACTCCGGGAGAAGGCCGACCGGGGCGAGATCCCGAAGCACCGGCTGGTCGACCACGCCCTCGTCATCGTGGCGCTCGAAGAGGCCGTCCCGAGCGCGAACGCGTAGGAGACTCGACACCACCGACCGAAGGAGAGGCCGTGACAGCACAGCCCGAACACCACGACGTCGTACCGCCGATGCGCACGCTCGCCGAGCTGCGCGCCGCCCTGCGCGTCTGGGGCATCCCCGGCGACGCCGACAAGTTCGAGGGGGAGCTGGCGGACGCGGACCTGGACGACCTCACCCGGGTCCGCGAGATCACCCAGGCGTACCGGCACCGGGTCCTGCTGCGGTGCGACCCGCAGGGGATGGCCGCCTTGATGCGCAGCACTGAGGACGTTGCCGACGAGCTGCGCCGCAAGCTGGACGAGGCGGGCGCCCGGTGACCCACGCCTTCCTCAGCGACGCCGCCGAGAAGTTACTGCGGGCCGATCTCAGCCCGAGCGAGCAGGCGGCCGTCGAATCCGTCCGCCGGTTCCTTGAGGAGGACCCGGACTCCGAGCGGGCCCGCGGTCTGCCCGACGCCGACCCCCGTTCGACGTCGTGGGTCATCGAGCTACTGCCCGAGGAGACCGGCGGGCGGGGGATCTCCGTCGTCTACCGGTTCAACGTCGGCCTGGACGCGGTGCTGATCCTCTGGCTCATCGCCGGGCCCTGACCCTCCGTACCACCGAAGCGACCCCCGGCAGGGTAAGTGCCGGGGGTCGCTTCCGTCTGAGCGTACGTCGCCGCCCGCACAGACATGAGCACAGCGGCTGAGCCCGGAGGATCTGCGGCGAGCCTCCGCATCGCCCGGCGACAACTGCCGGTTGTCGTAGCTGGCCGTTCTCTGGCTGAGCAGCCTTTTGGTGAGCGGCGGATCCGGCCGTACGGTGATGGACCCCGGCCACGCCGACCCAGTCGACACTGACCGTTCCGGTCAAGATCAAAAACAGGGGAAGCACGAAGGGGGTTCCCCTGTCGGGGAACCCCGGCACGCCGGGAACGCACAAGCGCACAAGCCTCGCTGACGGGGCAGCACGAACGGGGGTGGCCGGTGGCCTGGGTGACAGCGATCCGTGACGACGAGCAGGTCGAGTACCGGCTGCGGGAGCAGGCCGGGTGCTCGGTCGTGGCGGCCGACGACGTCGTCCAGGAGGTGGCCGACCCGGCGCTGGAGTACCGGCTGCGGGAGGAGACGGACTCCCCGCTCGTGTGGATGGGCAGCGGTCTCGCGGAGGTCGGGCTGACCGCCGGCGCTGTGCTGGACAAGGAGGGCAAGCAGGCCGCCCGGCGGCTCATGAGCGGCTGCCACCCAGAGACCGGCGCCCGGCTGATCCGTACACAGACGTCGGCCCGCGCGCACCCGGCCGCGAAGCTGACGACCGCGCGGCTGGTCGAGGCGATCGAGGCCGCCGCCGAGGAGAAGGGTGTGACGGGCGCCGGTCTGCTGGAGGGCAAGCCGAAGCAGCAGAAGGTGCTGGCCCAGCAGCATCGGATGGTCCACCGGTTCGGCGACCGGCACCGGATGCAGGTGACGACCCTGCACAAGCTCGCCCGCGCCGCCGGCCTCTCGCTGGACGACATCTACGGCGAGACCGAGCTGGCCGAAGCGCGGGAGCACGCGGACCAGCGGGTCGATGACCGGGTCCGCGGCTGGGATCTGATGCTCGACCTCACCAAGTCGGACAGCACCCTGCCGGGGCTCATGTCCGACCTGGACGAGCGGGAGTACCGCGACCTGGTGCACGAAGCCGCGCGCGACACGATCCGGGAGGTCGAGCGCTGGGTCGGGTACGCGGTCGGCTCCGAAGACGGGCAGCCAGTCCGGCTCGCCACGGGCGGTCTCCTCGCGTGGTCCGTGGAGCACCAGGCGGCCCGGCCGATGGGTGACGGGCTGCCCGGCGACCCGCACCTCCACCTCCACGTCACGATCGCCAACATGGCCCTGTGCGAGGACGGCGAGTGGCGGTCGATCGCCAACTCAGGGCAGGACCTGCACCGGCACGCGGCCAGCGCCGACGCCTACTTCAAAGCCCGGGTCCGTTCACTGACCTACCAGCGGTTCGGTGTGCGCCGGCAGCAGGCCGAGCGCACCGGCGCCTGGGAGGTCGACGGGATCCCCGAGCCGGTTCGGGACCTGTTCTCCCGCCGCCACGGGCGGATCGTGGATCTCGCCGGGGACGAGGCCGGGCGTCAGGAGCGCGACCGTGCCGCCGCTGAGACCCTGCGCGCCAAGCACCGCGGTGACGCGTCGGCGATGCGGGAGAGCTGGCGGCAGCGCGCCGAGGAGGCCGGGGTCGACGTCGACGCGATGGTCGCGGCCGCCGCCCCCGGACCGCCCGGCCCGGATAGCGGCCCCGCCGCCGACGGCTCCGGCGGGCCGCTGATTCCCCCGCCGTCCGACCTCGCCCAGATCGTGTTCCACCCCGAGACCGGGCTCACCGCGAGCGCGAAGACGTTCAGCCGCGCGCAGCTGCTCGCGGCGGTCGGCAACGCCCTGCCGTACGGCCTGGGCGCCGACGAGGTCGGCCGCCTGGACGAGCTCGTCGACGACGTCCTGGACGTGGCCGGGTACGCGGTCCGCGTGCCGGACTACGGGTCCAACGTCATGACGTCGACCGCCCGCTACACCACCCAGGACATCCTCGACGCCGAGGCGTACGTACGGGACCAGGCGCTCGCCCGGCACGGCGAAGGCCGCATCGCGCTGACCCCCGATCAGTCGGCGGCCGCCGTCGACGTCTTCCAGGTCGCGGTCGGCTTCGAACTGTCCGAGGAACAGCGCGCGGCGGTAACCCGGCTGCTGACCGGCGGGCACGGCATCGACACCGTCGTCGGCGTCGCCGGGGCGGGCAAGAGCACGCTGATGGAGGCGTGCCGAATCGGGTGGGACGCGACCGGCACCACGTACGCGGGTGCGTGCCTGAGCGCCGTGGCTTCCCAGCAGCTCAACCAGGCGTCCGGGATTCCGGCGCGTACGGTCGCGGCCTGGCTCCAGCGGATCCGTACTGGGAGCGGGCTCACCGGCGTCGACGTCCTGGTCGTGGACGAGGCCACGATGGTGGACGATCGGGCGGCCGAGGTCCTGATGCGCGAGGCGGCCCGCACCGGGACGCAGATCATCGGCATCGGCGACCCACTCCAGCTCCAGGCGATCGGGGCCGGCGGCTGGTTCAAGGAAACCCACCGGCTGGTCGGCGGGCTCACCCTGCACGAGAACCGCCGCCAGGAGGACGCCGCCGAACGGCACGCGCTGGAAGTGTGGCGGACCGGCGACCACGACCAGGCGCTCCGGCTGCTCGCCGACCGCGGCCGTGTCCACCCCACCGAGTCGGCGGACGAGGCCCGCTCCCAGATCCTCACGACGTGGGACGAGCTCCGGCGCGACCGCTGGCCCGACACCCACGACCTCCTGGACGAGCTGGTGGTCCTCGCCGCCCGCAACGCCGACGTCGACGCCTTGAACCTGGGGGCACAGCAGATCCGCCGCGCCGCCGGCGAACTCGGTGACGAACGGACCTACGCGCTGCCCGGCGGGGACCGGCTCACCCTCGCCGAAGGCGACGCCGTACGGGTCCGCGTCAACGACTACAGGTCGAGGCGCGGTGCAGGGCCAGACCTGCTGAACGGGTACCGAGCCGTCGTCAGCCAGCTCGCCGACGACGGCCGGGTCGAGATCACGTGGCGCACCCGCGAGCGCGGCCAGGACGACGCCTACGTGTCCGCGTGGCTGACGCCGGACCAAGTCGCCTCCGGTGCCCTGTCGCTGGGGTACGCGATGACGATCGCCGCCTCGCAGGGGATGACCTGTGACACGTCCCTGATGTACGGGCACGGAGCCAACGCCCACGCGGCGTACCCGGGCCTGACCCGAGGCAGGAAGGCCAACCACCTGTGGCTGCCGCTCGCGGTCATCGAGAGCGAGGACACCCGGGCCCGGCTCGGTGACGCCCGTACCGAGAAGGAGCGCCTGGAGCGCGCCGTCGACGCCTACGCCCGGTTCCTGGGGCAGTCGCGGCCGGACAGCATGGTCTCCGACCTCCTGCACGAGCCGCCGGCCCCGGCCGTTGTGCCGTCGCCGACGCGCACGGTCATTTCCAAGGCCGCCCGCGCAAGGTCGGTCACACGCCACGACCCACGCCACGACGAGGCCCAGCCGCGCGAGTACCGGCTGAGCGACGAGCAGGAGCGGCGCCTGGTCGAGATGCGCGAGGAACGGGAGCTGGCCGGGACACGGGCGTGGAGCCAGCGCCCGTACGGCGGCCACACCGACCAGGAGCTGACCAAACTCATCGCGACCGGGCCCGTCGACGCCCGGCACGAGGACCGGGCCGCGGCCGCCGCCGAGGAATCCGAGCGAGCGCTGCTCCAGGAGATCGCCGAGGCGGAGGCCGGCGGAACCAGCCTGGGCCAGATCGAGGTGGCGCCCATCTACGTGCTGCTGGACCAGGCCGACGAGCACCTGGCCGCCGCCCGTGTCGAGCAGGCCCGGGAGAAGGCGGCCGCCGAGGTCGCCGCGACCGCCGACGAACACCTTCGGGTCCTCGGGGCCGCTGACGGCAAGAGCCGCTTCGCGCTGCGCATGGCGGGCACCTCCCGCAAGGAACACACTCAGCTGACCAAGCAGGCAGAGGCGGACCGGGCAGCCGCGTGGCGCGAGGGCGCCGACGCCCGGGTCGCCGCCCGGCAGGCCGCCGCGGACGCGTGGAAGGTCCTGCGGGACAGCCCGTACGTCACCGTCCTCGGTGCCACCGAGCGCCAGGCCCCGCACGTCGACACCCTCGCGACCCGGCTCGCCGAGATGCGCGAGACGAAGGTGCCCGCCCGTGCCCAGCAGAAGGACACCGGCGACGAGAAGCGGGTTGCCCGGTACCACGGCCAGGCGACCACGGCGCGGGAAAACGCCGCCATGTACCGGGCCACCGCCAAGGACGCCCGCACCGAGAAGCAGCTGCGCGAGCGGATCGCCGAACAGCACCCCAGGCTCCACGAGTCCGAGGTGAAAGCCCGCGCGGACCTGCAGAAGGCTCAGGCACAGCAGAGTGCCCGTGTCGTGCACCAGAGCAGCCCTTCCTACCGGCCGCCGACGCAAGGCCAGTCTGGGCCGAAGCAGAGGCGCTGACCGGGGCACCCGAGCGCGGCGGTGGACGCCCGTGGGTCAGGCCGTATCGACACCGGAGTGTCGATACCTTGGTCCTCGCTCGCGGGCTTGCCCTACAACTTGCCTTACAACTTGCCCTACAACTTGCCTTACAACTTGCTCTACAAGTGGCCTTACAACTGGCCCTACGGCTTGCCTTACAACTGGCCTCCACGCGGTGGCGGCCGCCGTCGTCGTGTGGCGCTGAGCTGGGCGGTCAAGGGGCGGCGTCGTCGCTCCGGCGCGCCGACTACTTCTCTACGGGACCCCTGGGAACCGGAGACCGTGAGAAGCCCCATCCTCAACAGCCCCTCAGAGCGTCGACGTCGTCGTGCTCCTGGTCGTGCTCGCCGTGACGCCGGCGCGCGCGAGGTTTCTGGACTTTCTGGACCGTCCAACGCGGGCGCGCGCGTGCGCGGTCGAGGAACGCCGGAGGGCCCCGGGGCCGTCCGTGGACGACTTCCGGGGCCCTGTTGGTGCCCTGTGGCGCTCTCAGTGGCTCTCAGCGGCCTCCAGCGCCGCCGTGGGGGTCGCGCCGCCCACGACGGGCCGTCCCCCGGCCTTCAGCTCCGGCACGTACTTGTAGAGCGTCGTGCGGGAGATCCCGAGCAGCTTCGCGATGGAGGTGATCGACGCGTCCGGGTCCGAGAGCATCGCGCGGGCGTGGCGGATCTGCTCTGCGCTCATCGCCGGCGGGCGGCCGATGCGCTCGCCACGAGCGCGGGCTTCCGCCAGCCCCTCGACCGTGCCCTGGACGATCAGCTCACGGATGAACTCGGCGAGTGCGGCGAAGACGTGGAACACCAGCCGGCCGCCGGGTGTGGTGGTGTCCAGCGACTCGTGCAGCGACTGGAAACCGATGCCGCGCTTGCGCAGGCCGCTGACGATCGCGATGAGGTCCTGGATGGATCGGCCGAGCCGGTCGAGCGAGGGGACCACGATGGTGTCCCCGGGGCGCGCGTAGTCGAGCGCCTTCCACAACTCGGGGCGCTCGGCGTTCTTGCCGGACAGCTTGTCGGAGAAGACCCGGACGCAGTCGGCGTTCTCCAGGGCGGCGATCTGCCGGTCGAGGAGCTGGCCCTTCGTGGAGACCCGGGCGTAGCCGATCAGCACGCCGGTGGTGTTCGCGGGGAACGCGGCCAGGACATCGTCGCCGCTCTCTGCCCACTGGGAAGGTGTCGTCATGTGATCACTGTACAGAAATGGGGGTGCGGTACTTGTTGGACATTCAGAGTTTCTGAACACACTTATTGGACAGTCGGACTCACCCGCAGGAGGTAGATCCGAGCCTCCGGCCAGAGCGTCCATCAACCGATCGGTTGTTGCACAGCTCAGTCTCGGGCGGGGGCGCAAACGACCGTTTCCATCTCCTGCTCTGATCGGCTCAGCGGCAGCACCCGGCTACGCTCCGGGACTTCTCTCCGAGCGGTCGCCAGCCACTGGCCGTCCTTCTGAGGTCCCCGGTCGGAGGGTCGTAGCCTGGAGGTATGACCGGCCCTACGGTTGAGGAGGAAAAGCTGGCCGTGGCGTACACCACGCTGCTGGCCCGCGTCTCGGCGTGCTCCCAGGCTCTCCAGGGCGGCAGCTGGGGGTACCTCGCCGCGAAGGCCGGCGAGGCCGCTCGGGCCGCCGAAGACGTCGAAGCCTCCGCGAACAGGGTGATGGCCTCGGGCGCGGCCGCCGTCACCGCCCCGAGTCGCATCATGGCCATGGTCATCGAGCGCGCCGAAGCTGACCGCCCGGTCGGCCGGGCCATCCAGGCACTCCACCCACAGGTCCAGCCGCGCGGATGAGACGCCCGACCGTTTTGGCCCCCGGTGAGGAATGGAATGCTCGCGCGCTTCCCCGGTCCCTGGTCGACCACGTGGCACGCTCGTGCCATGGTCTACCGCTACCAGCACGCCCCCGACCCGCTGACCGTTGGTGAACTCCGTCTGCTCCTCGCCGGACTGGACGATGCGACCGCGATCGAGATGGTTGTCCCGACCGGTCCCAGCACCGAGTGCGGCATCGGCGACGAAGCCCCGCTCATCCTGACTGGCGGCTCCGGAGACTGGACCGTCGATGTCAGCACCGGTCGGCCGGTCCTGACGCTGAACGCCGACTACCCGCCCGGCACGTACAAGCGCCTGGACGATGGGCGGCATGTGCCCGAGTACAGCGAGTAGGACCGTTTCCGCCCGTCGACTTCTTTGGATCACGGCCTGGCCGGTCACACGTACGAT
Organism: Streptomyces sp. NPDC111516; assembly: GCF_055635345.1. NCBI lineage: Bacteria > Bacillati > Actinomycetota > Actinomycetes > Kitasatosporales > Streptomycetaceae > Streptomyces > Streptomyces sp. NPDC111516. The sequence goes on along the minus strand of NZ_JBVKBV010000040.1, from coordinate 18,060 downwards.
CCGGGGATGACGACCCGCCGCCGGCCCCTGGGACCTGGCCCTGCCGCACACAGCCCCAACGACCACCCCGCGGGAGACAACCGTCCCGGCCCGGCGGCTCACCGTGTTCACGCGACCGACGCAGACCTCGACGGGGGCACGCTGTACCAGCCCGACGTCGACACCCTCGCCGACATGCGTGCCCGAGGTGTCCTCGGGTGGCAGCCGCCTGCAGCGGACGCCACCTCTCGTTCGTACGGGCACGGTGCAGGGACGCAGCGGGGGGACTGACTGTGTCCACGCCCCGAGAGGCAGACAAGTGGGTGCAAGCACTGGCCCGCGCCGGGCGGGTCGCCGCGGTGCTTCAGCCCCCAGCCGTCTGCACCGATCGACATTGGGACTACGTCGGCATACGCGGCGTCCTCGCCATCGTCCTCCAGGCGCTCGCCGTCCGATCCGGTCGCGCCCCCGAGGCCGTGCCGCTGGCGGACCTGGCCGAGCACTGCGCGCGGGGCGCCGGCCACGTCCGGGACCTGGCCGTGGTCGTCGTCGGCGAGCGTCTGGCCCACAGCCTCGACAGTGCCCCGGACGCCGCCGTGCCCACCACCACCGATCCCCCGCTGGCCACGTGGTTGTGGCTGACCCGGCTCTGGCCGCCCGTAGTGCCGGACGACATCGACGGGCTGCCGCCAGCCCGTGCTGCTCAGCCGTGGGACGGAATGGCTCGGGGCATCGCTCGCCGGAACCCGGGCGCGGCCATCGACCTGCTGTGCGGATGGGCGGCCGAATCCGCTGCGGCGGCGATGCGGGCCGCGTAACCCGGCGGCCTACTGGCTCCGCTCGTCGTGCGCCCGCTGGGCTGCTCCCTGGATGCCCGAGGCCAGCAGCGCGGCGAGCAGGCCGCCTCCGGCCCATGCGAGCGCGGACTGCGACACGGCGGTGTAGATGACGAGGCCCACCACGGCGTACGCAATGAGCCCGACCGCGGCCGTCGGCACCCGGTACCACCACGGTGCCCGTGGCCTGTCGCTCGTTCCCCCCGGCTGATTCATGGTCGGAAGTATCCCAGGCATCTGCACCGTCCAACCGGAAATCCATCCAGTGCGGCGAAGGCCCGCGCCGGTGCTGGCGCGGGCCCTGCGAGTTGCAAGGGGTGTCAGGCCGCCGTGGTCGTCCGTTGGCGGCGGCGTTGGGGAAGTTCCGGCTCACCGTGGCCGTCCTCGATCCACCGGGCCCGCTCCCACACCGGCTCGGTGCCCTCGGCGATCCGGTGCAGGAGCACGGCCTGGACGCGGGCGTCGTCGGCGGCGCCCGCCGTGCAGTCCCAGGCGACCCACACCCCGCGCTCCCGATCCCAGGGTTCGCTCGCCATCGAGGACCACTCGTCCCTCGTCCAGGCGAACCAGCCCCGCCACAACCGCGAGACGTAGTCCGCCTTCTCGCGGCTCTCACGGTGCGGGCGCAGCCACGCGTGAAGGTTGTCGCGCTCGCTGGTGAGGTGCTGGCCGGGGGGTGTGACGAGCATCGACGGGTAGCGGCTGACCGGGCCTCGGTCGGTCTCGTGGACGACGCGGCGCCCGTCCAGGAGCGCATCGAGCCGGTCGAGCAACGCCCCGCGCTCCGGTGTGCCGTACGTCCCGGCCGGGCCCTCGTGCAGCAGCTCCTGGTCGTGGACGCGGATGACCGCGACCGTCTCCGGCTTCGCGTACTCGCCGGGGCCGGCCGCCACGACGAGGAGGGTCGAGGCGGGGTCGCTGACGATCTCACGGGCGAACTTCTGGGCCTTCACGTGCGCGGCGTACAGCTCAGCGGCGTACGAGCAGGGCTCGCACCATCGCCCGCTGCCGAGAGGGTAGTCGCGGCGGTCGCCGCATCGTCCGCACACGTACTGCAGCTCACGGGCGCGGTCGAGGACAGCGCGCTGCGCGGGGGAACACGGCCTCTTCGGCACAGCCTTGGCGCCTTCGTACAGCGGCGCGTAACTGTTGCCGTGGTAGAGCACCTGGCCCACCGGGTCCGAACCGGGCTTGAGGCCCTGCTGGCCGAGGTCGGTCTTGGTGAACAGGCCCTCGGGGACATCGCCCCACCAGGTGTAGCGGGTGACATCGGGGAGCGCTGGGACATACGACGGCACTGCGACCTCCTTGACGCGGCTTGCTTGGCTCGAAGATAGGGCCCGCAACGGACTCCCGCAACAACCCAAAAACGCGGGTTGACCTGCGCGTTTAGGGGCGCGTTATCTAGCTTGCTTGAACCTTTACAGCAAGCGGGAATGCTAGCTATTCAGCCAGCGCGGTGGAACTCATGAGACCGTCCATCGCACGCGCGCACGGGCAGGCGCAAGGCGACTGGAGACTCGGGGTATCTAGCTAGACTGCGCGCCATGTCGCTGATGCCTTTCGTGGTTGCTGTCGAGCCCGATGACCTCACCGCACTGAACGAGGTGGTGAAGGCCGGCAAGAAAGCCGAGCGGGAGTGGCTGGAGGAAACCCGGAAGGCGTACGGCATCCAGTTCCTGCGGGGCAAGGCGCTGAGCCAGGCCCGCGGCACGATCCGCACGGAGTTCCGCAGACTCCGGGAGCGGGGCAAGCTCGCCGGGACCCGCGACCTGGTGGTGACCCGCGAGGTGCGCGCCGAGCTGAAGCGCCGACAGATGGACGGCGAGTACGACCCCATCCCCGCCGAGGAGGCCGCGGTGCCCGGCCGCCGGGTCGGCACCGGCCCGCAGCACTACCAGCGCAGCGGCTCCGAGCCCACCACCCTCACCGGCCGGATGTACGTCAAGCTCCCCGGCGGCCTCGCCGACCAGCTCACCCGCGGCTGCTACTGGACGTCGGCGCCGGCAGTCGCCGCGCTGTGGGAGTGGCAGACCAGGTGGGGAGACGGCCCGGAGGTCATCTTCCGTGAGGCCGAACGGCGCGGCGCCGTGACCATCCTCGACCTGTGGTGCGCCGCGATGGCGCCCCGGCCGGACGCCGACGCGATACTGCGGAAGGCCCAGCTTCAGGCCCAGGTCGTCACCACCGGCGACATCGTCCGCGCAGCGGTCAAGCGCGCCACCCGCTGACTGCCTCCCACCAATCCTGCAACACTCCTGCCTGCACAATCGCGACCAATCTAGCTAGATAGCGCGCAAATGTTCTCGCTCTTCTGCTGGCTTTCTCGCTTGCGGTTTTACGGGCCGCAATGCGTGCGACCCGGCTTGCGCTTAGCCTCGCCGCTCGACAGGCTTCGCCCTACCTGACATGGAAGGGAGGGCCGATGGCCGTAGAAGGACTCGACACCGTCGCCGAGGTCTCGGAGAAGGGCGGGGTCGGCAAGACGTCGGTGACTGCGGGACTCATCGCCGTCGCCGCCGAGCTGGGCCTGCGGGTCGGTGCCGGGGACCTCGATCCCCGGTCCACGCTCACCGACGAGCTCGGCATCACGGATCCGAAGAGGTCGGTGAACGACATCTACTACGTCGACCGGCAGAAGAAACCACGGGACCCCGCCGAGATCGCACAGGACGTTCTGGTGCGCGCTGGCAAGGAATGGCCGTCGAACGTCTTCGTGCTCCCGTGCGTGCGGGAATTCGGCAACCGCGAGACCGACCCCGCCACCGGGATGGAATTCCGGCTGAAGCGCGCGCTGTGGGGGCTGCGCGACATGGTCGACATCATGTTCCTCGACGTGCCGCCCCGGGCTGGCGGCAAGATCGGCGGGTCGGCCCTGCTCGCGGCGCGGAAGGTCCTCATTCCCTCGACCCTCCTCAACGACGGGTGGTCCGGCGCCACGGAAGCCATGAAGTCCATCGAGCACTACAACATCCCCGGCGGCCTCAACGAGCAGCTGGAGGTGACCGGGATCGTCCGCAACCTCGTACCCCGCGACGGCGAGTTCCGTGAGATCCACCGGTACTGGGACACCCGGCTCCAGGAGGACTTCGGTGACCTGGTCCTGCCGACCGTCATCAAGAACTACGCGGTGCGCGAGACCTGCCGTACGGCCTGCGCCCCGGTCACCAGCGCTCCCGGCCGCGAGGCCAAGCTCCTCACCGCCGCGTACCGCGAGGTCCTGTTCCACACGCTGCCGCACCTGAAGGAGGGACGGAGCTGATGCCCAGCTTCCTCGACAAGGCCAAGAACAACCAGCAGGAGAAGCGGGAGAAGGACCCCGCCGACCCGTCCGGCGCCCAGGAACCTGACTGGGACAACCCTGACTCCTGGGGCGGGGACGATGGGGCCGCTGGCGCTTCCGCAAGCGGGAATGCTGGCGATGCTGCGGACGACAACGACGACCAGGAGCACGGCGGAGACGACGGCCGTGCCCCCAAATCGTCCGAGCCGAAAGCACCCCGGCGTGCCCCCCGGCGCCGGGGCCGGCCCCGCGGCCCAGAACGCGAGATGCTCTCCGTCCGCATCCTCGCCGCGAACGACCGGCGGCTGACCGTCGCGGTCGAGCAGACCGGCCTCAACCCCCAGACGCTCGTGGACCAGGCTCTGGAGGCCCTGTTCAAGCGACTCAAGGTCGAGGACCCCGGCCCCGAGCACGTCGGGGACGTCGCGTGAACGGATTCGAGGAACCGATCCTCACCCTGCGACAGCCGGTCCTCCTCGGCTGGGAACAGGACCGGCCCGGCGGCTGCCGCTGCCTGTGCCCGATCTTCCACCGCGGCCCCGGAACCACCGGCTGCACGACCGGTGCCCAGCCCGGCCTGCTGCTCCGTATCGAGACCGGCGCCGAGACCAGCGGCCCCCTGCCGGTATGCATCAGTTGCTACACCGCGCTCGCCCCGCTCTGCGTCTGACCAGCCTGCCGCCCGCCTTCTCGCCTGCTTTTCCGCAAGCGGGAACGCGGGCGGTCTGCCGTCCAGGGCTTGGTGGGACGCCCTCTGAATGGTGGGACACTCCCGGCGGCGCGCCCTGAGGGGGGAGAGGTAGAACGGACAAGCGCGTTCGCGCTTGGCACCCCCGGGTGCGGGCCCCTTGCGGGCCGCGCGTTCACCGACGACGGCCGAACCGGCCGCGGCCGGCCTCCCGGCCGTCGCCGGGCGCGGCCCGCGGCCTACCGCACGTCACCCGCCCCACCACGCCAGTGCGGGCCGCCTGAGCGCTGCGGCCCGGCCTACGAAGGTCCGTTCTGCCTTCCGGCCGCGAAGCGCGCTTGAACAACGACGTGGCTGCTCTGAGCCACCCAAAGGCGGGGCGGCGTGTTCGATGCGACGGTTCGTCGCCGGGTGCAGCTCGAAGATGATCACTTTCCGTTGATCACGCGGACAGGAGTTGGGACGCAGGGACGCACTATTACCCGTCATCTCTGATGGCTCCCCCCTCTCCCTCTTCTTCTCTTCTCTTCCTCGACATTCCAACAGAGATGAGGGGGTCAAGTGCGTCCCTGCGTCCCAAAAAAAGCCGCATATGGGGCACGTGGCAGGTCAGGGGCAGGGACGCACCTGGGACGCAGCAGGGACGCAGTGCGTCCCAGGGACGCTCTTTGGGCCCTCCGGACGCACTGCGTCCCAAGTGCGTCCCTCGTGTGCGTCCCTATCAAGAGCGTCCCTCGCCCCACCATTCCCTCACGCTCCGTGAGGGGCGCGCGGCGGGGCCGGGATAAGGTGCGGGCGGTCGGACTGCAGGCGAGAGACAGGGGTGGGCGCATGAGCGGCTTCGGTGACTGGCTGAGCCAGTTCACGCAGGTCAGGGGCGCGGTCGGAGACCTCGCGAGGGACGCCGCGGCGGACACCGACTGGCCGGAGGAACCCGACGAGCTGGAGACGTACGTCGACCACCTCGATGCCGCCGGCGCTTCCCCGGCCGCGCTGGAGACCCTGGCCGACGCCTGGACTCAGTACGCCGCCCGGAAATGAGCGTCCCACTTCCCCGCAGGGCCTCGCGTGTCTGCGGTCTGGCCTGCGGTTTTGCATTCAATCAAGCTAGATAGCGCGCCCTTGAACGCGGGTACGCCGCCGACCCGCCGGTGCGGTGCACGGCGGGTCGGCGGCAGAGCGGTGGCGCTACTGCATCAGCGTTTCCTGCACCGGGTCGGGTGCTGGCTGCGGGACGGACGGGTCGGGCTTCGGTACGTAGGTGACGGTCAAGGACCGCTTCGAGCCCGATTTCGTACGGGCGATGTCGACCCCGAGCTTGTCGAGGTCGGAGGCGACACGGTTCAGACGGTTCGACAAGACGCCTGGGGTCTTGGGCCAGTGCTCGTTCGTCATGCCGATCTGGCTGGTCAGTTCGTCCAGCAGCTCCGCGGCTGTGCCCTGCCACACCTGGAGGCCGTCCTCCTGGCGGGGCGGCATCCGCTTCATGAAGGTCAGGACCTGGGTGCCGACCTGGTTGGACTCCACGACCTCCTCGGCAAGCTCGGTTCGCTGCTTGAGGTAGTCGCTCAGGATGCTCGTCGTGGCGCTGCCGCTGACCTTGTCGAGCGCGGCCATGATCAGACCGTAGTCCGCCATACGCGGCAGCGGGATCTCGCCCTTGTCGGCCTTCTCCCGGACCGCGGGGAGTTCCTGGAGCGTCCGGACGAGGAGGTCGAGGAGGGCGCCGACGATCCGCGGCTGCGCCTCGTCGTACGCCTCCCACAGCGCGGTCTCGGTGCGCCGCTGGGTGATCCGGTGCAGGTGCACCGGGATCATGCGGTCCGCGAGGTCACCGCGCAGCGTGCCGACGTCGATGCCGTTGACGATCAGCACCCGGCGGAATTCCTGGACTGTGACGTCGGAGTCCGAGTACAGGGTCCGCTTGACGTTGGCGTCACCGGTGGCCGCGCGGCACATGGCATCCGACAGCCACTCGGGGATGCGCGAGAGGTTGTCGAGGCCGACGACCCACGAGCCGACCGCCGCGGTGGCCCAGTCGTCCGGGTCCTTGGGCGTCGACCGTGCCGGTGCGGCGGACGGGTCGAGGAGCTGCACGAGCATCTTCGTCGCCGTCGACTTCGCGGTGCCCTGCTCGCCGGATAGGAAGAGCAGCGGGTGCGGGATGCCTGGGACGAGACCGGCGACCAGCCACGACACGAGCAGCGGCCACGACTCGTCCGTGACGTTCAGCAGTCCGCGCAGCTCCTTGAGCGAACCGCCGCCCTTGGGGATCGGCAGCGGCTGGGTGAGCTGGGAGCGGCGGAAGAGCGGCTGACCCGGCGCGGCCGGCCCCACGCTCCACTTCTCCGGAGTGACGGTGACGACCAGGCCGTCCGCGCGCCCGAGGTCCAGGAGGAAGCCGTGCTCGGGACGCTTCCCGAGCGGGGCGACCCGCAGGTGCAGCGGCACCGGGTCCTCTGCTTGCGCCCGGCCCTCGATGGCGAGCATCGCGTCGGCGAGCGCCGAGGACGACGCCGCCTTGCCGTGCAGGCCGTAGTACGTCCGGGCCAGCTCGGCGCGCAGCGAGATCCGACCGCCGCGCAGCAGACGCGCGATGCGCGGGCCGTCCTTCGGCACGGCGTACAGGTCGCCCGCGTCGGACGTGCCGAACTCGTACCGGCTGTCGGCCATGGCGATGATCTGGTCCGCCACGGACGGAGCCTTGTCGCCGCTGCTCTTCTTCGTGGCCTGCCCCCGCTGCTTCGGCGGCGCCGACTGCTGCGATTCCTTCCAGGCCCGGAAGAGTTCAAGGTCTTCGGGGCTCAGGTTCGTGTCCTCGCTCATGCCGTGCCCCCGATCACCAGCGGGCGACGCAAGCGGGTGCGACGGGATACGAACGTCTCGCATTCGAGACCACTCCTCGGGTGCCTGGCCCCGGGACGGTGAGACGTCGCCGGGGCCGTTTTCATTGCCGAGGCGTGGTCTACGGTGCGCTGATCCTTAGTGTCCTGCGGTGCCGTTCGCATCAGGCGGCACCGCCCATCCGGCGCGCGGGCGCGGTCGTCATCCGGCGCGGCCGGGACAGTCCGGCGGTCATGCCGGAGCGCAAGGTCTTCTCGATCTCGAACGCGGACTTCTCGCCGAGCCCGGACGCCTGCGCGGCCTCCGTCAGGTGCTCCTCGGCGACGACCTGGTCCAAGAGGCCGGCGGCGACCAGCTGGCCCGCGCGATACGCCGCGAGGTTCAGCCTGTTGTTGCGGCCGGTGTCCGGCTTCATCGCCGCCAGCTCGTCACACTCGCTGCGCAGGATGCCGTGCGCCCACCGCTCCTCGCGGCTGCCCTGCCGGGTCAGATCCCGCAGCCGGGCAACCACATCGGCCCGCCGCGGCGCTCCCCCGCTTTTGGGTGGCTCAGGGGCGGTGGTGATCAGGGTCAGCAGCCAGTCCGGCAGCACCGCCGGATCCGTGACGCTGCCCTGCAGCTCGTACGCGATGCCGTCGACCTGCGAGCCGATGCCGACGATGTAGCCACCGGCGGCGCGAGTGTCGATGCACCACCCGATCGTGCGAGCGGTGTTGCGGATCCCGATCCCGGCCGGTGCGCGGTAGACGAGGTGACGGCCGCCGCTCGGCGTACGGACGGTCAGAGTCGGGGTGATCTGTGCGCCCGGCGTCTGAGCGGCGAGAGAGTCGAGCATGGTCATGCCGTCGATGACGTCGGCGAGACCGGACACCTCCCCGTCGTGCGGGACGTCCAGGTCGACCGCGACGAGAGCGGACGGACCGCAGGCGACGCCGATGTTGAACGGGGCGCGGCCCCAGGTGCGCGCGATGACCTCAGGGTCGCGGGTCGCCCGCGCCTCCCAGTCGAGCCACCTCGGTTCCTTCGCGCCCACCAGCAGCGGGTGGACGTACATCCCGCGCTCGGCGTACTGCAGAGCGCTGGCGAGCAGCTTTGCCCGCAGTACCGGGATTGTCGTTTTGCTCTCCCGGGACTGTGGTGGCATCGGGGCCGATACATCTCGTACCCTCATGAGTGAGCGTCCTTTCTCGTACCGCTCGAACTTCGCCGGGATGTGGTCCCGGCCTTGCAGTGACCGAGGCGCCCTGGCAGGGGCGCCTTCGGCGTTTCTGGGCACTTATCGTGCACCCACATCCGCTGTCGATCTTCATCGTGCGTATTCGCCGGGGGTGATCCATCCTGTTTTGCGGCGCCAACGAGGAAGTGGAGTGACCGCGTTGTGATGCAGAACTGAGTGTGGGGCCAGGAGTTCCGGGCCCCACACACATCAGCTCAGAGGCGTGCTGAAGCGGAGGACCCAGCCGGGCCCGGGTCGGTGCACCGTCACCTCGACCGGGCGTCCGTCGGCGGTGTGAGCGATGTGGGTGATCTGCAGAAGCAGGCTCCCGACCTCGACCCCAAAGGCGTCGGCCTCAACCTGGGTGGCGGGGTACTGGACGACCTCCTCGATGACCTCGGTCTGGGCGAACCCAGCCTCTGCCATCCGGCTGATGATGCCGCCCCGGCCCGGGTCGGGGTTCTCGACCCCGGCGGCCTCGGCGACGTCCAGCGGTACGTACGAGTCGGCGAGCTGGACGAGCTGGTCGCCGTTGTACATGTGGCGGGCCCGGATGACGGTCTCCTCGGCGCCCGAGATGCCGAGGATGGCGGCGACCTCCGCCGGGGCCGAGCTGCGACGAACCTGGGTCTCGACCCGAGGGGTGCCGCCAAGCCGCTTGATCTCGGTCTCGAAGGCGCCGCGGCTCTCGCCGGACTCCCGACGCTCCTTCAGGTACCGCTCAGTCGCGTCACGGACGATCACGTTCTTGGTGCTCAAGGGTGGGTCCTCTCAGGTTCAGGCTGGTCGATGGGCCACTCGTAGCTGAGCGACCACAGAGTGGTGGGCAGGACGTGGATGCAGACCTCGACGGCTCGGCCCTCGGAGGTCAGGCCGATGTGCGTGATCTCGTAGACGGAGCGGGACGCCGGGATGTTCAGGGCCTCTGCCTCGTCCTTCGTCGGAGTCCGCACGTCGATCTCTTCGCGGATTCGAACTTGGGCGTGGCCGGCCTCTGCGAGGCGGGACTTGCTGCCGCCCTCACCGGTGTCCTGTTCTTCGAGCTGGGTGCCGAAGGCGATGTCTCCAGGGAAGTACGAGGTGGCGACCTGGACGACGGCTTGGTTCGCGCGCATGGTGCGGGAGCGGACCAGGACCTTCGCTGCGTGGTGGGTGCCAAGGATCTTGGCCACCCGGGCGGGAGGTTTGAGGCGGCTGATCACCGTCTCGGAGTACGGAGTCATGCCCAAGCGGGTGATCTCGCTCGCGAACGCGCCGCGAGCGCCGTCCTCCTCGCGGGCGGCCTTGATGTACCGGCCAGTCCCGTCGCGGTGGATCTTCCCCAGGATGGGAGAGACGAACGTGCCTTCCCCGCGCCGGGAGAAGATCAGGCCCTCGTCCTCCAGCACTTTGTAGACGTCCCGAGCTGTTTGGAAGGCGACCCCTTCGGCTTCTTGGAGGTCGCGGACCTTGGGCAGGGGCGACCCAGGCGGATATACGCCCCGTCGGATCTTGTCTCGAAGCTCAGCGGCGAGCCGCTGCACCTTCGGGACCTTGCTCTCGTCCACGCCTGCTCCCTCATGTGTGATTGTGCTTCCCCAGTCTGTCAGAACTAGTTCTGTCTGGACAGCCAAGCCCAGACCATACCTTGGCGGCGCGTCGTTTGGAAGCACAGAACTAGTTCAGAAATTTCTATTGAACTAGTTCTATTGACACTGGCTCCGGGGAGTGTCTTAATCGTCACGTCGCACCGCAGAACTAGTTCAGCGGAAGGCGGCGAAGGGCCCGGTATGCCGTTCGTATCCGGGTCACAGCCATGCCCAAAACGGGCGTGACCCCGAGCGCCGGTGGGCGGCAGTCGGGGCCACTCGGGCCGTTCCATCGAGAGGAGCACGACCCATGCGCACCATCGTCAACGGACAGCGGATCGTTACCGCGGCTGAGTTCATCGAGGCCGCCAACGGGTTCTCCCCCGAGCCGCTGGAGCTGGAAGAGCTGGACTTCACCGCCGGCGGACTCGCCAGTCGGGACGCGCTGATGTCCTTCATCAACGACTTCGAGGTTGAGACCGACACCGACCGCGAGGACGCGGCGTACTACCGGGACCTGCTCCGCCGGATGCCGAGGGAACTGCGCAGCCGGACGGCCGCCGCCCCCGCCGTCCTGGCCGCCGAGCTGGAGACCGCCGACGACGCCCTCGGCTTCGAGGACGACGACTTCACCGCCGACTGGACCGCCGCCGACTTCGACTCGTACGAGGTGCTCGCCTCGGTGGGCAGGCCGAACCCGGCCGCCGCTGTGGCCCGCGCCCGCGAGCCCCGCGCCGAGCGCCGCCAGGTCCGCGCCGTCCTGCGGATCGTCCGCGACGAGATCGCCACGGAGGTGGCGGCATGAGGTTCCTCGCCCACCTCGCCCTGTTCCTGCTGACCGTGCTGGAGATGGCCCTCGGTGTGATCGCCGGGACCATCGCCCTGGTCAGCCTCATCACCGAGACCGTGGTCCGCGCGACGGCCGCTGGCGGCGACAGCTTCGCCCGGCGCTTCTGCCTGACCCCGCCGTCCCCCCGGCTGCGTGAAGAGCTCGCGGCCGTCCTCTCGACCATGGCCAACCCGGCTGGAGGCACCCGATGAGCAGCTACCGCGAAGAGCGCCGTGCCGACGCCGCGGCTCAGGCCGAGCAGGCGCTGAAGGCCGCCGGGGTCCGGGCGGCACAGGAGCGCGAGGACCGTCGCCTGGAGCTGGAGACCAAGCTCAAGGCGAAGGAGATCGCCGCCGAGCAGAAGCGTCGGGACGACGAGGCGAAGGCGGAGCGGGCCCGGAAGGACGCCGAGGCCAAGCGCCGCCAGGAGCTCGCCGACAAGAAGATCCGCGACCAGGAGAAGGCGCGGGCCAAGGCTGCCCGTGCGGCGAAGGTCGGCAAGGTCGCTCGCTGGTTGAACCAGAACCCGGTCACCGTGTTCGTGGCCTTCGTGATGGCGTCCTCGGTCATCCCGGCCGTCATCTCGCAGGTCGGGGCTCTCGGGGACACCGGGGTGAACGTGCTCCTGGCCGCGCTGCTCGCCGCGATGCTGGAGGGTGGCGCCTGGGCGATCACGTTCATGGGCAAGGCGGCCGAGGACGCGGGGAGGCCGGCGGCGAAGTACCGGATCGCCACATGGTGCACCGCGTTGGTCGCGGCCGGGGTGAACTACTGGCACTGGGCTGAGAAGCTCCCGAAGGCTCAGTGGGTCGCGGTCGTCTTCGCCGCGAGCAGCCTGTTCGCGATCTACCTGTGGGACATGAAGACCCACGGTTCTCACGGCCGTACGAAGGCTGAGCGCAAGGCTGAGCAGGACCGTCGAGAGCACCTCGCCAAGCGGCGGAAGGACCACAAGGACATCGCCAAGGAGGCGGACCGTCTCCTGTCGGCCCTCCCGTTCGGCTCGATCGACGAGGAGGAGGCGTTCGCCGCCGCGTGGCGCATCCACAAGGGTGCCGAGCCGGGGCTCTCGCCGGAGCTGTACGCCACGGCGACGAACGCCCGGGTTGCTCTCGGAGCAGCGTTCGAGTTGGGCGAGCACGTCCGTCCCGAGCTCGTCCGTGCGGGGATGCTCGCCAGCCTCTACAACCCGCTCTCACAGCGCCTCGGAGAGGGTGCCCCGACCCTCGGTACGACGGTCCCGATCCCGGCTCTCCAGCGGGGCGCTCAGGGCGCTACAACCCAAGCGGGAATTGGGTCGTACGGCTCCGAGGGTGTCAGCGAGAAGGACAGCAAGAAGGCCATCGAAACCGCCAGCGAGAAAGCAAGCCGGGGACGTACGGACATGGAGCTGGAACAGCTTCTGCCGGAGGCTCACCGGGTCGCGGTCGAGCTGGTCGCTGAGGGCAAGCAGATCTCTGCGGCGGCACTCGCCAAGTACCTCAAGATCCGCCGCGAGGACGGCATGAAGCTCCGGGACCGTGTGGTCGCCGAGCGGAAGCTGCGGCTGATCGACGGCGACGGCAACGCAGCGGTCGGGGCCTGATCCATGGCCCGCCGGATCGCTGATCTCTGGGACCCGCAGGGGGAGCGGCACGACGTGCCGACCTTTCCCTGGGGCCTGGCCCCGGAAGGGCTCGCGACCCGTGACCAGATCGTCGCGATGGGACTGCGCAAGCGCGGTCCCGCCGTGGCCCAGGTGATGTGGTTCAGCCGCAAGTCGACCGAGCCGCGGTTCGCCCGCCTCTACGAGATCGACCGGGCCACCCCGCCCAAGCCCCGCTCCCCCGGGCAGATCGCCTCCCTCGCGGCGGCGATGCGGTCCCGGCGCACCTGCCCCGAGTGCGGAGAGATCCGTACGTACTGCCTGCCGACGTCGCTCGGCACCTGCATCCCGTGCGCGGACGGCTTCACCGCCGCCTCCTGAACCGCCCCCCGAAACCGGCGGGGTCCGGCGCCTCCCTACCAAAGTCGCCGCCGGACCCCGCCTCCTCCCGAAGGAGAAGCACCAGCATGACGGAACAGCCGACGACCATGAACCCGGTCATCCCGGGGTTGGCCACCATCACCTACGTCCACGGCGCGGGGCCGGCCACGGACGTCAGCGCCCTGCCCGCCGCCCCCGCTTTGGGTGGCAAGACCGACGAGGACCAGGCCGCGGTTGTCGAGTCGGCTCGCCAGGTACTGGAGGGCCGGGTCACCCAGGCGCCGGTCGACCTGACCAAGCCGAAGGATGACCAGGACTTCGACGCGTTCGATGACCGGCCGCTGATCCCGGCCTGGATGAGGTCGAGCGAGGGCTGGGCCGTGTACGCCGGGGTCGCCTACCGGGCCCGGCTGCGGGCGTACCGCCGTTGGGTTCGCCGCCAGCGCACCGACCGGGGTCACGTCGCCCAGTTCAAGCGCGGGTCCCGCCGGGTCGGCGACTGGGTCAAGGGGTTCGAGGGAATCCAGCTTCAGGCGGTCGGGCACCAGGCGCACATCGCGGCGAAGGAAGCCCGTGCCGCGGCAAGGACCGCGCGTTTCACCCCCTCGCTGATGAAGAACAAGAAGACGGCGGCGCTCCAGGCGGCCGACCGGACGCAGACGGTTGCGATGAAGGCCATCGCTGAGCACAAGAAGCTGAAGGCCAACCGTCGCCGCGCCTACAGCCTGCGTGTGGGTGTCGCGTACGGTCCGTCGGTCGCAGCGGTGAGCGCCGGGTACCTGCAGGCCGGATGGTTCGGCGCATCCGCCGGCGCGATGGCGACTTTCGCCGGTGGAGCTTTCGCCGGACGCCACCCGATCAGCGAGGAGACGGACTGGTCTGCGGACTGGCGGTCGCTCGGTGACGGCGACCCCATGACCGCCCCGATGCTCGACAACGTCTTCCGGGCAGCGAAGGTCATCGGGTCCGACGAGACCCTGCGGGTCGTGCAGATGCCGATGCTCGACGCGCGCGGCGCCTGGTCGGCGGTCATCGACCTTCCGCCGGGAATTGCGGCGAAGAAGGCCATGCGAGCGACGGCCGAAATCGCTTCTGCTCTGGGAGTCGAAGAGGCTCAGGTGAATATGGCCAAGAGCAAGGAAAAGGGCGGCAGGGCCGGACGGCTGGAAATCTACGTGGCTAAGGAATTGCCCTTCACGGAGAAGGCGGCTCCGGGCCCGCTGCTCGCTCACGAAGGAGCGACGAACTTCTGGGGCCCCATTTCGATCGGACCGGACGTACGCGGCCTGGCCCGCACGATCGCCGTGGTTGAGCGGTCCGGGCTGGTGGGCGGTGAGCCAGGAGCAGGAAAGAGCGCTTCGGGGAACACCATCCTGTTGGCTGCGGCGATGGACCCGCGTGTACGCCTGGTGCTCGCCGACGGAAAGGCCGGAGGCGACCTCACTCCTTTTGAGGCGATGGCTGTCGCATTCGAAGGGAACGCGGATCCGGAGGCATTCCTGGAAATGCTGGACGGGTACGTAATCCCGGACATGAAGCGCCGGTACGCGTTCCTCAAGAAGATCAACCGCCGCAAGGTCACCGAAGAGCTGGCCAACAAGTACCCGGACGTTCTGGGCCAGCTCCTGCTCTGGGTGGACGAGCTCATGTATTACACGACCGACGATGAGCTGGGAAAGAAGATCACGAAGCGGCTCCGGAACATCGTCAGCCGCGGTCGCGCGGCCGGGATCATCACCTTCTGCGCCACGCAGAAGCCGGGTTCCGACGTGGTCGACACCTCGCTTCGTGACCTGCTTTCCATCCGCTGGGCGCTGCGCTGCACGACCCCTGAGGCGTCCGACACCATTCTCGGGAAGGGCGCCGCAGCTGCCGGATTCTCCGCGAAGTCGATCGAGTCGGAGATGCGTGGCGCGGGCTTCCTGTGGGCCGAGGGCTCCAACCCGTACCTCGTCCGTGCCGACTACTACTCGGACGACGAGGTCGAGGTTCTGGCCGGGCGCGCGGTCGAGCTGCGCCGCGCGGCCGGCACTCTGCCCGATGGCCCGAAGTCCCTCGCGGACCGGCTCCGGGAGCAGGGCGAGGACGACGCCCGGGTCCTCGCGGTCCTGGTCGACGTCTTCGCCGCCTTCGACCAGCAGGCCAAGGAGGACGACGAGACGGCCGAGGTCGACTGGCTCCCGGGCACGGTCCTGGTCGACGCGCTCAAGGCCGCCGGTCTTGAGGTCACCCCCGAGAAGCTCGCCCGCCTGGTGGTCCGGGAGCCCGACGAGAAGAAGAAGCGGAACTGGGCCGACAGCCCGTCCGCGCTCAACGGCTACCCGCTCGCCGCGGTGCTCCGCACGGTTCAGACGAAGTACAGCCTGAGCGCCTGATCAACCCGGATTCATCCCGGACGGCCGCCCAGTTTGGGCCGGTATGCCCCTGGACTGGGCGGCCGTCGACCTGGACGACACCCCCCTCGACCTGGACGGGCCTCGTCCAGGTCCGGCCGGGTCCCGTCCAGGTTGCTCACCCCCTCTGACCTGCATCAACGCGAACCGATCCAGGTCAGATCCAAGTTACAAACCGTGACAAACGGAAATCTCAGGGAGGGCCCCCGATGCGCAGCGAACCCGATCTCCGACTGACCGGCACGGCCTACGTCGACGGCCAGGAGCTCCAGTGCCGCGAGTGCGGGAACGACCGGTCGCTGGAGATCCACAAGGACGGCTTCCGGGAGGTCTGGCCCGCCTGGATCTGCTGCCTGTCGTGCGGGTGTGGGGAGAGCTCCAAGGTCGTCACCAACGGCCTGGTGGACGCCGCGCTCGAAGCCCGGACCGGGCGCAAGAAGCCGGAGGACGCCGACACCTTCGTCGCCGAATGGCGGGGCATCGTCTGGACCGGCGAGATCTTCCCCCAGTTCCTCCTGGGCGACGCGCTCGTCGCGGTCAAGGCGCTCGGCGGTCAGATCGGAAAGGACACCAAGGCGTGGACCCGGTCGAAGAAGAAGGAGGCCAAGGCCCGCGCGAAGGCCGCGGCTGGAGCGGTCGCCGCACCCGTGAAGGAAAAGGCCGGCGCCGCCAAGAAGGCCGCGAAGGAGAAGGCCAGCGGCGCCGCGAACGCGGCAAAGGCGACCGCGCTCACCACCGCCTGGACGCTGCAGACCGGCGGGGCCGGGCCGACCACCACCGCGAAGCCGAAGCGCCAGCGGTGCACGGTCAAAGGCTGTCGTGGCGGGATGGTCACCCTCTCCACCAAGCTCCACTCCACCACCGGCAAAACCCGGGACGTCAAGATCCCGTGCGCAGCGTGCCACCGCAGCAGCTGACGAGACCCGTTCCGAAAGAATTTTCCGGGCTCTGACCAGCAGAAACACCATCTGTGCAGACTCAGAGTCTGCGAACCGCTAGACATGCCGACTCCGAGTCTGCATACTCAAATTATCGCAAGCGAGAAAGCAAGCGAAAAACAAAGAGGAGACCTTCTGTGACCACCCGAAAGATCGCCGCAGAGACCACCGGCCCCGTCACCATCGACGCCAACCTCCTGGGACACGGCGGCACGATCTCCGTCCGGGCCGAGGCCGACTGCGAGCGCGCGACCCTCACCATCAGCACCACCGACACGGACGGCCCCGCCGCCGACGCGGTCCGCGACGCCACCCTCCGGCAGTCCGCGACCGGCCTGAACGCCACGGTCCACGGCCAGGGCGACACCGGAGGCGGGACCACGATCATCACCGGCGGTGGACGCGGGATGACCGTGATCCAGAGCGCCGGGACGGTCAATGGCCGGATGACCGGCATGACCATCAACGGGGGGATCTTCGGCGGGAACTTCGTGGGCGGCGACGTCTACGTGAACGGTGTGAGGGTCTCCGGCAGCGGCACCGGCATCACGGCTGTCTCCCCCATCGAGATCACCGCCATCGTTCCGTCCGGCAGCAAGGTCATCGCTCACGCCCAGTCCGCGGACATCGAGGCCATCGGCTCGTTCGCCCTGGTCTCCGCCACGACCCAGTCCGGCAGCCTCCGGGTGGACGACGCCGAGAAGGTCACCGCCTCCACCCAGTCCGGCTCCGTCACGGTCAACAAGGCCACCGACATCAGCGCCAAGACACAGTCCGGCGGCGTGTACCTCAACATCACCGACGTGGTCGACGCACACACGATGTCCGGCTCCATCGACATCCGCGACTTCGCTGGTACCGCCCGGCTCAAGACGATGTCCGGCTCGATCCGTGTCCACGCGACCGCCGGCGGCGACATCGACGCCAAGACCATGTCCGGCTCCATCGACGTCACCGCCACCCAGGCCGCGCTGGACGAGCACCTGGACGTCCGCCCCCGCTCGATGTCCGGCCGGATCAACGTCCCCTCCCGCCGTCAGGACGACATGCCCCGACGCCGTCGCCGCTGAATCCGCCCCGGGGCGGCCGCCATCCCGGCCAGGAATCCGCCGGCCGCCCCGGGCCCCGATCCAAAACCGCAAGCAATGCCGCCAGCAGAAATGCAAGTGACCGAGAGGAACCCCGTGACCATCGCCCCGATCACCGCCGAAAAGATCCTCGCCGACTACGCCGCCGACGTCGCGTTCGTCGCCGAGGAGGAGCTCGCCACCAACCTCGCCGACCTCGCCGCCCAGCTGTACGCCTCCACCCACAACTTCGACGCGGCTGGCATCAACGGCACCGACGAACTGGAGACTGCCGCGGCTTACCTCGTCGACGCCACCGACAGCGCCGACGACACCGAGCGAACGGTCCTCCTGAAGAAGGCCGCTGGCCACCTCTCGTATGTCAGCGACATGACCTCTGAGTTCCGCGACATGGTCTGACCCGGTCTGCTCTGTCGTCCCCAGCCCGAAGGC
>NZ_JBVKBV010000039.1:0-35835 GCF_055635345.1 Streptomyces sp. NPDC111516 | reverse complement strand
AAAACCCAACACCGTTCGTCTGGACCAAGACGGCCGAGGAGATCCTCGACTCCCTCGCCCGCTTCTGTCGACGGATCTCCGGCGCAGGACACTAGAGAGTCGACGTTCTCCACGGTCAAGCTCCGCACCAAGGTCACTCGCGGTGCCGGCAGCCCGGCCGCAGCCCTCGCGATGGTGTTCAAGCTGGTCGAATCCGCCCGACCCCGCTGGCGGGCGATCACCGGGGCCCACCTGGTGCCCCTGGCCCGTGCGGGCGCCCGGTTCGAGAACGGCGTCCTGGTCGAGCGTCCGGAGACACCCGCTGCCTGATCGCATGTCACACGATCCACGGCTCTTAACAATTACTCGCGAGAATCGCGAGAGAAAGACGAGCGGGTCGCTCAGCGCGCCCGAAGGACCTTGTGGAACAGGTTCTTGAAGATTCTGAAATGAAGCTCCCTGCCTGGCGGACTGAAGGTTACTGTGGCGAGCGTGTTGGGGGATGAGTTGATTGGCGGACGGTATCGGCTGGTGGAGCCGATCGGCCAGGGGGGTATGGGCCGCGTGTGGCGCGGCTGGGACGAGACCTTAAAGCGTGACGTGGCGGTCAAGGGGGTTGTTGTCCCCCCGGGGCTGGACGACGAGCAGCGAGCGAGGCTGGTTACTCGAGTGATGCGCGAGGCGCATGCTGCGGCCCGGCTCAGTCATCCGAGCATCATCACGGTCCACGACGTGGTGGAGCACGAAAGCATCCCGGTGATCGTGATGGAGTTCGTCGCTGGGAGGTCCCTGGGCGCGGAGATTCGAGAGCGCGGCAGGCTGCCAGTGCAGAGGGTTGCAGAGATCGGGGCAGCGGTTCTGGAAGGGCTCACCGTCGTGCATGCAGCAGGTGTGGTGCACCGCGATGTGAAGCCCGACAACATCTTGATTGCTGGCCGACGGGTGGTTCTCACAGACTTCGGCATCGCTGGGGTGACTGACGCGACGATGACCCTGACTAGCAGTGGGACGATGTTGGGGACCCCCGTCTACATGGCTCCCGAGCAGTTTGATGGCAAACCAGCCACCGCTGCCTCGGATCTGTGGTCCCTCGGTGTCTCTCTCTATACCGCCTCCGAGGGCGAACCGCCTTTCGCCGGAGCAACGCTCACTGCGCTTTATGCAGCCATCCTGACCGGGGAACCCAGACCTGCACAGTGGTCTGGCGCTCTGGCACCTGTCGTGGCCGACCTTCTGAAAAAGGATGTGGGTCAGAGGGCCACTGCAGAGAGCACCGCCCTTGCACTGGTGTCAATCGCGCGTTCGACACTAGCCGACTCCGCGACTCCCGAGTTAGCCCTCACTTTGGATACGCCGCTTCATCACCTGCCCACGGTCACCGCTCCGGTTGAACATTCGCCAGACGCCCCGGACATCCCCACGGTCCGGCAGCAGAAACCGGCCCCTCCTGGACTCGACAAGCCTGCGAATCCCTCGGCGGAAGGCAGTTCGGCCCTCTCTGACCCATCGATCAAGACCCTTCCCCGGGTCCTGTCGCGGCGTGGGGTGATGCTCGGTGGCTTGACCGTGGTTGGTGCGGGTGCCGTGTCTGCGGTGACCGCTCTCGTGGTCTCTCAGAGGGGGGACAGGTCGAATGGCGGCTCATCCAGCAATGGCCCTACGGGCAGCGGTTCGCCCGGTGAAGGTGTGTCGAACAACGCGCAGCCGACCGGCACGTCGCTGATCGTCCACACGGGCGGTGCCAACGCGCTGGCTTTCAGCCCTGACGGGAAGACGCTTGCTGGCGCATGCTATGGCAAGGTGGTGCGGCTGTGGGATTTGGCCACCGGCAAGAACACCGCCAGCCTCACGGGTCACCGCGAGGATGTCTTTGCTGTGGCGTACAGCCCAAACGGCGAGATTCTCGCCAGCGGAAGCGGTGATAATACGGTGCGGCTCTGGGACGTAGCCAACGGTCGCACAACTGCCACGCTTACCGGCCACACCGACACTATCTACTCACTGGCGTTCAGCGGCGGCCTCCTTGCCAGTACGGGCGATGACGCCACCCTGTTGTGGGACGTGAACACAGCCGAAAAGATATTCACTTTGACCGGTGAGGCCGATGCGGCGCACCCTACCGCTATAGTCCGCCAGGTGGCTTTCAGTCCAGGCAAGGACATACTCGCTGGCGCGTGCTTGGCGGGTGTGGTGCGACTATGGAACGTAATCACCGGCGAGAACATCGCTAATCTCACCGGGCACACGGACGAGGTCGATACGGTCGCGTTCAGCCCAGATGGAAAGACGCTGGCCAGCGGGAGCGAGGACAGGACTCTACGGTTCTGGGACGTAGCTTCTCGCCGGAACACCGCTACCATCACCGACTCTGTTGGTTCCCTGGCATTCAACCCGCTCGGGAAGACGCTGGCCGGCGGATGTGCTGACGGTACGGTGCGGCTGTGGGACGTAGGCACCGGCCGCAAGCTCGCCACGCTCACCGGCCACAGTCGTCCGGTAAGTGAAGTGGCGTACAGCCCAGACGGAAGAACTCTGGCGAGTACCAACGGCGGCGAGAAGACCGTGCGGCTGTGGACTTGGCGTTGACTTTCGCTGTCTCGCCTCGCTCTGGCGCCCGCAACTGAATGGGTCGTCAAAATCGCCCCGGATGTGCCATGGGACGGCATCCCGCGCTGCGCGGGTGGGGTTGGCGCATTCCGCCACAGGCACCCGCTGCGCCCGAGATAATCGGCAACGACCGATTGTCCAGCCACGATTGACAAGGGGATGCGCATGGCACTGCAGGAGCGTCTGGAACGCCCACTGCAACGCGAGCGGCTGCTGAAGGCCGCTGGAGTCTCACGCGCCGAACTGGTCTGTGCCCCGGCGACATGGCAGGTGGTCAAGCAGCACTGCCAGTACCCGTTCAGTCACTACAAGACCTTCCCTTATGAGACCGGCCACCACATGCCTGACGAGGACGGCTTCCTACACGTGGAGCTGGAAGGGGCCGACCTGGCGCGGCTCGTTCAGCGCACCTACATCGCCCGACTCACAGTCATCGATGCTGCTCGCCGCGCTGTGTGCCGACGCGTCTGGGATGCCACGGGCGCGGTACTGGACGGCATCGACCTGGAAGCTCCTGACGGCAAGCAACTGCCCGCCATCCTCTTGGACGCTCGCCTGGGCACCAGCTGACTGCTCGCCTGCCAACAGCAAGGGACCCCGAAGAACTGCTTCTCCGGGGTCCCTGTGCACTTCGCTTGACCGTCAGGTCCAACGACCCACCGCGGTCTCTGTCACGCCCAGTCGACGCCCAGCGCGGCCAGGGCGGCAAGCTGTTCGGCGCTGAGCTTGTCCCGCCTCGATTTGGTGTTCGAGACCCACACGCCCAGTTTCACGACCGCCGCCGCCTCGCCGTCGACCGCGATCTCCTCGCTGTGGCCGCGCGGCACCGGCCGGTGGGCGCCTTCCCGTTCCACCCACTGCGCGAGGGCTGCCAAGCCCCGCTGGAACGCCTGCTGCGCCTTGCTCGGGCCCTTCGTCGCGCCTGTGACTGCCGGGGCGGGCGACGGGGCCTCAAGCGGAGTGACGCCCAGCCGGGACAGTCGCTCCTGCTGCTCGGTGGACAGCTGCGCCCAGATGCCCGGACTCTTCTGCTGCTGGAGCCACTTGCCGAGATCGTCGCTGTCCATCAGCACGCCGGGCTGGATCTCGGGCAGGACGCTGTCGGCGTCGACCAAGTCGGCGAGCACCCGGTAATGCCGCTGCCAGTACAGCGGCCAGGGGCAGTCCCAGTCCGGGTCGATCGCCGTCAGCTGCGCCGCGCGCTCCGTCGCCCGCTCCGGGTCCTTGCCCAGGCCGTTCTTCGTTCCCTTGCGCCGAAGGTTGGCCATGTACTGCCCGACCGGCACCATCGCCTCGCCCTCGCCCCACACCGCGTCCTGACGCGGCGCGAGATGCCCGGCGGCCCGCCGGTACGACCGGAGGGCGGCGAGCTTGGCCTCCCACGCTTCCTCACCCGGCTCCCACACCATCCCGGCCTCCGGCGCGTCCAGGAGGACCTTGCGGCGGTTCTCCAGCTCACCGGCCCGCAGTGCCTTGCGCTGCTGGTGCACCCACCTGCCCAGTGGGAAGTCCTTCGTGACGCCGACCTCGACCTCAACGTCATAAGGCACGGCGTAGACGCCGGTGATCTCGTTCTCCGCCCGCCAGCGCAGCAGGGCCTGGTAGCCCTCCAGCCACACCAACGACTCCGGCCGGTACACCCGGGTCCGCAGGAACGCCGCGATGGTCGCCGCGTCACGGGGAGAGGAGAAATGAAGCAAGGCAGACTCGGCAGCGGCGTCGGTGTCGTCCTGCTCCTGGTCCTCGCCGTCGGCCCCGACGATCCGCCCGTCCTCGTCACGCCGCACGTGGACCTTGCGCTTGCCGCTGGTGAGCGCGCGGGAGGCGAGCTGCTCGACCAGGCGTTCGTCATGCGAGCGCAGGCCCTGGAGGACCGCTACAAGGGGGCGGAACGAGGCGCTGGCGACCATGTCGTCGGGGTCCTCACCGGGCTCCAGGAAGATGGGCACGATGATCCTGGCCACTTTCGTGCTGCCGTCCTTGTTGAGGCGGAGCGCCCGGCCGATGTTCTGCACGATCTCGACCTGGGAGCCGCGGGTATCGGCGAAGCAGACGGCCTCGACTCCCCGCTCGCCGGTGATGTCCACGCCCTCCCCGAGCACCCGCACCGAGGCGAGGAACGCCCGATGGACGCGCCGGTTGTTGGCGTCGATGCCGTTGGCGAACTGGCGCAGCACCTCGCGCCGCTCGGAGACGAGGTGGTCGCCGCACAGCCACGCCGACCACACCCGCTCCGGCGGGACGTGCCGGTCGGCCTCCAGCTCGTAGAACTCCGCGTCGATCGACGACGCGGGGGCTTCTCTGCGGCCGCCAGGTCCTTATCCGAGGCGTCGTTGACGTACAGCTCGGCCGCCGTCTCGGGCAGCTTTTCCGCGAACGCGGCCGCTTCCTCGACCTTCTGGTGGAACGTCATGACCGTGCGCAGGTTCCACGCGGCGGCGTGCTCCAGGAGCGCGGTCTGCAGCAGTGCCAGGCGCCGGCCCCGCCGCGCCTCCTCCGGCTCACCGATCACGGGAGAGGGGTCGCGGATCTCCAGCACGTCGATCTCGAACCCGGCGAGGATCTCCCGCTCGATCGCCTCCGACAGGCCCAGCTCGGCCAGCCACGCCCCGTACGTGCCGTTGGGGTCGTCGTCCATGGTCGCGATCTCCGCCTCCTGGCCGGCCGCGCCCCTTCGCAGCTGGGGAGCTGCCAGGATGCGCGGGGTCGCGGTGAGGTAGAGCCGGAAGTTGGCGGGGATCCGCTGGTTGTCGTGGATCGCCGCCCACGGTCGACCAAGATCACCGGCGGTTCCGTGGGCCTCATCCACGATGGCGAGGTCGAAGCCGTCCATGCGCTGGCCGTAGAGGCGCTCTCCGCCCGCCAGCGCGGCCTCCAGCGGCCCGCGCACCTTCCGCTGGCCCTCGGGATCGTCGATGTCCTCGCGGTCCACGAGAGAGGCGTAGGTGGCGAACACGACCACCGGCCCGGACCCCGCCCACAGGGCGAGCTGGATGGGGTTAGTGGTGGTGCGCACCCCCAGCTCGTTCAGCACCGGGTCGTTCTCCAGCGAGCACACCGCAACCATCGGGGCGGTGTGGCCCACCAGACACCAGGCCTGGGCTGTCTGCACGAGCAGGTCCAAGGTCGGGACGGTGACGAGGATCCGGCCGTCGGAGAAGCAGTCTCGTGCTGCCCAGGCGGCGGTGATGGTCTTGCCCGATCCGGTCGCCGAGAGGAGGGTGCCGCGGGCGCCCTGGGCGGGAACGGGGGCGCGTTCGGGGCGACCGGCCCAGGCACGGATCGCAGCGACCGCGGTGACCTGGTGCTCGCGGAGGTGGATCATCCGAGCCGCTCCTCTGCGTGCGGGGCCGGTGAGGCTTTCGTGGTCGCGGGGGCCGGCCGGGCCGTGGCGGCCTTGCGGCGTCGGTGCTCGCGTTGGGCTTGGGCGCGGGCGCATTCACGGGTGCAGTACTTGATGCCGCTGGTGCGGTTCTGGCCGTACTCGGCGCGGCCGCGTTGGCGGACGAAGTCCCGCCCGCAGGTCTCGTTCGTGCAGGTGCGGATGGTGGCGTCCTCGGCGAGGTGGTTGTACAGCTGGAGGAACGCGACGGAGAGGATGGACGGCTGCCTGTCGGTGAGACTGCCCAGGCCGACGCTGAAGGCTGCGAGGTTGTAGCGCAGGGCCGACCGGAGCATGGCCAGCCGCAGGCCAAGGGTGGCGGAGCGGAGCTCGTCGAGGGTTTTGGGGTATCCACTGTCGTCGTGGTCGTTCTCGGCTGTGATGTCGGCCAGGTGCTGTTCGGTGACTTCCGTCTCGACGAGTTCGTCCAGGCCACCGGGGCGACGGCATGCCAGCCACGTGGCGATAGCGGCCTGGGCCTCGCTGATGTGGAGGCGTACGAGGTCGCCGTGGAGCGACCAGGGGCCATAGCGGGGATGTTCACGTTCCTCGAGCTCTTGCAGGCGGCTGTGTTCGTCGTAGTCCCAGCTGCCGGCATCGATGCTGCCGCCCAGGCGCCCGTACTGGTTCATCCAGCCGGCCACGGTGTCCAGGTCTGCCGGGTCCACTTCCATCAGCTCGCGCAGGTAGAAGTCATCCGGCAACGACGCCTTTTCGACGACCCGGTCAAAGCCCTGGGCGGCCCACACGATCCAGTCGCCTTCGGCCCGGACGCCGTGCATGGGTGTCATCTCCGGCAGGGGAACCGGTGTCCCCGGCCAGAGCGTGGGACGAAAACGTGGGTCTGCGTATGCCGCCATGAGGGGCATCATAACGGTGGGTACGTAGTACGAAGAAGTGAACGTTCGTATTACCTAGGGGTGAAGGTGTGGGAGGGGACGTGGTGGTGACACAGTGGCAGGAGCGCAAGGCGGTCGGGGACGCCCATGAGCAGCGCGTCGCGGCGGCGCTCGCGGCGCAGGGGTGGACGGTCGAACGCTGCGGGCAGGGCATCTATCCGCCCGCGATCCGGCAGGCCCTGGCCTGCACCACCTCGGCACTGCGCTGGTTCCCTGACCTGATTGCCGCCCGCGCCAGCGAGGTCGTCACGATCGACGCGAAGGACTGCATGCCCAGCAACTCCTCCGGCCGGTACGCCGTTGCCGACGAAGCTGTCCACGCCGGCCTGCAGTTCATCGCCGCCAACCGGCCGACCCCGCTGTACTACGTGTTCGGGGACCTGCGCGTTCTGACCCCGGTCGAGGTCCTCCACTACACCGGCCACGCCGAACGCCGTCACGACGGCGCCTACCGCCTGATCAGCACCCGCCAGGCGCACTCCTTCGACGCCGTCTTCGGCCGCCGTCTGCCGTTGCGCGCGGCGGGCTGACCGCCCATAGAGCCGCCCGCGCAACGCCAGCAGGCCCGCGTCGCAGTCACCCCGGGCGGGGAAGAAGACCCCATCCCAGGTATCGGATTCCCGCTGGCGCCGTTTCGAGGCCTGGCACTCACCGCAGGGCGCAGACAAAAGAGTGGGGTTCGTCAGCCACCACAGTGGCTGACGAACCCCACTCTGTGCGCGTCCCGCGCCAACAGGCCGCGCCACCTTCGCCGTAGGTGCAAGAGTCCGGGTCAAAGACTGAGGTGCCCAGCGGCTTAAAGCCGACACCCCCGACACGAGTCCCGCCGATCACCCGGACAGGTGACAGAGATCCATTTCGCCTCCACCCCACACCCTCATGCGCTAAAGAGCCCACCCCAAAGGAGACCCAGCGAACACGCCACCGACCGATCCGGGAACACACCACCACCACATCCGGGATACGACCACCAAGATCAACAAGCCGACACACCCACCGACCAGCACAAACAAGACCACGCATCACGGGCGAGGAAAACCGAACACCCAGAAATTCCTTCCCCGCGCCTCCACCCGGGCTTCCCTCGTGGAATGCGGGGCGTTCCCGGCGCGGCTCGGCCCCGGCGGCCGCCGGGGCGTCGTCCGACAGGGATCCACGAGCCCTCCGACATCTCCCCGTGGCTGGGCGACCGCCAGTTCGGGGCCAGTAGCTGGGCCGCCGATTCAAGGTTCTTTCAATGTTTCCGCAAGCTTGGCCGTGCACCGTATGTGCGAGCCCCGGCAATTGGCCGCGGATGGAGAATCGCGCCTAACCGTACGGCGCAATTCCATTTTCGAGAGGAATCGCCATGGAAACCAGTGAGCTCTTCGAGGGGTACGCGGCGTATACGACGGCTGAGGATGTCATGGACGGGACGGTCGACGAGGAGCTGGCCTTCACGCCGACCATCACCTCGTCGTACCCCTGTGTCAACGCCACCTACGCGACCTTCGTCATCAGCTGCTGACGCCCGCGTCTGAATGCGAGCGAGCCTCGGCCCGCTCGCATTCAGGAGGCCACGCCCAATAGACAGAGGAGAAGCCGCCGTGGGCGTTGTGACTACCGCCGACACAGGGTTGCGTGCCACTGAGGCAAGATCGCTCGACGGTTTCCCGGAAGTGAACGCGCTTCTGGAAAAGCTTGAACTGGGCGTACTGCGGCAGGACGACTGCGATTCTTTCGTCGGACGCAACCCCAATTGGGCCGGGACGACGACGAAGGGTTTTCCGGTCTTCATCAAAAGCCTCGGCCCCCTACCGAAGGGGGACGCGCTGGGGCGCTTCCGTCGGACGCACACCTTCGACGTGCTCCGGGACAGGGTGGGTTTCACGCGACTCCGCAGCCCGAAGGTGCTCGGTCACGACGAGCCTTCGGGGCTGGTCGTCTCCCGCCTTCTCGGCGATGCCGTCGCCGGGGACGACCTCGCCGGCGACACCCGCTTCCCGGAGTGGGCCGCGCGGGAAGCGGGCGGCGCCTTGGCGGAGTTGCACAGCGTCCCACCACTCGACTCCGTGGACCGAACACCACCCGTCCTACCGCCCCTGGAACTGCTGAGCGCCTTACCGCTGGAGACCTACTACGCCGCCACGTTGGCGGAGCTGGAGTTGTGGCAGTGCCTCCAGTCCGACGCGGCGCTGTCGGACGCCCTGGTGACGCTTCGGCGCCGCGAGTCAGCCGCCCACCACACCATGATCCACGCCGACTTGCGGCTCGATCAGCTGCTCATCACCCCCGACAACAAGCTGTACTTCATCGACTGGGAAGAGTTCAGAGTGGGCGATCCCGCCCGTGACGTCGGATCCTTCTTGGGCGAGTGGCTCTACCTGGCCACCCTCAGCATGGGCGAGAACGACGACCTCGATCATGTTCCGGACAGTGCGAGTGGCCCCCACCCCATCGACGACCAGGCGATCGTGCGGCGCGGAGCGCGGAAGCTGGATCAGCACCTCCCCCATATGACCGCCTTCTGGAAGGAATACCAGGCGGGACGGCCCGCGGTCGACAGTGCCTTCAGGGCACGCACCACCGCCTACGCCGGCTGGCACCTCATCGACCGGGTCCTGGCACTGGCCAGTCAGCGCGCCACGCTGCCAGCGCTGGCACTGGCCGCGGCGGGGATCGGCCGACTGGCCGTCATCAGGCCCGAACACTTCGCCGGGGTCCTGGGTTTGAAGGAGCAGACATGATCGTCACCTCATCGCTTCCGCGGTCGCTGGCAGCCGGGCCCGCCGCCCACCTCGCGGGGCAGCCGCTCGATACCCGGGTCGTGGCTCTGGCCGACGCGATCACGGTGGAGCTGGAAGCGGGCGTCGCCCGTGTGGGCGACCGGGAACTCAGGGCCCCTACCCAGGACAAACTCGGGGCCCGGATGGCGGCCGCGATCTACGACCGCTACCACGCCGGTCGCCGGGAAGTACTGCCGAAGAACTACCGGCCGCTGCGTGACCCGGAATTGGAGGAGGCTTTCCGGGCAGCGATGCCGCATCGCACCACGCTGGTGCCCGCCCGGCTGCTTTCCCGGGGCTCGGACGGAGCGGAGGTCATCGTCCAAGGTCTCGGCGTGCGCGTTCGCGTCCGGCCCGAACATGTCGTAACGCAGGAGGGGAACGAGAGGGGGGAGGGAAATGCCGTCCAGCTGAGGCTCCCCGCGGCTCGGCCGGCCATCTCCCCCGGCTTCTTCCTGGTGGACGGCTCAGCCGGAGCACCCGCCACCACGCTGCGTCGCGTCTACCTCAGCCTCGACGAGCCGCGGTACGAGATTTGGCGACGGGTCTTGGAGTTCCTGGAGAACGCGGGTGCGCGTTACCGGGCAAAGGTCAGCTCGGACCGTACCCAGTACCCGCGCCGGGACGCGATCGTCGTCTATCTCGACGCGGAGGACGAAGGCGGCGCGGACGCCCGTGGCACTGGACTGCTCGACGGGCTGGTGGCCACGCTGCACGCCGCCCCGGAGTTGAACGAGTCTGTGTCGGCGTTCGCCATGGGTCTGGGGCGCGGCATCGCACTCGCCGCGGAGCCGGCCGGCCCTCGGCAGCAGACCCGCCGGATGAGCTTCGGGCAGCACCGCTCGGCCGCCGTCACCAAGGGCATCCTGGCCGCCACGCGCGCCGGAGCGTCCGGCGCCGACCGGTACCTCCATGTGGCGGAAGCCCTGCGGGAGGCAGGGATAGATCCCACAGCGGTGCATCGCAACCTGTCCCCCGGGCCGTCCACCGGCCCCTCGGCCGACAGGGGCCCAGGAGGGCGGGAGAAACGTGGGCACGGCCGCGTGACCGAAGAAGAAGACCGGACACCGAGGCCCCACCGCGGTGGCACAGTGTCGGCGCAGGCCGAGGGGACGCCGACGCCGACAGGACACGACGGTCCCCCGTGGTCTTCCTCGGTCCTCGGCTATGAACGACTCCTGCTGGTGGCGAGCGGTGGCGTGACCGCCGCCATGCTTCCGTACTGGCTGAATTGGCTGAGGATGAACCACCCTCAGGTCCATCTACGGGTCTTCATCACGGAAGGCGGTGCTCGGTTCGTCACCCGCACCGCGGTCGCCGCCATACTGGGCGACCACGGACGTGTGTTCGCCGACTCCTGGGACGACCCGGGCCTGGGCGTCTCCACAGGCCAGTCCCACATGGATCTCGCCGCCTGGGCGCAGGCAGCCGTCGTATATCCGGCCGGCGCCAACTACCTGACCCGCCTTGCCCTGGGCGCGGCCGGCACTCCCAGCCTCATGACTCTCCAGTGCCTGGCAGGGCCGATCGGGGTGGCTCCCGCCCTGCCGTCCGGGGCCCCGCCCAACCTCGCCTGGAGCGCACGGCTGCGGGAACTCGCGGAACGCCCCAACGTCGCCATCGCGCGACCCACTGCGGTCCGGTCGCTCAGTACGGGTGAGTACGACGGCGTGGGCTGCCCTCCCCTGCCCGACGTCCTGCGGCTCATCGAGGAGCGGAGGGCGAACACCTCCGCCTCAGGACTGCCCGTCCGGCGCACGGAAGAAGGCAGGACCGCATGAGTGTCACCTCCCTGATCCCCTCCTCGGAGAACGGGGGTCACGTCCGCTACGGAACAGGCTGGCTGATCACCAGCATCACCGAACTCGGGCCACGCCGGTACCGCTGGCGACGCAGCCCCGGACCTGCCCGGTCCCATCCGATGACGACCCCAGCCCCGGGCGTGCGGCATGTCATCCACGAATTGCCAACGGAACGGGTCACCTTCATCCTGCCCGCGGAGGACGGGTCCGGACACGAATTCACCCTCTCCGGCGGGTGGTCGGCGGGCGTCGGCCTGCTGACGGAGAACGCCCCCTTCGACCAGGCCCGGACGGAGGCCACACTGCGGGAACTCGGCGGAGGGCTCCGGTCCCTGCACCATGCACCGCTCGACGCGGACGACCGGAATCGACTGGCCTCCATGCCGGGCGTCACCCGTCTGCGCCGTTGGCTGGAGCGGAGCGACCCGGACGAGGACGGCGGGCTGCGCGAGCGGTGCGCCACGCGCCTCGGCCGCTCCGGAATCGACACCGCTGTGGAGTGGGCCCGTCACTTGGCGGACTCCGCCGCGGCACACGCCCGACTACTGCACGGCGGCGTCTCATTCGCCAACGTCGTGGCCGGCGAGGGCGGCTGTGAGGTCCTTACCGGCGACGACGTCTCTCTGGGCCACCCGATGCTCGATCCGGGCTGGCTGCTGGGTGAACTGGCGGAGATGCACCTCGTGCACAGCCGCGTGTTCCAACGCCCGCCCGCGACGTCTCACGCCGCGCTCGCCCACTCACTACTGGCGGGCTACGGCCAGACGGAGCAGGACGCGGAGCCTTGGCTGATCCGCGCCGCGGCACTGCGTATCCTGCTGCACGCCCGGGACTTCGCCTGCTACGTGGGCCAACCGCCGGTGCTCGACCAGTACGTGGAACTGAGCGCCGAACTCCTCAGCAGCGATGGTGCGGCAATCCGAGACTTCCTCACCTCTGCCGTGAGGGAGCCGGCGTGCTGACCCTGCCTCCCCGCCGCGTCACCCTCGACAACGGCCTGAAGCTGGTCATCGCCGCCGACCGCTCATTCCCCGTCGTGTCGGTCAGCGTCCACTACGGGGTCGGCTACCGCTCGGAGCCGGAGGGCCTGAGCGGCTTCTCGCACCTGTTCGAGCATCTGATGTTCCGGGGCAGCGCTTACGTACCCGCCGGGCAGCACATGGCTCGTGTGCACGAGGCCGGCGGCACGGCCAACGCCACCACACACCAGGACTACACCGCCTACGTCCAGACCGTTCCCTCCGAAGCACTTGAGCAGGTGCTGTGGCTGGAGTCGGATCGAATGGCCGGCCCGTCGCTGACGGAGGACGGTCTGCGCGCAGAGGTGGCGGTCGTCAAGGAGGAGATCACCCAGCAGATCGAGGGGCGGCCGTTCGGCGGCTTCCCCTGGATGTGGCTCCCCCCGGTGCTGTACGACTCCTACGCCAACTCCCACAACGGATACGGTGACTACCCATCGCTGGAACGGGTCCGGCTGGCGGACTGCGAGAAATTCGCGGCCACCTGGTACTCCCCCGCGAACGCCGTGCTGACCATCGCGGGCGACACCGATCCGGATGCGGCCGAGGACCTGGTACGCGGATCGTTCGGCCTCATCGCCGCCGGGCCCCCGGTCGTGAGCGAACCTCTGCGCGAGGCGTCGCCGCGCAGTCGGCGCTGGGCAACACGCGAAGACCCTCGGGCGCCGTACCCGGTCGTGGCGGTAGGACGGCGACTGCCGGACCCGGCCGAGGAGTTGGACGAGTACGTGGCGCGCATGGCCCTGGCCTCGCTGCTCACCGACGGACGCGGGGCGCGCCTGACACGAAGGCTCGCCGCGGCCGGGGCCTCCGCGCCTGACGCGCGGGCCCGCTGTGGGTTCTTCCGCTACCTCGACGCACGCGACCCCGACACGTTCACAGTGAGGGCGAGTTGCGCGGACCTTCCGCCGGAGACGGTGGTGGACTGCCTGGACGCGGAGTTGAACCGACTCGCCGAAGCGGAGCCCGATCCGTCTGAGCTATCCCCTCTACGGGCCCGGATGAGTACCAGCCTCTACCGACGGTGCGGTGCGGTGTCGGACCGGGCCACATTCATGGGAGCCACGGAACTTCTCTTCGGCCGCGGCGACCTGCTGAGCCATCTCCAGGACCACATCGACCAGGTGAGTGGTGCGGCCATCAGCCGTGCCGCCGCCCGACTCGGCAGCGACCCCGGTGCGGTGTTGACCGTAACCCCCACAGCTGACGAACCGGCGGACCGAGTCCCCACCGGTTCCCGGACGGTGAGGCGACCCGGCCCCCACGCCGAGCACATATCCACAGTCGGTACCGCGTACGGGCGGGGAAGCCGGTGAACACAACCCACGCGGTCGCCCCGAGGGCGTCTCGCCGACTCCTCTCCGTGTGCGCGGAGACCACACTGCCCAACGGGCTCCGGGCACTTGCGGTACACCATCCCGCCGTCCCCCTGGTCGAAATCCGGCTTCGCCTGTCCTTCCCGGCGGTCGGGCTTCGGGGCGCTGCCGCGAAGGTATTGGCGGACCGGCTTCTGTACGGATACAAGGGGCCGGAGTTCGAGCGGCAGCACCATCGGCTGACCGCTCACGGCGGTGAGCTCTTCAGTACCTCCGACCCACAGGGCGTCACCCTTGGCGGAACGGTGCTCGCCCCTCACCTGGGAGTACTGCTTACGTCTCTGTTTCACCGTCTGGTGCGGGAACGGCCTGTGGCGCGCGACTTGGCGGGGGAACGGGCACGAGCGGCACGCCAAGCCGCAGCGCTCGCGATGCAGCCGGAGGTAGTGGCACGAGAGGTGCTGCTGCGGATGTTGGGTGTCGACGCGCAGTGCCTGCCCGAAATACCCACCGACGCCGAGATCCGTGCGATCACCGAGGAACAGATCGCGCGGGTGCGCGAGGACTTCGTCCGACCGGAAGGGGCAATCCTGGTCATGGTCGGCGACCTACCGCCGGAGGAGATGCTCAAGCGGCTGGCCGGCAGCCCGGCCGCCGGCTGGGAGGTGCCGGGTAAGGCGCCGGGTATCCCGCGTACCGCCATTACCGTGCCGACAGAGGTGCGGCGCCTCGTACGGCCCGGCCAGACCCAGGCGACCCTGTTGCTGTGCGGCGGCACAGTCGCCCGGGACTCCGCCAAGTTCCCGTCCGTCTTCCTGGCTGGATCGATCTTCGGCGGATCATTCTCCTCCCGCCTGGCCGCCCGTCTGCGAGACCGCCTCGGACTGGCATACACGGTCTCCTCCGGATTCGACTTCACCCAGGGCCGTGGGCTGGTCACGGTGCACACGCGGGTAAAGGCCGACGCATACGAGCGGGCCCTCTCGGAGATTCGCGCGGAGGCCGACAGGATGCGGACCGACCTCCCGAGCAGCACGGAGATCACGCGTGCGCGCCGCTACGTGACAGGCTCGCTCTGGATCGCCGCGGCCACGCCCGGCGGACTGGCCTCGATGCTCCTGCCGTTGCGGGACTTGGGCCTGCCCTTCACCCACCTCGACGACTTGTTCGGGGAGATCAGCGCCGTATCGAAGGAAGACGTGCGGGAGGCGGCCGGGGCGTTCCTTGCCGGCAGCGTGCTGGGCGGGGTGGCCGTACTGCCGCCGTAGGCGAATACCGCCCACTCCCACGCGTGCCAACCCCTCACCCCCTCACTCCCCTCACCGCACAAGCGGAGATGAGAGAGCTCACCTGCCGACGGCACCGCTGAGTGTGCCGGACGGCGACTCGCGCCAACTCTGACAAGGAGCACCATGCAACAGCCAACCGCCTACGGCGACTCGATGGCCGACATCTACGACATGCTCTACCCGCACACCCCGGACGTCGACCACTGCGCCGACTTCATCGCCGCACTGGCGGGTGACGGCGGTTCGGTCCTCGAACTGGGCGTGGGGACCGGTCGTCTCTCCTTTCCTCTCGTGGAGCGCGGCCTGTTGGTGGACGGCGTCGACGCGTCCACACGCATCATGGACCGGCTCCGCGAGAAGGATGTCAAGAACGTCATCGCGAAGTCGGCCGACAAGAATGACCCGACGCCTCGGCTGATCCTGCATCAAGGCGATTTCACCAGCTGGCGGACCGAGCGCACCTTCGACGTCGTAGTGCTGGCACTGAACACCCTCTTCGCCATCCCTGAGGTGGAACAGCAGGTCAGTACCCTGCGCCGGATGTGCGAACACGTGAAACCCGGCGGCCACGTGGTGCTGGAGACCTTCGACCCCCTGCCGTATCACCAGCAGAGTGAGCCGTCAGTCACACTCCACAACCTCCCGGACAACCAGGTGATGCTGGACAAGGTATACGTGAGTCGCTGGAATCAGATGCTCCTCATCACGCACACGCTGATGGGTGAGGGCCGGCCACAGACCTTCATGGAGACGGCGCGCTACGCGTGGCCCGCAGAACTGGACCTGATGGCGCGGACAGCGGGGCTGGGACTCAGCAACCGCTACGCGGGTTGGATGCGGGAGCCGTTCAACGACCTCGCGCCTCGTGTCGTCTCTTGTTATCAGCCCTTGCCGGACGACATCGGCCAGTACGGAGCCTGACGCGCTGTTGTCATGGTGGGGCCCCGGACCGGGCAGTGCCACCCCGGCCCGGGACCCACCCGCGCGATAAGGGCGAGACACCCAGGCCGTACCAGGCCAACGCTCCTTCGCGACTCATGCGGAAGGTCACGACCTGCGCCCAGCCGAAGACCGGTTCACAATCTCAGTGGCGACCGCGGAGAAGCCGCTCTCGTCGGTAGGGCGTGGCGCTAAGGAGACCGTCACCGTCCGCCAGGGCGCCTCGTTCTTCGACTCCGCCCTCGGCTTCGGCATCCGCGGCGGCCGGATCGACATCGCCCTGCTGGGCGCCATGCAGGTCTCCGCCAACGGCGACCTGGCCAACTGGATGATCCCCGGCAGGATGGTCAAGGGCATGGGCGGCGCCATGGACCTGGTCCACGGCGTCCGCCGGGTCGTCGTACTCATGGGGCACACCGCCAAGGACGGCAGCCCGAAGATCGCCCAGAACTGCACCCTCCCGCTCACCGGCCGCGGCGCCGTCGACCTGGCGTCAACGACATCACCTCCAGAGGATCGGGTTTGACGGCACCTGCCGTGTTGCAGGGATCGGGGAGCACCCCTGGTGTATGCCGCCTGGGGGCCTGAGTGCCGTCAAGGGAGATGTCGTTGTGATTCTGATTCATCCGGTTGCCAACGGTCTGCGTACCGATCACCCTGTGCCGGGCCTGCCGTTCATCAATGACGAGCGGCTTCCTCTGGACAATCCGGACGCGATCGAGCGGACCGGCCGGAATCAGGGCGAAGGACTGTGGGGTCGTACTGACTCCTTACACGGCGGTGGCTGGGTGGCCTTCACGACCGAGCCGAAGAACCGTGCGTACGCGTGGGCCGTTCGCTACCACCCCGAACACGGCCGTACCGTTCTGCTGATCCGTGACGGGGACATGAGTGACCTCCACCACGAGTGGAAGTACGGGCATAACGGGTTCCTCTACCGGCACGGCGGTTACTGGTGGGACGGCACCGCCTGGCACCGGCCCAGCCAGGTCATGGACTGGGCCTTCGAACGCTACGACGCCCGTCCCGTTCAGGACGCGATCACCGTCACCGCGGCGGACCTCATGGCCCGTCCTGGCACACCAGCCAACGCTGGCGTCGCGAAGATCGCCGACTTCACCGCGTTGAAGGAGTCGCTGCCCAACTGGCGCGACCATCTCGCCTTATGGGCCGAGCGGCGCCTGAACAACTCCAGGCCGCTTGATCAGTGCGTCGTCGACCTGCGGGCGCCGGAACTTGAGTCGGCCCGCTTCGTCGACCGGGCAGGTCTGGCGAAGATCGCGGGCCTGACATCGGACGACCTGCCGCACCCCGAACGATCACGCCGCGACCTGCCCCCTGCTCAGATCGAAACGTCCGACGGCCCGCGCTGGTCGGAGCCCGTCGCCCAGGACTGGGCCGAGCAGCACCGCAGGACCCATGGACCGCAGGCCCTTCTCGCCGGCACCACAGATTTCGGTACCGACCATCCACGCGGACTCGTCGCCGACCACAACTGCCTGAAAGAGATCATCCGCGACAGCCTTGAGGACAGCCGGGGCGGGAAGCGACGCTTCGGGCTCGCCAACGAGAGCCTTGAGAAGACCGCCTCAACCCTCGCCTGGTGGCCGGCGGTCGCCCTCACGGACGGCCCCAACAGCCTGATTCCTGTCTCAGCACTGCGCACGACACTGATCGAGGCTGTCCTCGGCGGCCTCGCCGAAGACGTCGAGAACACCCGAGAACAGGGGAAGAGCGAGGTTTCTCTCGGGGACATCAGGACCGATGTGGTGAAGCTCCTCGACTGGTACATCCAGCGGGAACCGGACCGCACCCCAGGACTCTTCGGCGAGATCTGCCTGACCGCCCGCCTGCGCCTCGGCCTCCCTCCCGAGAAGGTCGGCCGCCTCCTGCGACGATCCCTCCACCTCGACAGCGAACTGGACGCCAAGACCATCAACGCCCTGCTCGACCTGGCACTGCCCCCCTCAGTCAAGAGCGCCAAGGACAGCTGAGCACCCCGGTGCCTGCGGCCCGGACGATCCAGCCGAAGTCCAGGCGCAGGCACCAGGCAGCTGCCTCCACGCCCCACCAGTCACGCGCCTGCACAGGGAGGGGCGGCCCCCACCGCACAGCGATGCGTCCGACGACGTCGTGCACTTTCCCCGAGTCGTGCGCGTCCGGTGCGCGAGCGCCAAGAGTAGGAAGCCGGGCAGGCCGCGCAGAGCGACCGGCGCTCCCGCGTCCGCACCTGCCTCGGGCAGGGCCGTGATGACCAGCCACGCGGGCACGACCAACCACGACACCGGCCGCACCGACCACGGCAGGTCAGGAGTCGGTTCTTCAGGCGGATGTGTCGCTGCTGCGCTGGAGTGCGGCTTGGCGCAGGGTGTCGAGCATGGGCAGGACATCGTCCTCGGTGGCTTCGCTGATGGATAGGAGGTAGCTGATAAGGGCGCGGGCGATGATCTCGGTCTGGTCCGGGGTCGTCTTCGGGGCGAGGGCCTTGAGCGTCTCCAGGAGGACTCTGGAGACCTGCACGGTCGGATCGGTGCGCATCCTTCTCTGCCGCGGCCGCGAGTTCGTGGTCGGGCATGCCGTCGTGGATCCCGGCCTGAGCGGGCAGCAGCTGCTGCATGACGCTTTCGCCAAGATCGGTCAGCAGGACCGCTGTCGAGGCTTCGCCGGGTTCGTGCTGGAGGAGCGCGGCCTTGTCGGCCTCGTCGTCGCGCCACACTGCTTCCAGGTAGCCACATGCGCGGAGAATGTCGTCCGGGGCCATCGGGGCGGTCATTACTTGTACTCCCACATGTTGTCGGTCCGTGCCCGGTCGAGGTCGATGCGCACGACCAGGCCGTGATGGTCCGAGGCACCCACCGGGGCATCCAGCAGGGCGTAGTCGACGATTGTGTCGCGCAGCGGCGCCGACACCCACAGCTGGTCGATCCGGTCGTCGGTCGCGGTCCGGCGCAGCAGCTCCTTGTTGCCGCGGTCCTCGAAGAGTTTCGATGCCGCGTCGACGAATCCGGTGTACGCGAGGAGCTCCGTCACCCGCCTGCCGGGCACCAGCTGCCCGTCGACCTCTGACGGCAGGCGGGTGCGGGCCGACTTGTTGTACGGCAGCATCGCCGCGCAGCATTTGCATGGCCCTGGTGGTGTCCGCCGGGCGGGCACGACGGCGCCGAAAGCGCCCGCCGTACGGGTTCGGCCGTGAAGTTCCGGTGAACT
This sequence comes from Streptomyces sp. NPDC111516, assembly GCF_055635345.1. Classification (NCBI taxonomy): domain Bacteria; kingdom Bacillati; phylum Actinomycetota; class Actinomycetes; order Kitasatosporales; family Streptomycetaceae; genus Streptomyces; species Streptomyces sp. NPDC111516. Next base: position 16,631 of record NZ_JBVKBV010000039.1, on the reverse strand, counting down.
TTCCCGCCTCACGGGATCGTGCTTTTTCGCAGGTCAGGGCCGGTGTTCGCTGCGGGGATGCTGAGTGTCGCGAAGGTTCAGAGGCGTAACGCGTGGCGGTACTACGTGCGCGGAGTCGCATACGGGGACGGCCGCCGCCCGGTCGGCCAGTCCCTCAAGGCCGCCCAGGAGATGGCCGGCCTCCCGCCGGGGAGGTGGTTGGGGCGCGGCCTGGACGCGCTTGGGCTCACCGCGGGCGCGGAGGTGTCCGAGCGGCAGATGGAACTCGTCTTTGGGCAGGGCCGGCACCCGGACGCCGACCGTATCGAGCGGCACCTCCTGGACGACGGCGTCGACCCGGCCACCGCGCGACGGGCGACCGTGCTCGGGCAGCCGATCGAGGAGATCGAGGCCCGCAAGCAGACGCCGCTGCTCGCCCTCGACTTCACCTTCCGCCCGCAGGCGTCCCTGATCGTGCTGTGGGCACTGGGAGACGACAGGACGCGCAGGATCATCGAGCGGGCGCACGAGCGGGCCATCGCCCAGGCGCACCGGGCCGCACCACCGCACCGATGGTGCGCACCGCCGCACCGATGGTGCGCACCGCCGCACCGATGGTGCGCACCGCCGCACCGATGGTGCGCACCGCCGGTGGGGGAGTGGGCGCCACCGTGCACTCGGTGTCCGCCACTGCATCCGATGCGGAGAGTGGACAGCATCCGGTGCGACACCGGGCCGGGAGTGCGCCGCATCGGAGTGGAGAGTGCACCGCATCCGATGTCCGCCATCGGTGGCCAGCCGGTGCATCGCTCCTTGACCAGGCTCGCTACCTGCGACATCCCACCCGGATGGGACGGCGCCCGGGGGAGGAGAGATCTCCGTCCCCGGACGTCGTCCCGGCTCAGCAGGCCGCAGCCGCCGGCCACCGGGGAGCGTCCCCACGGATGTCGGCGAGGAATTGGCTCACCTGGTCGACCTCCTGCATGCACTCGATCAGGAACCCCGCCGCCATGAAGGCAGCCTGTGCCCCGCCGCCCGAGTAGCACCACCGCTTGAGGTATCGGCTCGCCACCGTCACGAGCTTGTCCATGACGTACGCGGACTCGCAGTCGGCGTGCTCGTCGGGCACGACGGTGAGGTAGTCGGCCAGCAGCAGCGCGCCGAACTCACCCATCAGCCGGGCCAGCGCCTCACCGTCCCGGTGGAACTCTTCCAGCGCCGCCCGGTCCTGCCCTGCTCCTGCCAGACCAGCTCCACGTAATCGGCGGCCCGCCAGATCTGCTCCGGGGTCAGCGCGGGCAGCTTCGACGACGTCGTCTCCATGACGACTCCTTACCTGTACGGGCCGTGCGCCTGCTGCGCCCGGCCGGTGATCACACCTTCGAAGCCGGGCCCTGTGGACAGAGGCCGCGCCCGCCGGGACGGGGTGGCTGACTGTGGCGTCGCTCACGGACAAACCGCTCAGTGGATACCTAGTCAAGGCGGAAACGGACACCTTCCGGAGCTGGGCGGCAGACAGCGGACAAGGGGTGCTTTCCGACGGTGGCCCCGGCTCGTGCGTACATCCGCGTGCGGGCCGGACGCTCACCGACCCGGCCCGCAGGCCGGAGAAACCGAGGACACCGTGCCCGCCGACCTCACCCCCGTTACCGCCGCCGAGCCGTACGAGTCCGGCGTCGCTGACCTCGCCGACGACGTCGTCCAGGCCCCGATGGCCCCCTCCATGGGCCCCTCCATCGCCCCCTCCACGGCCTCTTTGCCCGCGAGGCGCGTTGGCGCAGGTCAGCCCCGGAAGTCAGGGGTCTCCGACACGTTCGACAACCCTTCTAAGTCCAAGGGGACATGGAAGCCGACCCACACCAGGAAGAAGGAAGTGCTGAAGGCTCTGGGGATCTTCCAGAGGGCTACCGCCGAACACCTGTGGCGGATGCTGCGTCCCGGAGACCGGCACGACCGGTGCACGAGGGACACCCTGAACGCGCTGAAGGAGCAGGGCATGGCCCGGGTGGAGACGCGACTGGAGTCGGGACACCAGCTGTGGGTGCTCACCGAGCGAGGACACAAGGAAGCCAAGCAGCTGCTCCCGAAGAGCGTGCGGATGTCCGTGCTGCGCAAGCTCGAGTACGACGACGACGGTGAGCCGGTCGGCGGTGACGGCTACGACGAACACGCGGCCGCCGTGACGATGACCGCTTCGGTGCTCACCGGGGCCGGGCTCGGCACGCCGCTGTCGTGGCAGACCGAGATCGGCCACAAGCTCCCGTACGGGTACACCCAGTACGCCGACCTGACGATGCGCGCCCCGGACGCCGGGGTGCCCGCGATGCTCCTGGAGGTCGACCGCGTCAACGAGCCCGTCGACGACCTGACGGCGAAGCTGCGCCGCTACGCCGACTGGTTCGAGCTCCTGGCGCCGAAGGCCGACGCGGACAAGGAGCGGGCGGCCCGCCGGCAGGGTGCGGCGGTGCACGACTTCCGGCTGTGGTCGCGGATCTATCCGGCGACGGGCCGCGAGGGGTACGTGCCGGTGGCGTTCGTGTTCACGGGGAAGACCGCCGCGCAGCGCGCGAGCCGGATGCGCCGCCTGGAGCAGAGCGCCCGCCGCTACTTCGTCGGCACACGGTACCCGTGGGCTCACTTCACGGCCGTCGACTACCACCAGGCGGTGCCCGTGGTCGTCACCGAGCTGGAGCGGATCACCGCGGACCCGGCCGGGGCAGCGGGCAGGGTGTGGCGGCGGCTCGGGCGTGAGGAGTGGCAGACGCTGAACGAGGCGTTGGACAACGCGGACGGTGAGCGGCTGTACGCGGTGGAGGAGGAGCAGTCCCGCAGGCGGCAGGCGGAACGCAAAGCCGCCGAGCGTGAGGCGCGGCGGCCGGTGTGCACGCGGTGCGGCACCAAGTTCACCGACGAACGCTGGCAGTCGACCCGGCAGTCCTCCTGGCGCAGCGAGACGGACGGCCTGTGCAGGCCGTGCGAGAGGGAGCACTTCGCCCGGATCGAAGCCGCGAGGCAGAGGAAGCCGCGGAGCGCGAGGCGGCCGAAGCGGAGGCGAAGAAGAACCGCGGCCTGTTCCGCCGCCGGTAGCCGCGGGCAAGCCCAAGCGGCCGGAGAGCGCCTTGCCCACCGTCACCGCCGGGCGAAAGGATCGACACGACACGGACGTCACGACCGAGGGGGAAGTACACGGTGAGCAACAAGCTGCTGGAGCCGGACGGATGGCTCGTGCTGGGACTGCCCTGGCCGGAGCAGACCCGCGACGGCTGGGGCGAGTGCGCGGTGGCCATCGCCCCGACGATGATCCCGCGCGACCTCGTCAGCAAGAGCGCCGGCATCGCGCTCGATCTCGCGGCCGGTCTGGCCCGCGACCCGAAGGACGGGCCCGGCAAAGCCGTCTTCTTCTCCGACGTCACCCTCTGGCTCGACAAGCAGGGCAAGGACTGGGCGGACTTCGGCGCCGACTACGAAGCCGTCATCGACGAACTCGTCAAAGCACCGGTCCCGCAGCTCTACATGACGCTCGTGCAGAAGGCCCACGCCATCCTGTGCGACGCCAGCCGCGACGGGGTGCGCCTGTACTACCCGGGCGGCGACGTCGAACACGTCACCCCGCAGGTCCGCGCCGACGTCCACGCCGCCATCACCACCAGCCTGGAACGGGACTGGCCGCCCTACATCCAGGGCCTCATCGACCGCGGCGCCTTCCAGACCCGATAGCCGCACCGCACACCGCGACGGGCCCGGCCTCCACCCAGGCCGGGCCCGCCGGCCATCGCGGCCCGCGCTGTCGGTGGCGGCTGGGAGGCTGGCCGGATGAACGACGGTGACGAGCAGCTGCTGCGCGGCCGGGTCTACGGCCACGACCCCGACCACCCCAACCCGGGCCCGCTCCCGCACCAGACGTACGCCGTCCTGGTCGGCGGGCCGCTGGACGGCCTGCTACTCGACATCACGGGCTGGCGGCCGGAGGAGATCGAGCTCTGATGACCGAGCTGGGGCGGTGGCCCGGCGGCCGTGCGCTGTACGACCCGCTCCCCGGCGAGCCGCGCCCGCCGGGCGGCCCGGGTGTGGTGTGCCGCTTCCACTACTCCGGCGACACACCCTGACCCACCCAGGCGCCGGCCGCGAACAGGCCACGGAGGACCGCGCGACGTAGAGGTCAGCGGTCGGGCAGCTTGCGGCGGCTCGATCGCCATCTCCTCCCAGAACAGGGACATGCCCGGCGTCTCTCGTACGTATGTGCTCTCGCGTGGCAGGAGCCGCAGCCGCGATGCACACAACCGGCGGTCAGGGGCTACCTCGGAGCGGCCATCAGCGGCCTGCGTCGTCATACCGGACCAACGACCTGCGCCGCCGGATCGAACTCCATCATTCGAGTGACCCCCCTCGTCTCAGGCAGCGTGCCGTGCTGCTCGCCGGTCCGGTGAGAGCACCTTGACGTCGGTTCCTGCCGTGCGGGACGGTCAGTGCGCAACAACCCGCAACTGGCTTTCTCCGGAGGCGATCATGGCGTTACTTTTCTTCGGCACAGACCCGAACTCGGGCGGAGGGAACTGCCCGGCGGTGTGGGTGGACACCGAGGCCGCTGAGGGGCCGGAACTGGTTCTGCAGGGCAAGTCGGATTTCGACCGTATCGGGCACTACGAAAAGGCGGTCTCGAAGGGGAGGCCCCCGCGAAGTGTCGAGATTCGGCAGAACGGCGGAGATACCTGTGTTTCTCGCACCCTGCGGGTTGCCCTTGCCCAGGGAGGAGGACTCAACGCCGGAACTGCCTCAAGTGCTGGGCGGCTGCTGATTGGAAGGCGTCGTGTGCCCGGCGGGCTCGGTCTTCCGAGCCTTCGATGGCTGGACGATCGTCGTGTGCGTGGTTTTTGATCTCGCTAGACGCGTCAACCAGAGTAGTCGCCAAGCGTAGGAGCGTTGCGTTGTCGGTCGCGAGGGTGAGCGCGGTCACGGCCTTGGTCACTCCGCACTGTGCCTCGAACCGGCCCGTCTGTAGCTCCAGACTTTCCGCCTCGCCCGTCCCGCGGACGACATGTTTCAGGTACTGGTGGCGGCGATAGTCTGTCGCGGCACCGAGCAGGCTGGCTACTGCAGCAGCCAGCGCTTGCCGATCACGATCACGGCGGGTGGAGAGAGTGATGAGGTGCTGCATAGCGCCCGCCACAAGAGCACCGAGCAGGGTGCCCAGCACGGCGATGATCGCAGTTGCCACAAGATTCCCCTTCTGCTGTCCTCCTTCCGTATTAGTGGACGCGTTCTCCACCCAAAGCCGGTGTTACCAAATTGATTTGAAGGTACGAGATCAGGTCCTGTCGCGACTGCAGCAGCTGCCTAGCGGCGACGCCGGACGGTGGGCGCCGCCCGTGCTGCTGCTGCCGCCGGCGGCTGTGATGGCGGGCTGGACGTGGTGGTCGCCCGCACTCGTTCCGCGCTGCGGGAGCGGTGGGTCGTCGCGTCGCTGGTGTTCGTCGCCGCCTTCTCAGTGTTCTGTGGGGTGGCCTCGGTCGACGACCGGCCGCAGCCTCCCGCCAGCTGCCCGACGTCATCCGCCGGCGCTCCCGCCGACCATCCGGCGAACCGTCCTCATCGCCCCGCCTTGGACGATCACCCCCACCGGTGGCCATACCTCGAGGTCACCAAGGTGGGAGCCGGGGTCATTCTCCGGCCGTTGTCAGTGGGCGAGTGGAGAATCACCGGATGGCCCATGAACCGACGGAGGCCGGTGAGTCCGAGAGCCTCGCCGTCTCCTTACGTACCTACCTGTCCGAGACCGGCTTCTCCTTCACCGGCCTGACCGGTAAAGAGGCGACCCAGTCCATCACCCGGGCGGTGGTGCAGTGGGTGGGAGCATCGGGGTGGAGGTGCAGGACAGAGGCGCAGATGCGCTACATCGACCCGCCTAGCCTGAAGAGCGGAGGCTGCATCGCCTACTGGTCACCGTCCTGGTCTGCCTACCTGGACTTGCGCGTGATTCGCAAAGACGGCTCACCGGTCGCCGTGGAGATCGACCGCGCGGACGAGAGCACCGCCGTGGACAAGCTCCGAGATGAAGCACTCCGCGGGCGCCCCGCGCTGTGGATCCGCTGGCACGGAGCGCTGCGTGCCGAGCTCCCGGCCGGTGTGGCCCGTCTCCACCTGCCCACGCGGTCCAGCAAAGCGCCCGTGCGGTACTCGCTGGCCCCGGTGGCCGGCACCGAGGCGATCACCCTCGGCCCAGCCGTCACCTCCGAGGCCCGAGCAGACGCTCTGCGGCGAGACCAGCAGCGGATCGCGGACGAGAAACGTGCTGCTGCCCGTCCCCAGGAACCGGGCCCCACCCGCTGCTACTGGTAAAGCCGGACACGCCACGGGCCCCGGGATCAGCCATGCTGTCCCCAGGGCCCGGCTCTGTGCAGTCACGCTGCTCAACACCAGCGCGCTCGCCTGGAATCGGTCAGGGCAGGAAGTTCTTCTGCCACTGGAGTGAGTCCATGCTCAGCGCGGCGTCGGCGAGGGCTTTCGCGGACGGGGTCTTGAGCGAGGCGAGGCTGGTGTCGATCCAGTTCTGGGTGAGGCTGTAGCCCTGCTCCCGGTACTCCACCGCCTGGACCAGGCATTCGAGCTTGTCTGCGTCGCGGGCGACGATCGCCTCCGGTGTTTCGCCGGCCTCGTACTCGTCGACCGCGCCCTGTACCCCGGCCCGTACGGCGGGGTGGGCGTTGGCGACCTGGTCGGCGGTCACCTCGCCGTTCGGAGCCGCACGCAGGTACTTCCGGCCGATGTGCGGGATGTCCCCGATCCGGGTCTCCTGGCTGTCGTGGAACAGGCACATCAACGCGACCCGGGAGGCGTCGACGCCCTCCATCATGGCGAGGACCGAACCGATCACCCCGACCCGGAAAGAGTGCTCCGCCACGGATTCGGGGGCCTTGTTGCCGGTGAACCACCAGCCGGTCCGTGCGACGCGCTTGAGCACGCCCATCTCGGAGATGAAGCTCGCGGTGCCCTTGGTGGTGTCGTCGGCCATGCGGTCCTCCGGTGTCAGCGGTTGTGATCGAAAACGTAGTGGACGTGGGTGAGCTCGCGCCTGGATCTTCCTGAGAGTGCTGCCCCGTCCAGGAGTTGGCCGGCCTGCTCGCGCAGAGGCCCGGCCAACTGCCCGGCCGCCTGCGGCAGCCACGGAAAGGCTGTCGTCAGCGCCCACAGCGAGTGCGCGTACAGGTCGACGTAGCCGGGCACGAGGTGCAGGCCGCGGGCAAGTCCCCGCAGCAGGGTCACCGGATCCCAGCCCGACAGGTCCCGGTCCCGCATGAAGGCGTCGTCCGGCTGCGGCAGCGGCAGCGCCCCCAGCCACAGCGCCCAGTAGTTCAGGTTCGCGGCCTCTGCGGTGTCATCGTCGGCCAAGGCGCGGTCGATGAAGTCCAGCAGCGGCTGCGGATCTCCGAGGCGGGCGAGCGCGGTGGCGGTGGAGCGGGCCTCCGCCCAGTGCGGTGACCAGCCCCGCCGGGCCAGCACGTCACGGCGCCGGTGAAGGGTGTGTGCGGTCCACGCGGCCGCGTCCGGCCCCCGGTCGTACGAGGCGAGGTAGAGCGCCTGGCGGTGCAGCAGCACCCCGCCGTCACCCTGCCGGGCTGCCGCTTCGGTCGTGTCGCGCAGGTGGTCGAAGAACGCCGCCCGGTCTGCGGCCGCCAGCTGCGGCGCCACGGCGACCGGCCCGCGCCGGGGCCGGGGTAAGCGTCCGGCGAGCGCCGGCGGGACGGTGCCGTTTAGCGCCCAGGCCAGCATGTGCGCGGTGTCCCGGGTGTGCACCCACCCGGCCAGCGGGTGCGGCCCGGCACCGGCCTCGCCGTCCAGGGCGGTCGCAATGATCCGGTCCGCGTCCATCGCCGCGTCCAGCCACGGCACCAGCGCCACGTCGCTGCCGAGCGCCGGCAGCCGCCGCCGGAGCTCAAGTAGCGCCCCGGCCCGCATGTTCGCCAACGGGCGCCGCCCCGACTCCCAGCCCTGCAGCGTCTCCACGTCCACGCCCAAGACCTCCGCCAAGGCGGCCTGCGTATGCGGCATCGACTCGCGGACCAGGCGCAGCACGAACCCGCTCACCACGCCTGCTGATGTTCGCCTGGGCCTGCCCATACCGGCCTGCTCCCCGGTCGCCCTGCGCACCGAAACCCGTACTCACGGTCAGTCCTACCGCATCCCGCCCGCCCCTACCGTCGGGATGCGGTCGATGTCCGACGAACGAGACCGCTCCGCCCGCGACCACACGACCCGGCGAGGCACCGATGAGCAGCACACACCTGGTCCTCCACGACCCCGAAGGACGCCTCGAAGCGGAACTCCCCCTCGACCGGGAGCTCCACAAGGCTCTGGTCAAAGCCGTCCTCGGATGGACCGGCAACCCCGGCCTGCCACCCGCGGACCTGAAGCAGGTCGCCCTGCTGCTCACCGGCACCGCCCGCGCCGTCGCCGCCGACGTCCGCCGCGCCGCGGACCTGCTGCCCGAAGACCACGCCGCCCGCGCCCTCGCCGACGTCGTCCTCGAGGAAGCCGACCGGCGCCTGTCCGTCCCGCTGGAGGACACCGCGCGCTGCGCCCAGGGCCGCGCCCGGCTCGTACGCGCCCTGTACGAGTGCCTGGACCGCCTCGCAGGCGTCGCACCCCAGACCGTCACGACCCCCTGAGACCACCGCGCACCCGGCCGGGACCACCTCCGGGTGCGCGGTGCACGGCACCACACCCGACCCAACCCGGACGGGGCGAGCACCACTCGACACCGAGAGGGGCACCACCGTGAGTACCGCAACGACCGAGCTGCGCCGGTTCCTGACCATCACCGGCCAGCGCTTCAAGGCCGGCCAGCCCGCACCTGAGATGTTCTCCCCGGCCGTGGACGCCACCTGGCACGAACTGCTCGGCACCCCCGCCTACGCGGCCCTGTGCCAGGAGAGCGCCGGCCAGCCCATCCGGCACGTCGCGAACAACGGCCACGGCCCGATCGCCTGGGTCGCGGCTTACGAGGAGGCGTACGGGCCGCTGCCGGAGATCTGGTTCACCGACGCCGACGGCAACGTCGACCACGAGGTCATCGCCCGCTACCGGGAGACCGGCACCGTGGTCGCGGAGTGGGACTGCGGTCCCGCCGGCGGCGATGGAGACGACGTCGCGCCCGACCAGCCGGAGATCGCCCGCCGGTGACCACCGGCCGCACCAGCGCAGCGCCCCGGCCCACCGCCGGGGCGCTGCGCCTCGTTGAGGCCAGCACCATCCGGCCCAGGTCCGTGGACATCAGCGACTACGCGCGGCAGATGACCGCCCACTGCCCCTACCTGGCACCGTCGCTCCAGCGGGGTCTGACGTACTGGACGGTCTACCGCGCCGACGGCGACGCCGAAGCCTTCCAGGCGGAGCTCTTCCACGCGGGCGCCCAGGCCGCGGAGTGGCTGCGGCCCTTGCTGAACCGGCCGCACGGCGTCCTGCGGTGCGAGAACATCGTCCTGGTGGGCGAGGTGCCAGGCGCCCGGCACCGTGACCTGCTTGCCTGGCCGCACTGGGTGCTGAAGAACCTCTACGGCCCGGTTGGGGTGATGTTCGGCAAGTTCTACGCGGGCGAAGAGGAAGTCACGACGGCCGGCCACCGGATCCCGGCCGCCTCCGCCTCGTTCGTCCCCGTGAGGGCCGCCGTCCGTCGCCGCGACCCGCAGTTCCTGCACGCGACCCCCGACCTGGCCGCCGCGCTCGCCGCGGCCGACGACGACGGCCGAGACGTGTTCGAGCACATCCCCACCGAGTGGACGGAGATCCGCACATGGGCACCACACCTGCTCCCCCGGCGAAGCCGTCGCCCTCCTCACCGGACACACCGGCGAACCCACCACGATCCAGCTCCTGAGGGACCGGCGCGGCTCCCGAGCCTGGAAACTCCAGGGCCCCAAGAGCGCCGTCGCGCTGAAGGCCAACAACCCCGACGGCGACAACGCCCGCGACAAGGCCGCCGAGATGGCCCAGGAGGACGACCACCTCCTCCACCTCACCGCCGCCGGCGCCATCAGCCCCGACTACCGGGTGAGCGCCGGGACATGGGACGGCGGCCGGTGGCTGGCCGTCAACTGGATCGACGGCGCACCCCTGTGGCGGGCCCTCGCACTCGCCCGCGGCCCGGAAGGAGACCGCCCCTCGGCCCGTCCCTGGCTCGCGGGCATCGCCCGCACCTGGACGGAGCACCTCGCCCGCATGCACGCCGCCGGATGGGCCCACGCCGACGTCCAGCCCACCAACACCCTGGTCACCAGCGACGGCCACGCCGCCGTCATCGACTACGCCCTCGCCTGCGGCCCCGGCGACGGCCACCGCGTCCCCTACCGGGGAGCCCTCACCCACACCACCGCCCCCGAGATCGCCACCGCGATCCTCTCCACCCCCTCCGACACCCACATCCAGGCACAACCGCCCGGCGACATCTGGAACCTGGGCGCCTCCCTGTTCTGGTGCTGGACCGGACAGCGCCCCGTCGCCTACGACGACGACCTCGACCGGCTGGAGAAGCTCGCCGTCATCGCCAAGGGCACCACCACCGCGCTGCGCGATGTCCGGCCGTGGCCCTTCCCGGAGTTCGAGGACGCCATCACCGCGTGCCTCGCCCCCGACCCCGCCGACCGGCCCACCGCGAAGGAGCTGACCGCCGCATGGTGACCCTGCGCGCCCTGGCCCTCGACGACGCTCCCGCCCTCACCCGCGTCTACAGCGGAGCCTCCATCCGGCACACCACCGGCAAGCCCCTCACCCTCGACCGGGCCCACGCCAAGATCCGCAACGCCCTCGCCCGAGCCGCCGAAACCCCCCGCGCGCAGTGGAGCTGGGGCATCCTCCACGAGGACGACCTCATCGGCCTGATCGCCCTGCGCCGACGAACCCCGGCCATGGGCACCATCAGCTACATCCTCCGCGAGGACAGCTGGGGCAACGGCTACGCCACCCTGGCCGCCAGCCAGGTCGTTTCCGTCGCCTTCACCGCCGCCGGCCTCAACCGGCTGGAGGCCATGCACCACCCCGACAACCCCGCCTCCGGCCGCGTCCTGGCCAAGGCCGGGTTCACCCACATCGGGACGGCCGACCGGCAGACCGACGACGGAACCACCGTGCCGTACGAGGTGTACGCCCTGCAGCGAATCCCGATGTGAGCTGCCCCTGCTACACCAGGGCGGCGGCCACGCTCTCCAGCACGGCGCGCTGGTGCGCGTCCAGCGGCACGTCGGCCTGGCGCAGGGAGCGCAGCGTCGTGCCGTCGGCGCACAGCCTGCACAGGCCGATCACCGGGAGCGGCCCGGCGCCGATGAGCGTGCCGGAAGAGGAGCTCTCGTAGACGGGGCGGTAGCAGCCGGGGCACGGCGTGCTCTCCTCGGACTCGTCGGCCGGCGGCGCGTCCGGGCCCAGGAGCGGGACGATCCGGCGCAGGTTCTGACCGGCCTCGGCCCACAGCGCCATCGGCCGCTCCGCACGCCGCTCGAAGACGATGGCGCCGTCGAGGCCGTCCTCGGCGCGGATCCGGGCCAGGGTGCCGACACCTTCCTCGGGATGGTTCGGGATGAACATGAGCACCCGCTCGTACCCAGGCCCGTTTTCCACGACGATGCCGTGCGGCTGCCCGGAGACGAGCGCCGTGCCCAGCTCGGTCAGCCCCTGGCCGTCGTCGTCGTTGCGGATCCGCAACGGCCACCCGGCCAGCATGCCGTCGACCTCGGCCGGGGCACTGGTGATCAGGATGCCGTTGCCGGACTGCCTCACGTCCAGGTGCTGCATCCCAGCGGTGGAGTGGAACGAGGTGCCGAACCACTCCGTGGCCGACTCGCCCGTGACCCGCTGCTCGCTCCCACCGCGCGAGCGGCGCGGCTTGTGCTGCTTGTGACGTCCCATGATGTGCCTCGCAGAAGTGGCCCCGTGCACGGGCCGAACGGTCCGCTCAACCCACAACCGACAGCCCGATCACCCGGGTACGCCCAGAGAGCCGGCGTTCATTCATCCGGCCCACGGCGACTGCAACACCCCCCGTGCATCAGCAGGGTGCAACAGAGCCGTGTTGCACCCCTGACCTGCGGCGACAGCAACTGAAGTCTGTCCAGGACCGCTGTTGCACCGCCGTGTTGCAGGGTCCAGACGTACGAGACCCCGGGACCATCGCGGCCCCGGGGTCTCGTACGTCAGGCTCAGCGCCGTGACCTCGAGGTCAGGCTGTGCGGATGTGCTGCACCGCGGTTTCATCGAGCTCGGCGGCCAGGGCGAGGTCCGGTGTGAACTCCGCCGGGGCACCGAAGAGCTGGCAGATCATTTCCCCGGCGCCGTTGACGGCCTCGGCGACGGTCCGCCCGAAACTCGCTTCGGCCAGGGCGGCAACGGAGGCAGCGTAGTAGCCGTCCGACCAGCTCACACGAAGACGGAAGGGGTGGCTCTTCAGGAGCTTCCAGGAGTCGGCGCTCGCCATCTCGATGATCAAGGGGCTCGGCTGCCGCGCAGCTTCCTCCCGGTCCTTGAGCCACGTCTCCACGGCGGTGGTGTCCGCTGCCACGGTGTCCGAGTCCGCGCCGTGGTCGTAGCAGTGATATCGAAGGTCTTCGGTCACGTGGATCGCCAGGCGGCACTCACCCAGGACACCGAGACACCACAGGGCTTCACCGCGGTTGACGACGTCGAAGTGCCATCCCGGCCGGTGGGCGAGGAGGTTTCCCAGCTCCCGCCAGGCAGGGAGGCGGTCGAAGCCGCCACCGAAGGTGTCACACACGTTGTCGTAGTCGCTGTTGCCGAAGTTGACCTTGACCGACAGGTACGCGGGAGTCTCGTTCATGGTGCGGATCGTAGGGGAGTGAAGGGGACTTGGTGCCCCCGTGCGCTCTTCGTGCACGGGGGCACGGCTCACGCCCAGTCGACGCCCAGCTTCGCGAGCGAGGCGAGCTGGTCGGCTGTGAGCTTGTCGCGTCGGCTCTTGGTGTTGGAGACCCATACGCCGAGCTTCACGGTCATCGGCTCCTCCTCGCCGTCGACCGCGATCGGCTCGCTGTGACCGCGCGGCACCGGCCGGTCCGCGCCTTCCCGTTCCACCCACTGCGTGAGGGCTGCCAGGCCGCGCTGGAATGCCTGCTGCGCCTTGCTCGGGCCTTTCGTTGCGCGGGGCGCCGCCGGGGCGGGAGACGGGGCCACAGGGGCGTTGAAACCGAGCGCGGTCAGCCGCTCCTGCTGCTCGGGCAGGAGCTGCGCCCAGGTGCCCGGTTCCTGTTGCCGCCACCGCCACTTGCCCACGTCGTCGCCGTCGAAGACGACGCCCGCCGCGATGTAGGGCAGGACGCCGTCGGCGTCGACCAGGTCGGCGAGCACCCGGTAGTGCCGCTGCCAGTCCAGCGGCCACGGGCAGTTCCAGTCCGGGTCGATCGCCGTCAGCTGCGCCGCGCGTACAGCGGCGCGCTCCGGGTCTTTGCCCAGGCCGTTCTTCGTGCCCTTGCGCCGGAGGTTGGCCATGTACTGACCGACGGGCACCATCGCCTCGCCCTCTCCCCACACCGCGTCCTGACGCGGAGCGAGGTGTCCGGTGGCCCGCCGGTAGGACCGCAGGGCGGCGAGCTTGGCCTCCCACGCCTCCTCGCCCGGCTCCCACACCATCCCGGCCTCGGGCGCGTCCAGGAGGACCCTGCGCCGGTCCTCCAGTTCCCCGGCCCGCAGGGCCCTGCGCTGTTGGTGGACCCACCGCCCGAGGGGGAAGTCCTTGGTGACGCCGACCTCGACCTCGGTGTCGTAGGGGACGGCGTAGACGCCGGTGATCTGGTTCTCCGCTCGCCAGCGGATGAGGGCCTGGTAGCCCTCCAGCCACACCAGGGACTCCGGCCGGTAGACCCGGGTGCGTAGGAACGCCGCGATGGTCGCCGCGTCGCGCGGGCTGGAGAAGTGGAGCAGCGCCTCTTCGGCCGCGGCCTGCGTGTCGTCGTCCTGCTCCTGGTCCTCGCCGTCACCCTCGCCGCCGGCCCCGACGGTGTGCCCGTCCTCGTCACGCCGGACGTGGACCTTGCGCTTCCCGCTGGTGAGGGCGCGGGAGGCGAGCTGCTCGACCAGACGTTCATCGTGCGAGCGCAGGCCCTGGAGGACCGCTACAAGGGGGCGGAAGCTGGCACTGGCGACCATGTCCGTCGGGTCCTCGTTCGGCTCCAGGAACACCGGCACGATGATCCTGGCCACCTTCGTGCTGCCGTCGCGGTTGAGCCGGAGCGCCCGGCCGATGTTCTGCACGATCTCCACCTGCGAGCCGCGGGTGTCCGCGAAGCAGACGGCTTCCACGCCCCGCTCGCCGGTGATGTCGACGCCTTCCCCGAGGACGCGAACGCTGGCGAGGAAGGCGCGGTGCACCCGGCGCCCGGCCGCGTCGATGCCGTTGGCGAACTGGCGCAGCACCTCCCGGCGTTCGGCCACCAGATGGTCGCCGCACAGCCACGCCGACCACACTCGGTCCGGCGGGACGTGGCGGCCGGCCTCCAGCTCGTAGAACTCCGCGTCGATCGAGGACTTCGGCAGCTTGTCTGCGGCGGCCAGGTCGTCGTCGGAGGCGTCGTTGACGTACAGCTCGGCGGCGGTCTGCGGCAGCTTCTCCGCGAACACGGCGGCTTCCTCCACCTTCTGGTGGAACGTCATGACCGTACGGAGGTTGTACGCCGCCGCGTGCTCCAAAAGTGCGGTCTGCAACAGTGCCAGGCGCCGGCTGCGCTGCGCCTCCTCCGACAGCCCGTGCATGGGGGAGGGGTCGCGGATCTCGAGTACGTCGATCTCGAATCCGGCGAGGATGCCCCGCTCGATCGCCTCCGAGAGCCCCAGTTCGGCCAGCCACGGCCCGTACGTCTCGGAGTCCTCGCTCATCGACGCGAGCTCCAGCTCCTGGCCGCCCGTGCTTCTCTGTGGCCGGGGCGAGGCGAGGATGCGCGGGGTCGCGGTGAGGTAGAGCCGGAAATCGGCGGGGATGCGGGCGTTGTCGTGGATCGCGGCCCAGGGCCTGCCCAGATCACCTGCGGTCGAGTGGGCTTCGTCCACGATGGCGAGGTCGAAACCGCTCATCTGCTGCCCGTACAGCCGCTCTCCGCCTGCCAGGGCGGCTTCCAGCGGTCCGCGAACGTTCCGCTGGCCCTCGGGTGCGTCGATGTTCTCGCGGTCTACCAGGGAGGCGTACGTGGCGAACACGACGACCGGTCCGTGCCCGGCCCACAGGGCGAGCTGGATCGGGTTGGTGGTGGTGCGTACCCCCAGTGAGTCGAGCACCGGGTCGTTCTCTAGCGAGCACACCGCGATCATCGGGGCCCGGTGGCCCACCAGGCGCCAGGCCTGGGCGGTCTGCGCGAGCAGGTCCAGGGTGGGCACGGTGACGAGGGTCCGGCCGCCTGGGAAGCAGTCCAGCGCGCACGCGGCGGCCGTGATCGTCTTGCCCGAGCCGGTCGCGGACACGATTGTGCTTCGTGCCCCCTGCGGGGGCACAGATGATCTTGCAGGGAATCCCGCCCACTTACGGAAACTTGCTTTCTGGGCTACCTGGTGTTCCCGAAGCTGAATACCCAGCATTTCCACGCTCCTCCTCTGCTTTCTTTTCCCTTCGCTTCGGAAATCACTGGGACGGGGTGAAGGGCGGGACGGAGACCGTACCGTCCTCGGCCACGACGATCCGCTCGGCAAGCTGGGCCAGGACCTGAGAGGGGCGCAGCCCCGTCCGGTCGGCCACCAGTCGGATCAGCCGACTGGGCGCGACGGACAGCCAGACCTCCGCTCGCAGTTCATCCGCTTCCTCCTCCTGCCGTTCCCCGAAGGCGGCCTGTTCCGCAAGAGCACCAGCAAACCGTTCCTCACGCTCGCGAGCCCACACTGGGCCTTGCGCGTCCTGTTCCGGCTCGTACACGCTCCAACCGGCCGCAGCCATCAAGTCCCTGACGCGCCGCCACTCAGCATGCTTGGACAGCCAGATGGCAGCCAACCGCTCCCGGTCCATCGCGAACTCGTAGAAGGAACCGTTTCCCCTCAACTGATCCGCGGTTTCCCGCTCACGGACAGCAGCCTCCGCGACCTTTTCCGCAACGGCGGGCACGTCCAGGCCATCCGCCTCACGCCGGACCTGATCCCGCGCCACGTCCTGAGAACTCCACATGCGTTTTCCCTTTTCCGGAAGCGTGAGCACCTGGGCCCGCATCAGGTGACTTGAGGTGTCCCGTCTTTCCGCCAACAGTACATGGTGCATCAACTTGATGCACCCACTACACTGGAACCCACACGAACGAGCAACCCTCACCCCTCGTAGCCAGCCCGGCCCGCACAGCGGGCCTCAGACCCTGGAGGCGCAGCCGGAAGGGCCCAGGGTGGGGGAGCGCAGCGGACCCACCCTCAGACGGGTGCGAAGCACCCGTCAATTAAGCCTAGCTAGTGACACCTGACACCCCACCACTCAGGCCCCGCACAGCGGGGGCCCACCCGGCCCGCAACGCGGGCCGGCCCCCTCAACTCCTGAAGCAGAGCGGAAGGAGTTGGCCCGGCACCGCCGGGCGCGGTGAGCGAAGCGCACCGCATCCCAACTCCAGGGCGAAGCCCTGGAGTTGGGCAACCACCCTGCGAAGCAGGGTGGTTCGCTTGCACATCGCGCAGCGATGTGGTACCCGCTCCGCGGG
>NZ_JBVKBV010000038.1:0-36141 GCF_055635345.1 Streptomyces sp. NPDC111516 | reverse complement strand
CCCTCGTCGAGTGGCAGGCCGACTGGCTGCGCCGCGGGCTACCGCTGTCCGGCAAGCCCACCAAGTTCCAGGTCCGCGACGGAAGGTTCTGATCCCCGTGTCCCGTACGCCCGCAGCCTCGACCGCGCCTGCACCCGGCCCCGTAGCCGCGACCACTCCCAGACCCGTCCCCTCCTCGGCGGCCGCGGCAGCCTCGGCACGCACTCCGATGGACGTGCTCGCTGAGGGAGCCGTCATCCCCGCTCATCCTCTCGCCCTCGGCGCCGACCGCAAGCTCGACGAACGTCGGCAACGCGCGCTGACCCGTTACTACCTGGCCTCCGGCGCGGGCGGCCTCGCCGTCGCCGTCCACACCACCCAGTTCGAGATCCGCGAACCGGGCATCGGCCTGCTGGCACCGGTTCTCGAACTCGCCGCCGAGACCGTGCGGAACGAGGCCGGCCACCCCGTCGTCACCGTCGCCGG
This sequence comes from Streptomyces sp. NPDC111516, assembly GCF_055635345.1. Classification (NCBI taxonomy): domain Bacteria; kingdom Bacillati; phylum Actinomycetota; class Actinomycetes; order Kitasatosporales; family Streptomycetaceae; genus Streptomyces; species Streptomyces sp. NPDC111516. The sequence goes on along the minus strand of NZ_JBVKBV010000038.1, from coordinate 35,676 downwards.
GGCCTGCGGCCACACCGCGCAGGCCGTCTCCGAAGCCGAGCTCGCAGCCTCCCTCGGCTACGACGCCGTGCTGTTGAGCCCCGCCGTGCCCGGCGCCGACGAGGAGGGGCTGCTGGACCGGGCCCGTGCCGTCGGCGAGGTGCTGCCGGTGATCGGCTTCTACCTCCAGGAGGCCGTCGGCGGCCGATATCTCTCGCCGTCGTTCTGGAGCTCATTCGCTGACCTGCCGAACACCGCGGCCATCAAGATCGCGCCCTTCGACCGCTACCGCACCGCCGATGTCGTACGCGCCGTGGCCGCCGCCGACCGGGCCGACGAGGTCGCCCTGTACACCGGCAACGACGACGACATCATCGGCGACCTGCTCACCCCGTACGAGACGGCGGGCGGCGGGCCGCGCTGGTTCGCGGGCGGGCTGCTCGGCCAGTGGTCCGTTTGGACCGGCTCCGCCGTCACCCTCCTCGATCAGGTCCGGCGGGCACGCGCCGGTGACCACGACGCCATGGTCGGCTGCCTCGCCCGCCGTCCGGAGCTCACCGACGCCAACAGCGCTGTGTTCGACGTGCGCGGCGGATTCCGCGGCTGTATCGCGGGTGTCCATGAAGTACTGCGCCGCCAGGGTCTGTTGGAGGGCATCTGGTGTCTCGATCCGAAGGAGGTCTTGTCTCCCGGCCAGGCCGAAGAGATCACCCGGGTCGCCACGGCCTACCCCTGGCTCACCGACGACGACTTCGTCGCGGAGCACGTCGATGACTGGCTCTCCTGACCCGGGGGCGGCCCGCCTGCCGCGGGTCGTCGTCGCCGTACCCCCGCACCTTCGTGAGCAGTTCTTCACCCCCGCGGTGTGGCAGAGCCTCTGCGCCGCGGCGCAGCCGACCATCCTCGACGAGCACACCGACCGGGACGCACTCGGTGCGGCGCTGCCCGGTGCCCGTGCCCTGATCACCGCTTGGGGAACGCCCCGCCTCAGCGAGGAACTCCTCGACGTCGCTGACCGACTGGCGATCGTCGCCCACACCGGATCGGCGGTCGCCCCGTACGTCACCGAGGAAGTCTTCCGGCGTGGGATCCTCGTCACCCAGGCCGGTGACGCGATGGCACGCCCGGTCGCCGAGGTGGCCCTGGCGTTCACCCTCGCCCTGCTGCACCGCATCCACCGCTTCGACCACGCGCTGCGCGGCGGAGCCGACTGGGACGAGGCCAGCCAGGCCCCGCCGCGGCACGAGATCCAGGGCTGTGCGATCGGCGTCATCGGAGCGTCCCGCACCGGTCGTGCGTACATCGAGCTGGCGAGGGCACTGGGGGCACAGGTCGCGGTCACCGACCCGTATCTGACGGCCGAGGACGCACAGCGGCTCGCGGTACGGGTGGTGCCGCTGGACGAACTGCTCCGTGGCAGTCGGATCGTCGCCGTGCACGCCCCTGCCACCGCCGAGACCCGGCGCATGCTGGGTGCGCGAGAACTGGCGCTGATGCCCGACGGCGCCGGTCTGGTCAACACCGCCCGTTCCTGGCTCGTCGACGAGGACGCGCTTCTGGTGCAGGTGTCGGCGGGTCGGCTGGACGCTGCGATCGACGTCTTCGACACCGAACCACTGCCGGTCCGCCACCAGTTCCGGAAACTGCCGAATGTTCTGCTGACCCCTCATCAGGCGGCGGGCACCGCCGAGTGCCGTCAGCGGCTCGGCGCAAGTGCCGTGGAGGAGGTGCTGCGGTTCCTGCGCGGCGATCCACCATTGCACTTCGTGGGGCCGGACGCACTGGCTCGCGTCCTTTGATCACTCGATCGCAACCACACCGGGCCCCAGAGGCCGACCAGTTGTTCCTCGGGGGCGAAGGCATCTCTGTTGCCTTCGGGGTCGAGGAATTCCTGGAGGTCGTAGACGATGCGTGGCGGGAGCCGGAACAGGCGCAGCCCGTCGCGGAAGGAGCGGCGGGTTTCTACTTCGGCTCGCGGTGAAGTCGCGGCCGATCAGGTCGGGGGCTTTCGCGGCGGCCGGGTCCGCGACAGTGGTGCGGTGCCTGCGACGCAGCCGCACTCCTGCCAGAGCGATGCTCCGCATCACGCGCGCGAAACGCCCCGGATCATGGTTAACAAGGGGGGACGTCATGCCGGGCCCGGAGGCCGGGAGCCCCATTGCGGAGCCAACGAAGACGGTAATGGGGGAGTACCAGTGGTGGAGGTTCCGGATCCACGCACGTGGACGAGATGCGGCGTCCGCGGTCGGTGACATCTACGCGGAGGAGGGCGACACGGTTCTGGAACAGCATCTCGTACAGATCTGGGCCGCCCCCCAAGCACCGGAGACCCGGCACCGGCTCACCGACGAGGTCGGTCCGCGCAGGCGCACGGCCAGCCCCGAGGAATACACGGAGACGAAAGCCGCAGAGGCGGCGCACGCGGCACAACCACCCGCTCCCGACCAGCACCAGCACACCGCCCCGCTGCACACCGAGCTGCACGGCCGCACCTCGGACAGCACCACATGGCTCCACCCCTGGTACATCTGCCCCGTGATCCACATGCGACGCCAGGGCGCCGGCGTGAGGGTCGGGGTACGGGCGGTGGCCCGGCCGCGCCCCGACCCCTTGTACGTAAGGGGTTGGCACCCCTTCCCTGGCGCTCCGGTCCGCTTCCCGGCTCACACCGCTAGGAGGGGCCTGGAGGTAGGTATGCCGCGGCCCTTGTGGACCGGTGCGATCAGCTTTGGCCTGGTCACTTCTCTGAACTTGGGGCCGGTCTGTCACAAGCCTCTGATCCGTTGCTCTCTGAAACCGAATTGGTGATGTCAGAGGGATCACAGCGAGATGTTCCGGAGTGAGAGAACCGCTCCGCCTGCCGCCTCAGTACTGTGACTTCGCATGAACGACACCGAGATCGAGATCACCGCAGACCTGGTCCGCGACCTGCTGCAGGAGCAACATCCAGATCTTGCAGGGCTGGCCATCCGTGAGGTGGAGGGCGGCTGGGGCAACCAGATGTGGCGCCTCGGGGACGAGTTGGCCGTGCGCATGCAGCGCATGGACCCCACCCCGGAGCTCCAGCTCAAGGAGCGGCGGTGGCTACCCGTGCTGGCCCCGCGCCTGCCGCTCCCGGTGCCGACCCCGGTGCGGTTCGGCGAACCGTCCGAGCGTTTCCCCAAGCACTGGACCGTGATGACGTGGGTTCCCGGCGAGCCGCTGGACCACGGCTCGATCAGTCGCGGCGACCACGCGGCCGACACGCTGGCGGGTTTCCTCCGGGCGCTCCATGTGGAGGCGCCCGCCGAGGCGCCTATCTCTACGGACTTCGGTGGCCATCCCAGGAACTGCACGGAGGGCTTCGAGAACTTCTTCCAGGCCGTTGTCCCCGACGACATCGCTGCCGATGTCCGGGCTGTCTGGGACGACGCCGTTGCGGCCCACGCGTGGGAGGGCCCACCGGTGTGGGTGCACGGCGACCTCCATCCCGCGAACGTCGTCGTCTCGGACGGAACGCTCTCGGGCATCGTCGACTTCGGTGCCATGTTCGCCGGCGACCCGGCGTGGGACCTCGCCGCCGCATGGGTGCTGCTACCCGCGGGCACGGCCTCACGGTTCTTCGACATGTACGCGAATGCAGACGAGGCAGCGATCCGGCGCGCCCGCGGGCTGGCTGCTATGAAGAGCCTCTTCCTGATGCTCATGGGGCAGAACGGAGATCGGGGGCTTCCCGGCGGCAAGCCGAACTGGGGACCTGCAGGCCGGGCGGCACTTGATCGTGTTCTGAAGGGAGCATGATGCACGCTTCTCAGCTTGTTCTTTATGGTTTGAGTCGGTTTCGTTCGGTGATGCTCTCTGGTCGTTTCACGGTTTTACCCACGTCGTAACGGGTGGCGGGCCGCCGGTTTTTCGAGCCAAGTGGCCTGCCACGTCCGGGGGTTGAGGGTTTTGGCGCGCGGGTCGGACAGTGCAGGTGCGGGCGGAGGTTCCGAAACCCCCGGCGGACTCGGGCCGGGGTGAGTCGGCCGGGCTCGGCGGGCTTCTCCCACGGCCGCCGCAAGTCGGCGGCGGCCTCGCGCAGAAGGCGGATCTGGGTGTGGGCGGCGATGATCAGCCAGGTCCAGCGCTCGCCGGCCTTGGGGGTTCGCAGCTTCGGGCGGGTCCACCCGAGGGTCTGTTTCATCAGCTGGAAGGTGTGCTCCAGGTCGAAGCGCCTCAGGAATGCCTGCCAGCGCACGTCGACGTCCTCGCAGTTCAGGCCGGTGGCGGACGACCACAGCCAGAGCGGCAGCGGGTCTCCTCCGCCGGGCAGCCGGTCGACCTGGAGGCGGATCAGTGTGCCCTCGATGATGGGGAGTTCGCCGGTGTGCTCGATCCAGGCGGAGCGGGTGGTCAGGCGCGGATGGATACGGTCCCAGGCCATCGCGCGCGTGGTGCCGTATCGGTCGGTGACCTGCGTCGTGGCCGCGTCCGGCTCACCCCAGGTGTCCGGCTTGGCGAAGCGGAACTCCTTGCCGTGCTTCGGCGGTCGCCCACCCTGGGGATAGGCCAGGGCGTACTCCCTGAGCGAGGGCGTCGGCCGTCGCATGACGCGGTCGGAACGCATCCGTCCCAGCACCTCGACCGGGAGGCCGTCGAGGAGGTGGGCCATGCGTGGAGCGTCGTAGCCGGCGTCGAAGACGATGAGGATGTCGCGGTCGCCGACGTGCCAGCGGCCCATCTCGATCAGGTCGGTGACCACCCGGCGGAGCTGGGAGGCGGTGGCCTCGGCGACGTCGTCCTCGGGCCCGAGGCGGACGGCATCCAGGAGCTGGCACCAGGACGTCCGGCCTGATTCGAGGGCGGCGACGAACGAGTACGGCCAGCCGGGGATGAACTGGTCCGAGGAGCGTCCGCTGCGGCCGTAGACGTGGCAGAACAGGCGATCCGCGCTGGTCGGCGCGTCAGGGCGGAGCCAGTTGCTGACATCGACCGCCAGGACCAGGCGCCCGTCGGCTGCCCGCGGCATCGGCAGACCGGCCAGCACCTGCCGCAACCGGGGCACGTCCACACTCCCGCGGTTCAACGCCTCATACATCGCACCGTGCCCACGCCGGTGCTCGGCCACCAGCGTCAGATCCACCGGCGACGTCACTGGGCCGTCCGCGCACAGCAACGCGTCCACGAGCTCGAACAGCTCGTCCCCGCGCACGGTCAGGCAGTCGAATAGGTCCTCCCGGAAGCGTGACGCTTGCGCGAACGACTCCCCGGGACCGGCGTCAGGCAGCAGACTCACCTTCACGGCCTTCGTCTTGATCGGTGCACCTTGGTCGGAGCACATGATCAGACGAAGGCCGCCCCAGCGTCCCGCGAATGCCCAGCTGGGCTACCCAGTTCGATACGCCGTTCGAAGTCAGTCAGGCAGCGCCACGGTGAGATCCACCTCGACGAGTTGTCCGGAAAAGCCCAACTGGGTGACGCCCAGCATCGTGCTGGCGGTGGTGAACGCCGGGCCGATGGCAGAGTCGATGAGCCGATCCCACACAGCCCCCAGGACGTCCCTGTCGTCGCTCCGCACGTAGATCACTGACCGCACTACATGTTGCGGCTGAGCGCTCACGGCTGCGAGAGCAACGGACGCGTTCGCGACAACCTGGTCGACCTGCGTCTCGAGGGAACCGGAACCGACGAGGTCACCATTCCGATCAAGCGGGCACTGCCCCGCCAGATAGGCGGTACGGCCTGCCTCCACCACGGTGATGTGGTGGTAGCCGGGTGTCTCATGCAACTGCTCGGGGTTGATGCGGGTGATCTACTCAGTCATGTCAGCGAGTCTGACCAGCGTGGTGCCAACGCACCGCATTTTCTTCACCGGCAAGCATTCCGCAGTGACGTGAGGTTAAAGAACAAGCTTTGAACCTGTTCTCGATCTTGGGTGAGGGCCATGCAGCTGTCCACCTTCGTGGGTTCATCGATCACCACGCGTGGTGGGAATGCCAAGGTCCACAGCCGTATGCTGCCCGTGGCGCCGATCGAGCTGGCGGAGCTTCTCCTCGGCTCCAGCCAGGCCGACCTGGAGACCTTCGACCTCGCCGAGCCAGCCTTCCGTCTCGGCTTCGGCGATTCGGGCGATCAAGTTGTCGCGGATCTCGGCAAGCCGTGCCCGTTGGGCCGGGTCAGGCCGGAGGAGCGAGCATCTGACGCAAGCGTGCTCGTGGATGCAGGCAGTGCCGTAGGCGCGGGCGCAGGTACCGACGGAAAGCTTGCGGCGTTCGAAGTGGCCCAGGAAGTCCTCCCACTCGGCGTCGGTGGGGGTGCGGTACTCCTCGGCCGGGCGCAGGGTGCGGCGGCGGGTGATGAAGGCGCGGTGGGCTTCGATGGTCTCGGTGGGGTAGATGGTGTTGGTAAGCCCGGCTATCGGAAGTTGGGGAATGCCGGGCGTCCGCCTGGGCAATGTCGACGCGAGGCATACATGATCAGCGCCAACCCGGCGAGGCAGACCAGGGCTCCGGTGACGTCGAAGCGGTCGGGGCGGTAGCCGACTACGCCAAAGTCCTGTGCGCCGCACCGACCAGCAACACATCGGTATTCGGCCATGCTCACCACGGTGCGGTGTGATTGATGCAACGTTTGAAGAAGGACACCCTCAGGTCACAACTCTCCCATGCTTCGGCAAAGTTAGTTCCAGTCAATCTTCCTTCGTGTAGCCCTATGGCCGCTTCTTCACACCTACAGTGCCCATACACCTTGTCGATCAAGAAAGGGTGTGTGGTTCGTGAATTCACGAATACGTCGCTCGCACGGGAGAGCGAGAGCTCGGCTCGCGGTTGGGGCCGCCTTGCTGCTGGTCGCGGAAGTCGCGCTCGCAGCGGGGACGACAAGCGCCGCCACACCGCCTCCGGCGGAGGATCCCTTGGCGGCCAAAAGTTCGTCCTCCGATCCGGCCAAGGCCGCGAAGTACCCCAGGGGCTCCAAAGGCTGGGCCATCTCCGAGGCCAAGAAGACCGGAGAGAAGGTGGTCGCCACGGACGAGACCACCGCGACCTCCTACACCGTCGCAAACGCGGACGGAACGCTGACCACCGAGCTCACCTCCGGTCCGGAGCGTGTGTGGCGGGACGGCAAGTGGCGGAAGGTCGACGTCACCCTCACCAAGGACACGGACGGCACCGTTCGTTCGAAGGAGCACCCCCACGGGCTGCACTTGGCCGGCAAGGGGGGCGCCAAGGCGAAGTCCCTCAAGGCCGCGCAGAACTCGCCGGTGCGGGACCTGGTGACGCTGGGAAGTGGCGACGGCAGCGTGACCCTCCAGTGGAAGGGTGGACTGCCCGACCCGAACTCGACGGGACCCGCGCCCGGTACCGCGACGCCGTCCCGGGCGCCGACGTGATCGTCGAGGCGACCCGTACAGGCTTCGAGCAGTTCGTCGAGATCGCCGAGAAGCCTGCCGCCGCCGACTTCACCTACACCCTGCCGCTGCAGGCAGAGGGTATGAAGGCCAAGGCGAACAAGGACGGCTCGGTCACGTTCACCGACGCCGAGACCGGCGACGTCCGGGCCACGATGCCCGCCCCGGTGATGTGGGACGCCGCTATTGACGGCCGGTCTGGTGAACACACTCACCGGGCCCGTGTCGATATGGAGGTCCTCGACAAGGGACACGGGAAGATCGACCTCGTCGTCACCCCCGACCCGGGCTTCCTCGCCAACCCGGCGACGCAGTACCCCGTCACGGTGGACCCCTCCACCTCCGCACTCGCGAACACCTTCGACACCTACGTACAACAGGGCGAGACCGTCGACTGGTCCACCGACGTCGAACTCGACCTCGGCAACCCCGGCACCACCAACGCCGACGGGACGCCCCGCACCGCGCGGTCCTTCATCACGTGGAACACCACGCCCTTCCAGGACGCGTTGATCATCGACACGAACCTGGCCCTGTGGAACTTCCACTCAGGGAACACCGACTGCTCCGCACAGAGCTGGACCGTCGGGGCCACCAGCGCGCCGTCGACCTCGTCACGGTGGACGAACCAGCCGACGTGGACCCAGTACCACTCCTCCACCCAGACCCGCGGCAACCCCGGCTGCACGAGCAGCCAGCCCGACGGTTGGATCAATGCCGACGTCGACGCACTGGTGCAGACCTGGGCCTCGGCCAAGGCGACCCGCGGCCACATGGGCCTGCGCGCGGCCAACGACAGCACCCTGGCCTGGAAGCGTGTCAACTCCGCGAACAACGCGTCCAACCAGCCCAAACTAAGCGTCACGTACAACTACCGGCCGCTGGACGGCACGGCCCAGCAGGCAGGCGCCCCGTTCCAGTCCTACAACGACGTGTGGGGTGTCAACACCCTCACACCGACTCTGAGGGACAAGTTCGAGGACGCGGACGGCGACCTGGTCAACGGCACCTTCCAGGTCTATGACGCGGCAACCAACACGCCGATCACCACGCCGGCCGGCGAAGGACTGCTCGTCTCCGACTTCGTCACCCCCGGCGAGTGGGCGACTGTACAAGTCCCGGGCGGGCAGCTCGTGGACGGCAAGATGTACAAGTTCCGTACCAACGCCTACGACGGCACCCACTACAACCTCAACTGGTCCCCGTGGCGCACGTTCGTCGTGGAGACCGCAGCTGCCGGGGTCCCCACCACCCTTCAGCCCGGCGATTCCTACACCATCAACGACCCCGCACTGATTGCCGACCCCGCCAAGGTGGAGGAAGTCCTGAACAGGGACGGCAACTTGGAAGCACTCGGCGTGCAGCCGCGCGGTGGCCCCTCCGCCCGACAAGCTGCCGAAACAACTGCTGTCTGGGAACGCACCTATACCGTTCCCAGCACAAGGTTCCCCCGAGGCCGCAAGCCCGAGAATTCAGGCTTCGACAAGTACGAGTATATCGCCGACGTCGACGAATGCGTCAACGCTGACGATTCGGACAACAGGGCCGGGTACATAAAGAACCGTTTCTCCTACTGCCAGGAGACCTTGACGGTAATGCCGGCCATCAAGTGTGGACTGTGGCCACCGGGATGCTACCTGCAAGGTACCTTCATATCGCGAAACACGCTTATCGGGCAGGGCAAAATAGGCGGCCTGGACGGCGGCTCGTACACCCGGTACGTCGAATTCGACTTCAACGTGGATGTCTTCATCTCCAGCGGAGACTTCAACAAGGTCGGCGCCAAGCTGGAGGCCACTCTGGAGTGCGAGGGAAGTTGGAGCGCCGGAGCTCCGTCGGAAGCCAAGGACGAGGAAGCTTGCTACACCGGGGTCTACCCCGGCCGTGACGATTCACCCAGCCAGTGGAAGTACGACGGCGACACAAAATTCGACCTCTGGTCATCGGCGCCGAAATTTCCCGATGTTGTCAATGGTGATCAGATAGCCACGGGCTTGTTCACCCCGGTCCTCGAGTTCACGATCCCCGGCTATGGTCAGGTCCTTCCCACGGAGGGCGAGGAAGGGGAAGTTCGTTTCGACAGCGCTGCCTACAACCAGCGTGCCCAACTGGGTTCCGTATTTCCCGACGCCACGCCCGCCCTCCGCTACGACAGAAGCGACACGAGCGATCCCGCTGCTCCTGTAGAGCCGTACTTGGGGGTGGCTGCGGTCGCTGACCACGTCGGCGACGCCCTCGAGAACCCGGGCAGCACCTTCCCGACAAAGGCCGACAAGAACCTGCCCGGCGGAGAAGCATTGCAGCCGATGCACCGCCTCGTACCAGCGGCCGGGGCGCTCGAGTTGAGCCGCTACAACGCCAATCGCAGCGTTGTTTCTTCCACCTGCAACAGCGCCGCGATGCCGGGTCGTCCCGGCGAGGGAGAGACACTCGACTGCGACGAGTTCCCCATGGCCTCTACTTATGAGGGTGCAGCGCGCAGTAATTATGAAGGAGCTCAGTACACCGACGAATTCTCCGTTCGCTACATCGACCCGGTTGAGAACCAAGAAGCTGGGGGCCGCCTCGGAGCCTGGTATGACAACGACCGGATCCTGAACCACGACGCCTTCATACTCGTGGTCGGCGACTGACCCGGACACCAGACCGGAGATAGTCAAGCTGCGGGGCCGGCTCATCATGCCGGCCCCGCAGTCTTTTCACTCGGCCTTGACTCCGGCGACTGTCCGCCAAATCTGCACGAGGCAGTATTGATCTTTACCATCCAATTCCTCTTCCCGCCCCGGCGGAATTTGCAAGGTGCGCCACGACAGCGGAGAGATGAAAGGGCCCCTTTCACCGTTGAATATCCACTGCCATCGCATCTTGTACAGGCCGGGCGAGGGCAGGATCAGTGGGACTTCCATTAGCCCGCCGTCGAGGGTTTTAATGCCAAGGTCACCGCTGGGAAGTTCCACCTCCACCTCTTCCCGGCCGAACCAATGGGCAGCCTTCTCCGGAGGGAGAGTGGACCAGCTCTCCAACCGTACGGCCGCACTAATAACCTGGGACGGCACTTGCAGATAAACCATGCCGAGGGCGGAGAGCAGCCAACTCGAATTATCCGCATCTGGCGTATACGTGTCGACAGATGTATCAACCAACCCAAACAGGCGGTAACTTGGACTGATCACGGTCTCACATGCGTCCAGCAGCCTGCTCAAGGGACACCTCTCTCACATCGACAGTCGAGTCAAAAGTAGGCATTGCTACCCGAACATTAAAGCACCCCCCGCCTCTCGGCTGCCTCGGAAGATCTCAGCAAAGAGAGGTGTGAGGATCTCTCGGATTCGCACAGAAGTAGGCGCTGACCTTTCCAATCTCACGCTGACACGTGGTGAAGGACGAGAAGAGCCTGAACGTTCGCGGTGATGCGGTTCGTGCTGCAGCGGAGCTTCCGCGGGAGGCGCCTGCCCTTCAGGGTGGCCATGGCCTGCACGCCAAGGCAGCGGGGCCTTGGCGCGCGTGCTGGTGTGTCACCGCTGCCACCGCTTGAGGCAACGGCCACGGAAGAACACCCAATAAACCGCCGGCACCTTGGTACGCCCGCAGTCATGTTGGAAAAGGCTCGCTATTGACGGCGGCTTATTTCTGCGGCGTAGTCGGCGCCGAAGCCCTGGCTCTCGCGGGTCCAGTTGTCTCCGGTGGACTGGTGGAATCCCAGCAGTCGGCTGATGACGAAGGCGGGCAGCTCCGAGGCGATGTCCATCAGCGATGCATGGCGCGCGAGCTGAGGCGGGACGCCGATCGCCTTCAGGCGCCGGCCCAGAGTGTGCGGGTCGATCGGCCGTCCTGGGTAGAGGCTGTGGAACAGCCACTTGGGTTCCTCGATCGGAACGGTGGCCGCGCGGCCGTTCCGTCGCTCGACGAGCTGGCGGATCAGGTCGTCCAGGGGCGCGGGGATCTCGACGGGGACTCGCCCGAGCTTCAGAGCGAGCGTGTCGCCACGGTCGGCAATGTGCTCGGTGGTGAGGCGGCTGATGCGGCCAACGGGCTGGGCGAACAGCAGCAGGAGCAGGCCGGCGGCCCGGTCGGCGACCTGCAGTTGCTCGTCGTGGACGAGGCGACGGACCAGGGCCCAGCGTTGGTCCTTGCCGATGATGCGCGCGGCGAAGTAGTTGCTGATGACCGGCGCGGTCAAGGGTCGGCTGTGGCCACGTCTGCTGGTCCAGAGCAGGAATCCGCGGACCGTGGCGCGGGTGGTGGGGCCCTCGCTGAGCCAGGCGTCCACCTGGTCCTGTGTGCAGGTGGCCAGGGTGGTACCGCCGTCGTGGAGCCATTCCAGCAGGCGGGCCACGTTGCGGATCTCGACCCGGACGGTCTCGGCGCGGCCGTGGGTGACCAACTGGCCGTTGGGCAGGCGGCGGAGTCTTCGCAGGGGCTGCCAGTTCGTGTAGTTGCGCAGGATCCTGCGCTCCTCGGCGGACGAGACCCGGGCGACGGACTTGGCCAACCAGCGTTCCAGTCGAGCCAGTTGCTCGTCCCGGGCGGGCAGGGCTCCCGCGGCAACCAGCGCAGCCCGCAGATACTCCACGGTCGGCGCGGCGGCGAAGCGGTCGAGGATCTCGTGGGTGACCGGCCCGTGCTCCGTCGCCAGGGCCTCAAGGACGGCCCGGCGGGCGGGAATCTTGTGGATCCAGTGCAACACGGTGCGGGGCGGCGGCGTCAGCAGCGCCTGGAAGACCGGTTCCAGTTCCGGGCGCACGAGGCCGCCCGGCGGGCTGAGCACGTCGCGCAGGTCAGCGGCACGTGCGCAGCCAGCGCACCGTCCGTGCCGGTAGAGCCGTTCGACGGACCCGCACTGGGTGCAGGGACGGTGGGCGGCGGGATGCTTGGCCCAGCAGGTCTGGCACAGGGGCTCACCCTTGGGGGTCCGGCCGCTGATGCGGAAGATCCCGCCGCAGCCGGCGCAGGGTTTGGGCTTGTTGCCGCAGTTTCCGCACAGCGGCTCGCCTGTGGCGGTGCGGTTGTTGACGCGCCGGTGCTTGCCGCAGCTGGCGCACACGGCCTCCTCGCGCTCCTTGGCGCTGCAGGGCAGGCACTTGGGGGCATCGGTGGAGGCGAAGTAGCAGGGTTCGCGTTCACCGCAGGTCGCGCAGAGTGCGGTGGGGGTCTCCCGGCAAGCGGCGCAGACTCCGCCGCCGTCGGTGCGCGACTTCCTGAGGCGCATCTCGCCGCAGACGCTGCACGGCCTGTGGTTGAAGGGGTCGTGCTGGCGGCAGGTGCCGCACACGGGCTGGCCGTCGAACCTGCGTCCGCCGATCGGTCGCGTGCGTCGGCATACCGCGCAGGTCGCGATCTTGGTGTCGCGATAGCACGGCCCGCAGCAGCGCAGGCCGTCACGCCGCTCCTTCAGGTCGGTGGTGCGCTGGCAGAACGGACACGAGGGGACGACCACGCCGTGGGCGCCGCGCTCGATCAGTGCCTGGGCCAGGGCGGAGATCTTGGGTGGCCCCTCGGCGCCGCGTCCGGTCAGCAGGCCAGGGGTGTCTTCCAGCGCCCACTGCAGCCGGAGCTGTCCGGGGCGGGTGGGTTCAACCGAGCGGATGGCCTGCTGCGCTGCCTCGGGCGAGACACCGAAGGGGCCGGCGGCGATCAGCTTGGCCAGTTCCTGGGCCGGGTCTGTGGCGCCCCAGGGCGGATGGGCCCGGCAGCGGGGCCGGCCGACGCGGTCGCGTCCGGCGAGGGTGGTGCTTCCACAGATCGCGCAGGGGTTGGCGCGCGCGATGCGGCGGTTGGTGCAGGCACTGCAGATGCGTACGCCGTCGCCGAGGCCGGTCAGCGGACGCTCGCGCCCGCAATCGCCGCAACGGGGCAGTACCAGCTTTCCGGCGCCGGCCTCGCGCAGCGCCCGGACAAGCCGTTCGATCGCACGTGGCCCCTCGGGACGACCGGACGTCAGCAGGTCCCCTCTGGCCTGGAGGACCTCGGCGAGCGTCCGCAGCTGGGGGCGCTGGCGGAAGACCGCCTGGAGCACGGCGGCGACGTCGATCCGCTCGCACGCGGGGTCAGCCGACCGGACGATCTCGCTGATCACGGCCTCGGGCTCCGTAGCGGAGCGCGGCAGCTCAGGGGCGGGCACGACCGGCGCCTACTCGGGCACGATCCGGGCCCGCTTGGGCCGCAAGTCACCGAGCCCGGCGTCCTTCCCGGGCGCCGGTCCGCCGCCGGCCGCGGCACTGTGACGGCGCCGCGAACCGGCAGCCGCGACGGGCTCGATGAGCTCGTCCATGCCGCAGCCCAGGATGTCGAGCAGGGCCATGAGGGTCTTGAGGCTCAGCCGCTCGGGCCGTTCCACCACCAGGCGGTAGGTCTGGCTGGGCGACAGATCGATGCCGCGTTCGGCCAGCAGGGGGCGCAGGTCGGTGGTGGAGAACATGCCGCGGGTGGCCATCACCTCCCGCAGATGCCAGCGGTAGTCCAGCTTCGGCGTCACATCGTCTCCCTACTGTCCGCCATGGAGGGCGCGGTCCAAGACCTTGCGCATCATCGTGTTCATGAAGTCCCCACTCACCCCGGTGTAGAGCGCGGTCGTGGAGGCGTAGCGGTGGCCAACCTGCCGTTGGACGAAAACCGGGTCCGCACCATCCTCGATCTGGTGGGTCACGTGGCTGTGCCGCAGGCAGTGCGGCACCAGCGCCTTGTCCAGGCCCAACGCGTCGCGATAGGCCGCGAACCGGTCCTCTATCTCGCGGGCCTGAAGGCGCCCACCTCGCTCGGTCAGCCACAGCGCCGACTGCTCGGGCGCCGCCGCGTAGCGGGGCCGGGCGTTGACCACGTAGTCCTCGACCGCTTCCACCGCCCAGGGCATGACGCTGAGCGTCGTGCGCCGGCGCGGCGGCGACCCCTTGGTCCGCTTGCCGTAACGCACATGCAGCGAACCGAAGTTGCCCAGCTCCGGAGCCCTCGGGTTGCGGTAGAAGTCGGTGACGTCCAGCCGGGAAGTCTCGGTGCAGCGCGTGCCCCAGCCGTACATCAGCTTGAACACCGTGGCGTCCCGGTAGGCCGCGAGTGCTCCCTTGCGCCCCAGCCGGATCGCCCGGCCGACCTGGGCGTCCGCATGGTCGAGAAAGACCTGGATCTCCTCGCGTGTCATCGGCCGCCGCTCGGCGCCGCCCTCGTAGTCGGCCAGGTGCGCGGCGGTGTTCCACTCGTGGCAGATCTGCACCGGGTGCACCCCGAAGCGGGTCTCGCACTCGGCCGGCCACTGGTAGTGCGGCGAGGTGACGTAGTCGCAGAACATCCGGATCGCACTCTGGTAGCTGCGGATCGTCGACTCCGCCCGCTTCAACTCGGCGATCAGGTAGGTCATCCACTCGTCGAGATCGGACGCCGACCACTGCCACGGATAGGCGTTGGTGTACTTGGCGAAGCGCCGCACCGCGCTCTGCCGGTCGCTGATCGTGTCCGGCTGCAGCCGGCGCCCGCCGCACTGCTGCCGTCCCCAGCCCTCGATCATTGCTGCGAAGACCGCATCCTCGGGATGCAGCAGAGACACGCCCTGGAGCAGCACGAGCTGCGCTGAAGCCTCCCGCAGTCCCGCTCCGGGCATCCGTCCGCCCCCTCCATTAGCCACGCGAATCATGCATCAGATGCAGCGTCGGCCGGCAGGTGACCCAGTCCGCGTAGCCACGCGTAGTAGAGGGTGCCGTCGGCGTTCACGCCGTGCTCGACGGCCTGACGATCACGTGCACGATCAAGAACATGAAGCCGGACCTGCGACGTCTGGCGGTGCTGGAGACCGGTGACGGCCTGGATCCGCTGGCGCTATTCATCGGTCAGGGCGGCAAAATGCTCACCTTCTCGGCTTGGGACAAGACCCGCTGGAGGGCCTGGGACCGGATAAAGGCGTGGGCCAGCAACGAGCACGCGCCGGTGCTGCCCAGGCGGTGCTGGGTCTATCACGACCTTCGGCACACCTTCGCCTTGCGGCTCTTGATCTTCCTGACGCGCGAAGCCCTGAACGACGCCGAGGACCAGGGGCTGCCGATGTCCACGCTGCTGGACCACATGACCGGCAATCCGCTGCTGGTGGTCCAGCGCCGCCTTGGCCACGCACACCCGTCGACCACCTACCGCTACATCCGCTACCTGAAAGACCCGATGCGGGAGGTCGACGACGCCTTCCGCGAGTGGACGGCCGCCGGCGGCGCCTCCTACATCACGATCGCCCGCAGCCTGATGGACTTGGAGGACGCCGGCCATGCCCCGACGCGGCCACTACACCCGTGATTTCCCCGCTCCTGTTCCTCGCCCTGCGACACCGGCCCGGGTCGGCGTTCGCGAGGTGTCGACGGTCGACGGTCAGGGCCGCCCTCGGACGGTGACGCTCGATCCGGCACACTTCACCTGCGCGAAGCTGGCCGGGGAACTCGCGGACGAGTGGGTGGAGTTGGTGGAGGACGCCCGTTACGGGCCGACCTCGGCGACGCACTACCGGCAGACGATCGAGGCGTTCTGCACGCACGTCGATGCCACCGTCCCCCGGCCGCACCTAGCGAGTCTGGCGGGCACCGACCCGAACCTGCATCACGCGGTGACGGAATGGGTCCGTCTGCTGCCCTCCCGGCACAGGCCCGGCTCGCGAAGGCCGGCCTGGCATGCAGGTCGGCTGAGAACGCTGATCGGGCGGCGGTCACTCCACGCCGAGCGTGTGGTCGCTGGGCACTTGCACGGCTGGCTCGAAGGCGCCCTCGGATTGCGTCGGGGGGAGACCACTGAGCTGGACGAGTTCTCCCGGGCCGACAGGAAGAAGATCGTCCAGGCCGCATGGGCCGCGCGCTTGGACGTCGAGAGGCGCCTCGCCCGCGGCTGGGACCTCGTGGCCCGCGGCCGCGATCCACGCGAGGATGGCTGGACCGAGGAGGCCAACCTCCTTTGGGCGATTTAGGTTGCCGCCCATGGCGAAGCATGTCCGTTGGGACGACGATGCTGAGGTCTCGGTCGTCCGTGACTGATGTGGGACGACGGTGGCTCAGGACGCTTCTGAGCGGAACCTGGCCCGGGTCACCGTCCGCGCACCGGGCGCTGCTGCCTCCCACCCGGCGAGACCAGGCCCGTCTCGTACGCGAGAACCACGGCCTGGGCGCGGTCGCGGAGGTTGAGCTTGGCGAAGATCCGCGCCACGTGCGTCTTCACCGTCGACTCGCTGAGTGTCAGCTCGCTCGCCAGCTCGCTGTTGGAGAAGCCATGCCCCAGCAGTGTCAGCACCTCCCGTTCGCGCGGCGTCAGCGGGGCCAAGTCGCGGTGCGGCGCCGGGGCTTTGGTGGAGGCGGCCGGGGTGGGGGCGCCGGTGGCGAAGCGTTCGACGAGCCGGCGCGTGATCGAGGGTGCGAGCAGCGCGTCCCCTGTGTCCACCAGGCGTACGGCGGCGGCGAGATGGGCCGATGTGACGTCCTTGAGTAGGAAGCCGCTGGCGCCTGCGGCGAGGGCGGCGTACACGTAGTGGTCGAGGTCGAAGGTGGTCAGCATGATCACCCGGCACCGGGGGACCTGGACGAGGATCCGGCGGGCGGCCTCCAGGCCGTCCATTCCGGGCATCCGGATGTCCAACAGCGCGACGTCCGGCCGGTGTTGGAGCACCTTGGCGACTGCCTCGGCGCCGTCGGAGGCCTCGCCCACCACGTCGATCCCGCGGGCGGTCAGGATCATCCGGAATCCGGTGCGGACCAGCTCTTGGTCGTCGGCGATCACGACCCGGGGCCCGAGCTGGCCGGTTGAGGGCGCGTCCGTCACGGCCGGTCCAGCGGGATGCGCACGCGGATGCGGAAGCCGCCGCCGATGCGGCGCCGGGCGTCGAGGTCGCCGCCGTAGACGGCGACCCGCTCGCTCAGGCCGAGCAGCCCGCGCCCCGTCCCGTCGGCCCGCCGCTCGGGACCAGCCGCGTCCCCGGTGAGCACGCTCGGCCCGCTGTTCAGCACTTCCACCCGCAGGTAGTGGTCCGCGTAGCGCACCGTCACCTCCGCCTTCACCCCGTCCCCGTGCTTGAGCGCGTTGGTGAGCGCCTCCTGGATGATCCGGTACGCCGTCACGTCGATTCCGGCCGGCAGCGGCCGCGGCTCGCCGGAGATCCGCACCTCCACCGGCAGGCCGGCGAAGGCGAACCGGTCGATCAGCGGGCTGAGCCGACCAAGGCTCGGCTGCGGCGCGAAGCCGTCCTGGTCCGGCTCATCGGCGCCGTCCGGCGCGGGGGCGAGCAGGCCTAGCAGGTGTCGCAGTTCGGTCATCGCGTTCCGCCCGGCGGTCTCAACGGCGGTCATTGCGGCCGTTGCCTCCTCGGGCATGGTGGCCAGCACCTCACGGGCCGCACCGGCCTGCACAACCATCAGGCTCACGTTGTGGCTGACGATGTCGTGCAGCTCCGCGGCGATCCTGGCCCGCTCGGCGTCGACGGCCGTGTGCGCGGCACTCTGCCGCTCCCGCTCCAGCAGCCAGCCGCGCTCGCCGATCGCCGCCCGGTATGCGCGGCGCGCCCGGGCGAGCGCCGCGGCCAGCCAGCCGGCCGCGCCTGCCGCCACCAGGGCGGTGATCCAGCCCGCTTCCGCTCCCCACATGCCGCCAGCTTCCCAGCTCACGCCGTGATCCACATCAACCGGGGGTGCCGCCTGTGTACATCCCTGGTACTACGGCCCTGGACAGTTACACCTGGGGTGGGACGCACAGCCCGCCCCGCCGCTCCTACCGTCGTGTGCCATGAGCAATGATCACGAAGGGACCACCCGGCAGGACGGCGCGCAGCTCGTCGTCGAGCTGTCCGGTGTCCACAAGGAGTTCGGGGACGCCAAGGCCCTGGCCGGAATCGACCTGCGGATCCGGGCGGGCGAGGCGGTCGCCGTGATGGGCCCCTCGGGCTGCGGCAAGTCCACCTTGCTGAACATGGTCGCCGGCCTGGACCGGCCCACCTGCGGCACGGTCCAGGTGCACGGCCAGGACCTGGGGCAGTTGAACGAGACCGGGCTGGCACTGTTCCGCCGCCGGCACATCGGCATGATCTTCCAGTTCTTCAACCTCATCGACGACCTGCCGGCACTCGACAACGTCGCCCTGGCCGCCCAGCTGACCGGCATCTCCGCCCGGCAGGCCCGCCGGCGCGCCCTGGAGCTGCTGGACGAACTCGGCGTCGCCCACCGCAAGGACATCTACCCGGCCGCCCTCAGCGGCGGCGAGCGCCAACGCGTAGCTGTCGCCCGAGCACTGATGAACCGTCCGGCGCTGCTGCTCGCGGACGAGCCGACCGGAGCCCTGGACAGCCGCTCCGGCGAGCAGGTGATGGACCTGCTGATCGACCTCAACCAGATCGGGCAGACCCTGCTGATCGTCACCCACGACCCGCACTTGGCCACCCGCTGCGCCAGCCGGCTGGTCGAGGTCGCGGATGGTCGCGTGGCCCGCGAGCGTTCTTTGGAGCCGTCGGAGCACACGGCATGACCGGGGCGGTGTGGCGGGCCTCGCGCGCGGCCGTCAAACGGCGCAAGGTCCAGACGATCGTGATCGGACTGGTCGTCTTCTGCTCGACCACCACCATCCTGCTCGCGCTCGCCGTGATGAGCGCCGCCCGGGCGCCGTTCGACGCCGCCTTCGATGTGCAGCGCGGCGCCCACGTGGTCGCGACCTTCGACGCCGCCAAGGCCCCGGCGGAGCAACTGGCCGCCAGCGCCCACCGGCCGGGCGTCGAGGCGGCCGCCGGGCCGTTCGCCCAGGTCACCCTGAACATCCCGACCGACTGGTTGGGCCACGCGCCCGGGTCGATCACCCTGGTGGGCCGAGCCGACCCGGCAGGCCCGGTGGACCGCGTGGAGTTGACCGCAGGCCGCTGGGCCACCAGGCCGGGCGAGGTCGTCGTCTACATGGGCTTCCGGGGCACCTTCGACAACCTGCTGGGCCAGACCATCGCGCCCACCGGTGCCCCGCCGCTCACCGTGGTCGGCATCGCCGACAGTATGAGCAATTCGGCGGGCGGCTGGGTCACCCCCGAGCAGATGGCCGCCCTGCATCCCACCGCCGAGCAGATGCTCTACCGTCTCACCGACGCCTCGAGCGACGAAGCGTTGAAGGCAGGCTTGGCGAAGGCCACCGAGGGCCTGCCCGGGGACGCGCTGACCAGCGCGCAGTCCTACCTCACCCTCAAGCAGGCGTTCTCCGCCTCGGCCGATGCCTACCTGCCGTTCATGTCGGTCTTCGGCGCGCTCGGCCTGGTGGTCGCGGTATTGATCGTCGGAAACGTTGTCAGCGGCGCGGTGGTGTCCGGCTACCGCCACATCGGCGTGCTCAAGGCGCTCGGCTTCACCCCGCGCCAAGTGGTCGCGGTCTACATCGCCATGGTCTCGGTGCCCGCGATCGCCGGTGCCGTCCTCGGCACGGTCGCCGGCTGGGCGCTGGCCCGCCCGATCGTCGACATGGCCTTCACCGGGATCGAGACCGGCACCGCCGCGCTCGCGCCCCCGGCTTGGCTGCCGGTTGCCTGCCTGGTCGCCGTGCCCCTGCTGGTCGCCCTCGCCGCGTTCCTGCCGGCCTCGCGCGCCCATCGGATCTCCGCGGCCGAGGCGATCACCGCCGGCAGCGCGCCGCGCACCGGGCGCGGCCTGCGGGTCCAGCGCTGGCTCAGTGGCACGCGGCTGCCACGCTCGGTCAGCCTCGGCCTCGGCCAGCCCTTCGCGCGCCCGGCCCGGACGGCGCTCACCATGGCGTCCATCGTGCTGGGCGTGGTCACGGTAACCTTCGCCACCGGCCTGACCGGCACGCTGCTCGCCTCCATGCAGCCACCGGGCGGGGACAACGGCCGCACCTTCGTCCACGTGCAGGTCGGCGCCGCCGACGCCCACCAGAGAGTGCCGAAGCTGACCGACGCCCAGATCGAGGCCGTGCTGCGCGCCACGCCCGGATCCGACCAGGTGACCTCGCGCGCGTTCGAACGGGTCGGCCTGGTCGGCTACACCCAGCCGGTGTTCGCCGACTTCTACGGCGGCGACGCCCTCGAGCGGCCACTCCACGTGGCCAAGGGGCGCCCGGCGACCGGGCTGGGCGAGGTGATTGCCGGACCGGCGTTCCTGGACCAGCACGGACTCAAACTCGGCGACCGGATCACCCTGGACGTCAGTGGCCGGCTCCTGCCCGTGACCATCGTCGGCGAGCCCGTCCAGGGCAACGCCCGGGCGGTGGCGTCCAACGCGGCGACGCTGGCCGGGACCGGAGTGGAACTGCACGTGGTCGAGTACGTCGTGCGGCTCGCCCCCGGCGCGGACGCCGACGCCTACGTCAAGGCGGTCAAGGACGCCGATCCCGGCCTCTACCCGAACGTGGTGACGCACGACGTGAACGGCCCGATCGCCTCGGTGATCAGCTTCTCGACGATCTTCACCGTGCTGCTGTGCGTGGTCGCCGCCCTCGGCGTCTTCAACACCGTGCTGCTGAACATCCGCGAGCGCCGCCGGGACCTCGGCATGCTCAAGTCGATCGGCATGACCCCGCGCCAGGTGGTCGCGATGACGGTGATCTCGGTCGCAGGGCTGGGTCTGGCCAGCGGGATTATCGGCGTCCCGCTCGGGATGGCCGCGCACCGGCTGATCGTCGAGAACGTCACCATCCTGGTGTTCACGGACTCGATGATCAACGTGTGGCACGCCCCGCTACTGATCGCCGTCGCGCTGGCGGGCGTCTTCATCGCCGTCCTCGGCGCACTGCTCCCCTCGCGCACGGCGGCCCGACTGCCGATCGCCGAGGTACTGCACAACGAGTGACGCACGCCCTGCCGGGCCGAGCGACGAGCGGGGGCGTCGCCCGGCCTGGTCGCGCGGGCGGAAATGCCCCGCGTGCAGTCAGCGCGAGCTGACGCTGTCTGTTGCTGCGGCCGGGCGGGGGCTGGGGATGCCGTCGCCCGGCCGCTCGGCGTTTTGCAGTGCGGCGAAGTCGGCGTGGGCGGCTTCGACGGCTTCCGGGTACGCCTGGGCCTTCTCGTGCTCGGCGAGCGCCCGGTAGATGCTGGCCAGGGAAGGGTTCTGGCCTTTGCGCTTGCCGGTGGGGATGATCAGGTCGGGCCGGATCTGCTCGACGGACTCGCCGTTCACCCGGCGCCGGAGAACGGTGTGCAGCATGTCGTCGGTGATGACCGCAGGCCGGCCGCCGTGCTTGCCCTTGCGGGCCGCGGTGTCGAGCCCTTCCAGCGTCGACTCCCGGATGTTCTCCCGCTCGGTCTCCGCCATCGCCGCAAAGAACGCGAACAGCAGTCTCCCGGCGCCGCTGGGGTCGTACGTCCCCTGGAGGGGGCCTGCGAGCATCTCCAGCACCAGGCCGTGCGCGGTGAGGTGGTCCGCAAGGGCTGTGAGCTCGGCGGCACCGCGTCCCAGCCGTTTCATCTCGTACACCGTGACGATGACCCGGCAGTGCGGGGCATGGGCCTTGATCTCCCGGGCGGCCTTGAGCGCAGCCTCGAACTGCGGGCGCACCCGCACCCGGGTGCTGATCTTCTCGCTGAAGATTTTGTCCCTCGCGATGCCGTGCTTGGCGAGGGCATCCAGCTGAGACTGGAGCTCTTGGCTCAGGTGCGAGCATCTCGCATACCCGATGCGGATGTCCGCGCTCGGGGTGTCCGGGTCGATCGGCGCCGGGGGCGGGGTGCCGGGCCGCCACGACTGCCCCGGGCCCCGGTCGGCCGGGGTCGGCACCCGTAGCAGCTTGACGAGCCACGGCACCTTCGTGAAGCGGCCTGTGTGGTAGGTGCCTGCGACCGCGCCGCCACGCGAGCGGCACGGCGAGCCGGGCTCGGCCGCGCAGCGGGGGCAAGGATGGCGCTCGACTTCGTCCGCGTCGGTCGCGGAAGGCTCTTGAGGGTCCGTCATGCCCCTGGATCTTGTCACAAACATTTCTCAGAAGGGGGCAGCTCACCTCTTTGAGTGAGAACGGGTTCTGAGAACCGATCCAAGATCAACGGTGTCCCGGTGGCCCGTTCTTGATCTTGCTCCGATAAAGGAATGTTTGTGAGAGCCGCTGCGGGCATGGGTGGTCAAGCCCCACCGGGCCGCCCGGAAGACCCCGCACGCACCTCCCGCCTGGGCTACCCCATCTATCACATGGGGTAATGCTCTGGGCTGGAATCGCAGATCACCTCACGCTCCGCCGGGTCACCTGGCACCGTCGCGCGCGAATCACGCCGACGATCAAGGAGCGGGCGGTGCCGACCAACTTTCTGAGCGAGGAACAGCGCAGGAACTTCGGCCACTTCACCGAGGACCCGGACGAGGGACAGCTCGCCGGGTCCTTCCTGCTGGATCAGACCGCGCGGCGCCGGGCTATGGCCGCCCGCAGCGCGAGGAACCGGATCGGCTGGGCCGTCCAGCTCGGCACCATCCGCTACCTGGGCACCTTCCTGGAGAACCCCGAAGAGGCGCCCGCCGTGGTGGTCGCCTATGTCGCCGAGCAACTCGGGCTGGAGCCGGGTGCGTTCGCCGGGTACGGCAGCGGCGAGGCCCGCTGGGACCACCAGGGCCAGATCCGCGAGGGCTACGGGTACACCAAGTTCGAGTTCGATCAGTGGTTCGCGCTCGCCCGCTGGATGTATCAGCGGGCCTGGATCGGCAACGAACGCCCCACCCTGCTGTTCGACCTGGCCACCAAGCGCCTGGTGGACAAGAAAGTGGTGCTGCCCGGGGTGACCGTGCCTGAACGGCTGGTGTCCGGTACCCGCGAGCGGGCCGAGAAACGCCTGTGGGCGACGCTGGCCGCCGCGCCCACAGCCGAGCAGGCCGAGCAACTGCAACAGTTGGTCGTCGTCCCCGCGGGCAAGCGTCTCTCGGAACTGGACCGGCTGCGCCGCTCGCCGCGCGACATCTCGGCGCGCGGGGTGGGCAAAGCGCTGGAACGCTACGAGTCGCTGCGCTCCTTCGGCGGTCACGCCTGGGACCTGGACGCGATACCGCCGGGACGGCTCCAGGCGCTGGTGCGGTTCGCCAAGGCCGCCCGCGCCCAGGCCGTATCCGACCTCGCCGGGAACCGGCGCCTGGCCACCCTGGTCGCGTTCGCCGCGGTGATGCCGTAGCTTGCCGCGGACGAGGCGATCGAGGTCTTCGACCTGGTGATGGGCGACATCATCCGCAGCTCTGCCGCCAAGATGACCAAGGCGCGGCTGCGCACCCTCAAGGACCTGGATACCGCCGCGATCGAGCTGCGCAAAGCCTGGCTCGCCATCTGCGCCACCGCCGCCGACCCCGAGGGCGATCTGCGCGCGACGCTCGACTCCATGGACGTCGGCCCGGTCCACGCGGCGGCCGAGGTCGTCAAGCTGCTCGCCCAGCAGCCCGACGACGGCGCCGAGCAGATGCTCGCCGCCCGCTACAACACCATCGCCCGCTTCCTTCCCGGCCTGCTCAAGACGTTCACATTCGAGGCGAGCCCGGCCGGCGAGCCGGTCCTGGACGCGATCGACTTCGTGAAGTCCCTCAAGGGACGGCGCCGCCCCATCCAGGCATGGGAGGTCCCCGCCAAGGTCCTCCCCTCCGCCTGGCGGCGCCTGGTCTTCCCGCCTCCGCCGATGCCCGTGGGCAGCGTGGAGAAGCGCGCTGTGATCGTCGCGTCCGCCGAGGCCCTGCGCTCCGCGCTGCACCGGCACGAGGTGTTCGTGCCGGGCCTGCGCAAGTGGGGCAACCCCAACGCCCGCCTGCTGGGCGATGCCGCGTGGGAGGCGGCCCGCACGAGGGTCTGCGAGGAACTCGACCTCGACCCCAAGCCCGACAAGATCCTCGCCGAGTGGACCGCACGGCTCGACAAGGCTCATCGCGACTTCGCCGACGGCCTGGCCGCCAACCCCGCCGTACGCATCGAGCAGCAAGGAGGCCGCGACCGCATCATCCTCACAGGCCTCGACCGCCTGGACGAACCCGCCTCCCTGGTCGAGCTGAACAAGGAGATCGAGGCGCGAATGCCCGCCGTCGACCTTCCCGAGATCGTGCTGGAGGTCAACTCCTGGGTGCCCTACCTCGGCGACTTCACCCACGTCTCCGAGGCCAACTCCCGCATGGCCGACCTTGAGCTGTCCGTGGCCGCGGTCCTCACCTCCGAGGCCACCAACGTCGCCATCGAGCCGATCGTCCACGACGGCGTCGACGCGCTCAGCCGCGACCGGCTGTTCTGGGTCGAGCAGAACTACGTACGCGCCCAGACCCTCATTGCGGCCAACGCCCGCCTGGTCGACTACCACATGCGCCTGCCGCTGGTGCAGGCGTGGGGCGGCGGCGAGCTGGCCTCCGCCGACGGACTGCGCTTCGTCACCCCGATCCGCACCCTCAACTCCGGGCCGAACCCGAAATACTTCGGCACTCGCCGACGCGGGGTGACGTTCTACAACTTCCTCTCGGACCAGTTCAGCGGCCTGCACGGCATCCTAATCCCCGGCACCCAGCGCGACTCCTTCTACATCCTCGACGGTCTGCTGGAACAGGAGACCGCCCTGCGGCCCGTCGAGATCACCTCCGACACTCACGGCGCCAGCGAGATCGTCTTCGGCCTCTTCCGCCTCATGGGCTACCAGTTTTCCCCACGCCTGGCCGACGTCGGCAGTGCCACCCTCTACCGCGCCGACCCGGACGCCGACTACGGGCCGCTCAACCCGGTGACCCGCGACAAGGTCAACCTCAAGCAGATCACCGCCCACTGGGACGAGATGCTCCGCCTTGCCGGCTCCCTGCACTCCGGCACCATCAAAGCCTCCGAGGCCCTGCGGGTCCTCGCGCCGGGCGGCAAGCCCACCCCGACCGGCGAGGTCCAAGGCGGACAGCTCCGCTCCACCGCCAAGCCTGAGAGGACCGCCACCGCGATCTAGGCGTCCCCGCCCGGCTCGCCCTGGCGCGCGCTCTGGGCGAGCCGGTAGCGGACCTTCTCGTGCGACAGACCCACCTGGCCGCCGATCTGCCGCAGCCCCCAACCCTCCGCTTTCGCCGCGGCCATCCCCTCGTCCAAGGCCGCGTCCGTCACCTCATCCAGCGCGGCCCGCAGCTGAACGAGCAGCCGCAGCCGGATCGCCGGAGCCAGTTCATCCAGACCGGCGCAGAACCGCGCCACATCCGACTTCAGGAAACCGATCGTCGGGTCATCGCTCACCCGCACACCCTGGCAGCACAGCTCACAGCCCGTCAAAAATTTTGACAGCTACGTCGATTTTCTGTTCCGTTCCTACCCGGACCCCATGAACCGGGCAACCGCAGTGCTCGTCGACCGGGATAACCACGTCAGCCACAGCGCGGCAAGCAAACACGACCAGGCCCAGGCCGCGGAGATCGCCCGCCTCCGCCGCCAACTGCGAGACAACCGAAACGAGCGACAACGGCTCCAAGACGAAGTCGACGCCGCCGCCACGGTCATCGCGGCCCTGCTCGCGGAGAACACTGCCCTCCGCGAGCAGATCGCCCAACGCTCAGCCGTCGTCATCCCGCTCGACCGAGCACACGCCACACGCGAGTGAAAGTGGCTCGGAACCAGCTTGGGGCCGGCGGGCTGACATGGTGAGGTGTCGTGATCAATCCTCGTGGCGCCGACGCGCGAGATGGACGGTGATGTCGGCGGCCATCTCGACTCTGTCCGGCAGTACCTGCATGATCTGGCTGAATACCTGCTCTCGCTCCGCGGTCGGCAAGACGAGGTAAGCCGAGATGGTGGAGAGATGCCCAACGTAGTCGCGAGCGTTCATCGTCACGCGCCGTTCGATCACGGACCGCTGAACGCCGGTGAACCACTCAGACCGTTGCAGCTCCGTACCCGGCCACTGCATCTCATGATCCGGAGGCGTCCCGTCAGGCGACGGAATCTCGTCACTCTCCAAGAATGGTGCTCGCGCCGCGCGGACAGCTTCCTCCACAGCCGGGTCAGCCAGTCGAAATGGCCCGCCGCATGAGGCAAATACGCCACCCGGTTCCAGCAGCGCGGCCACGCGCGACCACCGGCCCTCCGGGTTCGTCCAATGCAGCGCTGCTGCCGCATAGACCAGTCCATACCGTTCGTCCGGTCGCAAGTCCTCGAACGCGGCTTGCACCGTTCTGACGTTCGTCGGCACGTGCTTGCGCAGCTCGGCGAGCATGGACCCATCAGGATCGGTCGCGGTGACCATGACCCCTCGTTGAGCGAACAGGCGGGTTGCCTTGCCTGTCCCAGCGCCGATCTCGAGGGCGGTCCGAACCGAGCGGCCCGCATAGGCCCTCACGATGTCGAACAGCTCCACGGGATACCCCGGCCGGAACCGTTCGTATGCTTCCGCCACCACTCCGAAACTCAGCGCGCGACCAGACATGCCCAGCATCCTGACACGAGCGGCCCCTGCGGTGCTTGATTTTTTTCTGGGGGCACGGACGCGAGCTGATGTCTCATGAGACACATCGAAGTCTGGAGAAGGACGGCTTCCGGGCCCTGCTGCTCACCTCCGCCAGACCGGGCGGCCCCGTGCTTCTGCAGTCGCGGCGCGGCAGCGGCATCCCAGCCATGGCCACGCCCTCCAGAGCCTGGGCGCAGATGGTCCGCCAGGCACTTCCATCCGTCCTCGCCGATGCCCTCGGCGTCAGCCCGACGGCCGCGATGCGTTATGCCGAACGGGCCGGAACGGACTACCTGGCCTATACGAACCTGCGAAGGCCCGCAGCGATCGACGATGTCTAGTGCCGCATCAGACACCTCAGGGCCTTAACTCGTCAAACAGCAGCCGCGATTTCGGTGGGGAAGGCCGTGTTCTCATCGAACAACTTGCGCTTCTGAAGGCAGTGGTAGAGCTGGCCAATCCCCACATGGTGCCGCCGTCAGAGGATGGCCCAAACTGGCACGCATGGATTGGTTGCCACTGCTCTCCACCCTGGCCGGGGCCGCAATCGGCATCGTCGCTACTCTCGTCGCCGATCGGAATCGGTGGAAGCGCGAGGATGTCAAGGAAGCTCTTCGGCTGCGGCTCGACATCTATACGCAGTACACCACCACTGTGAAGGTCCTCGGTGAGACCCTGCGGGCCCTGGCCGAGCGAGAGCACCCTTCCGACGACGAGCGGGCGCTTGCGCTGCGCGAAGCCTTTCGGGATTCAGGCATAGGTATGGCGTCAGAACGAATGTGGCTCATCGCGCCCCAACCCGTCGTCAACGCCTCCAACAGCGTGTTCCACTGCCTGCGACGCATCTGCGACGGCTACATCGACGGCACTGCTGTCAGCAGTCCAGAGGATCGCGCCCGCTGGGAGGCACGCGGCAAAGCTGCCGCCAAGATGCGCAAGCTCATGCGTGAAGATCTCGGCGTTGGCCCACTCATCGAACGCCACAGCCCCCTTCTCAACGACTACAACAACCACGCCGTGCAGTAATCGTGACCGTGGCACCAACGTCATGAGATGGCACATCTAGTGCCGTGACCGGCAATGTTTGCCCCGTAAGGAGCGTCGTCCGGTGCGTGCGATCGCAAGGCGGCCGGAAGTCCTTGTAGCGGAGCTACCAGGGCTTTTGGCCAACGCGGCGAGCGTGCGTGCTGGGCGGCGCGACGGGGCAAAGCTTGCCGGGAGGGACACTAGCTCTCCTCGGCTACCCGATTCAGTGCGTCGAGCATCGAGGAGTGGCATCAACCGGGCCGCCGCTCAGGGCCCGCTGGGCTCGCCCAAGCCGGCCCGCCCCGCCGGGGCCCGCCTCGCCGAGCGCACCGAGCCCGGCGCAGGGTTCCTGAGGCTGCTCGGACGCGGCGCCTGGTGGTGGTCGGTCGGTCTGAACGCGGGTGGTGCGCTGCTGCACGTCGCGGCACTCAAGTACGGCCCGCTCACGCTCGTCCAGCCGCTCGGTGCCCTCACCCTGGTCGCCGCCGTCCCGCTGGGAGCCAGGGCCGCCGGACGCAGGGTCACCCGGATCGAATGACGCGGCACGATCCTCACCCTGCTGGGTCTCGGAGCCCTGCTGATGACCGCGGGCGGTACCGCCCCGCACGAGACACTCAGCCTCCCCGAAGCGCTGGCCGTCGGAGCCGGGACCATGGCCGTCGTCGCCGGACTCAGCCGCCCGGGAGCACGCCCCGGTCTGCGGCACGCGGCGGCGTCCGGCATCACCTCCGGTGTCGCCTCCGCGCTCACCCAGACCCTTACCGTGTCAGTCGCCGAGACGTGACGTTCGGTGGTCGGAGTGTCACGTTCAGTTCGTTGACGTCACCGGTGGCCCCGAGCCCCGACTCCTGCCAGGCCTGGCAGTCCAGTGCCTGCGACAGTCGCTGCTGAACGCGGGTGGCCAGGCGGTTGTTGGGGGCCTGGGCGGTGGCGAGCACAGGCCCATGTCCCTGGCCGCCTCCGGCCGGTGTCGCGCGGTTGCCCGTACCGCCACAGGTACAGCGACACGCTCACCCGCCGGACCGGCGATGCCGCCCTCAACAGCCCGGCGGGCTCGGTTCCTCGGCCTCGGCCTCGGTCTCATCCTCGGCCAGTGCCCGTGTCAGCCAGCCGATCCAGAAGTTCTCCAGATCGATGCCGCCACGCAGCACGAGATGCCGCAGCCGGTCCTCCTCGGAGTTCCGCTCAGGAGGGAAGTCCCGCTGCTCGATCTCCTGATACTCCGCCAGTTGACGACGGTGCAGCGCCAGATGCCGGCGCAGCTCCGTGTTCAGTCCGGGCGCGCCGATGATCGCCGCCGCCCGCATGCGCAGCAGCAGCGGATCCCGGATCTGCTTGGGGTCCTCCGAGCGCGCCACCCAGGCGGACAGTGCCTCGCGGCCCGCGGGCAGCACCTCGTACTCCTTCTTCTGCCCGCGGGCGGGCAGCTTCGAGGGCAGTACGCGGATCTGCCCGGCCTGCTCCAGCTTCCCCAGCTCGCGGTAGATCTGCTGATGTGTGGCGGACCAGAAATAGCCGATCGACCGGTCGAACCTGCGGGTCAGCTCCAGCCCCGAAGACGGCTTTTCGAGCAGGGCGGTGAGGATCGCATACGGCAGTGACATGGGGTGCATCCTAAGGACGGCCGGGCAAAGGCCGCATGACGGAGGGGCCCGAGCCGGCGGTGAACGCCCGGGCCGGGGCCCACGGTTCCGTCACAGCGAGGCCGCGAGCTCCGTGCCCTGGCGGATCGCGCGCTTGGCATCCAGCTCGGCGGCCACATCGGCGCCGCCGATCAGATGGGCGGGACGCCCCGCCGCGAGCAGCTCCTCGTGGAGTTCGCGGCGCGGTTCCTGGCCCGCGCAGAGAACCACCGTGTCGACCGGCAGGAGATGCTGTTCGCCGTCGACCGTGAGGTGCAGTCCGTCGTCGTCGATCCGGTCGTAGGCGGCGCCCGCGATCATTGTCACGCCGCGGTGCCGCAGTTCGGTGCGGTGGATCCAGCCGGTCGTCTTTCCCAGCCCCGTACCGAGCTTGCCGGTCTTGCGCTGGATCAGATGGACGGTGCGCGGCGTCCTGGGACGCTCCGGGGAGCGAAGACCGCCCCGGTCGCGGTAGCCGGTGTCGACGCCCCACTGCCGGAAGAACACCTCGGGGTCGAGGCTCGCCGCATCGCCCGAGTCGGTCAGGAATTCGGCGATGTCGAAGCCGATCCCGCCCGCCCCGATGACCGCGACCCGGTCACCGACCTGCGCCCCGTCGCGCAGGACGTCGAGGTAGGTGACCACGCTGGGGTGGTCCAGGCCCGGTATCGCGGGGGAGCGGGGCGTGACACCGGTGGCGAGGACGACCTCGTCGAAGCCTGCGAGGACATCCACCGTGGCCCGCGTGCCGAGCCGCAACTCGACGTTCTCCTCCGCGAGCCGGGTGCGGAAGTAGCGCAGCGTCTCGTTGAACTCCTCCTTGCCGGGAACCCTGCGCGCCACGTTCAGCTGGCCGCCGATCTCCTCGGCTGCGTCGAAGAGGGTCACCTCGTGCCCGCGCTCGGACGCCGAGACGGCACACGCGAGACCGGCGGGCCCGGCGCCCACGACCGCGACCCGCTTGACGGTGCGGGTCGGTGACAGAGTGAGTTCGGTCTCGTGGCAGGCGCGCGGATTGACCAGACAGGAGGTGACCCGTCCACTGAAGACGTGGTCCAGGCAGGCCTGGTTACAGCCGATGCACGTGTTGATCGCGTCGGCACGGCCCTCGGCCGCCTTGACGACGAAGTCCGGGTCGGCGAGGAACGGCCGGGCCATCGACACCATGTCCGCCCGGCCCGACGCGAGGATCTCCTCGGCGACCTCGGGTGTGTTGATGCGGTTGCTCGTCACCAGCGGTACGGAGACGGCACCGCGCACCCGCTCGGTGACCCAGGTGTAGGCGCCGCGCGGCACGGAGGTGGCGATGGTGGGGATGCGGGCCTCGTGCCAGCCGATCCCCGTATTGATGATCGTCGCGCCGGCGGCCTCGATCTCGCGGGCCAGTTGCACGACCTCCTCCAGCGAAGAACCGCCGGGCACCAGATCCAGCATGGAGAGCCGGTAGATCAGGATGAAATCGCTGCCGACCCGCTCACGGACCCGGCGCACGATCTCGACGGGGAACCGGATGCGGTTCTCGTACGAGCCGCCCCAGCGGTCAGTGCGCCGATTGGTGGCAGCGGCGATGAACTCATTGATCAGATAGCCCTCGGAGCCCATGATCTCGACACCGTCGTACCCGGCACGCTGTGCGAGCTCGGCGGCCCTGGCGAAGTCCCCGATGGTCTCCTCGACCTCGTCGTCGTCGAGGGCGTGCGGAGTGAAGGCGCTGATCGGCGCCTGGATCGCGCTGGGCGCGACCAGGTCGGGATGGTGCGCGTACCGGCCGAAATGCAGGATCTGCATGGCGATCCGGCCGCCGGCCTCATGCACGGCGGCGGTGACCCGCGCATGCTGCTCGGCCTCCGCCTCGGTGGTCATCTTGGCGCCGCCGGGAAAGGAGCAGGCCCGGGCGTTCGGGGCGATCCCGCCGGTGACCATCAGGCCGACGCCGCCCCGCGCACGTTCCGCGTAGAAGGCGGCCATCCGCTCGAAGCCGTGCTCGATCTCCTCCAGACCGATGTGCATCGACCCCATCAGCACCCGGTTGGGGAGAGTGGTGAACCCGAGGTCGAGCGGGCTCAGCAGATTCGGGTACGGGCTCATGCGGCGGCTCCTCACGCAGTGTCGTTACGCCAGTTGTAGACCAGTGAAACACCTTTATGCAACAAGTTGCACAATGGTGTTCGGCGCAGAGTCGCGCGTGCGGCGTCCCCCGGACGGCGTAATACCAGGACACGTCGGCGCCTCGCGTCACGGAGAGTGGAACCGCGGCCCCGCCCGCCACGGCACATCGGGTGGCGTGTACGGGGGGCCCGCGCACGGCCCCGGACCCTCGCCACACCCGGCCCCCGAACCCCCGCGGAGACTCCCATGCCCTGCCTCGACCGGCGTGACCTCGGCCTGCTCGTCCTGCGCGTCGGCACCGGCGCGGTACTGGCCGCGCACGGCACCCAGAAGCTGGCCGGCTGGTTCGGCGGCGGAGGCATCGAAGGAACCACCGCCGCTATGGAGGCCATGGGCTTCCACCCGCCGAAGCACAGCGCGGTCGCCGCCGGGCTCGGCGAGGCGGGCGGCGGCGCACTGCTGGCACTCGGCCTCGCCACCCCGGCGGCCGGTGCGGCCGCGGCCGGGACCATGGTGGGTGCCGTGGCCGTCCACGCGCCCGCCGGATTCTTCGCCCAGGGCGGCGGCTACGAGTACCCGGCCTTCCTCGGCTTCACCGCCGCGGCGATCGGCCTCATCGGACCCGGCCGGTACTCCGTCGATCATGCCACCCGGCACGTCTTCAACAAACCATGGATGGTAGCCCTCGCCTTCGCGGGCAGCGCGGCCGCGGCTGCGGCCGTCGTCGGCAGGCGCGCCAAGGGCCGGGCCGTGGTCGACCCCGACACGACCTGACCACCCGGCTGGACAGGGACCGGACGGCACCCCAGGGAGGGAGCCGCCCGGTCCCGACCGCACGACTTCTGGCTGTCGCGGGTCCAGGTCGTACCGTCCAGCGTGTAGCGGACGGTGGTCCCGCGCTCGGCCTGGAGCTTCGGTTCGACCGTGTGCTCTCGGGCGTCTTTCGGACCGCAGCGGTCGGTTCGGTCCCTCCGGCCGCTTCGTCAGGGCCGCGGTCGGGGACGGGCGATGAGTATCGCCACGTCGTCGTGATCGTCCGGATCGCGCAGCGTGTCCAGGAGCCGGTCGCAGGTTTCGTCCAACGAGCGGTCGGGGCCGTCGAGCACGTCGAGGAGGACGTTCAGGCGCTCGTCGATGGCAACGCGGCGTGTTTCGACCAACCCATCGGTATAGAGAACCAGTTGATCACCGGGGCGCAGGGGGACGGTGGCCGCCTCGAAGGAGACGCCGCCGACCCCGAGGGGCGCACCCGTGGGCAGGTCGAGCAGTTCGGGGCGCTGACCGGTGCGTGTCAGCGCGGGGGGCAGGTGTCCGGCTGCGGCGATGCAGCACCGGTCGCTGTGCGGGTCGTATTCGGCATAGACGCAGGTGGCGATGTACGGCTCCAGGCCCGCGGTGATCCTGTCGAGGTGCTGCAACACCTCGGCAGGCGGCAGGTCGAGGCCGGCCAGAGTGGCGGTGGCGGTGCGCAGGCGACCCATTGCGGCGGCCGCGTCGATGCCGCTGCCCATCACGTCGCCCACAACGAGCGCGGTCCTGTCCCCCGCGAGGGGAATGACGTCGAACCAGTCGCCGCCGACCTCCGTGGAGGTTCCGGCCGGTTCGTAGCGGGTGGCGACCTCCAGAAGCTCGGGGGGCGCCGGCCGCGGCAGCAGACTGCGCTGGAGCGTCACCGCGGTGTTGCGGACGCTCTGGTACAGGCGTGCGTTGTCGAGGGACACCGCGGTCCGGCCGGCCAACTCGCCCGCCAGAGTGACGTCGTCCTCGCTGAAGGAGGCCGGATTGCGGCCGCGCATCAGGCCCAGGACGCCGAACGCCCCGCCCAGAGTGGCCAGCGGTAGCGCGAGATACGAATGGATACCGGCGCTGGCCAGGACGGCAGCGGATCCGGCGTCACGGGCGATGCGCGCCAGATCCCATTCGTCGACGTGCTTCACGATGACGGGGCGGCCGGTCCGTACGCACCGGGTGGGCAGTCGGTCGGCGTCGTAGCTGACCAGGTCGTCGGCCGTCCCCACGGCGCGGGCCGCCTCGGTGAGGCAGCCGGCCTCCACGGCGAGGGTGCGAAAGAGTGCCGGGCCGTGGGGAGGTGTCGCGGGGCGCCGATCGTCCAGGGCGGAGTCGAGTACGTCCACGACCGCCACGTCGGCGAGTTCGGGCACCGCTACATCGGCCAGTTCGCGGGCCGTCTGTTCCATCTCCAGGCTGGTGCCGATACGGGCGGAGCCCTCGGCGATCAGGGCCAGGCGCTGCCGGGCCTGGGCCGCCGTCGTGATGGCGCCGTACCGATCGGTGACCTCCACCACCGAGGTGGCGACACCCAGCACCTCACCATGGGGATCCTCAAGCCGGTAGACGGAGACGGACCAGGCACGATCGGTGTCGGGGTCGGCCGGGGTGCGGCCGATGGTGTACTTGTCGACTTGCGGGATTCCGGTCTTGAGCACTTCCCTGACCGCCGCCTCGGACGCGTCCACACTGACGGAGGGCAGGACCTCGCGGAAACCCCGGCCGAGGTGGTCCTTGGCGGACAGGCCATGCATTCGTTCCATCGCCGGATTGACGGCGACATACCGCAGATCCTTGTCCAGAACCTCCAACCCGATCGGCGACTGGGCGATCAGTTGCGTGGACAACGCCACGTCCCGTTCCATTTCACGCAGCTTCGACGCGTCCGTGACGATGCCCAGCGTGTAGAACTCCCCCTGCCCCACCGGTAGTCGTGAGCAGCGGAACTCGACCGGCCGCGTACCGCCGCCCTTGTACCGGAAGGGAAGGACACCGGCCCAGCCCTCGCCGGTCTCCACCATCTGCCGGCACCTGCCGGCCACCAGATCCATGTACGGGTCATGGACCAGCAGCTGTGCCGCGTTCCGGCCGCGGACCTCCTGCGCGGAGTAGCCGAACAGTTCCTCGGCCTGAGGGCCCCACAACACGATCCGCCCGGCGGCGTCCAGTGCCACCACCGCCACACAGACCGCATCCAGTACGCCGGTCGGCTGATCAAGTCGGGCGTCGGGCGCCTCGTTGTCGGCGCCGAAGGATTCCGCTTGGCTCATCCCGAGCGCTCCTTTCATCCGCCGGCACGCTGGGCTACGCGGCGGAGGTGGGCCCCGTCACCGCCACCTGCGCCGGCCTCAGGAGATGGTCGCCGACCCGGTAGCCGTGCCGCAGCACCTCGGTGCATACGGCCTCATGGGCCGCGCCGCAGGCGCAATAGGTGATCGCCTCATGGGTGTGCGGGTCGAACGGTTCACCCGCCGCACCGACGGTCTGCAGGCCCAGCGCCGCGAGCCGGTCCCGGAGTGTGCCGGAGAGAACCGCCGCTGCGCCGTGGTCATCGCCCTGGCGGTGGACCTCTTCCACGACATCCAGGACCGGAAGCAGACCGGTGAGGACATTGACCACGGCGATCTCCCGTATCGCCAGGCGGTCGCGGCGCACCCGCTTGCGGTAGTTGTCGTACTCGGCTTTCAGCCGCTGCAGGTCCGCTGTCAACTCCGCGATCTGCTCACGCGGTCGTGCTTCATGCATTAGTGCATCGTGCGGTCGCGCATCGTGCGGTCGTGCGTCATGCGGTCGTGCCTCGTGCAGCCGTGCACCCTCGGCTTCCGTCCGATCGGTCCCCGCGTCCCGGCGGCGCCGGGACGGGAGGGTGACCGGGGCGGGCCCGCGCCAGTCGCGCACCAGCACAAGTGGCCGCTCGCCCTGATGCCGCAGGTGCGGGTTCTTGTTCATCCGGTGTCTCCCTTCTGCTCGTCGTCGACGATCTCCGCATCGACGACCTCCTCCTCACCGGTGTCCGTGCCTCCGGGTGTGCCGCTGCCGGCCGTACCGCCTCCAGCGGACTGGCCTCCCTGCGCCTGCGCATACAGGGCGGTGCCGATCCGCTGCGCGGCCGCCGCCGCCTTCTCGGTGGCGGTTCGGATCGCGGCCGTGTCGTCGCCCTTGAGCTTCTCCTTGAGCTCGGCCAGGGCGGCCTCGGTCTCGGAACGCACATCCGCAGGGATCTTGTCGGCGTTGTCCCGCAGCAGTTGCTCGGTCTGGTAGACGAGCCCCTCCGCCTGGTTGCGGGTCTCGGCGGCCTCCTTGCGCCGGCGGTCCTCCTCCGCGTGCTGCTCGGCCTCGCGCACCATGCGGTCGATATCGTCCTTCGGCAGCGAGGAGCCGCCGGTGACGGTCATCTTCTGCTCCTTGCCGGTGCCGAGGTCCTTGGCGGCGACGTGCATGATGCCGTTCGC
>NZ_JBVKBV010000037.1:0-39454 GCF_055635345.1 Streptomyces sp. NPDC111516 | reverse complement strand
AAAACCCAACACCGTTCGTCTGGACCAAGACGGCCGAGGAGATCCTCGACTCCCTCGCCCGCTTCTGTCGACGGATCTCCGGCGCAGGACACTAGTACCATCTCGGGGCTGCCGCCGAAGGCGACCGCCGTCGATACGGCCACGATCGGGGTTGACGGCCGGTGCCGACAGGAGGAACGCGAAGGCCGCGGCCGACGGCACCCCGCGCCGGATGAGGCTGCCCGCCACCGGAACCGACGCGCATTCGTACCCCGGAAGAACGACGCCCGCGGCGCTGGCCACCGGGACGGCCAGCGCGGGACGTCGCGGTAGTGCCTTGGTGAACGTGTTCGTACGGGGAGCGGCGCAACGAAATCGTCTTCACTGGGGGTGGACATCGACGAGCAAGTCATCCGTCTCGCCCTGGAGGGCGCTCTGCTGACCGATGACGAGCTTTCGGAGGGCAGGGAGGCGTGGGCCGCCGTCCCGAACCCGTTGCTCAGCAACGACCAGGGATGAGACCAGAGGCGATGGGAGGCCCGGACGACCCTGCCGTGCTCCCACCCGCATGCGCACGGATGGTCCCCTGCCCTCCGGGAGCACCGGCGGGCAGGGGACCATCCGCTGGAGGAAGACCGGGCCGGACGATGCCGTGGCTGCGACCACCGTCCGGCCCGGAGTCTCAGGCGTGCACCGTCGCCGGGAGCGGCTCCGGGTGGTCGTGCTCACAGGCGTCGTCAATGCCGTAGGTGTCCCACACCGGGAACGGATCGGCCGCGGGCCGCGCCTCCCCTTCATGCATCAGGCACGCGGTCAGGGCCTCGTGGAGGGCTTCCGCGCGCAGCTCCGTACCGATGAACACCAGTTCCTGGCCCTGGGTGGTGCTGAGGTCGCGAGCGCCGGACGGCTCGAACCGGGCCACGGAACCCGCCTGTGACCAGAGCCCGGTGACGTTCGGCCGGCTGGACAGCCAGAAGAATCCCTTGGAACGCAGAACCTGGCCGTACCGGCCGCTGTCGAGCTCCTCGGTGACGAAGGTCCACAGGCGGTCGGAGTGGAAGGGCCGGTCCGAGCGGAAGACGGTGCTGGAGATCCCGTACTCCTCGGTCTCCGGCATGTGGTCCCCGTTCAGTTCCCGAACCCAGCCGGGGGCCTGCTGGGCCCGTTCCAGGTCGAAGAGACCGGTGCCGAGGACATCGGACAGCTCCACGCGCCCACGGCTGACGGGGACGATCCGGGCGACCGGGTTGAGACGGTTCAGCCCGGCGATGAGCTGCTTGCGCCGCTGCTCGTCGACCAGGTCCAGCTTGTTCAGCACGATGACGTCGGCGAATTCGATCTGGTCCATGAGCAGGTCGCTGACCGTGCGCTCGTCGTCCTCGTACTGGTCGAGTCCTCGCTCGGCGAGCCCGTCACCCCTCGCCAGTTCCGGAAGGAAGTTGGCCGCGTCGACCACGGTGACCATGGTGTCGAGCCGGGCGAGGTCGCCCAGCGTGGCGCCGTCGTCGCGAGGGAAGGAGAAGGTCGCGGCCACCGGCATTGGTTCCGAGATGCCGCTGGACTCGATGAGCAGGTGGTCGAAGCGCCCCTCACGGGCGAGACGGTCCACCTCCTCGAGCAGGTCGTCGCGGAGGGTGCAGCAGATGCACCCGTTGGTCATCTCGACCAGGCGTTCCTCGGTGCGCGACAGTGCGGCCTCGCCGCCCCGCACCAGTGCCGCGTCGATGTTGACCTCGCTCATGTCATTGACGATCACCGCGACCCGCAGGCCCTCGCGGTTTCCGAGGACATGGTTCAGCAGGGTGGTCTTCCCGGCACCCAGGAACCCGGAGAGGACGGTGACGGGCAGGAGGTCCTGCGTCATGAAGGATCAGTCCTCGGGGTGCAGGAGCCCGCGCTCGACAGCTTTCACCAGTCGCTGCGGCACCCGGTAGACGGAACCGTCGACGGTGACCGGTACGAGCTGAGGCGTCGTCGCTTTCCACTGCGCGCGACGGTGCCGGGTGTTGCTGCGGGACATCTTCCGCTTCGGGACTGCCATGAGGGGCCTCCTGGATCGTGTTTGGCTCGCACGCTATATGAAAACGATAGTCAATACCAAATGGATGGGCCGAAGTGTGGTAGCACGCCCGTCGTTCCCTGGGACTCAAGTAGCCGCTGCCGGAGAACACGGGGTATGCCTCGCCGCCCCTTATGGTGATGACGAGGTCCGACTCACGTACCGCGTCGGTTGGATGCCTCACTCTGCGAGGCGTGCAACACCCGCTCGCCTGCCCGAATCTCCACGGGCCGGGCTCCGCGCGCTTCTTTGCCTCCCTGCGGCCGGTCCTCGCAGTCGTGAGCGATCCGCCCTTGCTCCACCAAGCGTTCACTATCGTCGTGGTGCGTCGGCATCCGCCACGAGTTCACGTCTCGGTACCACGCCGTCGTGACGCTCGTTTGACGCTCCGGCCCCTCCGGGTCACGTCGACCTAGCCCTGAAATTGCCCCCGACCGGAAAACTCCACGGTCAGGTGGGCATGGCGAAGTAGCCTCCGGTGGCGTGTGCTGAGAGCCTCGAGTGCTGTCAGGCGGCTGCCGGGGTGAGGGTGACGTCGTGGCCGAGGCGTTGCGACCAGCGGCGCGTTTGAAAAGCGGGGACGGCACGCTGCGGCTGATCGTCTTCATGGGAGCGGCCACCCGCGCCGCACTCACCCTCGGTGGTGGCGCCTGGCTCGCGGGTCTGCTGTAGCGGTGCTGAGGCGCGATCCAGATTTTTCGGAGTTCGGCGGTCTGCGGATGTCGAGAACGTGCCACCGGCTCCGTCCCAGGGGCATCAGCGGTCACCACCGGCCGCACGAGGAAGAAGGAGAAACCAGCATGGCGATTCAGCGGATGGACAACGTCGGCATCGTCGTCGAGGACATGGATGCCGCCATCGCGTTCTTCGTGGAACTCGGTATGGAGCTGGAGGGCAGGGCGGAAGTCGAGGGCCCCTTCGCCGACCAGTGCACCGGACTCGACGGCGTCCGCTGTGACATCGCGGTGGTCCGGACCCCGGACGGTCACAGCCGGCTCGAGCTGGCGAAGTACCGCAGCCCCGCGGTGATCAGCGCCGGGCCGCGCAACCGGCCGCACAACATCCTGGGCACGCACCGTGTCATGTTCGCCGTCGACGACATTGAGGACACCGTTGCCCGCCTGCGCCCTCACGGCGCCGAACTCGTCGGCGAGATCGCCCGGTTCGAGGACAGCTATCTGCTCTGCTACATCCGCGGCCCGGAGGGCATCATC
The DNA here is from genome assembly GCF_055635345.1 of Streptomyces sp. NPDC111516. NCBI lineage: Bacteria > Bacillati > Actinomycetota > Actinomycetes > Kitasatosporales > Streptomycetaceae > Streptomyces > Streptomyces sp. NPDC111516. Next base: position 36,202 of record NZ_JBVKBV010000037.1, on the reverse strand, counting down.
GTCGGACTGGCCGAGCAACTGCGCTGAGAAGGAGGAACCGAACCATGCAGCCGGAGATCCTTCCCAGGAGGCAGGCATCACACGCGGGGTGGCGTTCTCGGCCAGGAGAGTGGCGATCACGGTGGCGGCGGCGTCGAGTTGGTGCTGCAGTTTGCGGCGATCCTCGTTGGCCTTGCGGAGCTTCTGGCGGAGCTCGGTGAGTTCGAGGCGCGCTGCCGGGCGAGTGAGGCGGCTGGGCTCGCTGCCGTGCGGGCGTTCCACTCGGCCAGGATCTTGGTGGCCCGGTTCATGGTGGCGCGGCTGACGCCGGACTCGAACGCTTCCAGCTGCTCCCTCAACCCATATACATGCAACCGCAGTTCGGCCACCGTTCCCGGATCGCCGACTTGCGCCGCTCCAGCTCCTCAAGCAGGGAGACCATCAACCCACCCCTTCACCCGAGAAGGTAGGAGCGATCAGCACCCTCCACCAGCCCGCTCGCACGAAACGCCGGCTCAGCCAGTCCCTCGAAGTGAACTGGACCCGGTCGAGGTTCAGCTGGCGGGCGACGGTGGTGACCGCGCCGTATGCCTTGACGGTGCGGGCGTCTGCGACGCGCTGGACGACGGCGTTGATCAGGTCTGGAGAGTATCCGCGAGGAAAGGCCATGAGATCCGATGTGCCGGTTGCTGGCGGTAGATGTCACCGGTCGGGGTGTGTAGCCGTAGCGGGCGGAACCTTCTGTCGCAGCCACCCACCCGGCTGAACCAGCTCACGTTGGCGGAGTCGCACCAAGGCGAAACTTCGCCACCAGGTTGACACCGTCGCCGACTGCGCAGCCGCAACCGTCCGTGTTGCCACGGTGCGAACCAGCGGACGGTGCGCTCCACCAGACATGTGGATGCGCGGAATGCGTGGATGAACTGCTGGGTTCTGCGCGAGCAATCCGCACCGATGGCGGGTGCTGAGGGACCTCGCCGGCCTGGTCGACCGACTGGGAGCGGTGGGTCTGCGCCGACTGTGGCGGCATTCAGCCATGGCGAACATCCGCCCCACTCGGTCCGTTGATCCTGCTCGGACCCAACTGCGAGATTGGCCAGGCGGCTCAGGTGTTCTCGTGTCTGCGGGCTTGGCCGCACGGTGATGTTTCACTCCTTGGTTAGGAGCACGATGAAACGAAGAAGACGAACAGGTGTGATTGCCGCGGCGTCGGCCGTGTTGATCGCCACGGCGCTGATTGCGCCTGCGGCCGCAGCTGCCGACACGACCAGCCCGACCAGCCCGACTGGCGTGAGCAAGGCCGAACCCGCTGATCCCGACGGGCCACAGGGGCCGGGTCGGTCTCCCGTTGCTGGGCTCGACGACCGGGCCGGGCGCGACGACCCGGATTCGATCTACAGGGCGGGGAAGACCGACGGGTTCCAGCCGCTGACCGACGATTCGCTGTCGGACACCGCGGCCGAGAAGCTGGGCAACGCCGACACCAGGCTGCTGCAGCAGGCGCAGGCGTCGAAGAAGAAGTCTGTCACGGTGTTGATGCTGGCCCGGAAGGGCGCGACCGAGGACGTCGTCGCCGCGGTGGAGAAGGCCGGCGGGACCGTCGGGTCGGTGACCGGAAAGGTCGGCTACGTCCGGGCGACCGTCCCGACCGACAGCGTGACCACCTTGGCCGGCCTTCGGTCGGTCGCGGCGATCGACCTGAACCGGACGTACAAGATCCCGGGTCCGGATCTGGGCGCCGCGGGTGCGAGGACGGCGGCAACGAAGGCCGCGGGGCCGACCGCGCCCGGCGCGAACACGCCCGCCGACAACCCGTACCTACCGATCAACGAGACCGGCGCCGAGGCCTTCGTCAAGGACAACCCGGCCTGGGACGGGCGCGGCACGGTCGTCGGCGTGCTGGACACCGGCGTCGACGTCGAGCATCCCGCGCTACAGACGACCAGCGACGGGAAGCCCAAGATTGTCGATTGGGTATCCGAGACCGATCCGGTCACCGACCGCGACGGCAGCTGGGTGCGGATGTCCACCACCAAGACGGGTCCGACGTTCAGCTACCTGGGCAAGACCTGGACGATCCCGGAGGGCACGTTCCAATTCGGCGTGTTCTACGAGAGTGCGACGGCCGGGAGCGACTTCGAGGGCGACCTCAACCGGGACGGCGACACCCTGGACTTCTACGGGGTTCTGTACGACCCGACCACACACAGGATCTGGGTCGACGGCAACAACAACCAGGACCTCACCGACGAGGCACCGATGGCCCCGTTCGCGGTCGACCGCCAGGTCGGCCACTTCGGGAGCGACGACCCCGCAACACCGCAGAACGAGCGCATCCCGTTCGTCGTCGAGTACCGCGACGACGTCGATCTCTCCCCGCTCGGCGGCAGCAACGTCGGCAAGACCGCGAACTACGTGTCCATCGGGTTGCCGGTCGCCTCGCACGGCACCCACGTGGCGGGGATCACCGCCGGCACGTCGATGTTCGGCGGCCGGATGCACGGCGCCGCACCGGGCGCGCAGATCGTGTCCGCCCGCGCCTGCACCTGGGGCGGTGGCTGCACCCAGGCGGCACTGACCGAGGGCATGATCGACCTGGTCACCAATCGCCATGTCGACGTCGTCAACCTGTCCATCGGTGGGCTTCCCGCGTTGAACGACGGCTCCGACGTGATCGCCGCGCTCTACGACAAGCTGATCGACAACTACGGCGTCCAGATCATCATCGCCGCCGGCAACGACGGCCTCGGCACCAACACCGTCAGCTCGCCGTCCGTGGCGGGCAAGGCCATCTCGGTCGCCGCGTCCGTCAGCTCCGACACCTGGTGGGCCGACTACGGGTCGAAGGTCGCCACCAAGCAGGGCATCTTCGGCTTCTCCTCCCGCGGCCCCGCTGAGAACGGGGCGCTGGCGCCGCAGGTGTCCGCGCCCGGCGCCGCCACCTCCTCGATCCCGATGTGGCTGTCCGGTGAAGCCGTCCCAGAGGCCGGGTATTCGCTGCCGGCCGGGTACGGCATGGCCAACGGCACCTCCATGGCGGCCCCGCAGGTCGCCGGAGCGGCGGCGCTGCTGCTATCGGCCGCCAAGGCCCGTTCGCTGACGGTCAGTTCGTCGGCGCTGAAGACCGCCCTGACCGGCACCGCCGACCCGATCCCCGGCGTCCCGACCGTCGCGCAGGGCGCCGGCATCATCGACACCGTCGCGGCCTGGAAGCAGCTCAGCGCCGGCATCAACACCAATGAGCTCACTGTGTCGGCTCCCGTTTGCAGTTCGCTGTCCGGCATGCTCACGACTCCGAACACCGGCGTCGGCATCTACAACCGTTGTCTGCCAACGGATGGCGGCCAGGTGACCGGTGCGCAGAAGACCTACAAGGTCAGCGTCACCCGGACCAACGGTGCCGCCGGGAACGTCGTGCACCGGATCGGTTGGATCGGCAACGACGGCACGTTCAGCGCCCGCGCGGCAATGCCCCTGCAGCTCGGAACGGCGGCCGATATCACGGTCACCGCGACCGCGACGACCTCCGGCGTGCACAGCGCGATCCTGACCATTGATGACCCGGCGACGGGCGGCATCGACCAGTTCGTCGCCGTCACCGTGCTGGCGACCAAGCCGCTGGCCAAACCCGACTACGCGGTCACCAGTTCCGGCACGCTCGGCCGAACCGGAACCACCTCGCTGCTGGTGCCCGTTCCCAAGGGCGTCGAAGCACTGCAGCTGACCCTGGGCGGGCTCGCCGACGGCAGCCAGGTCCGCGCATTGCCCATCGACCCCGACGGCATGCCCGCGGACTCCAACGCCAGTTACCACTGCTACACCAACTACACCGACCCGGCGAAATGCAACGCCACCGCACGACCGGTGTACCGACCCAAACCCGGCATCTGGGAGTTCGTGATCGAGTCTCGCAGGACGTCTCCGGTCGAACAGAACCCGTACACAGCGACGGTTTCGCTGCAGGGCATGTCGTTCGATCCGGGGACCGTCACAGTCGACAAGGTGACGATGAACTCGCAGACGAAGGTCGGCTCGACGGGGACGAACACCTTTGGCCCCGCGATCGCCCACGTCGCAACTGGCGAGATCGGCGATGTCCGCAATTTGTTCTCGACGGTCTCGCAAGGCGAAACCACGGCCAACATGCTCTATGTTCCGCGTCGGACGACCCGGCTCGACGTGACGCTGACCCCCAGAGACGCTGCCGATCTGGACTTCTATGTGTATTTCAACGGCAGGCCGATAGGCCAGAGCACCACGACCGGGGACTCGCCCGAGCACATCGTCGTCGATGATCCACAGCCGGGTACGTACTTCATCGTGGTCGCGGGAGTCGCCGTGCCCGGAGACAACGTCACGTTCGACTACCACCAAGAGATGTACTCGAAGGGCCTCGGCACGATCACGCCGAAATCCGACGCGAAGTACACGGTTGCCACGGGCCAGTCGATGCCGGTCGACGGGGAAATGAGCGTCAGCGCTCGGCAGTTGACCAAGGACCCCATGGTCGGCCGGGTCCGAGTGGCCAACGAGTACGGCACGATCATCGGGGCGGCGGACGTCAAGATCGCCACTGTCGATGTCCCCAAACTCGATCTGGTCGCGTGGGACCGGCCATTCGTCGGCGCGGCTCTCAATGAGAGCGGCGTGGTCGCGGGAGACCGCCAGTACAACTCCAGGATGACGCCGACCACCTGGACGCCCGCCGACGGGTTCACCAACCTGGATCTCGCCGGGGGCAGGTCCGGATCGGCTCTGGACCTGAATGACGGCCAGATCGCCGTCGGTATCGCGACGGACAGTGCAGCGCATACTCTTCCCGCCCAATGGGCCAAGGACGGATCGCTCACCGTACTCGGCGTCCCGGATTGGCGGCCCTATTCCAGCGGCTACGCAACCGCCGTGAACAACAAGGCGGTGGTCACCGGATTCTCCCAAGCAATCGTCAAGGAGTCTGACGGCAAGAACCACCTCTACAGCGACGGGTTCGTGCGGACGCCGGATGGGAAGTTCAGCAAGCTGGCCCACCTGTCCTCGGATCCGACGGAAACCCAGCCGCGCGCCATCAACGATTCCGGAATGATCGTCGGAAACTCGCGCACCGATGGCCATGTGCCGCACGCGGTCACCTGGGATGCGACGTCAGGTGCTGTTCAGGATCTCGGCACGCTTCCGGGACAGTATTCGGCCCAGGCGCACGATGTGAACGCCTCCGGGACCATCGTGGGGACCAGCGGTGACGACGCGTTCGTATGGACCAAGGCCGGCGGAATGCAGCGCCTTGCCGACTACGGATACAACGCGACCGGCGAGAAAGTCACCGACGACGGGTGGATCCTCGGAACTGTCGAACTCTCCCCGGACTTCGCGGTGTCGGCGATGTGGGACCCGCAGGGACGGCTCTGGGATCTGTCCGGCATGGTGCCACTCTCTGCCGGTGACCGATTCACGCCGACCTACAGCTTCGGCATCAACAATCACCACCAGCTGATGCTCTACGGCGAGGGCGGCCCGAACGCCGCCTGGTCCAGCTCGGTGATGCTGAGGATCCCGGCAGGTCTGGGCAACTAGTGCTCCTTTCCCGGCGCCACCTCGTCCCGTCGAGCTACCGCAGTCGGTGGCTCGACGGGACGAAGGCGTTCAAAGCCAGCCCCGGTCCCGCGCGTGCCAGCCAAGCAACACCCGGGAATCGGTGTCGGCCAGATCCATCAGCCTGCGGACCCTGCGCTGCATGGTCCGCTGGCCGATCCCCAGTCGGGCAGCGACCGCGGCATCGGTGTACCCAGCCAGCAACAGCATCAGGACCTCCCGGTCCGCCGGGTCGGCGAGATCCTTCGGCGATGCCAGATTCGGATCGACCCTACGGCCGGGGGCTTCCCGCAGTTGCATGGCCGACCGCCACAGGCTCTCGAAGCTGAACACCAGACAGTCCAGCAGCCCCCCGGCGCGCACCACCGCGATCTCCGAGTGCGCGTGCCCACCCTCGTCGAGTTGCACGATCGCAATCGAATCGTCGACGATCAGCAGCTTCGCCGGTAACGACTGCACCATGCGGATCTCCTGACCCCGATCCAGGGAGGCGACCAGGTCCTTCTCCACGGCGGGCTCATCCAGCACGGTCCGTTCGATGATGATCCGCTCCCGCAGACCACGGCCGGCGACCTCGCGTTCGGTGTCGGTTTCGGAGATCCCGAAAACCGCGAACGGTGGTTTCGCGAACATCCGGAACTGCTCCTTGCCGGACAGCAACAGGCCATTGAGCCAGCTGCCGATCTCGCTGCGACCCCGAACGATCTCGATGCCGTTCGACAGCTGCACCTCGCGCGCCCTCCGGTACTCCTCCGCGAGCTCGTCGAGTGCCGTTCGGGCGGCCCTGACCTGCTGCTCGCGCTGTGCGACCATCCCCTCGAGCGCCAGCGACGGCGACACCGCCGAGATTCCTCCGCCGTCGGCCATGTCAACCAGGCCCACCTGCCGCAACGCACCGATCGCCGTTTCGATGTCCTCGACCGAGATCCCCAGCAGGCCGGCGAGATCCGGCCCGAGCGCCGGTCCGCCGGAGACCAACGCCCGATAGACCCGCTCGGCCGTCGCGTCGACATCGACCCCGATGAGTGAGCTCAGCGGGGAGGGGCGACTGGAGTCGGGCATGGCGCGAACTATACGTCCGTTACCGAAACGTCCGTTACCGAACTGCTGGGTGATAGGTGGGCTCCGTCAGATACATTCGCCGGGCGGTCAAGGCCGCGGCCACTTCCCCGACGAGCAGGCCGCTCTGAAGTGTGTCTACATGGCGATCATGTCCCTGGACCCCACCGGCAAGGGGCAGGCCTGCTGGACCATGCGCTGGAAGACCGCGCTGAACGCCCCGCGCAGTGCGGGCGAGATCCACAGCAGCCGTCCGGCCGGGTCGGTCACCACCTGCGTGTTCACCCCGTGCCGGCGGTGTTTGTGGGAGTAGTCGCCCCGGCCGTCGCCGATCCGGTCGCACTCAGCCAGGGTGCCGTCCAGCATGATGTAGTCGGGGTCGGCTTCGCGCAGGGCACGCAGCAGACCGGGCGCGCGGTCGGCGAGCAGGCCGATCACCGCGGCCGTGTAGGCGTGCGCGGTGCCGACGGAGATGCCGAAGCCGGCGGCGAGCTGGGCGAGGGGGGTCGTGTCGGCGCAGGTACACCAGGCCGACGAGAGCACGTTGGTGTGGCGGGAGCTTGCAGCGGCGGTCACCCTCGCGGGTGACGATGAGCATGGTGACCCACTCGACCAGGGCGTGGGGCAGATCGAGTGCGGCAGGAAAGGGAACCAACGGGGCTCCTGTGCCAGCGAGTTGAGACTTCGAACATTTCACTCAACGGCCCGGGAGCCTCGTGCGTTGCGCGCACCGACACCGTCACCCGATCAGTGGCCACGCTGAAAAAGGCTCAATCACTGGGCCAGTTGTAGGGCAGCGACTTCCCGTCGAAGCTAATGACGCCCGAGGGGTGCGGGCCGCGAGCGACCGGCCCGGCTGCCGGGGGCGGCTTCCTGGCCGGTCACTGTCTGCGACTCGTCGTTCAGACGAGCGCCGGTGTGGCAGCGGGCAAGTACGGGGTGATGTTGTGCCAGGCGCGCTCGATGTATTCCTCCTTCTCGCCGACCGGGGCGACATAGTGCAGCGCGCTTTCGGCGGCGTCGTTGTCCTCGAGGCGGGCGATGATCCAGGCGGCGAGGTAGTGCGAGGCCAGGCAGCCGCCAGCGGTCGCGATGTTGTCCTTGGCGTAGAAGGGCTGGTTGAGTACCTCGACGCCAGCGGCGACGACCCAGGGCTTGGTGATCAAGTCGGTGCAAGCGGGGATGTCGTTGAGCAGGCCGAGCTTGGCCAGCACGAGCGCGCCGGAGCACTGTGCCGCGATGAGTTGGCGCGAGGGGTCCAGGCGACGCAGGACGCTCATGATCGCCGGGTCTTCGACGACCTCGCGGGTGGCCACGCCACTGCCGACGATGACGGCGTCAGCGGTGCACGCCTCCTCAAGAGTGGACATCTGCTCGATGACCACTCCGTTCATCGACGTCACCTTGGGGCTTGGGGTGGCGATGGTGACGCGCCAGTCGTCGGTCTTGATGCGGTTGAGCACACCGAGCGCGATCAGAGAGTCGAGCTCGTTGTAACCCTCGAAGGTGAGGATGGCTATGTGCACGGCGGCTGTCCTTCCCGGTAGGTGGGTCTTGACCGTAAAGACCCACGAACAGGACAGTCGAAAAATTGTCATGCGTACAATCCGGTGCATGGCAGCTTCGCGGTACAAAACGCTGGTCGACGCGTTCGCATGCGACATCCGGACCGGGCGGCTCGCCGCGGGCGTGCGGCTGCCGACACACCGCGGGCTCGCCGCTCGTGAGGGCATCGCCGTGGTCACCGCGACCCGGGTGTACGCCGAGCTGGAAACGATGGGCCTGGTGAGCCGGGAACAGGGCCGCGGTACGTTCGTGCGCGACATCGCGGTTCCCGCCGGTCACGGCATCGATCAACAGGTCGTCGCCACGGATGCGGTCGACCTCAACTTCAACTATCCGTCGCTGCCTGGGCAAGCCGATCTCCTCCGGCAGGCACTGCGAGAGGTGGCCACCTCTGGTGATCTCGACTCGCTGCTGCGCTACCAACCACATCGAGGGCGTCCCCAGGACAGAGCCTCGATCGCGCGGCACCTGAGGCGTCGAGGAATCACCACTGACGCGGATCGGATCCTCATCGCCAACGGTGCGCAGCACGGCCTGGCGATCACTGTCATGGCCGCGCTCAACGTCGGCGACGTCGTCGCGGTCGACGCACTCACCTACCCGGGTTTCAAGGTGCTCGCGCGTGCCTTTCATCTCGACCTGGAACCCATACCCGTAACCGCCGACGGGCCGAATCTCGATGCCCTCGAGAAGCTGTGCGCGACGCGCCCTGTGCGCGCGATCTACACCATGCCCACCTTGCACAACCCTCTGGGCTGGGTCATGCCGGCACCTGACCGAACCCGCCTCATCGAGATCGCTCGACAGTACGGTCCGCTCCTCATCGAAGACGCCTCCTACGCTTACCTGGTGGAGGACTCGCCACCGCCCCTGGCTGCAATCGCGCCGGACATCACCGTCTACGTTTCGGGACTGTCCAAGAGCGTCGCCACCGGTCTCCGGGTCGGTTTCGTCGTTGCCCCGCCCTCAGCGGTGCCCTCGCTCGAACGCGCGATTCGGGCGACCACCTGGAACACTCCGGCCCTCACCACGGCGATTGTCTGCCGCTGGCTCGAGGACGGCACGGTGGACCACCTGGAAGCGCTGAAACGAGACGACGCCAGGACCCGCCAAGCACTCGCCAGACAAGAGCTGGCTGGCCTACCCCTCATCAGCCACCCCTCGTCCTACTTCACATGGCTGCCGCTGCCCGACGACGCACGCGCCGACCGCCTGACCGCCACCCTCGCGCGTCAGCACATCTCGGTATCCACGGCCGAGCCGTTCACCACCTCGATGCACACACCGCAAGCGATCCGCCTCGCTCTGGGCTCGACCGCTCTGGACAGTCTCCAGTCGACACTGCGTACAGTGCGACGAGTAGCCGTCGAGGACGCCTACGCTTGAACTCCCCTCGATCAGCCGATTCCTGCCCACCAGCGTCAGCGTGCGAAAGATCGTCGGCGCTGGAAGCCAGGGGAAAACCGGTAGGCATGCGATCCGAGACTGATGGGGAAATCACGGTTCTCAGACTGGTGACCGCTCGAGACGTTCACGAGCCGTACACCCCGGTGCCGCTCTTCGCAGGTCCGCTCGTGCCGCGCGCCGTCGCACGAATGAAGTCGTGGCGGATCTTCCGCAGCGTCCGGTACAGCCCGAATCGAATGTCGTCAATCGCCGCGGCCGTCCTCACCCTGGAGCGACAACGCTGCCACCAGCAATCGCAAGGGACAGGGCCCGTCCGTCGCCGGCATCTACCGAGCGCTTGCCGAACACGCCAAGCGCGAGGCATACCCCGTAGCCGCCGAGCGGGCCCACGCCGACTCACTCTCCGTGACTGAGCGTTACTCTGATTGCAGAGAGTTACTTGGTGCTTCGTGGCAGCTGCGGGAGAACAGGGCCGACGCGGCGACGGTGGCGGGCGCGGGCCGCGCTCCTTGTGCGGTCAGACCGAGGCTGCGCGCGCGGTGTCGGTCTCGGTGAGCCGCTCGCCGACGCCTTTGGGCCGGCCGGGAGACCTCACGGCCAGGACGTCTGGCTGCACTGGCCCGATTGCGTCATGTGTGGCGTCGACCCCCGCTGAGACCCGCCAGGATTTCAGGGCGACCAGAAAACTCTCTGTCTCACCTCGTCTCACACATCTCTCACGAACGAGAGCGCACGGGAGCAGGCGAGAGCCTCTGACCTGGACATTCTCTGTCGCCACGGACCACGGCGGACCAGGTGGACATTGCATAGGCTAGGGAGCATGGCCTACGAGATTCCGGTGACGCAAGCCCGAGCAGAGCTCGCCGAACTGATCAACCGCGTCGTCTACGGCGGCGAGCGAGTGGTCGTGACGCGGCACGGCAAGCCGCTCGTGGCGCTCGTTTCGGCCGCTGACCTGGAGCGACTCGAAAACGGTGGGGCGGCGGCCGAGGAGCAGGTGATCAGCTCGGTCTCCTCGATCGGCTCCTCCGTGTCCGCTCCCGGCGAACGGCGGCGCTTCGGCATCGCGGCGGAACACCGGGGGCATCCCGAGCCGGGCGCCTGAGCGCCGCGCCGACGGCCCGCAACGCGGAATCGCCGCGCGCCCCCGGCCATGGCCGGCTCCGGGGGAGCTGAGTCATGCCTGAACGGGCGTCAGGCTGCCAGGGACGGCTCCCGGCCGCCGGGCCCTGCGCCGCCCCCTGCCGGGCCCTGCACGACCAGCTCACCATCGCCGTGGTCACCCACGACATCTGCACCCGCGAGGACGCCGCCTTTCTGCTGCGCCGCGCCGTCCTGCCCGCCGAGCGCATCCAGGCCGTGGAGACCGGCGACTGCCGCACATCGCCATCCGGGACGGCGTTGTCGGAGTCATGAGCGCACCTCTTCACGGTGACCGGTTCGCCATTGAAACGCGGGTCGGGGACGGCGCCCGGCGCACCGTCGACTCGGCGGCAGCGACCATCGGGCCGTCGGCCAACTCCTTGTCGTGGACCCGTCGTTCGGCGAAAAATGGTGCCCCGGAGCACGCCTGCTGCGGCCGACCGCCGTGCTCACCCCGCTCGTCGGTCCGGGCGTGCTGGTGACAACGGTCGCCCCCGACGCGCGCCTGCTGCGCAGGGTCCTGGACGAGGCACTGAACGACGTACTCCACACCCCGGCAGGCTGAACACCGCTCAGCGGGACACCGATGTCCGGTTATCGATTCGGTAAAGAAGTGGGTGTGTGGACTGTTCCCAGGAACCTCACAGACGACAGGATCCGCGGGAGGTCCCGAATGAACCGCGCCGCCACCGGCGGCGCTTCAGATATGGGGGAGGTTCCACTTGAGACGCACAGCACTGCTCGGCTCGGCCGGCGCTCTGATCGCGGGCACGCTCATGGCGGGCGCGATATCCGCACCGGTGGCCACGGCCGAAAGCCATGACCGCCAAGGTTCCGAGGCGCATGGTGTCCAGCTCGCCGCGGCACGGGCGGCCACGTCCGGCATCGACTGGAAGGACTGTCCGGCCGACTGGGCCCTGGCCAAGCCGATCCAGTGCGGCTGGGTGACCGTGCCGCTCGACTACGCCAGGCCCGACGGCAAGCAGATCAAGCTCGCCGTCGACCGGCACGTCAGCACCGGCACGAAGGACGAGCGGCAGGGCGCCCTGCTCTACAACCCGGGGGGCCCCGGCGGTTCGGGGATGCGATTCCCGACCCGGATCACCAACAAGAACCCCCTCTGGACGAACACGGCGAAGGCATACGACTTCGTGGGCTTCGACCCGCGGGGCGTGGGCCACTCCGCGCCGATCTCCTGTGTCGATCCGCAGGAGTTCGTCAAGGCTCCGAAGGCCGATCCCGTACCCGACTCCGAGGCGGACAAGCGTGCCCAGCGCAAGCTCGCCGCCGAGTACGCGGACGGCTGTGCCGAACGCAGCGGCGAGATGCTGCCGCACATGACCACGCCGAACACCGCCCGCGACCTGGACGTCATCCGTGCCGCCCTCGGTGAGAAGAAGCTCAACTACCTGGGCGTCTCCTACGGCACCTATCTGGGCGCGGTCTACGGCACGCTCTTCCCGACCCACGTCCGCCGCATGGTCGTCGACAGTGTCGTCAACCCGGCGAAGGACAACATCTGGTACCAGTCCAACCTCAACCAGGACATCGCCTTCCAGGGGCGCTGGGACGACTGGAAGGCATGGGTAGCCAAGAACGACTCCGTCTTCCACATCGGCAACACCCCGGAGAAGGTCGAGCAGGAGTGGCTGAAGCTGCGCGCCTCGGCCAAGAAGAGTCCGATCGGTGGCGTCGTCGGACCCGCCGAGCTCATCGGTTTCTTCCAGAACGCGCCGTACTACGACTCCACTTGGGCACTCGTCGCCCGGACCTGGAGCGACTACCGCGCGGGCGACACCCAGGCGTTGGTCGACGCCGCGGGCCCCGACATGTCGGACCTCGCGGGGAACGCCTCCTCGGAGAACGGCAACGCCGTGTACACGGCCGTCGAGTGCGCGGACGCCAAGTGGCCCACCAGCTGGCAGAAGTGGGACCGCGACAACGCCAGGCTGCACAAGGACTACCCGTTCATGACCTGGGCCAACGCCTGGATGAACCTGCCCTGTGCGACCTGGTCGGCCAAGCAGCAGACCCCGGTGAACGTCAAGACCGGCAAGGGCTTGCCCCCGGTGCTGATCGTGCAGTCCACGCGTGACGCCGCCACCCCTTACCAGGGCGCCGTCGAACTGCACAAGCGCTTCGAGGGCTCGCGCCTCATCACCGAACGGGACGCCGGTTCGCACGGCGTCACCGGACTGGTCAACCCCTGCATCAACGAGCGGGTGGACACCTACCTGCTCACGGGCAGGACCGACCACAACGACGTGACGTGCGCCCCGCACGCCACACCCAAGCCGTAACGGTCGCACCCAGCGGTCACAAGTAACGGGAACGGGCGGCCTCGGAATCACCGGCCGCCCGTTCTCGCGTTACCGGCTCCGCCTCATGCCGTCCGGTCGTACGCTTCCAGCCAGGCGTCCTCCGCCGCGTAGTCGAAGAGCTTCTTCCCGTACGACCGGAGCATGGCGGGATAGGCCTCCGTCCAGTCCTTGCCCGCCAGTTGCGCGGCGATCCACTCGACCGTCTCCGGAAGCGACTCCGCGTAGCCGGTCACCGGCCGGTACCCGAGCTCCCGCTCGGCGGCCGTCATGTCGTACACGATGGGATGGGGGCAGCTCCACGGTGTCTCGCCGACCCCGTCCTCCCCGGGCGCGCCCGCCATCAGTGCGGTCTCGGTGCTCCGGCCGAGCACCGCGTCGACGGCCGCGCCGATCTCCGCGACTGTCGGCGCCTGCGGATCCCCGGCATTGAGCACCCGCGAACCCGGCCGCTCGGCGGCGAGCCGGATCAGCTCGGCCAGATTGGAGGAGTGAATCGGGTGGAAACGGGAGGTACCACCGTACGAGAGCACCCGTCGCTCCCGGCCGTCCAGGAGCCTCTTCACGAAGTACAGCTCGCGCGGGGAGCGGCAGTACGGCCCGTGAATCGCCCCCGCGCGCAACAGCGTCACCGGCAGTGCGTCCCCCGCCGCCAGCAGATGCTGCTCCAACTGGATCTTCCGCGTCCCGTAGGTGGCATCGCCGGCCGAAACGGTGCGCTGGGTCTCCGGGATCGGCACGGGGTGCCGGGGAAATCCATCGGGCTCGTCCTGCGTATCGAAACTGCGCCCCCGATCGTCCTCGTACACCGCACCGCTGGAGATGACCACCGCCGAGCCGATCCGGTCCGCGAGGCCGGTCAACTGCCGGGCGTGGTCGGCGCCGTACGCCACCATGTCGACCAGTACGTCACAACCGTCGCCCAGCGCGGCCGCCAGCGCCCCGTCCTCGTCCCGGTCGAGAGCCGTCGTGTGTACCGTGTCGTCCCACCGCGCGTCCCGGCCGCCGCCGCGGGAAGCGGCGGTCACCTCCCAGCCGTCCTCGACGAGCGCCCGCACGGCCGCTCGCCCGATCTGTCCCGTCGCTCCCAGGACCCATGCGTTTCCCTTGGTCATGAGAGGCACGCTAGGCCGGGACCGCGGCCCGGACCAGTGGAGTTCACCCTGCGCGGATCCGCCGTCAGCGTCGCAGTTTCGGGAACTTCTTCGACTGCCCGGCCTGCCTGGTCTGCTCGGCCTGCGCGGCCTTCACCTCGGCCGCGTACTCGTCGACGTACTCCTGGCCGGAGAGCGTGAGGATCGCGTACATGATCTCGTCGGTGACGGCCCGGATCGCCGCCTTCTGGTTCTCCAGACCGGCATAGCGGGAGAAGTCCAACGGCTCACCGAAGCGGATGGTGACCCGCTTGATGCGCGGAACGACCTGTCCCGGCGGCTGGATCTCGAACGTGCCGACCATCGCGCACGGCACCACCGGCACCTGCGCTCTGATCGCCATCACGGCTACGCCGACCTTGCCCTTGTAGAGCCTGCCGTCGTGCGAACGGGTGCCCTCCGGATAGATCCCCAGCAGCTCGCCCCTGCTCAGTACCCCGAGCCCTTCACGGATCGCCGCCTGCCCCGCGTCCTTGCCGGACCGGTCCACCGGAATCTGACCGATGCTGTGGAAGAACGCCGCGGTCAGCCGCCCCCTCACTCCCGGCCCGGTGAAGTACTCCGCCTTGGCGAGGAACGTGATGCGCCGTTTGAGGATCGCGGGCATCAGGAAATGGTCGGAGAACGACAGGTGGTTACCGGCGACGATGGCCGCGCCGTCCTCCGGGATGTGTTCCAGACCCTCGATCCTGGGACGGAAGAACAGCCGGAGAAGCGGCCCGAGAATGACGTATTTGAGCACGTAGTAGAACACGGGGCGGCTCCCAGCTCAGTCGGATCGGTTCCAGGGCTGCATTCTGCGAGGTCAGCACACATCTCAGGGGAGGACAGCCTAGGTGCAGTTGTCGTCCTGTGTGTCCGTCTTCGCGCGGGTCGATGCCGACCCGTGCCGCCTTTGGCGACAAGGCGTCACCTGGCGCGTCACCCGGACCCTGCCCCGATGTGTACTGCTTGCCGCGCCCGGCAGAGGTGGCGATGGGATTCCGCTTGGCAGAAGCCGAAGAGGCGCCATCTCTGTAGCGGGCGAGCAGCACGAGATGGTCGCCTCGACGGTCCGGAACGTTTCTGGTTTCTACAGCAACGTAGAAGCCGGAAAGGAGCGGGAGAAGCTCCGACGGAGGCCCGGACTTTCGTCAGTCCCGCGAGTTGCCGAAGAGGACGCGGTATCCGATGAGCAGGACCAGGGAGCCGCCGATCGCCGCGCCCCATGTGGTCAGGTCGAAGAAGTCGTTCTCCACGGGACGGTCGAGAAAGTGCGCCGAGAGCCAGCCGCCGACGAAGGCGCCGGCGATGCCGATGAGAGTGGTACCGATCAGGCCGCCGGGATCGCGCCCGGGGAGCAGGACCTTGGCGATGACTCCGGCGACAAGCCCGAGGATGATCCAGCTGATGATGCCCACGTTCGTTGTTCCTTTCTCGGACCGCGCCGGGCGGAGGCTCCCTCAGCCGACAGCGATGCATTGCTCGGTTGCGCAACCGTACAGATATGGGTGAAGACGCGGTGCGGGCGGCGCTGGTTGCGCCGGAACTCCTGGCGGCCCTTGGGCGTGGACCGGCTCATCGGCAGGTGGCCGACGTCGCTCGGGGTTCTGGATGGCGGTCTAAACTGAGAAGGTTCGAAAGCGACCCACGGAAATGGGAGGGACGACGGTGGCGACAGACGTCGACAGCTTCGAGGACCCACCTGCCGAGGTGCTCGCGGAGGCGGCCGCGGCCTTCGGACTGCTGGCGTCATCGGCGCGGCTGCACATCATGTGGACCCTGGCCCAGGGCGAGAGTGATGTGAGTGGACTCGCGGAGCGGGTGGGCGGCGCGCTGCCCGCCGTCAGCCAGCACCTGACGAAGCTGAAGCTCGCCGGTCTCGTGCGTTCCCGTCGCGAGGGTCGACGGATGGTCTACTTCGTGGACGACCCCGATATCGTGACCGTGGTGCGGCTGATGGTCGGCCAGTTGACCGCGCGAGCCGATGGTGCGTCCGCACCGGTGCGCGGGCTCCGCGGAACCGGCGCCTGAGACCTCTGAGAGGCCGGGCCTCTTGGTGCCCGACCCGCTGACCGTTCCGGTGCCGGGCAGAGCCCCTGAGGTCGGCGGGGTGCCGCAGGAACTGACCGCATTTCAGGTGCTGCGCGCTCAGCCGTAGGAGAGGTCGGCGCAGAGGTCGTCGTCGGCGGAGCGGGCACCGCCGGCCACTTCGGAGGGCAGGGAGGCCGGCTCATCGGAGGCGGTGGCTGCGGGGTTGTCCACGTAGTCCCGGCCGAGGATCACATGGATACCGGTCGCGGTGGCTGCCTGGAGTTCTGCGTCGGGGAAGAGACGGGCGACCGTCTTCGCCCGGTCCTGCTGCCCTGGTCCGTACTCGATCACTGTGGTGCTGTGGTCCTGGCTGCCGGCCGTGGCGGTGGCGGTGACGGTGAAGCCGTGGTCCTTGAGGGTCAGCGCCGCGTCGGCGGCGAGCCCGGTGACGGTGGTGCCGTTGTAGACGGCGACAGAGATGCCGTCCCCGGAGAGCGCTTCATCGGCACCTGCCGAGGGGGAGGCCGAGGCTGTCCCGTCCGGGTCTTTGCCGCTGGCGTCCTTGCCGTCGATGGTCCGGTCGACTTTCAGCGCGGCCCACAGGGCGTGGGCGTCCGGTTCGACGATTGCGACCCGCGCCCCCTGGTACCGCCAGGGAATGGTCACGAACTTGGTGTTGTGCAGGTCGATGTTCTCCATCGACATCGCGAAGGACAGCAGCTTGTCGGCTGATCCCAGGCCGGGGTCGACGGTCATGGACCGGGTTGCGGCGTCCGCGAGCGGCAGCAGCTTGGTGGGGGTGAGTCCGTCGCTCTTCACTTTCTTGATCAGGCTTGCGACGAAGGCTTGTTGGCGTTTGATGCGGCCTATGTCGGAGCCGTCGCCGATGCCGTGCCGAATGCGCACGTAGTCCAGTGCCTGCTGCCCCGCGACCTTCTGCTCGCCCTTGGCGAAGAGGAGTTTGCCGCGCGTGGTGCGGTTGGGATTGAGATCCCCTTGGTAGATGTCCTGCGGCAGACACACCTCGACGCCACCGACGACCTTGGTCAGCTCCGAGAAGCCCTTGAAGTCGACGACGACGGTGTGGTCGACACGTAGCCCGGTCAGCTTCTCGACGGTGTTCTGGGTGCAGGCCGGGTTGCCCTTGGCGGTCCGGCCCATGGAGTACGCCGCGTTGAACATGGTGTTGGTCTGCGTCTTGGACCAACTCCCGTCCGGGAGCCTGCAGGGTGGGATGTCGACAAGGGTGTCACGCGGGATGGACACAGCGACGGCGTGCTGGTGATCGGCGTAGATGTGGAGCAGGAAGGCGGTGTCGGAGCGGCCGACGTCGTTCTTGTCGCCGCCGCCCAGATCACTGTTCCCGCCGGTGCGCGCGTCCGAGCCGATGACCAGAACGTTCTCCCCCTTCGAGGCGGAGGCATCCGGCCGGTCGTCGGAGATACCGTCCGAGCTGAAGGTTTCGATGTTGCCGCTCAGCCGGAGGTAGACCCACCCCGCTCCTGCCGTCACCAGCACAAGCAGTGACAGAGCCATCACGAGCACGAGTCGCACCCGGCTGCGCTTGCGCCGCCGTCCGCGTACGGCGGATCGAGCGCCGCTGCGACGCGGGGGTGTCATTTGCTGGCGAGTGCCTGCCATGTATGCGCCCTCATCCGTCCGGTTGATACAGAGGGACGACTCGCCCCACCCCAAGGTTGTACAGTTGCGCAATGTAGCAAGTTTTGCTGTGGGGGCCACTCCTGAGTGCGCACCCTGGTCGATGAGGTGAAGGGCAGGGCGGGAAATGTTGCGTAATGGGCTGGAGCCTTGGCATCTGCTGATTGTGGCGATCGTCGTCATCGTGCTGTTCGGTTCGAAGAAACTGCCGGACACCGCTCGGGCGGTGGGGAAGTCGCTGCGCATCCTCAAGAGCGAGACCAAGGCCATGAAGGAGGATGGCGCATCGTCTCCCGCCGCCGATCCCGGCCCGTCCGTGCAGGTCGCGCCTTCGGTGATCCAGGCCGCGGGTGAGCCGGCTCCGGCCCGCCCGGCCACGGGAAACGACGGCGCCACCCGCTGAACCGCACGTGGCGGCGCCGTCAGGGGCTGGCGCCGTCGAAGCCGTACCTCAGCGGCTCGCTCCGCACCCGGGGATCCCGGCGATAGAGGTAGAGGGCCTCCACCCGCATGTCCCCGGGCGGGGAATCCAGTTGGCAGGGGTAGGTGACCTGTAGCACCGCGGGCCGGTCGGTGACCCGCATCCATGCTCCGTCCGCGGGGCCGCCTTCGAGCTTCGCGCGCTCCCAGCCCGTCAAGTCGTTCGTATCCATGCTCATACTTTAATTATTGCGCAAACTTTAAACTATTGTGAAACTCGTCACGCCCGGGGCTCGACCGCGGGCGCTGACACCACTCGACTATGGGGAGAAGCAGTACACATGGGCGTCACCCTCGCCAAGGGTCAGAACGTCGTCCTCAACCAGGACGGCACCCCGCTTGCGGACGTCACGGTCGGATTGGGCTGGGACGCCCAGCCGGTCGGCGCCGCCGACTTCGACCTCGACGCGTCCGCGATCATCTGCGGCCCTGAGATGAAGGTGATCTCAGACGAGCACTTCGTCTTCTACAACAACCTCATCAGCCCCGATGGTGCCGTTCGGCACACGGGCGACAACACGACCGGTGAAGGCGAGGGGGACGACGAACAGATCCTCGTCGACCTCGACGGGCTGGACGAGAAGGTGGGGCAGATCGTCTTCACGGTCTCCATCCACGACGCGGAGCGGCGTGGTCAGAGCTTCGGACAGGTCGGCGAAGCCTTCATCCGCGTTGTGGACAACCTCACCGGCCGCGAGATGTGCCGCTACGAACTCTCCTACGACGCCGCCGGTGAGACCGCAATGGTCTTCGGTGCCCTGTACCGCAGAGGGGGCGAGTGGAAGTTCCGCGCCATCGGCCAGGGCTACGCACAGGGACTGGCGGGGATCGCCGCCGACTACGGCGTGGATATCGCCTGAGCGGCGCGGTGCCGGGAAGGGCGCGCGTGGGCGAAGCACGGTCACGTGGCCCGGACCGGCACGACCGGGACGCCGGGTTCATGCACGTGCGGGGCTGATCCGCACGGGTGCGGCGATGGGGCGACGGCCCCGCGTGGCCCGGTCAGTGGCCCGCTGCCGCGGTCAGGTCGCGGTGAATGACGCGGGCCGCTCCTTCGATGGTGGCGACGCCGTAGTCCATGGTGCGGTTGCCGCTGGAGAGGACCACCACGCCGTAGTCGTGACCGCTTTCGGTGAAGGAGCCCACGCTGTGCACCCGCCATCCGTCGGTGGCGCGCGGCAGCCAGCCGTTCTTGACATGCACCTTTGCCGTCGCGGGCGATCCGGCGGGTACTCCCCACGTCTGGCCGGGGGTGACCCGATGCATCAGGTCGAGGGCGTAGGCGCGCGAGGCCGGCGTGAGTACGGAGTTCTCCGTCGTCAGCAACTGCATCAGCCGGAGCTGGTCGCCGGCGGTCGTCCGGGTGAGACCCCAGCTCGCACCCGCACCAGGAACGGTGTCCCGCATGCCGGCCAGGGTGAGGAACTCCTGGAACCCGGCGGCACCGATCTGGCGCCAGAGAGCGGAGGTCGAGTCGTTGTCCGACGTGGTGATCATTGCGGTGGTCAGTTCCACCTCCCGCGGAGTCAGCTTCCGGTGTGCCTCCTCGGCCTGCCTCAGCAGTGCTCCGAGCACCGAGACCTTTACGACACTGGCGGAGTCGAAGTGGGTGCCGGCCCTGAGCTCGCAGGTGGTCCGGGTGGTCCGGTCGTAGAGGGCCAGCGACGATGTTCCCTGCCGACTGTCGAGGGCACCGGCTATGTCGTGGGACAACGCGGCGGCCAGGCCCGGCTTCTCCGACGTGCAGACGACCTTCGAACCGCCCGCCATGGCACTGGCCGTGTCGGCGGAGGCCGGGGTGGCCAGGGCGAATGCGGTGAGCAATGAGCATGCGGCCAGGGCGGCGGCCAGACCGCGCCGAGCGCCGGACGATATGGGTGATCCGTACATGAAGGCTGTGTCCTGTCCCACGATGTGTCGGAGGTCGTCCCGCCGGACCTCGCCCTGGCCGGCTGAGAGTCGCGCTTCCGTCGCGTTTTGCTTGCAACCGCGCATTGAGGTGGGCCGCAGCAGGTTGCCGCCCTGGTATCCGTTCGGGCCGCGGAGATGTGATGAAGGGGGTCGGGGCTCAGCCGTACCGGATCGGATCCCCATTCATGGGCCAGGCCGACCCTACGCGCCCGGGAGGCAGCCGCGTTGAACACTTTGAGGGAAATGTCCGGTATGAGGGGACATGTCGTCATGTGATATTCGTCAAACCGGCGGCTCGCCACCGACCTGCAGCCGTACGGGACCCAGCAGGCCGCTGACGCGCTGGCCCGGGAAGACGAAGTGGGTCGGGCTCGTCGCGTCCAGGCGGGGTGCCAGCGTCCCGAACACGGAGATGTCGAGGGTGTGGGCCCCGGGCCCGGCCAGGCCGGTCAGCTCGAACACGTACGGGGAACACACCCGCACCCCGGCGCCCGCGCCGTCGACCCGCACCTCCGCCGTCCCGCGAACCCGTCCGAGGTGGAGCCACACGCGCCCCGTGGCGGCCTCGGCGGGCAGGGTCACCACGCGGCGGTACCGCACCCCGCCGCTGTACTCGGCCAGGCCGCGTGTCTCCCAGTCGCCGACGCGAATCCGCCCGGGACCGACCTCGCAGCGCACCGGGCCGGCCAGCGCGGCACCCCCCTCGAACCCGGGACGGGTCCGGATGCGCAAGGCCGCAGTCCGGGGACCGGAGGGGCCACCGGCCGACAGATCGACCGCCACGGTCCGAACGCCCCGGGCGTCGACGGCGACGACGGGCGCGGTGTACTCGGCGCCGTCCACGAAGACAGCCGTTCCGCCGTGCACGTACGCGGTCAACCGGGTGGTCCCGGGCGGCAGTTCGCACCACAGCCACTCCACCGCTCCCCGGCTCCCCGGGGTCGCGCACCGGACCGGCACCACCGTGCCGTCGTCCGCGTCCGGGTCCAGCCAGGCGGCCCCCGGCAGTGGATGCGGGCGACGGCGCAGATACAGTGCGGCCGGGTCGCCCACCGGCTCGCGGCGCACCGCGACGGGCACACGCCCGCGCGCGCTCCCGGCCCACCACCGGGCGTCACTGTGTACGACTGCGACACGGTCGCCGTTCCCGTCCTCGAAGACCGCGTCCACCAGGACCGAGCGGTCGCCGTCGCCGGACGTCTCCACCATGATGTCGTTGTCGCCGATGCGCAGCGCCGCCGCCACGTCATGGCGTCGCACGCGCGGCACCGCGTGTTCGGCATAGGGGTCGAATCCCCCCTGTCTGCCCATCAGTTGCCCGTTGACGCGCAGGACGCAGGGGACACCCGCTGCCACTTGGACGACCGCCCGGGCGGGAAGCGTCGAGAGGTGCAACGTCGTGCCCATCGTTCCGGAAGTGTGAATCCACTCCGGGCGCCGGTAGCGCTCCGGATCGCGTACGAGTGCCACATGCGCCCGCAGGTCACAGTCCTGATCGGAGGTCAGTTCCAGTTCGAGCAGGCGGCGGCCCGCCGGTACTCGCACCGGGCCCATCGCGAGGTGGCCCCCGTCATCCAGGGGAACGGGGGCGCCGTCGAGCCGGGCCCGCTTCGTCGCAGCCGCCCCGATCGCCAGATGTCCGTCGAAGGACTCGTCCAGGAGAAGCTCCATGCACACCCGCACCGGCTCTCCGGCAGCCGTGGGCCCGATGTGCACGAACTCCTCCGGCACATGCCCCTTGGGCCCCAGGACCGCGCGGTGGACCGGGTCCTTGTACACGCCCAGCGTGTCGGACCATTCAAGGGTCACCGGGAAGTCGTGACCGGGACCGTCGCGGAGCGCGACCGCGCGCGGGCCGAACGTCGCGTGGACCGTGTCCACGGCCTGCTCATCGGCGCGGCCCGGCCCCATGGCCCAGCCGTCCCGGACACCGTCCTCCCCTGTCGCTTCCGTTCGATGCCGGAAGGTCCGGCACTCGGTGACCGCCGGGCCGGTGGGCGGGCCGGTCGCGGGGCGGGCGAAGTCGCCCCAGGTGTTGTCGAGGGTCGGGACGAGCGTCATGTCCCAGTCCGCGCCCGGCGGGATCTCCACGGTGGCGACGGCGGGTGCGGCACCCGGTGTCCCGGGCGCTTCGGACGTGGCCGTCCGCACGGTCCGGGCCGGCAGGACCAGCACCGCCGCGGGACCCGTGTCGAAGGGGACGTCGACCTCGACGGCCCGGGCATCGTCATCGGCGGGACGCACCGGCAGCGTCCGGGGCGCGCCGCCGAACGGGTCGACCAGGACGGCCGGGCCCCCCACGTCCCGTACCCGCACCCGTGTGCCGAGCGCGTAGCGGCCCGGGTCGAAGTCGTATCGGGCATCCAGCCAGCCGAGCGCGGCACCCCGGGCATCGGGGGCCGCGACGGCCGCCCGGGTCGCCCGCGGGGCGGCCGCGGTCAGGAATACCACCGTGGTGTCGTCCACACGCCGCGCGAGTGCGGGAACCGGGGCCCGGACCACTGGGTGCACCCCCGAGAGCGCCGCGGAGAGCGCCTCGGCCATATCGCCCGCCCCGGGGACGAAAACGGCCCGGCCGTCCGCGAAGCACGCGCGCAGCTCAGCGAGAACACCGGCCGCTTCGCGGCCGATAACGTGCTCGGGGAGGGCGCCGAGAGCGATCAACATCCCACCGGAAGAGGCGAATTCGACGAGCCGTCGTGCCGTGTCGTGCTCGAGGACGGTGCACGCGGGCAGCACGATCGCGGCGTACGCCTCGTCCGAGACCCTCAGCCGCACTCCGTCGTCCGACGGCGTGACCCGGGCGCTCGCCAGGGATGCGTCGTCGATGACGTCGGCATCGAGACCGAGCTGGTCCATGATGCCTGGACGGCTGCGGAACCAGGCCATGTCACCGGTGAGTTGCAGATATGTGGACTGTGCCCGCGCCGCCGCGTCCGTCACCCCGTCCATGGCCGTACCGGCCTGGGCCGTGGTGGTGGGCAGCAGGATTGCGATGTCGCACAGATGGTGTCCGAGGCTCAGGATCGCGCACAGCCGGGTCACGGCGTCGGCGAAGACACGGTGGTGGCGCCAGTACGGTTGACGCCAGTCGGTCGCGGGCGGCGCCCACTCCCACCAGCCGCCCTTCGTCGTGTAGTAGACGGCATGCGGGTTGTAAAGAGTCGCACCGGCGCGGAGCCACGGCAGCAGCCAGTCGAACGTCTCCTCCAGCGTGCCGCCCCAGCCGGTGGAGTGGAAAGCCTCGATCCAGGTGCGGGCGTGGCCGTAGAGATGGGCCAGCGAGGAGTGGATACGGGCGTCCCCGTGGTGGTCGGAGCCGGGGGCCGAGAACCAGCGGTGCGTGCGGGCGTAATCGGCGTACAACTCCACGCCCGCCAAGGGGTGTCCGGCGCGGGCGGGGTCCTGCTGGTCGCAGCCGATGCGCAGGCCGTGCCGGTCGTGCCACGTGGCCAGCGGCCGGAAGAACGCCTCCTCGGCCAGCTCGGCGCGGGTGACCTGATAGTCACGCCGGATCCGGTGGGCGTCCGGATCGCCGCTGCCGTCGTACATGGCGTCGAGCCGCGCGGTGATGTCGTACCCGCGAAGGCGCCCAAAGGCGTCGGCGAATCCGGTCGACCAGGTGGGCAGGGACGGCAGCTCGTCCTGGAACGAGCCGACGACGACCGTCCCCAGCCGGTCGCCGAGCCGGCGTTCGAACTCCCCGTGCACCCGGTCCAGCAGAGCCGCACACGCCGTCGAACCGAGGTAGTCGAAGCCGAGCGGCACATGATGATGGAGCGTCAGACGCCATCGGCCCGGACCGGGCGCCCGTACGACCCCGTCGTCCACCGCGACCGGAACCGACGGACCGGCCGTACGGCCGGCGGCGTCGACCGGTTCGGCGCGGCCTGCGAGAGGCGTCCCGTCCGGGGGACACCGCAGTTCTCCGGTCCGCAGCGTCGTGGAGTCGACGACGGCACGCACGCGGTCGAGCCGACGGCCCGCGTGGGCGGGCTGCTCGTCGACGAGGCGCGCCTGGAGGTCGGCACCGGAGAAGCCGAGCTGGTCGTAGAACCACAGGCTCGCACCCAGTTCGCGGGCGTCCTCGCACACGCCGTCGAGCAGAGCCCACCATGCGTCGGACAGAAAGGGCGGGTCGTCGGCGTCGGAGCCGAACAGCGGGCCCGAGGGCGCCAGATTGAGGAGAACGAGGTTGTGCACACCGCCCTCGGTGAACCGTTCCAACTGCGCCCGCAGCCGTGCGCGGTCGAGCCGTTCCCCGCTCCACCACCAGATGGCGGTGGGCGAGAAGGCGCGCGGCGGCTCCGTGAGGACCGCGGCGATGCCCGGGGGGAGCGGTGGGTGCACCGGGTGTGTCATGAGATGTCCTCAGCCCTTGAGACCGCCCGCGAAACCCTTGATCACATAGCGTTGGAGGAGCACGAAGACCACCAGGATCGGCAGTGCCGCCAGCACCAGTCCGGCGAAGACGAGCCCGTAGTCGGAGACGTACTGGCCGACGAACGCGAACACGCCGACGGGCACGGTCTCCTTGTCGGAGCCGCCCAGGTAGAGCAGCGGCGTGAAGAAGTCGTTCCAGATGAACACGGCGTTCAGGATGATCACGGTGCCGGTGATGGGACGCAGCAGGGGGAAGACGATCCGGGTGAACGCCTGTCGGTGGTTGCAGCCGTCGATGAGCGCCGCCTGCGCGTAGTCCTGCGGCAGGGCCCGGATGAATCCGGTGTAGAGGAAGACGGTGAACGGGAGTTGGATCCCCGTGTAGAAGAACACCATGCCCTGGTACGTGCCGAGCCAGCCCAGGTCGTCGACGAGTTTGTACAGCGGAATCATGCCGAGCTGGAACGGCAGCACGATGCCCAGCAGGAACAGGATGTACAGCCCGTAGCCGAGACCGCGGGCGCGGCGCGCGAGGTAGTACGCCCCCGTGGAACCCAGCACGATGAGGAGCAGCAGGCTCGCGACGGTGATGATCGTGCTGTTGAGCAGGGCGGGCCCCAGCGACGCGGAGGACCAGGCATCGCCGAAATTGGCGAAGGTGGGCGGGGAGGGCGGCGAGAGGGGCGATTCGGAGATCTGCCGGGGGTCCTTCATTGCCAGCGTGACCAGGGCGTACACCGGGAACAGGAACACGACGGCGACCGCGATCATGACCAGTTCGAGGGCGTACCGCCCGTACCGCGGTCCACGGCCCCGGTGCGCTCCGCGTTCGGGTCCCTTTTTCGCGGGCCCGCGGGTCGTTGCGATGCTCACGCGATGACCTCCCTCGCGCGCAGATAACGGAGCTGGACCAGGGAGACCGCGGCGACGAACAGCGCGAGGACGAGGGCGACGGCGGTGCTGTAGCCGAACTTCCCGTAGACGAACGCCTCCTTGTACAGCACGGTCGACAGCGTCTCGCTGGAGGTGCCGGGGCCGCCGTTGGTGGCGGCGTAGACCTGGTCGAAGAGTTTGAGGCCGCCGATGGTCGACAGCATGAGGTTGATCGTCAGGGCCGGGGCCAGCAGCGGCCAGGTGACATAGCGGAAGCGCTGCCACGAGCCCGCGCCGTCGATCCGTGCGGCCTCGTGGAGTTCGGCGGGTACGCCCTGGAGGCCGGCGAGGAAGACGACCATCGAGTATCCGGCGTACTGCCACACGACCATCGCCGCGACGGACCACAGGGCGAGCGACGGATCGCCGAGCCAGTCCTGACGCAGACCGCCGAGCCCGATCGCGCCGAGGACACCGTTGAGTCCGGCACCGTTCTCGGGGTTGTAGACGTACTTCCACAGGATCGCGACCATGACCGGGCTGACGACGGCCGGCGCGAAGAAGATCAGGCGCAGCAGCGCACGGGACTTGATGTTGGTGTGGACGCCGAGCGCGAGCAGCAGGCCGACGCCGTTCTGGACGACGACCACGGCGAAGGTGAGGAGCAGGGTGTTGCCGACGGACTCCAGGGCCCGGCCGTCGTCGAGCAGCGTGCGGAAGTTGTCGAGGCCGGTGAAGGAGAAGCCGCCGATGCCGGACCAGTCGGTGAAGGCGTACATCACCCCGGCCAGGCTCGGGTACAGGACGACGACGCCGTACACGACGAGTGCCGGGACCACGAAGATCCACGAAGGGGTGGTGTGGTCGCGGTGCCGGACCGGGCGGCCGGAGCCGGTCCTCGGTCCGCCTCCGGCCTCGCCGACCGTGCCCGGGTCGGCCTTCTGGGAGGTGCTCGTCACGGCTTCTTCCCGTAGGCCTCGTCCATCTGCCCGAGCGCGCCATCCACGTCCGTCTTGCCTGCGAGGAGGTTCTGTACGGCGGCGAAATGGGCGGGCTGCACCTCGGCGTTGGGCCAGTTCTGGTCCATGAACGGGACGGCCCGGTTGTCGTCGATGACGGGCAGGAAGTCTTTGAGGACGGGGTCGATCCTGGTGGACCCGTCACGCTTGAACGGGATCGCGGCGACGGACTGCGCCCAGCGGTCCACGTTCTCCTGCTTGCCGAGGAATTCGATGAACCGCTTCGCCCCGGCGTTCTTCTTTGACCGTGCGGAGACGCCGAGGCCGACGACGATGCCTGCCGGAATCCACAGATTGGCAGCATCGTCACCGCCGGGGAAGGGGAACATGCCGAGATCGTCCGGTGTCCTCGTGGCCTGACGGAAGTTGGCGAGCACGGCGGAGACCTGGACGGCCATCGCGGCCTTGCCGCTCGCGACCATCGACGTCTGCTGCTCGTACGTCGTTCCGTTGGGGTTGTCGTTGAAGAAGCCCCGGCGCTGCAACTCCTGGTACTTCCCCATCGCATCGGCCCAGCCGGAGCCGCGGAAGTGCGCCTTTCCGGCGGCCATCTCGGCGTCGAATCCGGGGTTCTTCGCGTAGACGGCGTTGGGGACCAGCGCGTACGTGATCAGTTGGGTGACCCAGGGAGTCTGGGCGCCGAGTGCGATCGGAATGACCCCCTTGGCCTTCAACTCGGCGCAGACGTGCAGCAGTTCGCTCCACGTCCTGGCTGGCTGGACGCCGGCCTTCGCGAAGGCCTTCTTGTTGTAGATGGCGCCGATGGCGCTGCTTCCCGCCGAATAAAGATACGTCTTTCCCTGGTGCCGGTACGCGGGGTGGAAGTTCGCCGGGACCTCCTTCGTCCATGTCTGGTCGCTGAGGTCGGCGAGCAGTCCGGCCTTGGCCAGCTCGACCATGGACATGGCGCTGCCGCTGCCGGGATAGAGCACGTGGACATCGGGGGCGTTGCCCCCCGCGAGCTGGGTGCGCACCACGGTCTGCACCTGGTCCGTGGGCGCGAAGGAGGTGGCGAACTCGTCGTCGGGGTGGGACTTGCGATACAGCCCGACCAGCTCCTCGACCGGCTTCTGCTGGTCGGCGACGCCGACGATGCGCAGCTTGCCGGAGCCGCTGCCCGAATCCGAGCAGGCCGTCAGCGCGGGCGGAAGGGCGGCGAGCGCCGCGACCCCGCCGCCGATACGGAGAAACCCCCGGCGGCCGACCGCGCCCCGGCCCGGCCGGCTGTGAGAACCCGTCGTCATGGTGTGCCCTCCTCGTGCGATCGGGCGGGCGAGGGATTCGCCGCCGGTCCTGATGTGCGTCGGCTCGGAGTGAGCGACGGCCGGGCCCGGGCCTCCGGAGGCGCCGCGGCGTGGCCGTCTGCCGGTGGACAGGTCGCGGTGAAGCGGTACGCGCCCGAGGACACACGGTGGAGAACATGGTCGGAGGCGGTCGCGATCCATGTGATGTGGCGGTCGTCGGCCCTCGTCGGCACACCCGATTCGCGGATCGAGCGCGGGTCCGTGGTGGGCACGTACACATCGGCGGTGGCGCCGGGCGGCACCAGTACGCACAAGGTCAACCGGTCGCCCTGCCGCTCCCAGCTCACCTCGACGGTGCCGCGGACCGATTCGTGGCGGGCGCTCGCGCGGTGCAGGGCGCCGGGACGGGGCCGGATCCGCAGCTGCCGGTATCCGGCGGAGTCCGGCGCCTGGTCGAGGCCGGCGACACCGCGGTAGAGCCACTCGCCGATCGACCCGAGCGCGTAGTGGTTGAAGGAGTTCATCGACGGTGCGCGGAACCCCGTCTCAGGGGTCCATCCGTCCCAGCGTTCCCAGATCGTCGTGGCGCCCTGCCGCAGCGGAAACCGCCACGACGGCACTTCGGCACGGTTCAGCAGGGCGTGGGCGAGGTCGGCCCGCCCGTGTGCGTCGAGGACGGGCGCGGCGAGCGCGACCCCGAGGAAACCGGTCAGGAGGGCGGGCCCGGCGGACTCGACGAGTGCGGCGAGACGGTCTGCGGCGGCGTCCACGAGATCTCCGGGCAGCAACTCGAAGGCGAGCGCGAGGAGATAGCCGGTCTGGGTGTCTCCGGCGATCCGTACGGTGGGAGGCCCGGCGCCGGCTCGCTCGACGGTGACGAAGTGCTCGGCGAACGTGCTCCGGATGTCGTCGGCCAGCCGGTGGTAGCGGTCCCGGACGTCCTTCCGGCCCAGGACATCGGCGGCTTTCGCCGTGAGGCGGGCACTGTGCGCGAAACAGGCCGTGGCGACGACGTCGCGCGGAGTGGGGGTGCCGGGTGCGAGCCAGTCCGAGAAGTGTGGACCCACCCGCCTGCGCCAGACCAGATCCGGGTTATGACGGTGAATCAGGTCGATCCAGGCGCACATGCCGTCCAGCGCCCGGGCGAGGAACCGCGGATCGTCGTAGCAGCGGTACAGGTGCCACGGGATGATCACACCCGCGTCGCCCCAGCCCGGTGCGCCCTCGTCGCAGACGCCCACGAGACGCGGGGCGACATTGGAGAAGCCACCGTCGGGGGTGCGGGCGTCATCGATGTCGCGCAGCCACTTGGTGAAGAACGCGGCGACGTCCGCGTTGAGCGCCGCCGTGGGCAGGAACACCTGCGCGTCGGCCAGCCAGCCGAGCCGCTCGTCGCGCTGCGGACAGTCCGTGGGCACACTGACGAAGTTCGAGCGCTGCCCCCACGCGACACACTCGTGGAGCCGGCGCAGCTCCGTGTCCGAGCAGTCGAACTCCCCGGCCCACGGGGTGTCGCTGTGCAGCGCCACGGCGACGACATCGGACTCGGCCGGCTCCGGAATCCCGCTGATCTCGACGTACCGGAACCCGTGGTACGTGAAGCGCGGCTCGAACACGATGTGGGCGCGCCCGTCCCCGATGAGCACGTCGGTCGCGGCGGCGGTGCGCAGATTGGCCGTGTACAGCCGGTCCGAGTCGTCGAGCACCTCGGCATGGCGGATCACGACCCGTGCGCCGGCGGCGAGTTCACCGACCCGCAGCCGCACCCGCCCGGCCAGGTTCTGGCCGAAGTCGACGATGTGGGTGTCCGGAGAAATACGTGTGACCGAGCGCGGGTGCAGCTCGGCCGTCGCCCGCACGGGCTCGTCGACGGACGCCACGAGCAGACGGTGATCGACGTCCGTCACCAGGGCCGGTGACCAGTCGGAGTCGTCGAAGCCGGGCAGTTCCCAGCCGTCGGCGGCGTGGCGCAGGTCATGGCACTCGCCCATCAGCAGATCCGCGTGACGGATGACTCCCGTACTGCTGCGCCATGTCCCGTCGGTGACGATCGCGGTGCTCCGGCCCTCCGGACCGGTGAGGTGAAGTTCGGCCAGGAACTGGGGAAACGTGCCGTAGTGGGCCCCGGCCCGGCGCGGTTCGAAGCCGACGAATCCGCTCCACCAGCCGTCGGCGACGGTCGCGGCGAGTACGTTCTCGCCCTCGCGCAGCAACTCGCCCACGTCGTACGTCTGGTACTGGACACGGTGGTGGTAATCGGTCCAGCCGGGCGCGAGTTCGGCGTCGCCGACCCGTACGCCGTTGAGCCGGACCTCGTACAGGCCGCGCGCGCTGACATGGAGCCGGGCATGCGCGCCCGCCGAGGCGGTGAAGGTGCGTCGCAGCACAGGGCACGGGGCCAGCCCGTGGTCGTCGAGTGCGAACTCGCCTTCGGTGGGCGCGTCCATGACCTCGACCGGCTGCGGATCATGAGTGATCCACGACGCCCGCCACGCCCTCGCGTCGGTGCAGGCCGTCTCGAACCAGGACGTGGCCTCGGCGGGCGCGGCCGATCCGGCCGGCCAGACGGAGACCCGCCAGTGATAGCGCGTACGGCTCCGGAGGGCGGATCCCGCGTACCCGACACCGGTCGCGTCCCGGTCCGCCACCCGGCCCGTGTCCCAGCGTAGTTGACCGCACCCGTCCAGATCCTCGGGGTGTTCGGCGACCCGGACCCGGTAGGCCACGGGGTCGTCGCCACGATGGTCGGACGCCAGCCGCCAGGAGAGCCGGGGCGCGGTTTCGTCGATCCCCAGCGGGGTGGTGCGATGTTCGCACCGCAGGCCGTACGGCCGGAGCGTCCGGTCTCCGGGACGGTGGCCGGCCGCTGTTCCTTCGGCGGGGCGGGAGGCGGGCACATCCGCTGCCGAGGAACCGGACACGAGCACGTCCTTCCGTCGCACCGAATTTCCCGATGTGAAATCTAACGTTAATTCTGTGGCGTGGAGACTATGAGCCGCCCTGAAGGGTGTCAAGGGTGTTGCCGACGCTGCACCCGGTCGCCTCGGGCGATGGCCGATGTCTCCCCAACTGACCGCTTGTGAACGGCATTGCGACCACCGGCGCGTGGTCTTGTGGCGTGTGATTCCCCTGTGATATTCAGCATGTGATTACCACATGGGTGGACGTGAAATCACGCGCCGATCCCACTTCGTACCGCACGGGATCCCGCCCGACGAAGGGACGAGTTTCATGCGACTCAACAGTGGGGCAGGCGGCACCGGAGGGTTCGGCAGACGGGTGATGCTCGGCGGGACGGTCGGTATGGCCCTTGCCGCGGCCGGCCTGTCGGCGGGCAGCGCCTGGGGTGACGCGCCTTTCCATGACGACCCGTTCACCTTGGGAGTCGCCTCCGGCGATCCCTGGCCGGACGGATTCGTTCTGTGGACCCGTCTCGCGCCCCAGCCCCTCGCTCCCGACGGGGCCGGAGGCATGCCGCCGTACGCCGTCGACGTCCAGTGGGAGGTTGCCCGCGACGAACGCTTCCGGTCCGTCGTACGCCGGGGGCGGACGCGGGCGGTGCCCGAACTGGCCCACTCCGTCCACATCGAGGTCTCCGGACTGCAACCGGGCAGGCACTACTACTACCGCTTCCGCGCGGGCGGCGTGCACAGCCCGGTCGGCCGCACCCGCACCGCACCCCCGTCGCACAGCCGCCCCAAGGAACTCGACTTCGCCTTCGTCTCCTGTCAGGCGTGGTTCGAAGGCTTCTACACCGCCTACCGGCACCTCGCCGAGGAGGACGTCGACCTGGTCCTGCACCTCGGCGACTACATCTACGAGAACGCCATCGACGCCATGGGTGGCGTACGCAACGTCCCCGTCGCCGCCGAACTGCGCCCCGAACCGATGGACCTCGTGCAGTACCGCAACCGCCACGCCCTCCACCGCTTCGACCCCGACCTGATCGCCGCCCACCAGGTCCACCCGTTCGCCGTCGTCTGGGACGACCACGAGGTCGAGGACAACTGGGCACGCGACAAGTCCAAGGTCGACGACGAACCCGATCAGGACCCGGTGGTCTTCCGGCAACGCGCGGCGGCGGCCTTCCAGGCGTACTACGAACACCTGCCGCTGCGATTGCCGAACAAGCCGAACGGCTTCGAGGCACGGATGTACCGCAGCCTGCGCTACGGCCGGATGGCCACCTTCCACATCCTCGACACCCGGCTCTTCCGCGACGACCAGCCCTGTGGCGACGGCACGAAGAGCGGCTGCGACGAACGGCTCACCCCCGGCCGCACCATCCTCGGCCCGGAGCAGGAGCAGTGGCTCCACCGCAGCCTCGGACACTCCGACACGACATGGAACATGATCTCCCAGCAGATTCCCGTGACCCAGGTCGACACCGATCCCGGCCCCGGCCAGTCGTTCGTGATGGACTTCTGGGACGGTTACGTGGACGCGCGACAACGGCTGTTCAAGGAGATCACCGACCGTGGCGTCAGCAACCCCGTCGTCCTCACCGGTGACATGCACCGTCACCTCGCCGCCGATCTCAAGCAGAACTTCGACGACCCGGAATCGCCCACGATCGGCGTCGAGTTCGTCGGTTCGTCCATCTCCACCACGAAGGACGGGATGGACCTGGACCCGTCCGGCGCCCGGCTCCTCGCGGCCAACGATCACATCAAGTTCACCAACTTCCAGCGTGGTTACGTACGTTGCGCACTGACCCGGGAGAGCTGCCGGGCCGACTTCCGGGTCCTCCCGTACGTCACCACCCCCGGCGCCCCCGTCTCGACCCGCACGTCGCTCGTGACCGAGTCGGGCCGCCCCGGGATCCAGCCCGCCTGAGAAGCACCGGCCGCCCC
Source organism: Streptomyces sp. NPDC111516 (assembly GCF_055635345.1). Classification (NCBI taxonomy): domain Bacteria; kingdom Bacillati; phylum Actinomycetota; class Actinomycetes; order Kitasatosporales; family Streptomycetaceae; genus Streptomyces; species Streptomyces sp. NPDC111516. The sequence goes on along the minus strand of NZ_JBVKBV010000037.1, from coordinate 3,552 downwards.
TGCCGGGAGAGCGGCAGGGGCGGCCGGTGCCGGGCGTGTCCCCCCCACGAAGACGACGTACTCCAGGCCCATGAAGAACAGGTCGGCCTTGACCTGTCCGACAGCAGCGATGCGGCCCGCACCGGAGGTCGGTGCGGGCCGCAGACGCAGAGCGCGCGGGTCAGCGCTGGCTGACCCAGGTGAGGATCTGCTCGGCGAAGTTCTGACCGAAGACCTTGCAGGCTCGGGAGCCCGTCCTTGTCAGGGTGTTACTTGACCGCGAAGGCGCGGATGACGGTCTGTGTCACGGTGTTGCCGTTGCTGTCCGTCGCGGCCGCGCGGATGGAGACGTGCGACGCCGACTTCGGCGCCTGCAGCTTGGCCTGACAGGAGGTTCCGGACTGCTCCAGGTCGGCCTGCTGCCAGGTGGCTCCGTCGTCGTAGGAGACCTCCAGTCCGGTCGAGGTCACCTTGCCCGCGTCCGGGGCGCCGTCGATGGTCGACGGGGTGACGGTCAGGTCGGTGTTGCGGTGGGCGTAGCCGTTCCCGTCGGTCTCCACCCCGTAGTCGAACTGGATCAGCGGCAGGAACTGGACGCTGTCGGTGTGGCCCGACATGAAGGTCCACTCGGTGTGGGTGCTGGCGGACAGGGGGCTCACCGAGGGCCAGGTGCTGTCGTTGACCCGGGGGTGCTGGATGGGCGAGAACCAGTTCACGTCCGTGGTGGTGCCGGCCTGGTACGTGAGCCGGGTGGACCGCTCCTCCAGCAGACCGGGGATGGACGCCTGCTCGTACCACTGGTTCTTGCCATCGGTGGACACCCAGTCGGTGCGCTCCCGGGGCATGGGAGTCTTGAGGGCGAAACCGGTCGCGTAGCTGGTGTAGGAGGGGATGTCCCAGCGGAACTCGGCACCGTCGGCCGCGTTACCGCCGTTGACCCGGGCGAGGTTGTCCTTGGTTGCCCGGTAGGTGAGGTCCGCCGGGATCATGCCGTCATGGCGCTCGACCAGGTCGTAGGCGTAGTCGCTGACCGGCTTCGAGGTCACCGTGAGCGTGGCGGTGCCCTGCTGTGCCTGGGCGATGAGTTCCTCGCCCTCGGCCGTGGTGAGCGAGGCCACCGCGATGGGCGAGCTCACCGGGTAGTCCCCGTACCAACTGCTCAGCCGGCCGGGCTGGTCGTTGACGACGAGCAGCAGCTTCACCCCGGCGGCAACGGCGGCCGCGGCCTGCTGGGGGGCGGTGACGCTGTCGCTGCGGCGGACCACCGCGACCTTGCCCGAGACGTCCAGGCCGGCGTAGTCGGAGGCGGCACCCTGGCCGGCGTGGACGACCGGGAGCTTCCAGTGGCCGTCGGGCAGCAGGGTGGAGCCGGCCTGCGGCAGCACATCGTCGAAGCTGCGGGTCTTGGAGGCCACGGTGAGCCGCGTCTGCACGGAGCGCCAGCGGGTGGTGAAGGCGAAGTCGCCGTCCTTGACCTTGGTGGTGTCGCTCTCGGCCCAGATGCTGTCGTACCACACCGGCAGCAGGTAGCCGGACTGCAGCGTGCTGCCCTCGCCGGAGCGGTAGTACTCCATCCGGGTCGAGAGCGGGCTGCTCTCCTTGGGCGTCACGGCGCGCACCTCGTGCGTCCGGGTGCCGTCGAGCACCACGGTGGTGTCCTTGTCGAGCTTCACCTCGGGGTTGCCGAGAAGTGCGATACCGAGCGAGTCGGGGCCGCCCGCGCCCTGCACCTTGGCCACCATCATCGCCGAGTAGGTGCCCGCTTCGAGACGTGCGTCGGCCTCACCGGAGTCGTTGAGGGTCAGGTACTCCGGATACTCCCACCCGAGCTTGAGTAGTTCGACGTTGCCGGTCAGTGGCTTGCCGGCGCGGTCGCGGGCCTTGAGGTGGAGCGTGTAGCGCTCGTTCTCCTTGCTGATGCCGATGGTGGTGTGGGCGCTCAGCGCGCCGGTCGCGTCGTACGCCTTGACCTGGCCGGTCACCTTGCTGTCGGACGCCAGCGTGGCGGGGTCGGCGGTGAGCGTCACCTGCTGCGTGCCGTGCGCCGGGACGGTGACGTGGTCCGTGGAGAGCGAGAAGAGTCCGGCGGGGGCGCCGGCCGCGTCGGTCTTCAGGTCGAGGGTGGCGGCGGTGTCGCCGGTGTTGGTGTAGGTGATGGTCTTCTCGGACTTCTTGTCCGCGTCGTGCGGCCAGGCGTAGAAGCCGGAGTAGGCCGAACCGGTCGCGAAGACGGTGTCGGAGGCTGCGGCCTTGACGTCGACCCGGCCGCTGCCGCCCTGGTAGGCGGTGTAGTTCGGGGTTTCCTTGGCCGTGCTGACCAGGGCGTCCTTGATCTGCTGTCCGGTCCAGTCCGGGTGCTCCTGGGCCAGCAGCACCGCGGCGCCTGCCACGTGCGGCGTGGCCATCGAGGTCCCGCTCAGGGTGGTGTAGTAGCCCGAGCCCGAGGAGGCGTACTGCGAGCGGGCGGCGAGCACATTGACGCCGGGGCCGGTGAGGTCGGGCTTGAGGGCGTCGTCACCCAGGCGCGGGCCCTGGCTGGAGAAGTAGGCCAGCTTGTCGGCGGTGTCGACCGCGCCGACGGTGAGGGCGGAGTCCGCGGCGCCGGGGGAGCCGATGGTGTACGGGGCACCGGCGTTGCCTGCGGCGATGACGAACAGCGTGCGGTTTCTCCATGCTCTGGCCGTGCCGCGTCAATCCATAGGCGTGATCTTGCGACCGGTGGGCGTTTCCCGGACGCTGTCGGTTCGGCGGGCTTTCACGAAGCTCGTCATGGCGTCTTCGAAGGCCGCCGCACGCGCGAGAACGCTTGTGGCTGCGGCAGTGCTGGGCGCGGTGAGCGCGCCCGGGTGCGCAAATCACAACTGCTTTACGGCTTCGTCGACTTGACGTCCCGACGCAGGTCCGGCCCGTGGCGCACAACCGCTGGTGACAGACGGTGCGCCCGGGCCGGAATCGCGTGCTCCGCCGGCCGGGGACCGCGCGCGTCACCGAACGGTGAGCGAACCCTTCATGTACGGATGAATGGTGCAGATGTACGGGTAGGTGCCGGGCTTGGCCGGGGCGGTGAAAGTAGCCGTCTTCCCCGGCGCGACATCACCGGTGTCGAACGTCTTCCCGGTGGTGGCGCCGGTGGTGGCGGTCACCGTGTGGGCCACGGCGTCCTCATTGACGACGGTGATCAGGGCGCCTGCGGGGACCTTCAGTTGGGCCGGTGCGAACGCGAAGTTCTTGATCGTGATCCGTGCCTTGCCGACCGGGGACGGCGAAGGGGACGCGGAGGCCGAGGGGGAGGCGGAGGTGGAGGGTGTGGCGCTGGCGGGCGACGAACTGCCGCCGGCACGGTGCGAACAGCCGCCGACAGCGGCGGCCAACAGCCCCACCGCGATCACGGTGGCGGCTGTCCTCGCATAGTTCCCCATCACAGGAGCTCCTCGGATCGGGCCGCTGCTTCGACGGCACTCTGGCCCGAAGGTTAGGCGCAATGCCGTTCGGTTAGGGGTTCGACTGGCGGCGCAACTCTCGGCGTTTCGGCTGGTGATACGGGTGCAGCCCTTGTAGTGGTTCTCGGGTCCG
>NZ_JBVKBV010000036.1:0-46186 GCF_055635345.1 Streptomyces sp. NPDC111516 | reverse complement strand
CAACGGTTCCAGCTTCGGACCACGACGCGGTGCGGGCACACCCGCAGAAACACTCATACAGGAACTAACGACGGATCTCCGGCGCAGGACACTAGTTCGTGGTCCGCAGATGACGACGCAGATCATCGGCGTGCCTCCTGCACCGGGCCGCGGGCTGCTCGCCAGGCCCGGCCGAGCCGCACCACCGTGGGGCAGGCCGCCCCAGCGCGGCAGGACGTGCAGATTAGCGTGTGGTTGAGGTAGGCGTCGTACTCGGCTTGACCAGGCGCGGGTTCTGTCAGGGGGGTCATTGGCGGCCTTTCCAGCACGTGGGGCAACAGCGGGGGAACCACTGGGCGGCGCTTCCGTGTGCGTCTACGAGGCGCGATCCGAGGTCATGCGCGGTCGCGTTCGACAGGGGTGCGGCGCACCAGACACGGTTCGCGCCGCGCTGCTGTTGCTCCGTCAGTTCGACGACGCGGCGCAGCGCGGCGAGCGTGGGTCTGCCAGCGGGTCGGTGGGTGGTGGGGGCGGGGCGGCACGAGCAGGCAGCGGCTTGGCTGACGATCTGGACGGATCTCGGACGTGCACCCCGCACGATCGACGCGTACGGCCGGGGTCTGACCGAGTACCTGCTGATGTGTGAGCGAGAGGGTGTCGACCCGGTCAGCGCGCATTCGTCCCACTCGCCTTCGAAGTCTCGGTCGGACTGAGGCCCTCTGTCAGTGGTGTCTGATATCTGCTGTCCTGTCAGATACGCCGCAAGCACGCCGGATCGCCAGGAGATGCGATTCATGCCTTTCACCGCGCTGCACCCTGAACTGGGCCGCCTCGACTCGACCCTCCCCGGCCCCGGACACGGCCTGGAATGGCGACAGATCCACAAGGTCCATCCCCGCGTTCCCCTCACCTGCCCCGACTGTTCCTGGGGCCTGCACCCGAAGGTCTCCCGGTACGGAGTTCGGTTCTTCTGCCACGACCCGGACCGGCCGAAGTCGTGCGAGCTGCTGAACGAGTCGTGCGAGCACCACATGCTCAAGTTGGAGATGGCGGGCGCGATCCGGGCGGCCGGGTGGTTCGCGGCGCTGGAAGTGCCGGCCGAGGACGGATCGTGGCGGGCGGACGTCATGGCCTCGTCCGCGGACGGAAGTCAGCGCATGGCCTGGGAGGCGCAGCTGTCGCAGATCACGGTGGACGACATCGCTGATCGCACCGACCGGTACGCCGACGAGGGGATCCGGGTGTGCTGGGTGCACCCGGGCGCGCGGCCGCCGCGGTGGATCAGCGCGGTGCCGGCCGTCCGCGTCCGGGCCCCGGAGGAACGGGAGGGGCCGTGGGTGGTGGACGACGGGCTCGCCGGGTTCGTCTACCGGAGCGGGCGGTGGGAGTTCCGGGAGGAGACGCTGAAGCGGCTCGTGCGCTGGGCGCTGGAGGGGCAGCTCGTTCCCGCCGAGGTGCTGCGCCGGTATCGGCGGGTGTACCGGGTGGTCGATGGTGAGCAGCGTCAGTTCAAGCGGGATCTGTGGTGGACCTCGAGGCGGTCAATCGCCGATCAGGACAAGCACGAGGAGATGCGGCAGCGGCAGGAAGCCGCGCGGGCGGAGCGGGAGGCCCGCCAGCAGGAGCAGGAGGAGGCTGCGGAACGGCGCCGGAAGGAGCTGGAGGAGCAGGAGCGGGTACGGAAGGCCGAGGAGGACGAACGTCGGCGGCTGCAGCGGGAGGAGGGGCACCGCGTCTTCATGGAACAGATGCGGCGGCAGTGGGCGGAGGAGGAAGCGCGCCGGGAGCGGGAGCGGGTGGAGCGTGAGGCCCGTCTCGCCCGTGAGCAGGCCGAACGTGAGGAGCAAGAGCGCCAGGACCTGGAGACCGCGCGGGCGTGGTGGGGCCGGCTGTCGTCGCAGCAGCAGACCGAGTTGTTCGCCGCCGTCGCCGAGTACGCCTGGCGGACGTCGAACCTGCGGGTGGAGATCCCGGAGAAGCCGATGATGTGGCCGCAGTACGCCCGCGGCGTCCTGGTCCACGTGGCCGACAAGCGGCGGACGCTGTATGGGATCGTGCGGCCCTGCCCGGCCTGGCCGCTGCCTGCCCCAAGCTCGCGGAGGAGCTGGTCCTGGCCCGCAGCGCACAGGAGGCGCGCGAGCTCGCCGACATCCTTCCCCAGAGCCGGGTCGTCCACCTCGACCTGCCCGAGCACGAGCAGCTCACCATGTGCTGACCAGCCCGCAGCGCACCTCGCTCGCTGAGCTCGGTACGGACTGCGCATGACACCGCCGTCGTCCGACCAGTACAGCGGTAGCGCTACGTTCCTCCCGCCGCGCCCCAGCCCCGTACGAAGGCGGCCAGGGCGCGGCGTTGTTCTTCCTCACGGGCGATCTGCCGGGCGAGTACGGCGCGGTCGATGTACGGGTCGACGGCGGCGAGGACCAGGCGCTGGAGTTCAGCGGGCTCAAGGGCTTCGACTTCCCACTGCGCGGGAAGTGCGGGGTCAAGCCTGTAGCGGTCGGCGAAGGCCGGCCACCTCGGGTCGCCGTACTTGCCCTCGGCCGAGGGCAGCTCGTACTCGATGGTCTGCTCGCGGGTCAGGAGCACCCGGCGGACCTCGTCCCAGCAGTCTTCGGTGCGCCGCGCCCAGTCCCGTTCGATGTCCGCGCCGCTCGCGTCGAAGTCGCCGCACCAGAGCAGCGTGGCACGGCCGTGCCGGGCGGTGCGGCGGCGTACGACTTCGGCGTAGGACTGGGAGGCGAAGCCGCGGACGACCAGGACCGGGATGCCGTACTCGGCCAGCCAGCCGGTGAGGAGCTGCCGGAGGGTGTCCTTCGCCGCCGCGACGTACACCGGCCGCTGGCCCTCGGTGCGGTCGCGGGCGTCGCCGCGGCGCTCTCCGCCTTCCTCAACCGCACCTACCTGCAGATGTACGGGCAGACCCTGAGCCAGCTCAACCGCTACTTCGAGCAGCCGGTCTTGACCGGCTACTACCTGACCGCGGAGCGCCTGGCCCAAGACCTGGGCGAGGATCCCGAGAGCGAGATGCGCCGCCGCATCATCGACCAGGTCCTGGAAGCCAGTGCCCGGATGAACAACGGCGCCACCGGAGAAGAACCACCGCCACCGGCCAAGCCGAAGGCGAAGAAGAAGCGCACCACGGCGTCCTAGTGGCTCGGCTCATATCGTCGACTGGGTAATCGACATGCGGTCTGGCATCCGTCTTCTCGAACGTCGGTCAACGTCTCGGTGAAGGCTGAAGCCTCTGGCCCCGCACATGGTTCTCTGACTAAAGTCAGGGAATGGACATGGTGCAGATCGACCAGGTGCGGCAGTTCAACCGCACCGTCACCGAACGTGTGGGCGTGCTCCACGACCACTACCTAGGCCGCGATCGGCCCATCGGTGAAGCCCGGCTGCTCTGGGAGATCGGTGAGGAGGGCCAGGACGTGCGGCAACTGCGCGAGCACCTCGCGCTCGACTCCGGGTACGTCAGCCGGCTGCTGCGCTCCCTGGAAGCCGACGGCCTGGTGACGGTGGAGCCGCAGCCCCGGGACAGGCGGGTGCGCACCATCCGGCTCACCGATGCGGGCCGCGCTGAGCGCGCGGTGCTCGATGGCCGCAGCGACGAGCTGGCCAGCTCTCTCCTGGAGCCGCTCAACACGGCCCAGCGCGCCCGGCTGACCGCCGCCATGGCTGAGGTCGAACGGTTGCTGACCGCTGCGACGGTCACGCTGGACGCGGTTGACCCAGACCACCCCGACGCCCAGCACTGCCTGCGGTCCTACTTCGCCGAGATTCAGGCACGCTTTGAGACCGGCTTCGACCCCGCGCGGAGCCTGCTGCCTGACGCGGGCGAACTCCGGCCACCGCGCGGCCTGTTCCTGGTTGCCCGGCTGCACGGAGAGCCCGTCGGCTGCGCCGGCCTGAAGCTGCCCCCCGGCGCCCCGGCCGAGATCAAACGCATGTGGGTCGCGCCCCGCACCCGGGGCCTCGGTCTCGGCCGCCGGTTCCTGACCGAGCTGGAGACTCAAGCCGCCCAGCAAGGCTGCGAGGTACTCCGCCTGGACACCAACAAGGCGCTCACCGCGGCGATTGGTCTCTACCACTCCAGCGGCTTCCAGGAGGTCGCTGCCTTCAACGACGAGCCGTATGCCCACAACTGGTTCGAGAAGCGGATCAGCACACCACCGTTCGGATGAGGGCCCAGGTGGACTGGCGGCTTGTCAGGCGGCTCTGGCCGGGTAATCGGTCCGTGATCGGATCGCTGAGTCGGGCGCGAAGTTCGTCTTTGGTTCCGCGCGGGTGTTGTGCCAACGGACGTAGGCGGCGATGGCGGCGTTCTGCTCATCGTGGCTGCGATGGTCGGTGCCGTTGAGTGCGAAGTAGCGCAGGGCCGCGAACTCGGACTCGGTCCAGTTCAGCCAGGAGCCGTAGGTCGGCAGGAAGACCAGTTCGATGTCGTTGTCGGCTGCCCATGTGCGGACCTTGGCGTGCTTGTGCGGGGAGAAGTTGTCCAGCACCACATACAACTTCTGCCCGGGCCAGCGGGCGCGCAGGGCCTTGAGGAGGCCGAGGAACTCGCGCCACCGCTTGCGCGGGTGAATGCGGTAGTACAGCTTGCCGGTGGCCAGATCGAGGGCGGCGAGCATCTGCCGCACGCCGCCGTAGCGGTTGTAGGTGGCTCGCAGCCTGTGCGGACGCCTCACCGGCCCCCATGCCTTGCCCTTGCGGGGCATCAGGTTCAGCGGCCCGAACTCATCGACGCATATCACCCGCCCGTCGGCGGGCGGGGTGTCATACAGCGCCAGGACGCGGTGCATCTTGGCGATGAACTCCGGGTCGGTGGACGCCTTCCAGGTGGTGGTGGTCTTCCAGGAGACCTTGCCGGCGCGCAGGATCCGGCGCAGGGTCTCCCGGCTGATGGCCGCGGTCACCTTCTGCTTGACGAGGTGATCGGCGAGCTTGCTCAGGCTCCAGGTGGAGAACGCGGTGATCTTCCAGTCGGCGGGGGACGTCCGGGCGATCAGGCAGATATGCTCGCGCACCTCGTCACTGATCGTCTTGGGGCGTCCCCCGCTCCATTTTGGGTCAAGCGCGTCCAGCCCCTGCTCGTTGAAGGCGTGGATGACATCGCGGACGTAGTCCTCGCTGACCCGCATCAGCACGGTGATGTCCTTGACCGTCTGGCCCTGGGCGGACATCAGCACCACGATCGCCCGACGAAGTTTCACCGGGTCCTTCGCCCTCCGGCTGATTCTCTGCAGCTTCCGGCCCTCCTCCATGCTCACCGGCCGGACGAACACACTCGGTCGACGCCCCACGACCACCTCCAAGATCAGATCTTGGGGACAGTCTGCTGGCCGATGGGCAACAGGTCGACTACCTGGTCAAGCCTGCCTGACGAGCCACTAGTCGCTGCTGATCAGCTGCGCGCTGCCGGCGCCGAGCTGAGGGGTCCCGGAGCAGGGCGTTTTCTCTCGGTAGGTGGCTCCTGGGATGCGGGCCGCGGAACGCGTCAGCAGCTCGACGACCTGATCATGTTCAGTGTCGGAGCGGGCGTCCAAGACGAGCCGGTCCGGGCGCGTGGCGTGGCCAGTGGCCCAGGCAGGCACGGCAACAGAAGGAAAGGCAGGCCGGCATGACTCGGCAACATCTGACCCGCTGGGCTCGTAGAGCGGCGGCAGCCGCCCTCGCGCTGGCGGTCCCCATCCCCCTGACCGCCTGTGCCCCACGGACGGCGCCGTCGTCGGCGTCGGCCGAGGCCGCCCCGGAGCAGTGCCCGACGGGGGCCACGTGCGGCACCCTTACGGTTCCGCTGCTGCGCGGCTCCTCCGGCCCGCGCACGACACATGTTGCGTACGCACTCATGCCCCGGAAAGACACCTCCCGCCCAGCGGCAGGCACCATCGCGGTCAACCCGGGCGGGCCGGGCGGCGCCGTGATCCCTCTTGCCGAGATATACAGTGCCCAACTGGACGACCTGCGCCGCGACCACGACCTGCTCCTGATGGATCCGCGCGGGACCGGGGGATCCGACTGGCAGTCGTGCGGCACCCCGCCCGACGTCTTCACCTTGCCCAAACCCCGGCTGCAGCGGGCCATGGAACGCTGCGCGCAGAAGCTGGGCGACCGGCGCAACGCCTACACCTCGGCGAATATCGCCGACGACCTCGACGCGGTGCGCGCCAAGCTCGGCATCAAACGACTGGTGCTGTTCGGCCAGTCGTACGGCACCTATCTGATGAACGTGTACGCCGACCGCCACCCCACGCACGTCGAGAAGATCGTGCTCTCCGGCTCATACCCCCTCACCACCGACCCCTGGATGCGGCCGAACGCGCAGTCCGTCACCACCGCGCTCACCGCCTTCTGCCGCAGCTCCCAAACATGCGAGCCGGACAAGGCGGTGTCCGACACCGCGGCCCTCGCCGCCCGGCTCCGCCACAACCCGATCCGCTACACCCTCACCGCCGCCGGCCGTCCCCGCACCCAGGTGATCGACGAGGGCCAGCTCATGACGCTGTACACCCAGTTGGCCGGCGGCTCCCCGGACAACTGGCCCCGCCTGATACCCGCCGTGCAGCAGGCGCTGCGCGGGCAGCCGGACGCACTCGTCCGGCTGGACAAGGAGTTCTACGCACCGCTCTCCGACCTCCGCACCGTCGGAACCCAGCACTCCGTGGCGATGGCCTTCTCGGTGATCTGCCACGACTACGCCGTTCCGTACCACCGCAGCGCGTCCCTACCCACGCGGCAGGCCCAACTCCTTCAGGGACAACAGAGGGTTGGCGACCGGCCTTTTGCACCCTTCTCGGCGGCAGGCTGGACCCAAGGCTCGCTGGACACGGTCGACGCATGCATACGCTGGCCCGGCCGCACGGACACCACGTACCGGCCCTCAGGACGCATGCCCGACGTCCCCGTCCTCGTCCTCGCCGGAGACCTGGACACCAACACCGGCGCCGCCTACGGCCGGCAGGCCGCCGCCCAGTTCCGCCACTCCACGTTCATACTCATCCCCGGCGCCGCGCATACTCCCGACCAGGGTCCCTGCGCCACAAGCCTGCTCAACGACTTCATCCGCGCAGGACGCCTCACACGAACCTGCGTCACACCCTGACAACAGGCGGGGTCGTCGGTCCAACGCTGTCAAAGGCTTGTGGATCCGCCGCAGACAGCGGACTCTCGGCATCCAGCTCGGACGATGCGATACTGAAGAGTCGCAAAACCCGGTGAGCTGGACCCCGCTCTGGTCCCAGTCGAAGACAACGAAAACCCTCACCGCACGGTGTCCCTCAGCAGCCGCACGCAACACCGCTCCCCGTTTCGCCGACAAAGTTCCGGAGCGCATCGATCTCTACCGTCTGCAACAGCATCGGCACTTCCCTCCCCGGGGGGTGCCTCTATGTCTTTCGTCCGTCAGCGGGGCGTACGTTCGGATTGATGGTTGTCGGCCCAGGGCGGCGAACAGTTCGTCAATGGCCGGCGGCATCCAGTTCCGTCCGCCGCGTGTGTGGAGACTTCGGGCCAGGCCGCGAGACGGCGGCGACGATCAGCCCGGCCGCCGTGATCAGCGCCGCCGTGAGCAGGACGGCCCGGTTTCCCGCACGGTCGATGACGAGCCCACCCGCGAACGCACCGAGAGCGATGCTCGCGCTGAATACACCGGCCCACAGCGCGGCCGATGCCTCGGTACGCGCGGGGTCGGCCGTGCCAACCCAGGTCTGCGTCGAGACCGAGACCCCGCCGTACGAGGCGCCCCAGACGCCGAGCGCGATCAGCACAGTGACAGTGCTCGCGGTGGCGAACGGCAGCAGTGCTGCGGCCAGCGCGACGCCCGCCAGGACGGTGATCACAGCCTCCTTCGTGTACCGGCCGGCCAGGGGACCGAGGGTGAAGTTGCCGACGACGCCGGCCAGGCCATAGACCAGCAGGCAGCTCGCGATCAGGCCGGCGCTCATGCCCGCGTCCAACTCAAGGACCGGACGCACGTACGTGTAGCCGGTGAAGTGGCCGAACACGACCAGCCCCGTGATGGCCAGCCCGGCCACGACACCGCGGTTTCTCAGCACGCCGACGGTTCCGCCGACGCGGATCCGCTGGTGAACCGGGAGGGCCGGAAGCGTGAGGACCAGGACGCCGGTGGCCACCGCACCGACGAGTGCGAGGGCCCAGAACGTGGCACGCCAGCCGAGGAGCGCCGCAAGGAGGGTCCCCAGCGGCACACCGAGAACCGAGGCGATGGAGACCCCCGAGAAGATCAGCGTGGTGGCAAGCGCGACTCGTGGTCCGCCGACGAGTCGCGGGCCCAGTCCTGCGGCGAGTCCCCACACGACGCCCATCGCAATGCCGAGAAGGATCCGGCTGAATGCCAGGATCAGGAAATTGGGTGCGATCGCGGTCAGTGCATTCGCCAGTGACAGCAGAACCATGAAGGCGGCGAGCACCCCCTTGCGATCGCGGAGCCCGATGAGTGCCGGAACGAAGGGGGACACGACCGCGGCGATGATTGCGGTGATCGTCAGGGAGAGGCCGGTGACACCGGCGGAGACGGAAAGGGCCTCCGACATGGGCGTCAGCAGACCCACCGGCATCATTTCGGAGGACACCACGGTGAAAGTGCTGAGTGCCACGGCGATGACCGGTGACCAGCGAGGTGCGCCGCTGTCCGCTGTGGAGAGTGTGAGGGCTTCCGTATTTTTCATCTGGCCAGCTCACCACCCCCTTGTGTGGCCGAACAAGATGGATTATCAGCCCCAACTGCGGCCGCAGCCCTCGCGAGCCCGCCCAGGTCCCCGGTGGCTCTTCCCGGATATGGTCCCGGGCAAGCCGATCTCGACGCACGGCATGACCCAGAAACTCAACCGGCACGGCATCCCGGTTCGCATCGCGCGCAACGGGGTGTTGGCCGCCCTCGCTGCTGGTCTCCCCAGCCCGATCCTCGCCGACGTGACCGGGATGCACCGCCACACTGCGCTCCGCTGGGTCGCCTACGCCCAACGCGACTGGGCTGAGTACCTCGCCGCGCGAGCTGAGTTAAAGTCAGGAGACGTCGTTCCAGCCGTCGACTAATACTCCAGCAGGATTTCGATGTCTGACCTGCAGGTTTCGCTGGGCGGCTGGAGTGCAGCGGGCTGTGGAGTGGTCAGGGGCGGTTTCACGGAGGCCGCCCCTCGATCGTGCGAGAACGCCGCAGGTAATGGCAGCGGCGGGCGACTGCTTGGCGTCGTCGGCGCCACTGCGACCAGCTCACCGCGTGGTGGCGGCCTCGATGTCCGCGCAGGTGCGGGGGCCGGGGACGACAAGCTGCCAGGAGTCGCCGAACCTCCGCCACTGTGAGCTCGATGCCCCCGGCTGCCTCACCGGTTCCGCCCCCTTTTCCCGGGCCCGGTGTGCCGTGGCTGCCAGGAAGGCATGCGCGAGCATCGCCAGGGTGATGTGCCGGTACCAACCCGGGTAACGACGGACTTCGTACTGATCCAGGCCGCACTCGTTCTTCGCGGCCTGGAAACACTCCTCGATCGCCCAGCGCGTCCCGGCGATCCGCACCAGCTTCTGGGCGGTGGTCTCCAAAGGGGCGTAAGCGAGGTAGTAGGCGATCTCTTCGGGCTTGCGGATGCTGCGACGGGCCAGCGCCCACCACACCCGGTGAGGGATCTCGCCCTGGTAGTCGAACTCGGCGACAGCCGGCAGTCGCACCGCCGCCCAGTGGTAGACGCGCGGTCCCTTCGCGCCGTTGCCGCATGAGATCTTCTCCCACGCCTCGGCCGGGGCCTGCGCAAACAGACCCTCGATGCGGGGACACCCCACGGTGAACTGGGACTTGGGCACGGCCAGCACGTAGCCGACGCCCGACTGCTCCAGCAGCCGGCGGAAGCGGCTCTCCTGTCCGTAGGCGGAATCCGCGGTGACCCAGGTGACGGGCAGCGGCGAGCCGAGGGCCCGCAGCACCATGCGCCGGGCCAGTGCCCCCTTGGTGGCGAACTCCCGATCATCGGGGACCCTTGCCGCGCGGCAGCGTTCGCGGTCCTCGGCCCAGGACTTGGGGAGATACAGCTCACGGTCGACCAAGGCCCGGCCGCGGTCGGTGGCATAGGCGGCGAACAGTCGGGTAGGACCATCGCATTGCTGCGACGGTCCCCCCTCAGAACCGGCCGTGCGGGCTTTCCCCGCAGCTCGGCTCAAGCAAGCCCAGAAGGCTCACAGGCGTGCAGTGCAGGACGAGTGAATCAGACGGAGTTGCACCCCGTCCGACGTTCCGATCCCGCGATAGGTGATCTTCCTGGTGCTGATCGCCTGGCGGGTGCCACGCAGCCACTGCTCCCACTCGGTGGGGCTGGACGGCGGAGCGTCGGCGTGCAACAACGGGCCCCGACAGATCAAACACTGCCCGTTCTGCGCCTGGAGCAGACGCAGGGTGGCACGGTCGATCGGCGGCGGTGCGCTGGTGCGGCGCCGTTCGGCCCAGTAGGTAGCCAGGGCAGGGTCGTCCGGGGACGCCGAGCCGTGGACCATCTGGTGTCGGACGATCTTCGTCCAGGCAAATTTCAGCAGGTAGGCGCCGCTGTCGCGGTCACCGAACACCCACTGGTCCTGCCGGGACTTGTTGAACGTGCCGTAGTACCGGGCGGTGACCCAGTGCCGTGGCTTGTTCGGGTGAGCGCGGGTCGCCCACTTGTAGGTGAGCTTCCACATGTAGTCGTCCAGCGCGGTGAAGATCTCGCTGGCGACCACACTCCGGTAGTAGGCCGACCACCCCCGGATAATCGGGTTCAGCCGTTGCAGCACCGCGGCGGCGTTGGCCCCGCGAAGGGACCGCACCTCGGCGCGCATCCTGTTCCGGATCCGTCTGACGGCCTCGCGGCTCGGCTTGATCAGCAGCTTGCCGTGATAGCGGCGGATGGTGAAGCCGAGGAAGTCGCAGCCCTCTTCGAGGTGGACGACGCGCGTCTTGTCCTCGTTGAAGACCAGTCCTCTCGGCTTCAGCCACTCGGCAAGCCTGGCCTTGACCTGTTCGGCCTGTTCCCGTGAATGGCACAGGGCGACAAGATCGTCGGCGTATCTCACCAGCAGCGGGGAGCCCGGCATGGTGTCACCGGCACGGCGGCCGGTCTGCCGGTACTGGACTCCCGCAGCCGTCTCCATCCCGTGCAGAGCGATGTTCAAGAGCACCGGGCTGATCACGCCACCTTGCGGAGTTCCCTCCTCGGTCGGCGTGAACCGGCCTTCTTCGACCACACCCGCTCGCAGCCACTGCCCGACCTGTTCCCGTGCGGGGAACGTGCCGAGCTGCTGGAGAAGGTGGTCATGGTCGATTCGGTCGAACGCCGCTGCCAGATCCGCGTCCAGCACCCACCGGCGGCGGGCCTTGCTGCCCTTGGCCGTCCAGTAGATCGCCGCGATCGCGTCCTGACAGCTGCGGCCGGGCCGGAAGCCGTACGACTTCGGCTCGAACCGCGCTTCTCACTCCGGTTCCAGTGCCTGGGAGACCCGGGCTTGCTCAACCCGGTCCAGGATCACGGGAATGCCGAGCGGGCGTCTCCTGCCGCCTGACTTGGGGATATACACCCGCTTGACGGGCCAGGCCATGCCCGGGCTGATCCGGTGCTGAACCCGGTGGGCCAGCTCCGCCTTGCCCGAGGCGGTCAGGATGACCTGACCGTCGATCCCGGCCGTCTTGCGTCCTGCGTTGATCTCCGTCACCCGACGCACGCTGACCAGCGTGTTGGACCGGGAACGGAGCATCAATTTCTGCAAGTTGCGGACCCTTTTGAGGTCCCCTGCCTGCGATGCCGCGAAGATTCTCTGCCGCAGTCGCCGTACTGACTCCTCCTGGGCCTGCCAGTCGATGGCATCCCAGTCGAGCGGAGTGTCCTCCGGTCCGTTCACCGAAGCGGTGCTGGTCGCGGCCGGGTCGGCAGCAGGTATGACCGTCACGGTGTCTAACTTGCCCTTCGGTTCTGGTTCCTGTTCAACAGCGTTCTTCGCGGGCTCACCCGGCCCACGTCAGCACCCTTTCGGGTCCGGGCATCCGCCCGTATCCGGCCAGTTATGCGGGACTCGGCGGAGGTGCCGGTGCTGTCCCGGTTTCCTGCTGCCTTTCGGCGGCCGGCATTGGCTTCTTGGACCGTCCTGCACCCGCTGGGGAGTTGGGCCTTCCTTACGGTCGGCTGACCAGACCAGCAGGTCTGGACCCCAACGGGGTTGTCGCGTTCCACACGTGTGAGATGCGACCGGGGTGGGCGCCCTCATTACCCCGGGGCGGTGGTGTCCTCCCGGCCGACTCGGTGTCTTCGACCGGCACCTGCCGCTTCTCAGCGGCCAGCCCTGCACCCCGCTCGTACTTCCCATCTGCGAGGCTTGCCATCACGGAGCATCGTTGAGGGTTCAGTGAGCTTCACCCGTCCGGTCTTCCCCTTGCCTGTGACCCCCGGATGGAACGGGGGCTCTTGGGCTTCTTCCCCGAGCTTCGTACCCCGCCGTTACCAGCGACGCACGTCGGGGAGGGGACGGGCCTTGGACACTGGCCCGGGTTACGTCCTCGGCGTCGTGCCGACCTCCTCCCTGCGTAACCACTCACAGCGTGCGACCTCGCGTCGCACCGCCGATCTGGCAGTTCTCGGTGCGACCGGCGGTCCCGGAGTATTGGCGCTGGACCCCGGCGGAGGTGGTGCCCTTCTTGATGAACCCGGTGTCGTCGATGATGAGGACTCCGTCGTCCTCACCAAGCTTTTCAGCGACGTATCCCTGCAGTTCATCGCGGATGTCGTCCGGCTCCCACTTCGCCCCGGCGAGCAGATGCTGCAGGCCGTCTGGGGTGGCGTGGCCTGCCTGCTCGGCCAGCTGCCAGCTGTTCTTGCGGGCCACCGGGGCCAGCAGCCCACGCACGTAGTCACGCATGCGGCGGCGAAGCTCCACACGGCCGAAGCGATGACCGATGGTCACGAAGAGATCGTCCAGTTCAAGGTCCCACTGCTCGGCATCCTGCTCGATGATCACGTGGGGAGCTTTCCCACCCGCCGTCATTACCTGCGGCGTTGTCGCACGATCGAGGGGCGGCCTCCGTGAAACCGCCCCTGACCACTCCACAGCCCGCTACACACCAGCCGCCCAGCGAAACCTGCAGGTCAGACTGCGAAATCCTGCTGGAGTACTGGCTTCCTGGGGCAATCCCCGCACGGCCCTGGGGGGGGCTGCCCCCACCCCGGTCCGTCGTTCGCGTCCCGCATCTCCCACGATGTCTTGTATCCCCCACGTCCCATCGAAGAAGGTGCAGGTCAAGGCCGTCCCACCGGTAGCGGGTCTCCCAGGGTCCCACCCATCGCGTGGGACGCCGCCGGGCTCCGCGACGGTCGGCAAGACTCCTCATCAGCGCGGCGAGCCCGGCGGCCCGAGGCCGAAGCACCGGCCTGTGCCCGGCCCGTGCCCGTGTCTCCCGTGAGACTCCCGCGCACTCCCGCACGACCGTCCGCACAAGGGGGAACCCTCATGTCCCGTATCTCTGCCGAGGTGAAGGCCGCGTCGCGGTCGGCCCGCGCGACAGCGCTGGGCGCTGCCGTCCTGACGGCCGGGGCCGCGCTCACCGTCGCGCTGCCGGTCTCGACGGCCGCGGCCGCACCGGTCTCACCGGTCTTCAAGGCTCCTTACACGTGTGGTGAGACCTGGAAGGGTTCCACCCGCGCCAACCACAACCCGTGGGAGAAGATCGACTTCAACTGGGGCGTCGGCCGGGACGACCGGGGCAAGCCGGTCCGCGCCAGCGCGGCTGGGAAGGTCACCTTCTCAGGCATGTACAACGACAAGTCCGCGTCCGCTGTGTGGATCGATCACGGCAACGGCTGGCAGACCCGCTACCTGCACATGCAGCTGAGCGGCATGATCAAGAACGGCACCCAGGTCAAGGCGGGCGACATCGTCGGCAAGGTCGGTGACGTCGGCTCCCCGGGCTCGGACCACCTGCACTACGAGCAGCGCTACAACGGCAAGATCGTCCACGCGACCTTCGACAACGTCAAGTTCAAGTACTCCACCGCCCCCGGCACCGCCTTGAAGAGCACCAACTGCGGCCAGACGACCCCGCCGCCGCCCGCCAAGCAGGTCGGCCACGACTTCAACAGTGACGGCAAGGCCGACGTCATCGCCCGCAACGCGGCCGGGGAGCTGTACCTCTACAAGGGCAATGGCACCGGCGGCTTCCAGACCGGTGCCGCCAAGATCGGTGGCGGCTGGCAGGTCTACAACGCCATCGTCGCGCCCGGTGACTTCAATGGCGACGGCAAGGCCGACCTCATCGCCCGCAACACCGCCGGTGACCTCTACCTCTACAAGGGCTACGGCAACGGCACCTTCCAGGGCGCCGTCAAGATCGGCTCCGGCTGGGGCGGCTTCAACACGCTCATCACGCCCGGCGACTTCAGCGGCGACGGCAAGGCCGACGTCATCGCCCGCAACGCGGCGGGCGACCTGTACCTCTACAAGGGCAACGGCACCGGCGGCTGGCAGGCCGGCAACATAAAGATCGGCAATGGCTGGGGCGGCTTCAACACCATCGTCTCCCCCGGCGACTTCAACAGCGACGGCAAGAGCGACCTCATCGCCCGCAACGCGGCCGGTGACCTCTACCTCTACAAAGGCAACGGCAACGGCACCCTGCAGTCCGGCGTGAAGTTCCGCTCCGGCTGGCAGATCTTCAACGCCATTGCCGCGCCCGGTGACTTCAACGGCGACGGCAAGGCCGACCTGCTGCCCCGCAGCAACGAGGGTGGCCTGCACATCTCCCGGGGCAACGGCGACGGCACCATCCAGCCCGGTACCAAGATCAGCGACGGCTGGAACGGCTTCAACATCATCATCTGACCCGGCCACTTGGCCTGCTGCCCCCCGTTTCGAGCTGTCGGAACGGGGGGCACCCCGCGTTCTGCCGACGCCCGGCTCGTCAGCGGTCGCGGTAGGCCACCTGCTCCGGCATCTTGCCCAGGCGCTGCTGCCAGTCATCCACCAGCAGCACCCTGTCCAGTGCCGCGAGGGCGGTCGCGACGAGCTGGTCGATCTGCTCCTCCGCCTCCTGGCGGACACCGGAGGCGAACACCGCCTCGCGCAGCTCGACCGGCTTCCAGTCCCCGCCCTGGCCGTCCGCCACCAGGCGGGCGACCCGGGCGTCCTTGGCGGCCGCCAGGGCGATCAGCAAGGTCATCTTGTGTTCGTTGACGTCCAGACCGGCGGGCTTGCCCGTCGTTGCGGAGTCACCGAAGGCGTCGAGCAGGTCGTCGCGCAGCTGGAACGCCTCGCCCGCCGCGACGCACTCGGCTCAGAATGGGCAGGACCTTGTCCCGCGACCACGGCACGTCCGGCAGCCGGACCGATTCCTCGATATCCGCATAGAGGCCTGAGTCAGAGATTCGGTGGCAGTAGGCGGCGACTTTGTCGAGGATTTCGTCGGCGGTCTTCGTCCAGACGAAGGGCCTGGGTTGGTCGTTCCAGGCGGCGAGCCAGGTCCGGATGTCGTGTTCGAGGGCCTGGACGGAGCGGTGGACGCCTCGCTGGAGCTTCTTCTGTGTGAGCTCGGCGAACCAGCGTTCCACCAGGTTCAGCCACGACGCACTCGTGGGTGTGAAGTGCAGGTGGAACCGTGGGTGCGCCAACAGCCACTTCTTGATTTCGGGTGTCTTGTGGGTCGCGTAGTTGTCGAGGATCAGATGCACCTGGAGCCCGGCGGGGACTTCCTTGTCGAGCTTGGCCAGGAACTTCTTGAACTCGGTGGCCCGGTGGCGGCGGTGGAGGGAGCCGATGACCTTGCCGGTCGCGACTTCGAGGGCTGCGAAGAGGGTGGTGGTGCCGGCCCGGATGTAGTCGTGGCTGCGGCGTTCGGGAACGCCGGGCATCATCGGCAGGACCGGCTGGGACCGGTCCGGGGCCTGGATCTGCGACTTCTCGTCCACGCAGAGCACGAGCGCCTTCTCTGGCGGGTCGAGGTAGAGGCCGACGACATCGCGGACCTTGTCGATGAACAGCGGATCCGTCGACAGCTTGAAGGTCTGGGACCGGTGTGGGGCCAGGGCGAATGCCCGCCAGATCCTCGAGATGGCCGACTGCGACATCCCGGTCGCTGCGGCCATCGATCTGGTCGACCAGTGAGTGGCGTTCTTGGGTGTCTCCTCGAGGGTCTTGACGATGACCCGTTCGACATCTGCATCGGTGATCTTCCGTGGGGCACCGGGCCGAGGTTCGTCGTGCATGCCTTCCAGGCCGCGGCCGAGGAACCGGCGCCGCCAGGTGCGGACCGTCTCGGGAGCGATCCCGAGACGGCGCGACACCTCCGCGATCGAATGCCCCTCGGCGGACTCGAGCACGATCCGGGACCGTAACGCCAACGCCTGTGCCGTCGGCCGACGACGCACCCACCCTTCCAGCACAACCCGCTGGGCATCGGTCACGGACGACGGCGGAATCTTCGGACCCGGACGACTCATGCCCAACCAACGATGAATCTCTGACTCAGGTCAATAGAGACCTTCCACCGGATTTCCCGGTTCGGCCCCGGCTGAACCGCCCTCGGGTTCGGTAGAGATCTCAGATTGTGGTTGTGACCTGGGGTTTCGTGAGTTCCGTGTAATAGTTGGCTTCGTACTCGACGGGCGGGATATGGCCTATCTCGCCGTGGAGCCTGCGGTGGTTGTACCAGTCGACCCACTCGGCGGCGGTGGCCAACTCGACCTGGGAGAGCGACCTCCAGGGCCGCTGGGGCTTGATCAACTCAGTTTTGTACAGGCCGATCGCCGATTCCATCAGGGCGTTGAAGCAGGCGTCGCCGACCGAGCCGATGGGCGCGGCTATGCCGGCGGCGTCCAGATGCTCGGCGAGCCTGAACGACGTGCACTGCGATCCGGCATCCGAGTGATGGATCAACTCGCTTGGCTGGATAGTTTGTTGATCGCGATCGCGTTGCCAGATCGCCATCTCCAGGGCGTCCAGGACGAAGATGGTCTCCTTGACGGTGGCCGCCGACCAGCCGACGATCCGGCGGAAGAAGGTGTCCACGACGAACGCGACGTAGACGGTCGCCGACCAGGTCTTCACGTGGGTGAAGTCCGCCAGCTACCCAGCACCGGTTGGGGGCGGCGGCGACGAAATCGCGGTCGAGACGGTCGGGAGCCCGCTCGACCTGCCCGCCGGGAAGCGTGGTGATCACACGCTTGCCGCGGACCGCCCCCTGGATGCCCATCTCGCGCATCAGCCGCTCGACAGTACAGCGGGCCACCGCATGTCCCTGCCGGTTCAGCTCACGCCAGATCTCCCTCGCGCCGTAGACACGGTAGTTGGCGGTGTGGACCTGGCTGATCAGCTCCTTGAGCTGAGCGTCCCGCACCGATCGTGCGGACGCGGCGGCCAGTCGTTTCTTGTGGGCGTAGTAGGTGGAAGGGGCGATCTTGCAGTCGTGCTCTGCAGATCGACTCGACCCCGCCGAAGCGGTCCCGGTGTTCGTCGAACGCTACGAGCGTGTGTGTGGCCGGTCGAGCTCGGCCGCGAAGAAACTCGCCGCGGCCTTCAGGATCTCGTTGGCCCGCTTCAGCTCGGCGTTCTCTTTCTTCAGCGCCTCGAGCTGGGCGGACTCCTCCGTTGTTGTCCCTGGACGCGTCCCCGCGTCGATCTCGTGCTGCTTCACCCAGTTCCGCAGCGTCTCCCGCGAGCCGATGCTGGCTTGTCGGCCACCGCCTGCAAGGCGGCCGTCTCGTTCGGGTGGTCGCTCCGGACCTCAGCGACCATGCGCACCGCACGACGGCGCAGCTCAAGCGGGTAACGGGAGGGTCGTGGCATGACTCGACACTTTCGCAGATCGATTCTCCATTCGAACCGGGGCGGTTCAGGAGCGGTGGGCGGGAGGGGCGTTCGACGGCCGGAGGCGGATCATTCCACTGCGCCTGGCATTTGGACGATCGCCGCCAGATCCGCGGCCTCCAGGGCCGGGTCTTCGATCAGGGTCTGGTGCACGGCTTCCAGGATGGGGAGCTTCGTCGCCGCGGTGGCGAGGGCGACGTCCTTGGCCGCAAGGGCGAGCGAGAAGTGGGAACCGGTTGCCGTCGCCCGTACCGCAGCCTGGCCAAGCGGGCCTCTGCCCAGGGCGTGCAGCGCCAGGTCCTGAGGAACGCCGAGGGCGGCGGCGAGCGTGAGTGTTTCGCCGATCAGGGCTACTCCGCCGATTACCGCGTTAATGAGGACCAGCTTCAGCGCGGCGCCCGCGCCTGGGGCGCCGCAGGCTGTGACCGTGCCGAGTCGGCCGAGGATCCCGTCGACGGGGGTGGTGTCGCCGCCTGTCAAAATCAGCAGCTCTCCGCTCGCGGCCCGGTCGACGCTGCCCATGACCGGGGCGTCGAGGAGGGTGACGCCTTCTGGGAGTCGGGTCGCGAGGGTGCGGACGGTGTCCGGGCCAATGGTCGAGGTGTCGATCCAGATCGTGCCTGGACGCAGTTCGGGAATCATTGCGTCGGCGACCTCAAGGACCGCTGCCGGGTCGGAGAGCATGGTAATCACGACGTCCGCGTGGGCAACGGCCTCGGAGGGCGTGGCGGCCCGGGCGGCTCCTGCCTCGACCAGTTCGTCGGCGTGGACGGGAGTGCGGTTCCACACTGTGAGGCGGTGACCGGCGGTGAGCAGGCGGCAGGCCATGGGCCTGCCCATGCTGCCCAGGCCGAGGAACGCTATCCACTGCGATGTCGGATCGTAGGAGTTCTGGTTCTGTGACATGGCCTCGACGCTATGGGTCCCTTGGTCATGCGACAAGCGAATGTTTAGCATCGATGCCATGACGAATTCGCATGGCATGGCTTGTGGCCTGCATGAGATCTTTCTGGCTGTCGCCCTTGAGGGCTCCTTCACCGGTGCCGCCCGGACGCTCGGCTATACCCAGTCGGCTGTCTCACGTCAGGTACAGAGTCTGGAGGAGGAGACCGGGGCGCAGCTGTTCGAGCGGCTGCCGCGCGGGGTGCGGCTCACCGAGGCGGGCCGGGTGCTGCTGCCCCACGCGGAGGCGGTACGGACCCGGCTCACGGCGGCGCGCGCGGAGCTGGACGCCCTCCGGAGCCTGGACGGGGGGCTGTTGCGGCTCGGCTCGTTCTCCAGTGCCAATGCCGCGTTGGTGCCGCGGGCACAGGCGGAGTTCAGGGTCCGGCATCCGGGCGTCACCGTCACCCGCACCGAAGGACCGTCCGTGAAGCACCTGGGGCGGATCGCCGACGGTGAGGAGGACTTGGCGGTGGTCAGCCCAGCTCTCGGTGCGCCCCCGCCCGACGGCGCGACCCTTCACCACCTGCTGGACGAGCCCATGCTGGTGGCCCTGCCGCGGGGCCACGCGCATGCGGGTCGGCGCCCGGTACGGCTCGCTGAACTGACAGACGAGGAGTGGGTCGTCGGCCATGAAGGCCTGGCGGACACCCTGTTCCGCCCGCTCGTCGCCAGCGGCTTCACCCCCCGTACCGGGTTGATCGCACACGACTGGATCGCCAAGCTCGGCGCGGTCGCAGCGGGGCTCGGCATCACCCTCGTACCGGCGTTGGCCGCTGCCTCCGTAAGCCGGGACATCGTCCTCGTCACCATCCACCCGCACGACGTGCCTTACAGGCAGGTGTACGCGGCGACTCCCCCCACGCCGACGGAAGCTGCCCGGACGTTCCTCAAGGTGCTCCACGAGACAGCGGTCGCATTGCGCGGTTCCCGCGGATTCTCCGGATGTGCGCCGCAGCGACCTCGCACAGATGTGTGAGCGGGCTGCAGACCCTCTGGGCCGGGTCGGTCGCAGGCGAGCGGATTGTGTCGCGATGTGCCACTCCAGCTGCGACATTGGCTGAGACCCCAAAGTTCACGGACGCTCGTCCTCGGCATCTGCATGGCCGTCGGCGGAGTGCGCGGCGTGGTGGACGGACGAGGTCTGGACGGCCCTCGGTATCCTCGGCGTGGGGATTCTCGGCGTACTCATCGTCGTGAGTTGCTTCGTCACCGGTACCCGGTCGAGGTGATCTCGCACTGCGTGTGGCTGTACTTCCGCTTCCCGCTCAGCTTCCGTGAGGTGGAGGAGCTGATGCTCCAGCGCGGCGTGATCGTCTCCTACGAGACGGTCCGGCGGTGGTGCGCCAAGTTCAGGCATGCCTACGCCGACGGGCTGCGTTGCCGCCGGCCCCGGCCCCGGGGACAAATGGCATCTGGACGAGGCGTTCATCAAGGTCATCGGGGAGCGGAAGTACCTGTGGCGGGCCATCGACCAGGACGGCGGCGTGCTCGACATCCTCGTGGGAGGAAGACGTGGACGCGCAAGCGCTGCGTCACCAGGGGTGGACGATCTCCGCGATCGCCAGACACCTGGGACGCGCCCGCAAGACGATCCGCGCCTACCTGAACGGCGAGCGCGTCCCGCAGCAGCACCGCCAGGCTCCAGACGCGTTCGTTCCCTTCCTGGACTACTGCCGGCAGTTCATGCTGTTCAACTTCGGCGGGGCGCGGCACGACGGAACCAGAACCCGGCTCGCAGTCAAGCGAGTTCAGGACTGCCCCGGCGCCTGTCTGCACACCGCAGCCCAGGGGGCCCAGCAGGCTCGAGGTTCGGAGGCGCGGAACACCATGCTGCTTCCTATTCGCCCTGGGAGCGGCGGCCGCCGGGCCGCTCGCCACCTGGTCGCTCCCCGGCGCCCTGCTGACGGCGGCCGCCGTGGAGATCCTCGCGGCACTGAGCTTCTTCGCGCTCCCCCTGTCCCGCGTGGCCCCTCGCGCTTGACCCGGTGCGCAGACGCGTCCTCGGGTGGCGTGCTGGCCTTCCAGATGTCGTTCACCACCTGCTTCGGCACCCACAGATGGGCGACGGGAACGAACCACGCCGCGAGAGCCCAGCCCCGGCCGTGGCGGTGGCCGTTCGGTGAGAAGAACTCGGCATTGATCCGGATGCGCCGGAACCAGAACGGCCACACCGCGATGGTGACCAGAAAGACCGCCATCGCCACCAAACCGCGGTTGATCGCACCTGGCAAGAAGCGGCGCTTGAGCTCCCTCAGCTCCATAGCCGAGCCGGCCTCCGCCAGCCGGTCGTACAGCTCGTACGAGGCATTGAGCTCGAACACCATCGTCACGGCCACCACACTGAGCAGCACCACCAGGAGGTTCGCCCACCCGCGAGGTGATTTCCGCGCCTTCGTGGGCGCGGAAGACGGCGTGGTGACGCCCTCGTGGGGCCCCACACACGGGGCATCGCGTGCCACGGCGGCGGTGGCGGGCCGAACCGGCCCTAGGGTGCCCCGGCGGTGGACATGGCCATGCTCGCCTGAGGTGTTTCGACTTCCAGGAGTTGTACAGCCTGCCGCCCGAGCCGGACGGTCAGGTCACCGGGGAGCCAGGCGCCGGCCTCGGGCCGGTGTCCCTCTGTGCGCCTGAGCAGTTCGTCGACCGTGGGGCGACCGCTGGGCTCCTTGACCAGGCAGTCCGTGATCAGAGGCGCATCGCTCGCCGGTGTGACATGTTCGCCCCGGACCTGCTCGGGCGACATGAAACCGGGCGAGCCGATCAGTGCGCCGGTACGCGTCGCCACGGCTCCGGGAACGGTGTCCAGGACACGGGCGATACCGAAGTCGATGACGCGGGGACCGTCGATCGTGACGAGGATGTTGGACGGCTTGAGGTCGCGGTGGACCAGCCCGGCGCCGTGGATGTCCCGCAGCGCCCGCACCAGGCTGCCCGCCAGAACCTCTACGGAACGCTCGGGCAGCGCGCCGTATCCCGGGCCGTCGTCCCCCGCGAGCACCTCGTGCAGCGAGGGCCCGGCGACATAGCCGGTCGCCACCCACGGGGTCGCTGCTTCCGTGTCGGCGTCCAGGACCGGCGCGGCCCACTCACCGCCCACAAGGCGGGCCGCCTCCACCTCTTGCCGCAAACGGCGGCGGAACTCCTCGCGGCCGGCCAGTTCCGGCTGGACCAGCTTCACCGAGACCGTGCGGCCACACTCCGAACGAGCCAGGTAGACATGGCTCATGCCGCCCGAGCCGAGCCTGCGCAGCAGCCGGTACTCACCGATCCACTCCGGGTTGTCGGGTCTCAGGTCTTCCATCGTGGTGCTTCCTCTTCTAATTCCGCTGTCGCGCCACGCCGAGAAGAGGACATGGGAGCAGACACACCGTCAATCACCAGGCTGGACAAGGTGATCTGCCACCCGCCGGTGGGCTGGTTCCTGGGGCGGGTACAGGTCCGGGCGTGTCCAGCACCTGCGCCGGAGACCGGCTCGGCTCCGGTACATGAACACCGTCCCCCGACCGCACCGCCGATGTCCGATGCCTCACCGGCCTCCGTACCCGCTCATACGAGGGTTCACGCCGTCACGGAACGTGGGTGGTGTCGCTGCACGTCACGTGCGGGAGTGATGCCGCGGACGAAGAAGGCAGCAGGCACGCCTTGAGACGCTCTCCGCCGGACAGCTCGACTGCTGGGAAGATCTCGGCGCGCCGGTCGCCGACGTGGCCGGTGCGCAGGAGCCTGTCGTCGACATAGAGCACGACCATGTCGCCGCGCCCCGCCTGGACGCTCTCGGCCCAGGCGCGGCGGCACCCCGGGCTGTGCCACAGTTCCACCCGAGCGGTGCCTGACCAGGCCGATGAGAGCAGCGACGCGTCACCGGCACAGGTGCCGACCGGCTCCGGGTGCTTCGCTACGCCACCTCCCGGGGAACTCCGCGGATAGTGCGACGTGGGGCGCGGGCCGGACCCACTCGGCCCGCTCCCCGGCCCCGGGGACAGCAGCACGGCCGACAGGAGAGCCGATGCGGTCACCATCAGTGCCACAGCGGTCGCCCTCCTCGGGGTCTTCGGGGTCTTCGAGAGGCGCTCCCGAAGGATCTGCCGGAACCCGTTGCCAGGCTCGGGCAGCGCCACGAGAGCCGCTCCGGGTCCGGGAGGCTGCTCGGCGCGAGGAGCCGTGTACTCGCGAGGGCCGGGAGCTCCCACGGCGGGACCGGCCCGCACCGACCCGTCGAGGTCGCCCCCGGCGGCTGCCTCCCACAGCACAACCGCCGTACTCGGGCAGCGGCCTGCGAGCCGTGCCAGTTGCTCCACCGCGGACCGCGGAGGCAGCCGCTGCCCATTGACGAAACGCTCCCAGGAGGAGCGGCTGTACCCGGTCCGGTAGGCAAGTCGGGCATAGCTCAGTCCCGTCTCTCGCCGGAGCTTGCCCAGCTCGGCAGCGAGCCGATCACGCCGCGGGATCAAAGCGCCCCGGTCCCGGAGGCGACCGGCCCTGGGCGCGTGCATTCACTGTCGTGGCGGGGGATGATCCCGCAGACGACCGCCGATGCCGGATCGTCCACGGCCAGCATGCGCGTGTAGACGTCCTGGCCCCAGGTGATGGTCGCCGACGTCTCGCGTTTGTCGGTGGTCACCTCCACCCGGAATCCGACCGTGCCGTTGTCGATCCGGCCCCACACCACACCACACGCCTGGCTGTGCCGCAGTTCGATGCTCATCCCGGCCAGCCAGGTGGCCCGCAGGGTCTTCCCGTCCCGGAAGCAGCCGGTCGCCCTGGGGTCCTTCCGGTCGCACGACCGCCCTTTGCACACGGGCCGCTGCGGGGGCTCCGGCGCTTCGGCGGGCGCCGACGGGGCCTGGCTCGACGACCTCGCCGCGGATGCCGGCTTCGCGCTTCGCTGCGGCGCGGCCCACAGACCGATTCCGATACCCAAGGGCAGGCACACAGCCGCCGCGAGCCATCCCCACCACCACCGCGGCTGCCGCGGCAGCGACGAGTCGACACCGATACTCCCGTCCGGCTTGTTCCCCGCGTCGCACGGCTCGTCCCCTGCTTCTCCCGGATGGCCACCCAGGGCCCCAGCGGGCGCGGCGGCCGACGCATCGGGATCGGGATGCGGCGTGACGTTCGCGCCCCCATTCCTGGACGCCTCGTCGGTGGGCCCTTCGGCACGGGCCCGCTCGTCGGCGGACGGCCTTTCGTCGGCCTGCTCGTTCGTGGGCTGCCGACACGCCGCCTGCTTGCCTACGGGCAGGCCGACCTCGCCGAAGGCCAGCTGCCACAAAGCCAGGAGACGCGGGCCGTCCGCCCCCGTCACCTCCGCCAGCTGCGCCACCGCAGCCCGGGTCGGTGGTTTGCCGCCGTTGAGAAACCGCTGCCACGAAGAACGGCTGTACCCCGTTCGTTCGGCAAGCCCGTCGTAGCTGAGCGCGCTTTGTTCCCTCAGCGTCCGCATCTCGTGCAGCAGGGCCTGCTGCTCCCGCGTCAGCACATCCCCCCGGGCGTTGTGTGCGGCCGGTCCGGCCACGTACCCCTCCCATGATGTCTTGTATCCACCCTCGGCGCCCACGAGAGAGGAGCAGGTCACAAATATCCCACACGCCGTGGGACTCCCAGGGAGCCACCCAAAGCGTGGGGCAGCTCACGGAGTTGTGTCTTTCGAGAAGACTTCTCAGCGACGCGGTGAGCCCGGCGGACCGGATCCCCGAGGCAACCGGATGGGCGGCCGACTCGCGCGACCACGCTCGGCGCCGCCGTCGTCACCATCGGTGCGACAATCGCAGCGTTGCTACCGGTGTAGCCGCCATCGGCCCAGAGGAGGGCGAGGCGGTGGCGCGCGGGGGCCACTTGTTCAAGCAGCACCTGGCGGCGGCGAGGGCGAGTGCTGCACGCCGAGGTGCCAGCCGGTGAACGCCTGTGCTGCCTCCGGCGCGTACGCTGTTCGTCGACGACCGGAAGTCCAACTGCACGGCCGCCGCGTCCTTGGGACTTCGTACGCTTCACTTCACTGGAGATGCCGCCGAACTTGCGAGGCACCTGTCACAGCCGTTCCTGGCAGGGGCATCCGCTGCGGCTGCGGGGCAGGCGTCCGCACTCGTAGGCCCGTAGCCCGAACGCACCAGCGGACCAACCAGTCAAGGCGCTTCCGGGCTCTGTACGTTCTCCCTGGTGGGGGTACCCCATCGTCAGGAAAGACACCTGCAGCGTGAGGTCGGCGTATCCACCGCATGGCGCTGCTCACACGGCATCCTGCCGTGTCACAGCCGGTTACCTGACGACCAAGGCAGTCGTATGGTCCGCGAGGGCGCGACCGGCTGTCCCCCTTGGGACTTAGCTTTGGACACGTCCAGGACGGCGGAGTGCGCGAGCTGGTCGACGGCGTAGCGGGTGAGCGGCGGCTCGGTGTGCGGGCGCAGTCGGGCCAGGGTTTGGGCGGTGTTTGCCGCGGCACGAGCCATCGGCGGCGGAATGTGGCTGATGCGTGCCCGGACGCCGTGGGCGCACAGGACCGTTCGGACCGCCTCGTCCCGGTCGTACGGCTCCGGGTCGGCGATAGTGTAGGCCCCCGGGGGCCAGTCGGCGTCGGTGAGGTTCGCGACGGCCGTCAGGCTGAGGCGGACGCTGGGACCCGGCCAGGAGCAGACCGCGCCGGGCGCGGGAGAGTAGCCGGGGCACCAGATGCGGGTCCCCGGCACCGTAGACCGCCAGGGGCCGCAGGACCACGGCGCCACCGGCGAGCGCCAAGGCCTTGGCGCGGCCGTACGCGTTCAGGTGGCCGCGCACGGGATGGTCCTCGGTGATCCGGGAACGGTCGGGGCCGGGCGCGTAAACGCTCGCGCTGCTCACCCACACCACCGGCCGGCCAGCGGCCGCCTCCAGGAGCCGCGCCGTGCAGTCGACGTTGACGGCACGCATCGCGGACTCGGCGCGGGAGCCGAGCGCCGGATCGCCGACCCCCGCCGCGCAGTGCACGACGAGGTCGGCGCCGGACAGGTCCGGCACCTCGCGGTCGGCGTCCCACGGGACGTGCCGACCGGCTGGACCGGGACGCCGGCCGACGCACCGCACCTCGGGAGTGCTGCGTGGCGCACTGTGGGGCACATCATGGCGGACCTCGCCCGGCGCTGTGCATCGCGTGACCTGCGGTGTCCGGTCGGGCCGGACGGGTGTGCGGCAACGCCGCGTGGACACAGGCGATCACGCTCGTTTTTGCTGGACCGTGTACCTGCACGGCCATGTACTCCAGGAGGGTCTCCATTGCCGCCGTCGTCCGTCGCCGCCCCGCCCGTTCCCGCCGATCTGGTTTTCGCCAACGGCACCGTGCTGACGGCCGACGCCGACTTCACCGTCGCCTCGGCGCTCGCCGTCACGGGCGGCGGGACCATCACTGTGGTCGGCGACCGTTCCGCAGTCGCCGACCACATCGGTGCGACGACCCGTGTCGTGGACCTGGCGGGCGGCACACTGCTGTCGGGTATCAGCGACCCGCATCTGCACGGCTTTCACTTCGGCCTGACGACCCCTCCTCTGACGCTGGGCACCAGCCATCTCGGGGTACGTTCGATCGCCGCCACAGCCGAGGGGGTCCGGAAGGCGGCCCAGGTCACCCCAACAGGCGCATGTATCACGGGGGGGAAGGCTGGGACCCCGGCCTGCTGGAGGAGTGCACCGTCGGCCCCGCGCGCCTGCCCACCCGGCAGGACCTCGACGCGGCCACGCCTCTCACCGTCGTCGACGGCCGCATCGTCCACGAAGCACGGTCCCCGAGGCGTGCGACCACCCCCGTCACGGCTCCGTCGGCCTCCACATCCTCCACTGCCGGCTGTGAACGGCCGTGCGCACGCGAAGGGATGACAAGCCGCATGGACAGGGTCACGGTATGAGGATTGTGCGTGGAGCACTCGGTGCTCTTGCTACGGGTGTGGTGTTCGGAGCCGCCACGTCGTTCGCGAACGACGTGTCCTCCCCGTGCGGGTGGACCGGTGCGGAGATACGAGACGCGGGCTGGGGGTGGGTATCGGGGGCAGCCCCAAGGCCCGGCTGCAGTACTGGGCCCCGTGATCGGTGTGCATCACGGCGCCGGCGAGGCTGCCGCGGGTCCGCTCGGCCGCTTTCAGGGCGTCGACGACGAGGTCGGCGCGCATGTGATCGGCGATCGCCCACCCGGCCAGGCGCCGTGAGCAGAGATCAATCACGGTCGCGAGATAGCGGAATGTCCCGCCGGCCAGCGGAAGATAAGTGATGTCGCCGACGTACTTCCGATTCACCTCGTCTGCGGTGAAGTTACGGCCTATCAGGTCCGGCACCTTCGCCGCGGCGGGGTCCGGGATGGTGGTGCGATGCTTCCTGCGCAGGCGGAGACCGGCCAGCCCGATCGCCTGCATGACTCGGGCGACCCGCTTGTGGTTCACCACCTCGCCGTCCTCGCGGAGTTCAGCGGTGATCCTGGGGACGCCGTAGGTGCCGTCCGAGGCCCGGTGGATCACGCGTATCCGGGCGGCGAGCTGGGCGTCGGCAGCCTGGCGGGCCGCCCGCAGCGGCGCACTCCGACGCCAGTGATAGAAGCTCGAGCGGGCGATGCCCAGGATGCGGCACAACCGCTTCACGCCGTAACGGCGCTGGTGGTCCTCAACGAACTGGCAGCGGTTCACCAGCCCGTCTCCGAGGCGAAATAGCGGGCCGCCTTGCGCAGGATCTCCCGTTCCTTCTTCAGCTCGGCGTTCTCCCGCCGCAAGGCAGCGACCTCGGCCTCCAGAGCCGACGGAGCCACCGGACCCGCCGGCGGTTCCGCTGCCCTACGGCCGCGCGGACGACTGGCACCCGCGTCCCGGATCCAGTTGCGCAGCGTCTCCGGGTTCACCCCCAAGTCGGCGGCGATCTGCCTGATCGTCTCCCCGGGCCGCGACTCGTACAGTGCGACCGCGTCCGCCTTGAACTCCGGCGGATAGTGCTTCATGACCACGACACGTCCATCTCTCAGATCCTCAAGATCCACTATCTCGAGTGTCCAAGATCAGGGGTGAAGGCCCTGTCGTCATCGAGCTGGTCGTCTTCGCCGTCGCACTCGCGCTGCCCGCCGACTACCTGGCGAACTTCAACAACTTCGTGCTGTTGATGCTCTCCTTCCTGATCCCGTGGACCGCCGTCAACCTGGTGGGCTTCTACTTCGTCCGCCGCGGCACTACGCGATCACCGCGATCTTCGACCCGCGCGGCATCTACAGCCGCTGGTCCTGGCAGGGCCTGACCACCTACGCCGTGGGCTTCGTCGCAATGATCCCGTTCTTCGCCACCTCGTTCTGGACCGGCCCGGTCGCCAAGGCGCTTGGCGGCGCGGACATCTCCTTCGCGGTCGGCCTGCTCGTCGCTGGCGTCCTGTACTACGTGCTCACCCGCGACCTGGACCTCAGCGCCGAGGAGGCCGCGATCGCCGCCAGCGACCGCGCGTTGGAGGGCGAGGACGCGGAGGGCCCCGAGGCCCACAACGGCTCCCCGCTGGCGGTCTGAGATGGCCTTCCTCAACGACGGCACCACCCGGATCGCCTGCGCGCAGCTCACCCTGCGCGTCGGCGACCCGGTGGCCAACCGCGCCACCGCGCGCGAGGCGATCGAGCACGCCGCCGAGGCCGGGGCGAAGGTCGTGGTCCTGCCCGAACTCACCAACAGCGGCTACGTCTTCCGGGACGCGGCGGAGGCGTCGTCGCTCGCGGAACCCCTGGACGGACCAACCGTCACCGGCTGGATCTCGCTGGCCCGGCGCCACCGGCTGATCGTCGCCGGCGGGCTCTGCGAACACGACGAGGACGGCCTGATCCGTAACTCGGCCGTCCTCGTCGACCCACAGGGCCTGCGAGCCGTCTACCGCAAGGCCCATCTCTTCGGCGACGAATATCAGTTCTTCGTCCCCGGTGCCGAACTGCCGCCCGTCGTCGACACCTCGGTCGGCAGGATCGGCCTGCTGATCTGCTACGACCAGGAGTTCCCGGAGTGGGTACGCACCCTCGCGCTGGGCGGCGCGGACCTGCTCTGCGTGCCGGTCAACTGGCCGCTCTTCCGGCGCCCCGCGGGCCCGCGCCCGGGGGAGGTAATCCGGGTGCAGGCCAACGCGGCGATCAACCGGATGTTCGTTGCCGTCTGCGACCGCAGCGCCAGCCTCGCCGAGCGGGACGTCCCGTGGACCGGCGGTTCCGTCGTCGTCGACCTCGACGGCTACCCGGTGGCGGGACCTTCCACCGAGACGGGCGACGAGCTGCTGCTCGCCGACTGCGCGTTGGCGACGGCTCGCGACAAGCGCCTCGGCAAGCACAACGACGTCCTCGCCGACCGCCGCCCCGAGCTCTACCGAAGCATCATCGGTTCTGTGAAGGATTCTGCGAAGGAGGAGGCACGATGAGCGACCAGCCCATCGGCCCGATCGCAAGGACCCGAGTGCCGCGCAACGCCGCCCCCGCGACGTTCACGCCTCCTCCAAACTGCTGCGGCCCTATCGCCCGGCCCTCGACTTCTCGCCGTTCGCGGCCCAGCCGGTCGCCAACGCCAGCGACATCGCGGTCAACCCCTTCGACATCGGCCACGCGATGAAGACCGTGGAGTGCGGCCGCCGCCCGTCGCCGCACCGAGCCCCGGGCGGTGCAGGTCAAGGGCCCGCGACGTCGCAGCGCGTGCGCCGGCCAAGAGCGCTGAGGGGGCCGACTCGTCGGCCCCCTCAGCGCTCTCCTAGGCGGTGCGCCTCTGCGCAGGGTCGGACCCGGTGAACCGCTGGGCGTCATCTGCGTGCATTTATCGGTCGTCTGTCGAACATGAACGACGGGGCCACCCAACCGAGCCCAGAACTTCCTCACCGGGCCCGACGGAGAAGAGGCCGCCGCGGCGTTGCACAACTGGCTTGAAGCACCCGGACCGGTCGTGGTTCTGGGCACGCTGTGGCCCGAGTATCAGCGCATCCTGACCCGCCACCCCGCCCCCGGCACGGACACGCACCCGAACGCCCGCGCACTGCTCGACCAGGCGACACAGGTCGACGTCCCGGCAAACTTCACAGCCGCGGCTCTCAAGGACCCGCAAGTCCAATGCGACTGCCCGCCGGCCGCTGCCGCGAGCACCTGCGCCGGCGGGAGGATCACCCATGAGGAATCGGTGCGCGGGTGGCAGAAGTACACGTCTGCTCAGCCCAGATGGTCTTGCCGTCCTCTGTGAAGCGGGTCCCCCAGACCTGAGCAAGCTGCGCAACGATGAACAGTCCCCGCCCGCCCTCGTCGACGGTGCGGGCGTGGCGTAGGTGCGGTGCGGCGAGGCTGGTGTCTCGGACCTCGCAGGTCAGCGCGCGGTCGTTGATCAGTCGCAGTTCCAAGGGCGGCCTTCCGTACCGGAGTGCATTCGTCACGAGTTCACTGGCGATGAGTTCGGTGGTGAAGGCTGTTTCCTCTGCCACGTTCCAGAGCGTGAGTTGGTTGCGAACGTGGTGTCGGGAGGTGGCGGCTGCCGTGGGGTCGTTGTCCAGCTGCCAGTAGGCGACGAGGTCGGCCGGGAAGAGACGGGTACGGGCGAGGAGGAGCGCGACAGGCCCCGTGTCGATGTCGGTCGGAAGCTTGTAGGCAATATCGTCACACAAGTCCTGAAGGGGGTGATCGGCGCCTGCCGGCCCGCCTGTTAGGGGGCTGGTGCCGCTCGCGAGGTACGAGGGTAGGGCTGGGTGGCTAGGCAAGGCCAGAAGGCTGCCGGTCGGGATCTCGAGGCTGGTCGCGGCGAATGGCGCTTCGCTGGTATTGCCGAGCTGCGGGCAGGCCGGTAGGTCGACGATCTCGGTCGTGCCGTCCGGAAACATGATGACGGGGGCCAAGTTGCCGGCGCAAGCAGCCTTACACGTACGCGTCAGAGGGTCGTATGCGGCATACAAGCAACTGGCGGTAAGCGCGTCACGACGCAGTGGATCGGCCGTTGGCCGGGATGCGCACTCGGTCGACATGCGGGTCGCAGCGTCGTTCAGGCGGGCGAGAAGCTCGTCGGGCCCAAGATCCAACGCGGCCAGGGACCGGATGACAGTGCGTAGCTGCCCCATGACCGCTGTGGCATGAATGTCTCCTCCGGCAACTTCCCCAATGACCAAGGCGGTGCGGGCACTAGACAAAGGGATGGTGTCGTACCAGATCCCCGCACCTTGGTGGCCTACTGAAAGATGAGCGGTCTCCAGTGCGGTGAGGGGCGTGGGACGGGACGGAAGCAGATGACGTTGGACCGTCGCGGCCGCAGTGTACTCGCGCAGGTACCGGCGGGCGTTGTCAATACACAGGCTGGCGTGGTCGGCCAGTTGGAGCGCGAACTCGATGTCGTCCTGGTCGTACGGATCCGGCTGCCGGGTGCGGTAAAGAGTGATGACGCCGAGTACAGCGCCACGTAGGGCGAGCGGGACGACGAGGAGCGTGTGCGCCCCGGATGCGCGGATCGCCGCGGCGAGACCCGGTTCGGCTGTCAGCCAGGGCAGCTCGGAACGCAGGGTGAGCGAACGGGGACGCAGATCGGTCAGAGCTTGCGTGTAGGGGCTGGGCACGGGCATGTCGCGTATATCCCCTACCGGATGGGCTGGTGGCTCGCTGCCGCTGCTGCGGAAGCCGACGCGGCGTAGGGACATGCCCCGGGGTAGGGGAAAGAGCGGAGGATCCTCGCCCCAGAGGACCGGGTCCACCACTTCCACGACTGCGACATCGGCGAACGCTGGCACCAAGGTGTCCACGAGTTCTTCGCAGGTGGCCACCACGTCAAGCGTCCGGCCCACGCGCTCACGCACTACCCCCAGCACATGGAGATGAGCGCGTGTCCTTTCCAGATCGGTTACATCGACCACGGACATCGCGAGGCCGAGAGCGGCTCCTCGAGGGTCGTCCAGGCGAAAGACGGAGACCGCATAGTGGCGCACCTGCACCGGATCGGTCTTGAGGCGCATCCGTACGACGTGGTCCCGTAGGGGAACACCGCTGCTCAATACCCCGCGGACGAGAGCTTCGGTCTTTTCCGGCTCGACGAGGTCGTAGATGTCGGCGAAGCGGCGCCCGATGAGATCTTCCGCCCGTATGCCTCGCATAGTGGCCGTGGCGGTGTTGATCCGAACGAGCCGCAGGTCCGTGTCCAGCAAGTGCAGGCCCACCGGTGACTGGGTGAACATGGCATCCAGCATCGCGGCCTCTGCGTCACTCACGGGCATGGCATCACGATGGACCACAGCGACCACCTTCCCTGCGACCGCCTCACTTCAATGTCTACTTCGAAGCGGCGGCTGAGGCGAGCCGAAAAGTCGCGAGGGAGTTCCATTGCATTGTGTGATCACATGTATGCATTCTGACTCGGTTAAATATCTGCACGAGGGCATCGGCGTCCTCGCCGACCAGGCTTACACGATGTCCGCGCCCGCCGTCGGCGCGGAGGCATGACACACGTGATCCTCGGCTGCCCCTGATCGTGTCCGACCGCCTCGCCGGCCGCGCAGGTGAAGTACCTGACCACGCTCGCTGAGAAGGTCGGCAAGGAGCGGTTCGACGCCGAGTTCGCCAAGGTGATCAAGGGCAGCGCCGCGGGTCTGGATCTCCAGGAACAGGCGTGTGCCGCTGACCTGGCCTTGCGCCTCGGTGAAGCGTGCGTTGAGGTACGCCTTGAACGGCTCCAGGACGCCGTTGGGGCGACGCTCGCGAGCGGAGGCCAGCAACTGATCGAGGTCGGTGTCGCGGAAGCGGCACACGGTCTTGCGGTCAAAATTCAGACGGCGGGCGATGGGTTGCCGGTCCGGGTCGGGGACGGCCGACGGCGGTCGCCGGGCGGGGCCGAGATCGGGCAGCGCCCACCGGGCTGTGTAGAGGTGGTAGCCGGGCGCATGGCCGCGCGACGCCTTCGGCTCGCTGAGCGCCGGTCGACCGGTCCGGCCGGGTCGACGTCCGGGGCCGGGATCTCCCTCTCCTCGATGGCGCGGCGGCGGGCGTTGGCCGCGCGAGTGAAGGCGGCGAGCCGGTCCAGGTTCTCTGGCGTGCGCAGCCACGTCGTCGGGTCGGTCGTCCGGCCGTCCAGGTACTCCTCAGGCATCGCGGCTTGCTGATGGGCCTGAACGGCGGCGGCCCGCTGCGCCGGGGTGAGCGCGGCGGCCCGGCCTGGGTGGTCGACGGCGTGCGGCGGGTCTGATGCCTGATCGTGGTGGTCGTCCGTGTGCGCGGCGGCCGACGCGGTCGCGGCCGGGGGTTTGTCGTAGGGCGCGGCCGACTGCTTGGACGGTGTCGACGGGGCTGTTTTTGGGGTCGGCGAAGACGACGTCGTCGATGGTGGGGACGTCGATGCCTTCGCCGAGGACGCGGGCGTTGGCCAGGACGGCTGGCTGTTCGGGGTGGGGGTGGGTGGCGAATTCGAGAGCTGTTCGTGCTTGAGCAGGTCGAACTCAGCGAACCACGGGCCACCCGGCGCCCGAGCTGCTAGATGACCGAACTGAGACCCTCTCCCCTTACAGGGAGAGGTGTTGGCGGCGCTGCCCGCTGCCCCAGGGGCAGTGACCTGCGCACCTCGTAGCACTTCGCCCCGCCGGATAGATCCAACGGGGCGAAGGAGCCGGGCCCGAATTCGTCAACAGCATCTTGGACGGAAACGGGCCACACCATGTGGGGTGTGTCGCCTGTGAGGTTACGGTTCCGGGTCCAGGGGGACCTGCAGAGTGACGAGCGTGCCGCCGCGATTGACGGTCACGGGATAAGTGGCGCCGGACCGCTTGCCGCTCAGGACGTTGTCGAGGTCGTTGACGGTGGGCGTGAGGACTCCGTCGACCTCGACGATGCGGTCACCGGGCAGCAGGCCTGCGGCTTCGGTGTTGGTGCCCGGGTCGACGGAGAGTACGCGCACGCCACCTCCGGAGGGGCTGGTGTTGCGGAGGTTGGCCGCGATGATGCCCTGGATGCCGGGGGTGATCTGCACGGTGAGCGGCTGTGTCACGCCGTCCACGGTGAAGGTGCCACTGAAGGTTCCCCCGGCCAGGGGTGCGTCGGGGTCTGCGACGACGTGGACGGTCCACGGCCGGATGAAGTCATAGGTGCCAGCTGTGAGCTGAGCCGTGGCGGACTTGCCGTCAGGCGCGATGCTCACCGGGCACCCCATCCCGGTGCACCGCAGGTCCAGTCCGACGATGCGGGTGTAGGGCGGCGCCTGGATGGTGATGGTGCTG
The DNA here is from genome assembly GCF_055635345.1 of Streptomyces sp. NPDC111516. Taxonomy (NCBI): domain Bacteria; kingdom Bacillati; phylum Actinomycetota; class Actinomycetes; order Kitasatosporales; family Streptomycetaceae; genus Streptomyces; species Streptomyces sp. NPDC111516. Next base: position 12,268 of record NZ_JBVKBV010000036.1, on the reverse strand, counting down.
GGCCCGGGGTGCCGCTGACCGTCCGGGGGATAGTCGACGGTCCCGGCAGGCCCGCCGGCGTCCAGGGAAGGGACGTTCTGCTGCGGCGGTAGGGATGTGAGCCGGCTCGGCGCGGATACCACGGCCGATGCGGTGAATGCGCTGGCAGGCGCAACCGCTGCGGCCGTCACCATTACGGTGCCCAGAGCAACAGCACTGCATAACCGGGCGAATCTACGGATCATCAGGGCCCCTTCGTGATCGACGACGCCACAACCGTCCCAGCCACGCCCCAGCCATACGCATATGAACACGCTCAAACCACCCAATGGGCCCACACAGCTTCCCAACTGACGGCGACAACCTCCCATACAGACAGCCCAGACCTTTGGTCAGAGGTGGGCGGCCGGGGAGGCTTCCGTGACGCGGTCCAGGCGCTCGTACAGGGCGCGCACCATCCGGGCGCGGTTCTGGACGCAGCGCACGGTGCCCTCCAGCGTGGTGGACAGTCGGCCTTCCGTCTCGCGCAGGACGACGTCGGCGAGCGCCTTGCGCCCGCTGTCCTTGGGCAGCTGGTCGGCGCGGCAGCGGACGTCGGAGGCGATGGCGCGGGCGTGGCCGGTGAGCTGGAGGGCGATCTGCTCGTAGTCGCGGGTCGTCAGTGTGTCCGGGCCGGTCCATGCGAGGACGGCCTTGATGAGGCACTCGTATGGCTCGCGGTCGAGCGGGAGCCCGGCTTCGATCAGTCCGTCGGGATCGTACAGGGCCGTGTGCGTGCTGGTGTGCATGGCGGGCCTCGCTGCTGGAGCGCGGTGGGGGTGGCCGGCGGTCACCGCTGGGTGTCTTCGCCTCCGTCGGCTGGGCCACGGTCCGCTGGGCAAGGAAGCGGGCAAAGCCCCGGTCTGCGCGGGCGAGCAGGGCCGGGGAGGGAACGCCGGAGCCAGCCGGGCCGCGCCGGGCGTCCAGACAACGATCCGCTTCCTCCGGCTATCGCGGAGCAGACACCTCATGCAGTTAAGCCGTCAAGAGGCGTTGTCACGTTGTTGGGGGTGCGAGGGCCTGATGGCGTGCCAGGGTGTTATCGGCTCGGGTGTCAGCCCTGGGTCAGGCCGTTGCGGCCGTGCCGACGACTCCGGTGACGTGGTCCCAGATGGCGAAGCGGATGGTCATCTCGGCTCGGTGGTCGGAGGCTGTTATCGGGTGGCGGTGGGGTCGGAAGTGGGGTGAGATGCCGCTGAACGCGGAAAGGAACCGCTGAGCCGCACCTACGGAGCGGAAGCCCTTCATCGCGCGTTCGCGTTGCCTCGTCGGCTGGTGGGAGTTCTCGGCCCGATTGTTCAGGCCCTTGTGAGAGCGGTGCTCCACCGAGTGCATGACCTCGCGGTGGGCGGCGCCGTAGGAACGCAGCTTGTCGGTGATGATCACCCTCGGCACCGCCCGGGTCTTCTTCATCAGACGGCGGAAGAAGCGCCTGGCCGCGGCCTTGTCGCGGCGGTTGGAGAATGTCCAGGACGTTGCCGTCCTGGTCGACGGCCCGCCACAGGTACTTCTGCACCCCGTTGATCTTGATGAACACCTCGTCCAGATGCCACTTGTCGCCGGGCTGGGGACGGCGACGGCGCAGTGCGGCGGCGTAGACCTGGCCGAACTTCAGACACCACCGCCGCACCGTCTCATACGAGACGATCACGCCGCGCTGGAGCATCAGCTCCTCAACCTCGCGGAACGACAGAGGGAAGCGGAAGTACAGCCACACGCAGTGGGAGATCACCTCGACCGGGTACCGGTGACCCCTGTACGACGGCGGCACAGACGACACCAGCGATCCCCTTCCCAGCATGATCAACACGAAGATCATCCCACCCGGTCAGCCAACGTGACAGTGCCACGGCAGGTACTGGGAGGTTCGTTCACCGCGGGGACCGCGACTCCTTCTCGGCTGTGGGGATGATCGGTGATTCCCAACTAAAGGAGCAGCAAAGGCGGGTCAGCGGATCTGCCGGCGGACCAGCTCGTGGAAGAGGCCGCTGGTGTCGGCGAGCAGTTCGGCGGGCGGTCCCTGCTGGATCACCTGGCCGTCCGACATGACGATGACCCGGTCGGCGTCCATGACAGTGGAGAGCCGGTGGGCGATCACGATGCGGGTGGCGCGCAGCGCGCGGGTGCTCTCGATCACGATGCGCTGGGTCTCGTTGTCCAGCGCGCTGGTGGCTTCGTCGAAGAAGAGGATGCGCGGGTGGCGGATCAAGGCCTGGGCGATCATCAGGCGTTGCCGCTGCCCGCCGGAGACGGCGCCGCCGCCGTCGGAGAGCATGGTGTGCATGCCCATCGGCATCCGCTTGATGTCCTCGGCCAGGCCTGCCATCGCGGCGGCCGCCCAGGCCTCTTCCAGGCTGAACAGCTCGGCGCCGCAGATGCAGTCCAGGATCGAGCCGGAGAAGGGCTGGGCGTTCTGCAGGACGACTCCGCACTGACGGCGTACGGCGGCCTGGTCGAGGGCGGCCAGGTCCTGACCGTCGTAGAGCACACTGCCGGAGGCCGGCCGGTCGAAGCCGATGAGCAGCCGGAGCAGGGTCGACTTGCCGCAGCCGCTGGCTCCGACGATCGCGACGAACTCGCCCGGCCGCACCTGGAACGACACGTTGTCGAGCACCAGCGGCCCGTCCTGGGCGTACCGGAAGGACAGGCCTTTGGCCTCGATCGCGCCGGACAGCGTGCTGGGTGCCGTGCTGCCCCCGCGTACCTCGGGGACCTCGTCGAGGATCGGCTTGACCTGCTCGAAGAGCGGCAGGACGGAGGCAGCCGAGATGAGGGCGCCGGTGAGCTGGGTGACCGAGGTCAGCATCATGGTCACGGCGGTGTTGAAGGTGAGGAAGCCGCTCGCCGACAGGGTGCCGCGGGCCGGCCCGGCGAGCAGCATGAACATCACCAGGTTGCAGAACGGCAGGTAGACCGCGTTGAAGACGGTGATCAGGTTTTTGCGCCGGCCCACCCGCTGTTGCAGCTCGCGGCTGTGCGCGAACTCCCGCGCCCAGGCGGCGTAGGCGAAGCTCTCCGCGGCGGCGACGCGCAGTTTGGGCAGGCCGCGCAGCGTCTGGAAGGCCTGGTTGTTGAGCTTGTTGTTGACCATGATCAGCCGGCGCTGCCACCGCAGCTGCGACAGTCCGAGCCCGAGGAACACCGCGGCGACGACCACCAGCATGGCCAGAGCCATCAGCGTCAGCGGGACGCTGTACCAGAGCAGCAGGACGAGGTTCACCGCGCCGACCATGCCGGCCTGCACCGTGACCGAGCTGATGCCGGACAGTACGCGGCGGATGGCGCTGATGCCCATCGCCGCGCTCGCGAGCTCCCCGGTGGAGCGCTCGGCGAAGAATTTCGTCGGCAGCCGCAGCAGCCGGTCCCAGACGGCCGGCTGCAGGGCGGCTTCGGCACGTCCTTCGATGCGCAGGATGGAGATGTTCTGCAGCAGCATGAAGGCGGCCGAGACGACGGTGGTGGCCACGAGCGCCAGGGAGGTCGAGACGATGAGGCTGTTCTCGGCGTTCGGTACGTAGACACCGAGGACCTGTCCGGTGGCGATCGGTACCAGCGTCCCGAGGCCGACCGCGACCAGCCCGCCCAGGACCAGGTTGCGCATGTCCATCCCGATGCCGCGCACACTGAAGCGAAGCAAGTGCCAGACGGACACCACCGGCTGTTCGGGCAACGGGCGGTAGAACATGACGGCGCGGGGCTGGAGTTCGTCGAAGTTGGCCCTGCTGATCCTCATCCGTGCGCCGGTGGTGGGGTTCACCGCCTCATACCCGCCACGGCGCCACAGCAGCGCGACCGGCGCTCCGGTCTTTCCCCGGTGGCCCACCAGGGGACCGGAGTTCTCCCGCCACCAGCACCCGGTGAGCCTGACCACCCGGGTACGCAGCCGTGAGTGCACCGCGATGCGCTCCACCGGACTCCTCCGGTCGGTCAGGTCGCCGCCCTCCGGGGGCGCCGAGACGGTGACCCCGGCGGTGTCGGCGACCAGTCGGCAGACGGCGAGGGTGGCGTCGTCGATCCCGTCGGCCGGAACGGCCGCGGTCTTCCCCGGCCGGTTGGCGAAGGGCCTGTTGATGGAGGCCAGCAGCGCCTGATCGGCCTGTTCGCGTACGGCCTCGCCGGCCTTGATCCCGGCCGCCGTCCGGTCCTCGTGAGCGCGCTCCAGCCGCTCTATCCAGCGATCCAGCGCGAACAGCAGCCGGGACTGCTGGTTGACCATCTGCTGCCACATCGCGCCGTCGATGAGCAGGTCGGCGGCCGCCTCCATGCTGAACGCGGCGCCGTACTGCACGCTGCCGGGGGCCACCGGCATCCACAGGATGTTGTCGTCACCCGATTCGTACGGCTCGGCCTGGCCGTCCAGTTGGCCGTCCAGCTGCCCGTCGAGGGGGCCTTCGAACAGTACGCGCAGGCTGCGGCCGACCCCGCGGGCGAAGGCGTCCTCCAGCGGGCTGAGGCTGACCTGCTGGTCGCCGTAGCCGTGCTCGTATCCGTACTCGGGCCGGTACAGCTCCCGGAGCTGTATTCGGCGCACCCGGCACCCCTCCAGGGGCCTGCCGACCAGCGTGTGCTGCGGGCCCTCGACCGGGCCGAGCAGCAGGGTGCCGGTTTCGAGCCGGCCGAGGAAGTGCCAGCGGCCCTGGCTGACGGCGTCGACCGCGAACAGGTCCATCGCGCCGTCCACCACCAGCCACAGGACGTGCGGCCCGTCCAGCAACAGGCTGCGGGTGCTCGTGGAGTCGACCGGCAGGCCCAGGCCGCCCATGGCGCCGACCACCACGTCGACGGTGTCGTGTACGGATGACGTCACGTCAGTGCTCCCTGACCAGCTCGGCGTACGGGCCCCCGGCGGCGACCAGGTCCTCGTGCCGGCCGCGCTCCACGACCGTTCCGTGGTCGAGGACGACGATCTCGTCGCTGTCGCGCACCGTGCTCAGCCGGTGCGCGATCACGACGCAGGCGCAGCCGCGCCGCCGCAGGTTGTCGATGATCAGCTGCTCGGTCTCGGCGTCCAGGGCGCTGGTCACCTCGTCCAGGACCAGCACGCTGGGCCGGCGGACCAGCGCCCGGGCGATCTCCAGGCGCTGCCGCTGACCACCGGAGAAGTTGCGGCCGTCCTGCTCCACCCGGCTGTGGATGCCGCCTGGCCGCCGGGCGACGGCGTCATGGACGGCGGCGTCCTTGAGGGCGGCGATCACGGCTTCGTCGGGTATCGAGGGATCCCACAGCGCCACGTTGTCGCGGACGGTGCCCTCGAAGAGGAAGACATCCTGGTCGACGAAGGAGACCGAGGCGGACAGCGAGCTGCGGGAGATCCCGTCCAGCCGCTGCCCGTCGATGCGGATCTCGCCCTCCCACGGCTTGTACAGGCCCGAGATCAGCAGGGACACCGTGGACTTGCCGCTGCCGGAGCCGCCGACGAGGGCGACCTGCCGGCCTGGTCCGACCGACAGCGAGAAGTCGGTGAGCAGCGGTTTGTCGAGCGGGCTGTACCCGAAGGTGATGCCCTCCAGCGTCAAGTGCCCGCTGAGCTTGCGGGTGCTCGCGGCCGGCCGGTCCTGCGAGTACAGCGGGTCCACCGGGAAGCTCTCGACGTCCTTGAGCCGGGCCACGTCGGCCGCGAAGTCCTGGATCCGGCCGGCCACCCCGCTCAGCCGGGCGACCGGCGCGGTGAAGCTGGTCACCAGCGACTGGAAGGCCACGAGCAGACCGATCGAGATATGGCCCTCCACCGCCCGCACCCCGCCGATCAGGAGGATCAGCGCGCTGTTGAGTGCCGCGAGCGTGGGCGCGACGACGGCCAGCGCCGCGCTCGGCACGCCGAGCCGCTGCTGCCCGTCCAGCGTGGTCGCGTGCTGCCCGGCCCAGCGGCGGAAGTACCCGTTCTCGCCTCCGGTGGCCTTCATCGTCTCGATCAGCTGGAGGCCGCTGTACGAGGTGTTGGTCAGCCGGGCGCTGTCCGCCCGCAGCTTCTGGACGTCGGTGTCCCGGATCCGGGTCACCATCCGCAGTGCCGCCACGTTGAGCAGCGCGATCAGTACCCCGATGACGGTCAGTTGCGGGTCGTAGCTCCACAGCAGGACCGCGTAGAGGATCACGACCACGGCGTCCACACCGGCGGCGGCGAGGTCCCGTGCCAGGGTCTCGGCGACCGAGTCGTTGGACTGCAGCCGCTGGACGAGGTCGGCGGGGTTGCGCTGGGCGAAGAAGGTGACCGGCAGCCTGAGTAGATGTCGCAGGAAGCGGGCGCTGTTCAGCGTGGAGGAGATGATCCGCCCGCGCAGCAGGTTCGCCTGCTGGATCGCGACCAGCACGGCGGTCAGCACCACCGCGGCGGCCATCGACGAGAAGATCAGCGGCAGCAGGGACGTCTGGTTGCCGAACATGAACATGTCGATGTACGCGCGGCTCAGAGCCGGCGCTGCCACGCCCACCACAACCAGCAGGAAGCTGGCGATCACCGCGGCCAGCATCGTGCCCGCGGTGCCGCGCAGCCGCGCCGGCAGGGCGCCCGTGATTCCCGGCCGGCGGCCACCCGGGCGGAATCGCTCGCTGGGCTCGAAGGTCAGCACGACGCCGGTGAAACTGGTGTCGAAGTCCTCCGTCGGGACGAACCGGCGGCCCCTGGCCGGGTCGTTGATGTGCACGCCGCGCCGGCCGAAGCGGCGCCCCATCCCGTCGTAGACGACGTAGTGGTTGAACTCCCAGAACAAGATGGCCGGCGCGGGTACCTCGGCCAGGGCGGCCGTTTCCATCTGCATGCCCTTGGCGTTCAGGCGGTAGCCGCGTGCCGCCTTGAGCACATTGCTGGCCCTGGAGCCGTCGCGGGACACCCCGCAGGCGATTCGGAGTTCCTCGAGGGGCACATGGCGGCCGTAGTGGCCGAGCACCATCGCCAGCGAGGCGGCGCCGCACTCCACGGCTTCCATCTGGAGCACGGTGGGGCTGCGGACGGTCCTCTGCTTCTTCCGCTTCGGCTCGTGCCTGCGCCGTCGGCGATCGGGCTGCTGGGCCGGGCGGTTGGGGTGGTTGGGGCGGTGTCTCCCGCGCCCGGCGGAATCGTGCTGCGCGGTCATGGGAGGACCCATTCGATCGGGCGCTGCGCCGCGAGGTGGATGGCGCCGCTGACCAGCGTCGTGGAGTCGATCGTGTAGGGCGGGCCGTCTGCCGACGACCACGCGTACCCGGACTTCGTGCCCGCCGACCGGTCCAGCTGGACCACGACAGCCAGCGGCTGGCCGCCCTGCGAGAACTGCTCGCCCAACTGGCGGTCCCCGAGAAAGCTGGTGATCTGCTGCTGCGTCTGGGGAGTCCGGCCGACCCCGAGGACCCGGCCCCGCAACACCCCGTACTGCTGCGCGGGCACGGACTGGACGGTGAGGTCCACCGACGAACCCATGGGGATCGTCGATGCGCTGCTGTCCTGCGCGTACAACACCGCCACCAACGGGTCGTCGGTGTCGTCGATACGTTCCACGGTCGCTAGATCCGCCCCGGTGGCCACCACCGCACCGATCTTGGCCAGCAGGGCGTTCACCCGGCCCGCGGCCACCGCGTGTACGGTCTCGACCTTCTGGCCCGTGCGGATGCTCAGCAGCCGGGCGCCGGCCGGCAGCATGTCGCCCTCATCGGCGTAGACAGCGGTGACCTGACCCGCGACCGGGCTCTGCACTATGTAACTGCCCGCCGCATGGGTCAGGATCCCGGCCGCGGTCAGCTTGGACGACACGGAGCCGGTCACGGCCCAGAAGCACGCGCCGGCCATGACGACGGCCGTTACCGCGAGCACGAGCCAGCCCTGCGGCCGGGCGAAGCGCACCGGTATGTCGAGTTCTTCAGGCGATTGCAGCTTGGAAAGCGCCTTTTGCCGGAACTGCACGGAGGTATTCCTTCAACTGCATTCATCGGGGCGACAGCCGACGGCCGTCGACCCACAGCATCCATGGGCTCTGGAACAAATGTTTCAGAGCCCATGGAGTTTACGCCTCGCGGCAAATGAGACCGTCAGAGGCCGGCGATGACCGACGGGACGGGCACCAGGGAAGCGGTGGAACCGATGAGACCCTCGACGCCGTCGACAGCGACGCCGCCGGAGACGTCGAGCAGGCCGGTGGAGACACCGCCGCCAGCGCTGATGCCACCGGAGACGTTGTCCAGGTCGTTGTCGGCGATCTCACGGGTCTCGATGAAGTCACGCATGAATTGCGCTCCTATTCAATGATTGGGAGAAGTGTCGTTCGAAAATAAACCGAACACATTTTCATAACTTCGGTTCGGGCAAGACGTTAGTACGCCGACGGGTCGACAGGCCACCTCGGCCCCAGTTTCTTTCGGTCAACATTTCGGTACCGCAAGACACTGCTGTGCAGCATTGCCCAGCGAACGATGACCACTTCTTCACATAATTTCAACGGCTGATTTTCAGCGGACGCTTCGCCGCCGACGGCGATTGGGACATACCTGCGGTAAAGACTTCCGGTCATCCGGCCGACCGCGATCCGGTCGGCCTCGTGCGCACCTTGTGTGTGCACCATGTGCGGGATTGCTCACCGCGACCCGGTGCGGGCCGGCACATGGCCGTGCAGGACGCCCACCAGTTGGTCGCGTCCTTCGATACCGAGCTTTCGGTACGCCTTGGTGAGATGGACCTCGACGGTGCGCAGCCCGACCCGCAGGATGTCGGCCAGCTCCCGGTTGGTCCGGCCCTCGGCGGCAAGCATCGCGGTGCGTAGTTCGGCGGCGGTCAGTACGGCGACTCCCTCCGCGCCGGCGGACTTCGGCGCTCGGCCACCCGACGCGGACAGCTCGATACGCGAACGTCGCGCCAGATCCGCGCAGCCGCACTCCTCGGCGAGTTCGACCGCACCGCGCAGCGCCCGGCGAGCCGGAACCGAACGCTTGGCCCGGCTCAGCGCCGTACCGTACTCGCTCAGGGAGCGTGCCAGGTCGAGCTTGGCGGCCGACCGTTCCAGAACGGAGACCGACTGCTCCAGCGTGGTCAGTCCCTGGGTGCCACCGGTCACCACGCCCTGCGTCCGCAGCGCGGCACCCAACGGTCCGGACGCCTCCCACCGGCGCGCTTGCTCCACCGCCTCCGCGGCCTGGCGGCAAGCGTCGGCCGTCTCACCGAGTGCCAGCAGAGCCGTCGCGGTCTCGGACCGCCACGGGGCGACCGCGGGATTCTCCACCTTCCACAACGGAAGCCGATCGCCTGCGCGGAGCAGATCCCGGAGCCCTTCGGCCGGTGCTCCGGCGGCGACCCGCAGGCGGCCCCGGGCGAGCAGCAGGGCCGTGCCGGCCCAGGTCCGAGGCACATCGCCGCACAGCTCCGACCGTTCGAGCAGGCCCGCCGCCTCGTCGTGGTCGCTCAGATCGACCAGGATCTCCACCAGCCGGGCCAGGAACTCCACCGCCGCGCCCCGCTGCCGGGGCGCCCCGCAGCCGATGAGTAGCTCCAGCGCGCTCCGGGCGTCTTCGGCTGCGGCCGGCATCCGGCCCAGCCGGTGGGCGACGACTCCGCGCAGCGACCGGGCCGCGGCCAGGGACGGCCGGTGGCCCCAGCGCAGCGCATGGCCCACCAGGGCGTCGCAGCGTTCGTGGGCTTCCTTGGCCCGTCCGGCCTGGGCCAGCACCAGCACAGCGCGCAGGGTGGGCCGCATCGCGTCGGGGTTGACCGGGAGCACCGCCAGCGCTTCCTTGGCCAGGGTCACGGCCCGGCCCCGGCAACGGCCGGCCCATGCGGTGCGCATGGCGAGCAGGCTCAGGTGTCGCCCTTCGTCCAACCCGTCCACCCTGCCCTTCACCGGCGCGGGCAGGCGGGTCAGCAGCGCCGCTGCGGCTCCCGCGGTCGCCTCGCTGTCGAACCGCAGCTCCGCCGAGCACAGCGCCTGGCCATCGGCGTCCAGCTGCTCAACGGCGGCCTGGTGGCACCCGGCCACGGCGAGGTGCTCTGCCAGTTCCCGTACGACGCCGGCCTGCCGCTCCGAGACCGTGGTCAGCCGGCGGATCGCCGCGCCGAGGTCCACGTACCCCTCGGCCCGGCCCAGCTCCGTCAGGAGCCGCGTCCGGAGGGCGTCCGGCATGGGCTCGTGCAGAGCCCTGCCCAGGTAGGCGATGGCCGTGTCGGGATCGCCCCGGCCGATGGCGGCTGTGGCCGCGTCGAGCAGGAGGGCAACCACCCAGGGTTCGGCCAGCGGGGGGGTGGCGACGAGCTGTTCGGCCACCCGGCACTCGGGAGCGCCGGTGGCCCGCAGGGTCCGGACCGCCTTGGTACGCAGCGTCTGCAGGTCGGCGAACGGCACCTGCTGGATTACCGTGTTGCGCAGCATCGGCTGTGCCAGGGCCACGGACTGATCCGACACGCGCAGCAGTCCGGCCCGGCTGAGCGCCGTCGTCACCTCCATGACCACCGGCGGCTCGGCACCGCAGACTCCGGTGACGCGGGGCAGGTCCGCGTCGGCGCCCAGCACGGCGACGGCTCTGGCGACATCGAGGGCGTACGGCGATATCCGGCGCAGGCGGGCGTGCACCCCGGAAACGAGCCTGGACACGGCCGTGTTGCCGGGCACTGCCGCCGAGGCGGCGGTGGGCGTGACCGCCTGGTCCCTCAACACCGAGGCCAGCTCGGTGACGTACAGCGGGTTGCCTCCCACTTCCCGAATGACCGCGGCGACGAAGGACCGGTCCGGGGTGGCGGCGAGGGTGCGTTCGATCAGCGCTGAGGTGGCCGGGATGCTCAGCTCGGCCGGGCGGAGCTCGACCGCGCTGACGGCCAGCAGCTCGTCGAGGACGTCGGGATCGGCGCACGGCTCACCGGGGCAGATGGTCAGCAGCACCGCGATCCGTGCCTGATCGACGCGCTGCGGAAGGGTACTCAGCCAGCGCAGCGACTGCCGGTCCAGCCAATGCAGATCGTCCACCGCCACCAGTACCGGGGCCTGGGATGCCAGCTGCGACAGCGCCCGGTGCACAGCGCACAGCTCGGCCAGCGACGGTTCGTCGGCCAGCCCGGCGAACGGGAGCTCCGCGAGCTCCGGCACCAAGGGCGCGAACAATCGGCTCACCAGGCCGTAGGGCAGGGCCCGTTCGGGTGCACTGCCCCGGGCCGTAAGCACGGTGAACCCGCTGCGCCGGGCCCGGTGAACCGCGGCCTCGAGTACGGCCGTCTTGCCCCTCCCCGCACCGGCGTTGACCACCACCACGCGGCCGGCGTGCTCAGCCGCACCGGCCAGCATCGCCTCGATCTCGGCGATCTCCCTGCCGCGGCCGAACAGTTCCGGCGGAGCCGTATTCATGCGATACCCGTTCCTGCGGCCGGGTGTCATGACGCGGACGGATGACGAGCGGTCGTCAGCAGGAACGGCGGCCCAGTGCCCCCTCCCGGCAAGCTTTGCCCTGTCACGCGCCGCCAGCACGCACGCTCGCTCACGGGCAGACATTGCCGGTCACGGCACTAGGTCACGCGAGCCCCGGACCATGCCACCTGGTCGTCCACGCTGTCACCCCGGCCCCGATTGATTGAGGGACAAGCCTGGCGTGAAGGTTCCGGGCCGGGTCTTCGGCACCTGTTGCCGGGTCGTGCCATCGCTCACACACCGCGTATCAGTGGACGGGTCAGTGCCCTGTGGGGCCCTCTGTGGCCTCTCGGGCCTCTGGGGCCTCCGCCCGTGGGTAACACTAATGCTCGTCGGACCGCATGGGGAGACGGGGGTAGGCAGGAGCCCGGACGGCCGGTGCCGCCGTCCGGGCTCCAGGTCGGGTAGGCACGCGTCCGGCGCGCCAGCGCCGGGAGGCACTCGCAGAGCCCCCCACGCAGGCGACCGAGCGGGCTACCGCACCCGCAGGCGCCGTGCCACTTCCAACGGCTTGATTCCCTGCTCGAACAACTCGGCCGCCTGCATCCGCACCGACTCACGGCGCAGCCGACCCGCAGCGGTCAGCCCGCCCCCATCCGCATACCTCACACAACACGGATAAACCCTCTCCCGTGGCGGGCCCGGCATCGATCATCCGTGCGTCGTCAGCAGCCCGTGGACGACCGGCGCCTACGCGCCGCCGTGGGCAGGGCGAACGTAGCCTGATGCGGCACTAGCGTTTGACCTGCTCAGATCCTTCGTGGCCTTGCCCATGGAGGCTGCCGTCGTCCGCCGGATCGCTGGTGTGGAATCCGGTGTGCGGCGCGGTTGTGCGCTGGAGGGCGAGGAGGGCGGCGTCGTCGCCGAGTGCCCCGCCGACGTGGGCGAGGAGGTCCTGT
>NZ_JBVKBV010000035.1:0-47603 GCF_055635345.1 Streptomyces sp. NPDC111516 | reverse complement strand
CGACCTCGCCGACTACGGCGTCGTCGGCGACCTCTTCCAGGTGGTGCCCCAGCTCACCGAAGAGGTCAAGACCCGCAAGGGCTGACCCGCCCCCCTTGAAACAGTGTCCCGACGGTCCGGGGCCGCGCGGTGCGCACTCACTCACCGCACGGCCCCGGACCGTTTTGGATCACCATTGACGCAGGTCCGACGGCCTTATAACTTCACTATACGGATTGTTGCTTCCGGGAAGCGGAAACAGTGTGACTGTGGAGGGTGTGGAAATGGGACAGCAGGAGAAGGTGGCAACGAGTCTCGCCGGTGCGGTCAGCGAGGAGATCAGTGCTTCCCTCACCGCGGTCGACGCCGAGCTCGCCCGCCGCTACCCGGGAGACCCGGGCACGCGCCAGCCGGTCCACACGGTCTACGTACCCGGCGACACGTTCACCTCCGGCACCATCCGGTCCTGGGGCGACCGGGCGCTGAAGGCCCTCGACGAACACGCCCCCGACGCGACCGCGTTCGCCACCGCACTCGGTATCCCGGACGAGCTCGCCGCCCCCATCCATGAGCGAGTACGCGCCAAGCTGGAGCGCGAGCCCGTCGAAGACCTGCGTATCGATTTCGAGGATGGTTACGGTCCCCGCCCCGACGCCGAGGAGGACGAGGCCGCGGCCCGCGCCGCGCGGCTCGTCTCGGAGGCGTACGAGAACGGAACGGCCGCCCCGTACATGGGCATCCGGATGAAATGCATGGAGGCCGCCGTGCGCGACCGCGGCATCCGTACCACGGACATCTTCCTCACCGGCCTGATGCAGGCGGGCGGCCTCCCCGACGGACTGGTCCTCACCCTCCCCAAGGTGACGTATCCCGAGCAGGTCACCGCCTTCGTCCGGCTCCTCGAAGCGTTCGAGCAGGCGCACGGGCTGCCGGCCGGCCGGCTCGGCTTCGAGATCCAGATCGAGACCAGCCAGTCCATCCTCGCCGCCGACGGCACCGCCGCCGTCGCCCGCATGATCGACGCCGCGCAGGGCCGCGCCACCGGTCTGCACTACGGAACCTTCGACTACAGCGCCTGCGTCGGCGTCAGCCCCGCCTACCAGGCCAGCGACCACCCGGCCGCCGACCACGCCAAGGCCGTCATGCAGGTCGCCGCCGCGGGCACCGGCGTACGGGTCTCCGACGGCTCCACCAATGTCCTTCCGGTCGGCCCCACCCACCAGGTCCACGATGCCTGGCGACTCCACTACGGCCTCACGCGCCGCGCGCTGGCCCGTGCCTACTACCAGGGCTGGGACATGCACCCGGGCCACCTGCCGACCCGTTACGCGGCCGTGTACACCTTCTACCGCGAGGGCCTGGAGCAGGCCGCTGGGCGGCTCGCCGCGTACGTCGCGAAGGCGGGCGGCGACGTCATGGACGAACCCGCCACCGCCAAGGCGCTCAGCGGATATCTCCTGCGCGGCATCGACTGCGGCGCCCTGGACACCGCCGAGGTCGCCCTGCTGACCGGGCTGACGCGCGCGGACCTGGACGCCTTCGCGTCGCCGCGGCGGGGCGGGCTCACGGTGACCGCGCCGTAATCGACAGGCTCTCAGGCGGGCGGCAGCTCGCCCGAGCCACGCGGGATGAGCGTCGTGGGGAGCTCTACGCGGGCCGGGGGGTGGTCCGCGCCGTCCAGGCGGCGGAAGAGGTGCTCCGCGGCGGTGCGGCCGACGGCTGAGGCGTCCTGGGAGATGACGGTGATGCCGAGCAGGTCGGCCAGTTCGATGTCGTCGAAGCCGACCAGGGCGACTCGCCGTTCCTGCTCCGCGAGGACACGTACCGCCGTCACCGTCACCCGGTTGTTGCCCGCGAACAGTGCGGTGACGGGCTCGGGGCCGGACAGCATCTCCTCGGCTGCGGCCCGGACCCGGTCCGGGGCGGTCGAGCCGAGGGAGACCCAGGAGTCCTTCACCGCCGTCCCGGCGTCCGCCATGGCCGCGTGGTAGCCGCGCAGCCGCTCGGTGGCGGTGTGGATGCGCGGCTGGTCGCCGATGAAGCCGATCCGGCGGTGGCCGTGCGCGATCAGATGCGCGACGCCCTCGCGGGCGCCGCCGAAGCTGTCGGAGAGAACCATGTCGGCGTCGATACGTCCTGCCGGGCGGTCCACGAAGACGGTGGCGACGCCCGCCTTTATCTCCGGTTCCAGATAGCGGTGGTCGTCGCCGGCCGGGATCACGATGAGACCGTCCACCCGGCGCGCGCACAGGGCCAGGACCAGCTCCTGCTCGCGCTCCGGGTCCTCGGCGCTCGACCCGTTGATGAGCAGGGCGCCGTGCGCCCGGGCGACCTCCTCCACCGCGCGGCTCAGGGGCCCGTAGAACGGGTCGGCGAGATCCTCCAGGACGAGCCCGATGGAGGCGGTGCGGCCCTTGCGCAGGACGCGGGCGCTGTCGTTGCGGCGGAAGCCGAGCGCCTCGATGGCCTCCTGGACCCGACGTTCGGTGTCCGGCGTGACTCCCGGCTCACTGTTGACCACACGGGAGACCGTCTTGAGGCCCACTCCGGCACGAGCGGCCACATCCTTCATGGTCGGCCGGTTGCCGTAGCGGGTCTCGGAGTGACGGGCGGTCTCGGCCACGGTGCGCTGTCCTGTCGTCGGGTGCGGGTGGTCCGGCGGGCCCGGAGACGGTGCTGCGGAGAGGCCGGAGGCTGTGCGGTCGAGCATAGGCCCTGGACAACGTTGTCAGCTGAATGGAGACTGGGCAGACTGATTACCGAAGCCGCAGGTCCCGCACCCGACTCATCACGGAGCCACACCGATGCATACCGACCTCGTCGCCGCGCTGGACGTCGGCGGAACCAAGATCGCTGCCGCGCTGGTGGACGGCAGCGGCGCGCTTCTCGTACGGGCGCAGCGGCCGACGCCCGCCCGGGAGAGCGCCGAGACGGTGATGGGGGCCGTGACGGAGGTCCTGGCCGAGCTGTCCGGCTCACCGCTGTGGGGACGGGCGACCGCCGTCGGTATCGGCAGCGCGGGCCCGGTGGATGCCTCGGCCGGCACGGTGAGTCCCGTCAACGTCCCTGCCTGGCGCGACTTCCCGCTGGTGGAGCGCGTCGGCAAGGCGGTCGGCGGACTGCCCGTCGAACTGGTCGGCGACGGGGTCGCGATGACCGCGGCCGAACACTGGCTGGGCGCGGCCCGCGGCTACGACAACGCGCTGTGCATGGTCGTGTCGACCGGTGTGGGCGGCGGACTCGTCCTCGGCGGAAAGCTGCACCCCGGCCCCACGGGCAACGCCGGCCACATCGGCCATGTCAGCGTGGATCTGGACGGCGACCCGTGTCCGTGCGGTTCGCGCGGCTGTGTCGAGCGCATCGCCAGCGGACCGAACATCGCCCGCCGGGCGCTGGAGACCGGCTGGCAGCCCGGACCGGACGGCGATGCCTCGGCGGTCGCCGTGGCCGCCGCCGCGCGGGCCGGGGATCCCATCGCCATTGCCTCGTTCGAGCGTGCCGCGCAGGCGCTGGCCGCCGGGATCGCCGCCACCGCCACGCTCGTCGAGATCGACATCGCGGTGATCGGCGGGGGAGTCGCCGGTGCGGGCGACATCCTCTTCGCTCCGCTGCGCCGTGCCCTGCGCCGGTACGCCACGCTCTCCTTCGTCCAGCAGCTCACGGTGGCCCCGGCGGTGATGGGTACCGACGCGGGGCTCGTGGGCGCGGCGGCCGCGGCGGCGCGGGTGGGTTCGCGCGGGACGGTGGCCGTTCAGGCCTGACTGCCGACGGCGCGGTGAGAAGCGCCGGACGGGCCCCGGGACCGATGTCCGGGGCCCGTCCGGCGTCCGAAGGCGCGATGTGGCCGCGACCGCGATTCCGTGGGGGCTGTCCCGCTGCCGCTTCCGTCAGCAGGTGATCCTCAGGTCCCCCCAGTCCGCGTGGTCGGAATCGACGCCGTCCCCGCCGTCGGTGACCACCAGACGTACCACCTGCGCGCCGCTCACATCCGCCGAGAGCGGCTGCGCGGGCATCGCATTGGTCAGTACGCCGGTCGCCGCCGCCTTCGTACCGTCGGCCCAGACCTCGAAGACGACCGTGCCCTTGGTCCCCTTCTCGTCGTCGACCCCGACCTGGGCCGTCACGGCGCTGCATGCCCCGCCGGTGTAGAACTCGACGGCGCTGTCGGCATGCACACCGAGCCCCTTGGCGAAGACCGTGCCGCCGATGGTGAGCGGATTGCCGTCTCCCGCCTTGCTCTCACCATTGCTGGTGTCCTGTTCGACCGGGCCCCAGCCGTTGGTGGCGGAGAGCCGGGGCAGATCGCTCAGGTAGCTGGTGCCCGCCGGTGGCGCGACCACCACATGGGCCCGGAACGGGACCGTGGACCTCACCTGTGTACCGCTCGGTGAGCGGTACCGGGCGGTGAGGGTCAGGTCGTACGTGCCGGTGGCCGTGCCCGCAGGGGCCGTCACCTGCCAGCGGGTGGTCAGGGCCCGGCCGGTCGGCAGGGCCGGTGATCCGGTCGGCGATGCCGCCTTCACCTGCCAGCCCGAAGGGCCGGTGAGAGCCGCGGACACCGTTGTGGCGGCGGTACGGCCGAGATCGGTCACCGCCGTCGTCAGCGTCGCGGTGCGACCCGCCTCGACCAACGGGCTTCCCTCCAGCCCGAGTTCCACGGCGGGCGGGTGCGCGGCCCACTTGCCGCCGGCGGCGATGCGCAACAGTACGGTCCCGTGTGCCGGGACGGTCGCCGAGACGCTGCCCGCCGTGTTGTACGTCGTGTGCTCCCACAGGTCACGCATCGTGTACGCGGTGGCCTTCGGCAGCCCCGCCGCCTCGGCCGTCGTCGAGATGCGCTGTGCGCTGCCCGTCTCGTTGAAGAGGGCCACGACGCGGCTGCCGTCCTGCATCTCCTTGGTGACGACCCAGCGGCCGTCGGCGGAGGAGAGCACGGTGCCCTGCTTGCCCAGCGGATCCTGATCGACCGCGATGACCTCGTGGTTGGAGAGGATCTCGAAGGTTTCCGGGCTCGCCCGGCGCAGATCGGAACCGATGAGCAGCGGCGCCGCCATCACGGACCACATGGAGAAGTGGGTGCGGTACTCCGTGTCCGTCATGCCGCCGTTGCCGACCTCCAGCATGTCGGGGTCGTTCCAGTGCCCGGGGCCCGCGGCGGCCGCGAGGGGAAGATTCTGCTTCATGATCGACAGCATGCTTCCCCAGCTGTCGTTGATGTCGCCCGTCGTGCGCCAGAGGTTGCCGAGCTCGCCGGCCCATTCCCAGGGCTTGTTCTGGCCCCATTCGCAGATGCTGTAGACGATGGGGCGGCCGGTCGCCGCGAGCGCGTCCCGCATCGTCGTATAGCGCTGTTTCGCGTCGACGCCCTGGTTGTTGCAGTTGTCGTACTTGAGGTAGTCGATTCCCCAGTCGGCGAACTGCCGCGCATCGCTGTACTCATGGCCGAGCGCGCCCGGCAGTCCCACGCTGTCGCAGGTCTTGGTGCCGGCGCTGGTGTAGATGCCGATTTTCAGACCCTTGGAGTGGACGTAGTCAGCGACGGCCTTGATGCCGTTCGGGAAGCGTTGTGGATCGGCCTCCAGCTTTCCGTCCGCATTGCGCTGCGGCTTTGCCCAGCAGTCGTCGAGATTGACGTACTGATAGCCGGCGTCCTTGAGGCCCTTCTCGACGAAGATGTCGGCGATTCCCTTGACCATCGACTCGTTGAACTCGGCACGGCAGTGGGTCGAGTTCCAATTGTTGAACCCCATCGGAGGGGTGAGCGCAAGGCCGCTACCGGCCCGTGGCGCCGGAGCCGGGGCCGGAGCGCGTGAATCCGCCACGGCGGGAGTGGTGGACCCCGCGGCGCAGAGCAGTCCGGTCAGCAGCGCTCCGATGAGTCTGCGATGGCCGGTTCGGGTTGTACGGGTTGGAAGACGACGCATCGTTACGTTCCTCCACACTCGTCCATGATCGGATGACGGCATGTGCACGCCAAGGCGTGCGATTACGTTAGACCGTGTTGAAGTCTGTTGGAAGACGCAGGCTGTGGTTTCTCTGATATCTCGTCAAAAGTATTGACCGCACCACTCCTTGGGGGTGAGATCCAAGCGTACGTTCGGTTGTGTTGGGTTGCATCTCCGGAGGAGTTGGGCATGACGCAGTCTGATTGCGGCAGGTCAGGTGTGCCGGGCAGCGTCGCGGGACATCGGATGTCCCGGCGAAGTCTCTTGCGTGGTGCGGCAGTTGGCGCGGGAGCCGTGACCCTGCCGTCGTTGCTCACCGCCTGTGGGGGCGGCCCCGGTGGCGACGGAAAAACGATCACCATGGGCTCGAATTCGTCCGACCCCATTCCGAAGAAGGCATTCGCGGAAGCTTTCGCGGCGTACGAGGCGCAGTCGGGCGGGCGGAAGGTGAAGGTCAACACCGTCGACCACAACACCTTTCAGGAGAACATCAACCGGTATCTGCAGGGCAAGCCGGACGACGTCTTCATGTGGTTCGCGGGCAACCGCATGCAGTTCTTCGCCAATAAGGGCCTGTTGTACGACATCAGCGACAACTGGCAGGATTACAAGGGCTTCTCAGCCGCCCTGAAAGCCCAGTCGACCGGAGCGGACGGCAAACAGTACCTCACGCCTTACTACTACTATCCATGGGCCGTCTTCCACCGGAAGAGCCTGTTCGCCGACCGTGGCTATCAGGCTCCGAAAACCCTCGACGAGTACGTGGCTCTCGCCAAGCAGATGAAGAAGGACAAGCTCGACCCCATCGCCTTCTGCGACAAGGACGGCTGGCCCGCAATGGGCACCTTCGACTACATCGACATGCGGACCAATGGCTACGAGTTCCACAAGAGCCTGATGGCGGGGGAAGTCGCCTGGACCGACAAGCGGGTCAGGGAAGTCTTCGACACCTGGCGCCGGCTGCTCCCGTACTGCCAGCAGGGCGCCAACGGCCGTACCTGGCAGGAGGCCGCGAACAGCCTCCAGAAGAGGGAGGCCGGCATGGCCGTGTTCGGCCTGCCGCACCCCGGAGCCCAGTTCCCCAAGGGCGAGCAGAGCGACATCGACTTCTTCTCTTTCCCCGTCATCAACCCGGAGCACGGACAGGACGCGGTCGAGGCACCCATCGACGGATTCCTGCTGGCGAAGAAGTCGAAGAACCTCAAGAACAAGAAGACCCTGGAGAGCGCCAAGGACCTGCTCAAGTGGCTGGCCACCGGGAAGGCCGAGGACATCTACCTGAAGAGCGACCCGAACAACATCGCGGTCAGCGACCAGGCGGACATCTCCGCGTACTCGCCGCTCCAGAAGAAGGCCGTGGACCTGGTCTCCGGGGCGAAGCAGATCTCCCAGTTCCTGGACCGCGACACCCGGCCGGACTTCTCCTCCACGGTCATGATCCCGGCAATCCAGAAGTTCATCAGCAACCCGAACGACGTGGACGGACTGGTCAACGACATCGAACGGCAGAAGAAGACCGTCTTCGCCGCCGACTGACCCCGGACGCCCCAGACGCAATCCGACTGAACCTGGAGTACCGACCGTGTCGTTCATCTCGGCGCGGCGCACCGGACGGCGGGTCTCGCGGCGGTTCACCCACCGCGACCTCGCCGTACTGGGTGTGCTGCTCGGCATACCCGTCCTGCTCGACATCGCCATCGTATGGGGACCGACCCTCGCCTCCGTCGTGCTCTCCTTCACCAGCTGGGACGGCATCGGTGACATCAAATGGGTCGGTACGCAGAACTACGCGAACCTCTTCACCAACTACCCGCAGTTCTGGCCCGCCGCCCGGCACAACCTGCTCTGGCTCGCCTTCCTCGGCCTCGTCGCCGCGCCGTTCGGGCTGCTGCTCGCCGTACTCATCGACAGGGGCGTGCGATTCAGCCGCTTCTACCAGTCGACGCTCTACATGCCCGTCGTGCTGTCGCTCGCCGTGGTCGGCTTCATCGCCCAGCTGATCTTCTCCCGCGATCAGGGAGCCCTCAACGCGGTCATCGGGGACACGAGTTCGCCGACCGACTGGCTCGGCGATCCGGACCTCAACATCTGGATGGTCCTGCTGGCCGCGGCCTGGCGGCACACCGGCTATGTGATGATCCTCTACCTCGCCGGGCTCAAGGCCGTCGACCCCTCGCTCAAGGAGGCCGCGGCGATCGACGGGGCGGGCGAGGCGCAGACCTTCTTCCGCATCGTCTTCCCCACGCTCCGGCCGGTCAACGTCATCGTCGGCGTCATCACCGTCATCGAGTCCCTGCGCGCCTTCGACATCGTGTACGCCGTCAACCACGGCCGCAACGGACTCGAACTGCTCTCGGTGCTCGTCACCGACAACATCATCGGTGAGGCCAGCCGCATCGGCTTCGGCTCCGCCATCGCCGTCGTCCTGCTGGCCGTCTCCCTGGGATTCGTCGTGACGTACCTCGTCCAGGAGCTCCGAGGGGAGAAGAACTGTTGACCGTCCATGCCGCCCCCGCCTCCGCCCGCCCCAACGCACCACAAGCGCATCCGGCCCCGGCCGCCCGACGCGGGATGCGCCCCGGCAGGATCGGTGTCCACGCCTTCCTGATGGCGGTCTCCCTCGCCTTCCTCGCCCCGTTGCTGCTCGCGGTGTACGCCTCGCTGCGACCGTACGACGAGACCTCCGCACACGGCTACTTCTCGCTGCCGCGCCACCTCTCCCTGGACTATTATCGCCAGGCGTTTTCCGACTCCGGCATGACGAAGTACTTCGTCAACACCATGATCATCGCGGTTCCGGGGGTGATCATCACCCTCTTCCTCGCCTCGTTCGTGGCCTTCGCGCTGGCCCGGCTGAAGATACGCGGCGGGCTCGTCCTGCTGATGTTCTTCACCGCCGGGAACCTGCTGCCGCAACAGGTGATCGTCACGCCGCTGTACGTCGTGTTCAACCGCATCCCGCTGCCCTACTGGATGTCCGACTCGATGACGATGTTCGACTCGTACTGGGCCGTCATCGTCGTCCAGATCGGCTTCCAGCTCGGCTTCTGCGTCTTCGTCCTGGCCAATTTCATGCGCACCCTGCCGCAGGAGATCCTGGAAGCCGCCATCGTCGACGGCGCGGGCGTCTGGACCCAGTACCGGCGGATCACCCTGCCGCTCTGCCGCCCCGCCCTGGCCGCACTCGGCACGCTCCAGTTCACCTGGATGTACAACGACTTCCTCTGGGCACTGGTCTTCATCTCCGACGGCGACAAGCTCCCGGTCACCTCGGCGCTGAACAACCTCAGGGGACAGTTCTTCACGGACTACAACCTGCTCGCCGCAGGCTCCGTGATCGTCGCGCTGCCGACGCTCGTGGTCTTCCTGCTGCTCCAGCGTCACTTCATCGCGGGCCTCACCCTGGGCTCCGGCAAGGGGTAGGGGATGACCGGCGAAAACCCGCAATAGCGGAGGATCGCCGGAAAACGGGTGGTTTCGTATGTGGTGGGCAAGTGGCGCAACCAGGTCCTGTCCTGTCGATCTTCGTGGATCAGCCCGGGGCGTCTGGTGCGGTGCATCGCTAGGTGGAGGATCGTCCTCGTACTGGACGTACTTGGGCGACTCCGACAACGCGGCGAGGTGCCGTGCCAGGCGTTCCGGGCCCGCGAAGATCGACAGGACAGGGCCTAGCGGAATGCCCTCGGGGTGCGGTTCTCGCCGGGTGATGCCTAGGCTTGACCCAGTGGTTCATGAGGCATGTCGGAGCGGTGGATACGGCACCCCGGCGGTCGGACACACTCTTCGTCATATGAGGGTCGTCATCGACGCCTCACGGACCTCCTCCCAGAGGGAAGAGGAATCGACATGAGTTCACATCGCATCCGCACGAGCGCCGCAGCGGTCACTGCTGCGGTGGCCCTCCCGCTCTCGCTCGGCGCGTTCACCCCGCAGGCGTTCGCTGGTACCGCGGCGTCCAGCCCCTCCAGCACACCGAGCCCGTTCGGCCCGGAATGCTCCGCGCTGCCGCACAAGGGCAAGGGCAGTGCCGCCGGCATGGCCAAGGAACGTGTGGCCACCGCAGTGGCCAACAACCCCAAACTGACCAAGCTGGCATCCGCGTTGAAGGACGCCGGGCTCACCACCAAGCTCAATGACGCGAAGCACATCACGCTCTTCGCCCCCACGAACGCGGCCTTCGACAAGATTTCCAAGATGAAGCTTGCCGGCCTGCTCAAGGACAAGGCAGAGCTGAAGAAGGTCCTGACCTACCACGTCGTGGACAAGACCATCACCCCCAGTGAGCTTCCCAACGGCAGCTTCAAGACGCTGGAGGGCTCGATGCTCAAGACCACCGGGTCGGGCACGTCGTTCAAGGTCAACGACACCGCGAAGATCGTCTGTGGGGACATCAAGACGGCCAACGCCACCGTCTACCTCGTCGATAAGGTCCTCATGCCTCCGTCCTAGTGTCCCGCACCGGGACGACGATCGGTCATTGCCGTGAAGAGGGCATCGGCAGGTGTCTATTCACAGCCGAGGCCGTCGCCGTCCCGGTCGAGGTGCCGCCCGTAGCCGGGCTCGACGACGGCTTCTATGCCTCGCGGCTTTTATGCCTCACGGCGCGAAGAGGTGCGGGCCGTCGTCGGGCCTCGAACAGGGACTGCTGGTTCACCGAATGGGGAGCCAACCGCATTGGTCAGCGGGCACGGCGAACACCGCGCACAAGCGTGAAGACGTCGACGGGCATCGTGCTCGGCCGACGTGATCGTCCCCGGATTCCTCACGAACTCCGGCCGCTCCGTCAGGTCCGCATGGACGGCGGACTGGTGCATCGGGGCGTCGCACGCGGGCATCCGGCGGTTCCTTTCGGGTAACAGCATCGCCACAGGCGGGTTTTCGCGGCAGGGTGTTGCGGGCAAGCCACAGGGGGCTACGGAAGAGGGGGAACCGTGATCGTCTGGATCAACGGTGCGTTCGGCGCGGGGAAGACGAGCGCCGCGCGCGAGCTGGTCGATCTGATCCCGAACAGCACGTTCTACGACCCCGAGTTGATCGGCGCGGGGCTGCGGTATCTGCTGCCCCAGAAGAGACTTGCCGAGGTGACGGACTTCCAGCACCTGCCGATCTGGCGGCGCCTGGTGGTGGACACCGCCGCGGCTCTGCTCACCGAGGTTTCCGGGGTGCTGGTGGTGCCGATGACGCTGCTGCGACAGGAGTATCGCGACGAGATCTTCGGAGGGCTCGCCTCCCGGCGCATTCCGGTGCGCCACGTCCTGCTCTCAGCTGAGGAAACGATCCTGCGTAAACGGATCGCCGACCGGGTCGAGTTCGCCGACGACCCGGAGCACAGCGCACGGATCCGGCAATGGGCCTACGAGCACATCGAGCCCTACCGGGCGGCGCTCGGCTGGCTGACCCGGGACGCCCACACCATCGACACCAGCGCGCTCACCCCGTACGAGACGGCCGAGCGCATGGCCGAGGCGGTCCGCACCGGAGTGGCCACCGCGTGCGAGATCGTGCAGACGCCCGAGCCGACCGCGGAGACCGTCGCGGCCGGCGTACTGCTCTTCGACGAACACGGCCGGGTGCTGCTCGTCGACCCGACGTACAAGCCCGGCTGGGAGTTTCCCGGCGGAGTGGTCGAGGCCGGCGAGGCACCGGCCCGGGCCGGAATCCGTGAAGTGGCCGAGGAGATAGGCATCCACCTCGACCGGGTGCCGAGACTCCTCGTCGTCGACTGGGAGGCGCCCGAACCACCCGGCTACGGAGGCCTGCGGATGCTCTTCGACGGCGGTCTGCTGCCCCGCGCGGACGCCGAACGGCTGCTGCTGCCCGGCTCGGAACTGCGTGGCTGGCGGTTCGTCACCGAGGAGGAGGCGGCCACCATGCTGCCCCCCACCCGGTACGAACGGCTGCGCTGGGCACTGCGCGCCCGGGAGCGGTCAACCGTGCTCAACCTGGAGGCCGGAGTCCCGGTCGGCTGAGGCGCGCAGCACCGCCGCGGCGTCGACGGTGAGCGGATCGCCGTGCCCGAAGCAGACCGTGGCCGGATCCAGCGCGGCCAGCCGCCGGAACGAGGCAGCGGCGCGCCTCCGGTCGATGTTGAAGACCCCCGACATCACCTGGCCGACCCCGGCCACGCAGTCGCCGGTGAACAGCACGCCGTGGCGCGGCAGATGAACAGCGATGGAGCCGGGGGTGTGACCGGGGGAGTGGATCACCTCGGCCCCCGAGCCGAACCCGATCTCGTCGCCGTCGGCCAGCTCGCGGTCGACGCGGGTCGGCGGGGCCGGGGGAACGGTCAGCGCATGCTCGTACAACGGCCGTTCCCAGTCCAGCAGGACGGGGTCCGCGACCTCCTCCTCGCCACGGATCACCGGGGCGTCCAGCCGGTGGGCCAGGATCTCGGCGCCATGCCGGTCGGCGAGTTCCTGGGCGCTGCCGTAGTGGTCGCGATGCCCGTGGGTGACGACGATCCGGCCGATGCGGTCCGGGTCCCGGCCGAGGCCGCGCACCGCGTCCTCGATCGCGGGCGCCGCGTCGATGTCGCCCGCGTCGATCAAGGTCAGGTCCGCGCTGTCGCACCACAGGTATGCCTGTCCGACGCGGAAGCGGAACATGTACAGCCGGGGAAGCACTTCGACGAGATCCATGCGGCGAACGTACGCGGACCAGTCCGCCCGCCACCCGGATCTACGCTCTCGGCGAGCTTCACTCAGCGCGTAGCCCGTCCACCGGGCCGCGCGCTTCGGTGGCCGGCGAGTCCGGTGCGGCGTCTTAGCGACGGGGCCTCCGGTCCGCCGCGGGCAGGGCGACGGACCGGATCGGCAGGAACGCGCGGATCGGTGACGCTATGTCAGATCTACTTGGATTCCGCGTAGTTGCGCAGGAACAGTGCCTCGGCGAGCGACAGACGCTCCAGTTCCTCCGGCGACACGCTCTCGTTCACCGCGTGGATCTGTGCCTCCGGCTCGCTCAGGCCGATCAAGAGGATCTCGGCCTCCGGGTAGAGAGCGGCGAGGGTGTTGCAGAGCGGGATCGAGCCGCCCATGCCGGACGTCTGCATCTTCTCGCCGGGGTAAGCGGCCTCCATGGCCTGCGCCATGGACGTGTACGCCGGGCTGGAGGTGTTCGCGCGGAACGGCTGGCCCTGGCCGACCTGTTCCACCGAC
Organism: Streptomyces sp. NPDC111516; assembly: GCF_055635345.1. Lineage (NCBI taxonomy): Bacteria > Bacillati > Actinomycetota > Actinomycetes > Kitasatosporales > Streptomycetaceae > Streptomyces > Streptomyces sp. NPDC111516. The sequence goes on along the minus strand of NZ_JBVKBV010000035.1, from coordinate 34,522 downwards.
ACTCTGGACCCCCAGGGGGCGTGCGCCTTGAGGTGGGCGGTCAGGAGCTCGGTCGCCGCGGCGGCGTCCTGGCCCGGCGGAACGCGCAGGCTGATCTGCGCCCGTGCGCTCGCCTGGAGCGAGGGGGTCGCGCCGACCACCGGCGGGCAGTCGATGCCGATGACGGTGACGGCGGGCCGGGCCCAGATCCGGTCGGCGACCGTGCCCGTGCCGATCAGTCCGACGCCGTCGAGGACCTTCGCATCCTTGCGGAACTCGGCCTCCGGGTACTGCAGTCCGTCCCATTCGGTATCCGTGGCGAGACCGTCGACGGTCGTGGTGCCGTCCTCGGCGCGCAGCGACGCCAGCAGCTGGATCATCGCGGCCAGCGCGTCCGGGGCGGCGCCACCGAACTGTCCGGAGTGCAGGTTCCCTTCGAGGGTGTCGAGCGTGACGCGCAGCATCGTCATGCCGCGCAGCGTCGCCGTGACCGTCGGCAGACCGACCCGGAAGTTGCCGGTGTCGCCGATGACGATGGTGTCGGCGGTCAGCAGCTCGGGGTGCGCCTCCGCGTAGCGTTCCAGACCGCCGGTGCCCTGCTCCTCGGACCCCTCGGCGATCACCTTGACGGAGACCGGAACGCCGCCGTTCGCCTTGAGGGCGCGCAGGGCGAGGAGGTGCATGATGAAGCCGCCCTTGCAGTCCGCCGAGCCGCGGCCGAACCAGCGGCCGTCCCGCTCCGTCAGCTCGAACGGCGGGGAGAGCCAGGCGGACTCGTCGAGCGGCGGCTGCACGTCGTAGTGCGCGTAGAGCAGTACGGTCGGGGCGCCGGCCGGGCCGGGCAGGAAGCCGTACACCGATTGGGTGCCGTCGGGGGTGTCGAGCAGGGCGACATCCTGGAAGTCCTCTGCGCGCAGCGCGTCGGCGACCCAGTTCGCGGCCGCCTCGCACTCGCTCTTCGGGAACTGCGCGGGATCCGCCACCGACTGGAAGGCCACCAGCTCGGCCAGCTCCGTCTTGGCGCGGGGCATCAGCGAGGCAATGGTCTCGGAGATCGGACGGGCGGTCATGGGCACGCTCCTCGTGGGTGCGACGTTATGTGTACGAATCCGGCTACATGCGCACCGAGTGTGCGGCGTCGCATGAAGGACGAACGTACGGTCGATCCTCCCACAGCGGGGGCCGGGCCGGGCGCGCCGTAGGATGCCGTGAGCAGCATGGGCCACTGGTGGGATCGGGAGCAGAAGCACATCGTGAGCAGCGAGAACGCAGACGCCGGGCATGAGCACGAAGAGTCGTCCGTGTGGGACGTCGTCGTAGTCGGTGGCGGACCGGCCGGAGCCTCCGCGGCATACGCGGCGGCGGTCGCGGGCCGACGGGTACTGCTCCTCGAAAAGGCGGAGCTGCCCCGCTACAAGACGTGTGGCGGCGGCATCATCGGGTATTCGCGTGATTCGCTGCCCCCCGGATTCGAACTGCCGCTGCGGGACCGGATCCACGCGGTCACGTTCTCGCTCAACGGCAGGCTGGCGCGCACCCGTCGCTCCAAGCGGATGCTGTTCGGTCTCATCAACCGCCCCGAGTTCGATGCGGGATTGGTCGAGGAGGCACAGAAGGCGGGCGCCGAACTCCGTACCGGGGCGACGGTGACAAGGGTCGAGCAGCACGGCGCCGCGGTGCCGGACCGGCGCACGGTCGCCTTGGTGCTGTCCGGCGGTGAGACGGTGCTTGCCCGCGCGGTCGTCGGCGCGGACGGCAGCGCGGGGCGGATAGGTGCTCATGTCGGGGTGAAGCTCGACCAGGTGGACCTCGGCCTGGAGGCGGAGATCCCGGTTCCGGAGACGGTCGCGGAGGACTGGGCGGGGCGGGTGCTCATCGACTGGGGCCCCATGCCCGGCAGTTACGGCTGGGTGTTCCCCAAGGGTGATGTGCTCACCGTCGGCGTGATCTCGGCGCGGGGCGACGGCGCGGGCACCAAGCGGTACCTGGAGGACTTCATCGCCCGGCTCGGTCTCGCCGGCTTCGAGCCGAAGATCTCCTCCGGGCATCTGACGCGCTGCCGCAGCGACGATTCGCCGCTGTCACGCGGGCGGGTGCTGGTGTGCGGCGACGCGGCGGGACTGCTGGAGCCGTGGACGCGCGAGGGCATCTCCTTCGCCCTCCGGTCGGGGCGGCTCGCCGGTGAGTGGGCGGTGCGCATCGCGGAGTCGCACGATGCGGTGGACGCCCGGCGCCAGGCGCTGAATTACGCCTTCGCCATCAAGGCCGGACTCGGTGTCGAGATGGGCGTCGGACGGCGCATGCTGAAGCTCTTCGAGCGCCGCCCCGGGGTGTTGCACGCAGTGCTGACGGGTTTCCGCCCGGCCTGGAACGCGTTCGCCGGGGTCACCCGGGGAACGACCTCGCTGGCCGAGCTGGTCCGTACGCATCCGCTGGCGCAGCGGGCGTTGTCGGCAATGGACCGTTAGGGCTTGACACCCGGGGCGCTCGGCGTGCCGGGTGCGCGGGATGGCCTGGCCGCTACGGGTCAGCCCGCCACGGTGATCCGGAAGACGGGGTGGTCCGGGCATGCTGCCAGGAGTTCGGCGTCCGTGGACTTCGCGGTGACGCCCTGGAAGTACTGGTTGACCTGCCATCCCCACCGCTCCAGGTAGGCGCGGACGATGAGCGCCTTCTGCTCGTCGTCCGCGATCTCCACGGCTGTGAAGGTGCGGACCTTCCGGCCCACCCGCAGTTCGCCGCCGCCGGCCACCCGCATGTTGCGCACCCACTGGGAGTGGCCCCGGGCGGAGACCAGGTACTGCGCGCCCTTGTGGGTGTGGGGGTTCACAGGGATGCGCTGCAACTGCCCGCTCTTGCGGCCACGTACCGACAGTTCGGCCGAGCCCTGAAGGCTGACGCCGTGTCGGGCCAGCCAGCCGATGACGCCGTTCATCCGGACATTGAAGGCGTTGCCCTGAAGGTAGTACGGCTGAGACATGGTGACTCCTTCACGTTTTGAGAGCGGTGCTCTCGCTTGAGATCAGTGTGCACGGGGATGGTGCTCAAAATCAAGAGCACCGCTCTCGTTGTTGGTCGGTGCTCTCTGTCCGTGGCAGACTGAAGCCCATGAGCACTGTCCGAGGAGCCAGGGAACGGGCCCGTATCGAGGTCACCGCCGCCATCAAGAGCGAGGCGAAGAAGCAGCTGGCGGCCGAGGGCGCCGCGAAACTCTCACTGCGCGCCGTCGCACGGGAGCTCGGTATGGCGTCCTCCGCGCTCTACCGTTACTTCCCCAGCCGGGACGAGTTGCTCACGGCCCTGATCGTCGACGCGTACGACGCCGTGGGTGAGACCGCCGAGGCCGCTCACCGCGCCGCCGTCACCGACGCCGCCCCGCACCTCGCACGCTGGACCGCGGTCGCCCGCGCCGTACGCGACTGGGCCCTGGCCCACCCTCATGAGTACGCCCTGATCTACGGCTCGCCCGTGCCCGGCTACACCGCACCGCAGGCCACGATCGGACCCGCCTCCCGCGTCGGCCGCGTCCTGATCACCGTCGTCGGCGACGCCTACCGCACGGACGGTCTCGCCGTGCCGCCACTCGCCGCCGAGCTGCGCGCCGAGGCCGGGCGGATGGTCGCCGAATTCGCGCCCGGCCTCCCTCCGGGCGTCGCAGCGCCGCTGATCGCCGCCTGGTCACAGCTGTTCGGGCTGATCTCCTTCGAGATCTTCGGCCAGTTCAACCGGGTCGTGGAGGCCCGGGAGGTCTTCTTCCGGGAGGCCGTCACCGAACTGGCCCGCACGGTCGGGCTGCTCGGCCCTCGCGGCAGCTAAGGGCTGTCCCGTTCGGATCGGGCCGGATCGCGGCGGTGCCGGGGCGCGCGAAACGGGCCTGATCGCCGAACGGCAGACCCGGGATCGGGCGTCGTCCTCCACCGGTCCGTACGTCGTACTCCACAGGGAGTACGGGTGATCACCACGCCCGGCTGACGCCTGTGCCGCGGTTCGCCGTCTAGCGTGGCCGCCATGGAAGAGCAACGCTCACACCGGGGCCACGGCGGGCCGCCGCGGTGGCTGACGGGGGAACCGGGATCCTCTGCCTCCCGGCTGCCCTGGCCGTCGACGATCCTGCTCGGTGCCGTCGTCATGATCGGTTCGACCATCGCGGCCCGGGGGCAGATGGACGAGCGGGCGCCGCTGGACCTCTTCGCGCGGCTGCTGCTCTTCGTGGCCGTCGCCGTGCTTCTGCTGCGCCACCGTCACCCGGTGGTGGCCGTCTTCGGGACGTCGGCCGCGGCGATGGTCTATCTGGCCGCCGGATATCCGTACGGGCCGGTCTTCCTGGCCGTCGCCGTGGGCTGCTTCAGCGCCGTTGTCGCCGGGCACCGGCGGGCCGCCTGGTCGGCTGTCGGCATGGTGTGGCTGGGGCACGTCCTGGTGGCCCACTGGCTCTACCGCTGGCTGCCGCCCTCCGGCGGCCACGCCGCTCCCTGGGGGCAGGAACTGGGTATCGCCGCTTGGGTGGTGGCCATCGTCGCCGCAGCCGAGTTCGTACGCGTACGCCGTGAGCAGTGGGCGGACCAGCGCGCGGAACGGGAGGCCGCCCAGCAGCGCCGGGCCGACGAGGAGCGGCTGCGGATGGCGCGGGAGCTCCACGACGTCCTGGCCCACAGCATCTCCGTCATCAACGTCCAGTCGAGCGTCGGGCTCGCGTTGCTGGACTCCGACCCCGAGCAGGCCCGTACCGCTCTCACCACCATCAAGGCCGCCAGCAAGGAGGCGCTGGGCGAGGTCCGTCAGGTCCTTGACACGCTGCGCACCCCCGGAGACGCGCCCAGGGCCCCGGCTCCCGGACTCGACCGGCTCCCCGAGCTCGTCGAACAGGCGGCGAGCACCGGACTGACCGTCACCGTCGAGACCGACGGGGTACGGCGCGCCGTACCGCCCGGCGCGGATCTCGCCGCCTTCCGGATCGTTCAGGAGGCGCTCACGAACGTGGTCCGGCACTCCGGATCGCGCACCGCGCAGGTCCGGATCGGCTACGAGCTCGGCCGCATCCGGCTCCGTATCGACGACGAGGGACCCGCCACCGGCAACGACGCGGGCGGCAGCGGCAACGGGCTGGCGGGCATGCGGGAGCGCGCCGCCGCACTGGGTGGCACGATCGAGGCGGGTCCCCGGTCCGGCGGCGGCTTCCGGGTGCGGGCCGACCTTCCGCTGCTGTCCGACTCGTCCGGCGCGGCAGCGCCCAAGGAGGAGACACCATGATCCGCGTACTGCTCGCCGACGACCAGTTGCTGGTCCGGGCCGGTTTCCGGGCCTTGCTGGACGCGCAGCCCGACATCGAGGTGGCGGGCGAGGCCGCCGACGGTGAGGAGGCCGTACACATGGTGCGCGAACTGCGGCCGGACACCGTGCTGATGGACATCCGGATGCCGCGTCTCGACGGCCTCGCCGCCACCCGCGCCATCACCGGGGACCCCGGACTGGGCGACGTGAAGGTGGTCATGCTCACCACCTTCGAGCTCGACGAGTACGTCTTCGAGGCGATCCGCTCCGGCGCCTCCGGCTTTCTCGTCAAGGACACCGAACCGGAGGAACTGCTGCGGGCGGTACGCGCGGTGGTGGTCGGCGACGCCCTGCTCTCGCCGGGGGTCACCCGCCGGCTGATCGCCGAGTTCGCGGCCCGGTCCAAGGAACCCGCGGCGGTCACCGGGCTGAGCGAACTCACCGAACGGGAAAGGGAGGTGATGGCTCTCGTCGGCATAGGGCTCTCCAACGAGGAGATCGCCCGACGGCTGGTCGTCAGCCCGCTCACCGCCAAGACCCATGTCAGCCGCACCATGGTGAAGCTCGGCGCCCGCGACCGGGCCCAACTCGTCGTGTTCGCCTACGAGTCGGGGCTCGTACGACCGGGCTGGCTCGGCTGACCCGGCGCACCCCGGGATGCTCGGCCGACCCGGCCACGGCCTCGCGGCCACGATTCCGTCCACCGCGTGGGCGGCCGTCACCGGTGACAGCCGCACACTTCGCGCCGACTCCGCTGTGTCAGTGGCCCGACGGGGCGTCTGCGCGGCACGGCCGGCCTCTCAGGCGTGCGCCGCGTTCCGTGCCCCGTACCCCAGGGCCGCGGCCGCGGCGGCCAGCAGCGCCACCGTTGTGAGGGCCAGAGGGAGGGAGAACCAGTCGGCCAGGAAGCCGATCACGGGCGGTCCGAGCAGCATCCCGCCGTAGCCGAGCGTCGACGCGGCGGCCACTCCACCGGGTCCGGCCAGCTCACCGGCCCGGCCGACCGCGACGGGGAAGATATTGGCCAGGCCGAGACCGGTGACAGCGAAACCGAGGAGCGCCGGCCAGGTGGTCGGGGCGAGCGAGCCGAGCAGCATCCCGGCGGCGGCCGTCGCACCGCCCGCGATGAGGGTCCGGGTCTGGCCGAGCCGTTCGAGCAGTGCCGTACCGCTGAGCCGACCGGCTGTCATGGTCAGTGCGAACAGGGAGTATCCGGACGCGGCGACGCCCGGGTGGGCGTGCAGATCCTGTTCCAGATGGAGGGCGCCCCAGTCGGCCAGCGCGCCTTCGCCGTACGCAGTGCAGAGCGCGATCACGCCGAACAGGAGCACCACGCGGCGGGCCTGCCCGCCCGGTCGCCGCGTCTTCTCGGCGTCGTCGGCCGTGGATGCGGGCTTCGGCGCCGGTTGGCGCAGCAGCACCGGTCCGGCCGCCGCGGTGACCAGGAGTCCGATCCCGGTGAGGACGAATAGGTGTGTGGCGGGGGAGAGGCCGCCCGCGACCAGGCCGCCGAGCCCGGCGCCGACCATTCCGCCGAGGCTGAACGCCGCGTGGAAGCTGGGCATCACGGGGCGCCGCAGGGCGGCGACCAGGTCGACGGCCGCACTGTTCATCGCCACGTTCATCCCGCCGTACGCGGCGCCGAAGACCAGCAGTACCAGGCCGAGCGCGAGCGCCGAATGCGTCCGCGCGGGCAGGGCGATGCTCAGGGACAGGAGAACGCCGCAGACCACGGTCACCGGATGACTGCCGAAGCGCCGACACGGCCGGCCCGTGAGCATCATGGTCACCACGGCCCCGGCGGATACGCCGAGCAGAGCGAGGCCCAGGGTGGAGGCCGAGGCGCCGGTCTGGTGCTTGATGGCCGGGATGCGGACCACCCAGCCGGCGAAGAGGAAGCCGTCGAGGGCGAAGAACACGGTCAGCGCGGTACGGAGACGGGCCGACGAAGGTGGAGCGGTGTTTCCGCCCGGTCCCCCCGGCAGGGCCGTCCGCAATTTGTTTAGTTGCGGCACAAACTCAGCATAGGGGCGTGCGGACAACGGGCGCAAGACGGCCGCCCGCCGCGGACGGCCGAGGCGAACGTGCGCCACCGGGGCGTCGGCAGCACTCGCGGATCATGGGAGACTCGCCCCCATGAACGGCAAGGTGACCACCACCCGGACAAAGTTGGAGAGGGGCCGCAGCGCGCTCGGACCCGCGCTGGAACTGGTCCACACAGGACGCGCGCCCACCCGCGCCGTCCTCACCTCCGAGCTCGGCGTCACCCGGGCGACAGCCGGTGCGGTCGCTGCGGAACTGGAGGCGCTCGGCCTGATCCGGGTCGACTCCCGGCCGGGCTCCGCCGCCGGCTCGCAGGGCCGCCCCTCGCACCGGCTGGCCATCCGGGAGTCAGGCCCGGTCGCCATCGCCGCCCAGGTGCACGCAGACGGGTTCCGGGCCGCGCTCGTCGGGCTCGGCGGACGGCTCGTCGCCACCAGCCCGAGCTGTGCCACCGTCACCGCGGACCCCGCCCAGGTCATCGGCGACGTCGTCGACGACTGCGCCCGCCTGTTGCGGGAGAGCGGACTGCGCTGCGTCGGCGCGGGCCTCGCGGTGCCGTCCGCGGTCGCCGAACCGGAGGGCACCGCACTGAACCCGTTGCACATCGCCTGGCCCGCAGGTGCCCCGGTGCGCGAGATCTTCGCCGACCGCGTACGGGAAGCGGGCATCCCCGGACCCGCGTTCACCGGGAACGACGTCAACCTCGCCGCACTCGCCGAGCACCGGCACGGTGCGGGGCGCGGCGCCCAGCATCTGCTGTGTGTGGCCACCGGTCACCGCGGCGTGGGCGGTGCGCTGGTCCTCGACGGCCGTTTGCACACCGGGAGTTCGGGACTCGCGCTGGAGGTCGGCCATCTCACGGTGAACCCCGAGGGGCGCCCGTGCTACTGCGGCGGTCGCGGCTGCCTGGACGTCGAGACCGACCCGCTGGCCTTCCTGATCGCCGCCCGTCGTGAACCCGGCCCGGAGGAGTCGCTGCTCAAGCAGGCCGGCGATCTGCTCCGTACGGAGTACGAGGACGCGGCGGTGCGGGGCGCGGCCGAGGCGCTGATCGACCGGCTCGGCCTCGGGCTCGCCGGGCTGGTCAACCTCCTCAACCCCGACCGCATCATCCTCGGCGGACTGCACCGCGCCCTGCTCGACGCGGATCCGGAGCGGCTGCGCGCGGTGGTGGCCGACCGCAGCCTGTGGGGGCGCAGCGGCAGCGTGCCGATCCTGCCGTGCACGCTCGATCACAACAGCCTGGTGGGCGCGGCGGAACTGGCCTGGCAGCCGGTGCTGGACGATCCGCTGGCCGCGCTCGCGTGACGGCCCCCGGGACGGCCGCTCGGTGCTCGGCCGTCGGACAGGCTCGACGATCACAGCCACGCGAACGCCCGTGCCGGGTCGCCCCGGTTGGGTCGCGTCCAACGCCTCCTTCGCAGGGCCTGTTCGAGGCGCGGACGCAACCGTTGCGGCAATACGGCCTGTCCGGGGACCCGGGGACCCGGGGACGGTCGTGTCGCCCGGTTCACCGGCGAGTCCCCACCCTGCCGGCGGATGATCCCCATGTCGTATTCGGCGGGGAGAGGCGATGAGGAGGCACTACGTCATGGGCCCGGCTCGCCGTCGGCAGCGGGAGGCGCGGGCTTGGTGCCGACGCCGCCCCTGTGACCGGCGGACCCGGTTCGCGAGGTCGTGGACCGGGCGGACCGCCACCGTATTCCGCGTGATGTGCATACGCCGAGATCCGCTCCGACGCCGTCCCCGGGCCGTCGGGCGGCCGCCCCGCCGTCTCACGCATCTGCGCGGCCGTACGGCGGATGGCCGCGAGCGCCAGATCGAGTTTGCCCGCGAAGTGGTGGTACGTGCTGCCCCGGCCCGCGCCCGCATGCTGCTGGATGGCCTTGGGGACGGTGCCGACGCAGCCGCGCTCCCACAGGAGCTCCCGGGCGGCTTCGATCAGGCGGTCCGGAGTGCTCATTACTCGGCTGTACGTAACAGTGGGTACGGAATCCGGTGATGTCGGCCCGACAACGGGAGCAGCGGCGGATCCGCCGCGTACTCCCGAGGGGGTACGCGTACGGCCGCTGGCCGTACGACGACTCGGGACCCCTCCCGGGGCCAGGCTCGGAGTCGTCAGGAAAACCTGACCGCGAACCCTGAACCGAGGGAGCTGACCGAGATGAACACCCTGGCGCACAGCGGTGGACCCGGACCCTGGATCCTCCTCTTCCCGCTCTTCTGGGCGGCCGTCGTCATCGGCGGCGTCACTCTCCTGCGCCGCACGGTCCGGCGTGGCCGACGAGGCCCCTGGCAGGCCCGTGCCACTCAGGAGAGCCTCGCCGAACCGTCACCGATCACGCTGCTCGGCCGCCGCTTCGCGGCCGGGGAGATCGAGGAGGACGAGTACTGGCGCCGGATCTCCGTCCTCGACGAACAGTTCGGCCGCGGCAGCAAGGGGGGAGTGGCATGACGACCACCGTTCCCACCTCCGAGCCCACCCCCACGTCCGCCACCGCCGTCGCAGCCCGGGTCGTCGACGCCGTGAAGCTCTACGGCACGGGAGACACCCGGGTCAGGGCCCTGGACCGGGTGAGCGTCGACTTCCCGGCCGGCCGCTTCACCGCGATCATGGGGCCCTCCGGCTCCGGCAAATCCACCCTCATGCACTGCGCGGCCGGACTCGACACCCTCACCTCCGGATCCGCCTTCATCGGCGACACCGACCTGAGCGCCCTCGACGACCGCAGGCTCACCCTGCTGCGCCGGCAGCGCATCGGCTTCGTCTTCCAGTCCTTCAACCTCCTGCCGACGCTCACTGTCGCGGAGAACATCACCCTTCCCCTGGATCTCGCGGGCGAGCGCCCCGATCCGGAGTGGCTCGACGCGCTGATCGACACTGTCGGACTGCGGGACCGGCTGCACCACCGGCCCGGCGAACTGTCCGGCGGACAGCAGCAGCGGGTGGCGGTGGCGCGGGCCTTCGCGGGCAGCCCCGGTGTCGTATTCGCCGACGAACCGACCGGCAACCTCGACTCCCGCTCCGGCCAGGAGGTGCTCCGGCTGCTCGGACGCACCGTCCGGCAGACCGCCCGTACGGTCGTCATGGTCACCCACGACCCGGTCGCCGCCGCCCACGCCGACGAGGTCGTCTTCCTCGCCGACGGTCGGCTCGTCGACCGGATGTTCGACCCCACGGCGGAGCGCGTACTCGACCGCTTCAAGTCCTTCGCTCCCGACCCCGCACGAAGGCGGTGACGCCATGACCAGCCCCCGGGTCTCCGTGCGTCTGGGCGTCTCCTCGCTCCGTGCCCACAAGCGCCGCTTCGTCGGCACCTTCGTCGCCGTCCTGCTCGGCGTCGCGTTCCTCACCGGGACGCTCGTCATGGGCGACACGCTGCGTGCGAGCTTCGACACCATGTTCGGCAACGCCACCGCCGGTACGGACGCGGTCGTGCGCAACTCCAATGTGGTCACGGTCGCCGGTGAGTCCCGGGGCACCCGGCAGCCGGTGAGCACCGCACTCGTGAAGAGGATCGAGCTGACCCCCGGGGTCGCCGCTGCGGCCCCCGACATCCAGGGCGCCGGCCAGCTCGTCGGCTCCGACGGCAAACCCATCGGCGGCCAGGGGCCACCCACCCTCGCCGGCAACTGGATCGACGACCCGAAGCTCAACCCGTACCGGCTCGCCGCCGGACGCGCCCCCGCCGCACCCGGTGAGGTCGTCATCAACCGCGGCACCGCAGACCGGGGCGGGCTCGGGATCGGCGACACCACGGTGCTGCGCACCCCCGACCCCCTACGCGTCACGATCGTGGGACTGGCCACCTTCGGCGGCCAGGACGGCATGGGGCAGGTCACCTACACCGCGATGACGCAGGCCGACGCCGAGAAGCACCTCACGCCGAAGCCCGGCGAGGCCTCGACCATCCAGGTGCGCGCGGACCCCGGCACCAGCCAGCAGGAACTCGTCGACGCACTGCGCCCGGTACTGCCCAAGGGTGTCGAGGCCATCACCGGACAGGCCTCGGCCGCCGAGAACCGGGACACGATCTCCGGCGCCTTCCTCAACCTGTTCACCACGCTGCTGCTGGTGTTCTCCGGGATCGTGTTGCTCGTCGCGACCTTCTCCATCCACAACACCTTCGCGATCGTCGTCGCCCAGCGGACCCGTGAGAACGCCCTGCTGCGCGCGCTCGGTGCCTCCCGCGGTCAGGTCGTCGGAGCGAGCCTCGTCGAGGCGAGCGCGGTCGGTGTGATCGCCTCCGCCGCCGGACTGGCCGGTGGCGTCGGGATCGCCGCCGGACTGCGGGCGCTCTTCTCCGCCGTCGGATTCCCGTTCCCCGAGGGCCCGCTGGTGATCGGCGCCGGGTCCCTGCTGCTGCCGCTCGCCGTCGGTGTCCTCGTCTGCCTCGGCTCCGCCCTCCTGCCCGCCGTCCGGGCCGGCCGCACCGCTCCGCTCGCCGCCCTGCGCGAGAGCGCCGTGGACGACTCCGCGGCATCCCGGACGCGTACCCTGGCCGGGTTCGTGCTGCTGGCCGCCTCCGTCGGCACCATCCTGACCGGCGTGTCGGCCGGCCCGTCCGGCCTGCTGTCGGCCGTGGGTGCGGTACTCGCACTCGCCGCGTTCGTGGTGCTCGGACCGGTCGCCTCCTCGTACGCCGTACAGTTCCTCGGCGCTCCGCTCGACCGGCTGCACGGCGTCACGGGCCGACTGGCCCGGCGCAACGCCCTGCGCAGCCCCCGACGGACCGCGTCCACCGCGACCGCGCTGATGATCGGTGTTGCCGTGGTCTCCCTGTTCACCGTCTTCGGGGCCTCGCTGAAGGCCACCATGAACCAGACGGTGGACCGCTCCTTCGCGGGCGACGTCGCCATCAGCGCCCCCGCCTTCGGGGCGGGCGGCAGCGGCCTCAGCCCCCGGCTCGCCCCGGCCGTCGACCGGCTGCCGGAGGTCGCGACCGCCGTCGGCCTGGGCAAAGGGGTCGCCGAGGTCGACGGCGCCGGACGCGCCCTGACCGTCACCGACCCAGCCGCGCTCGGCAGGGTCTTCGACCTCGGCCGGGTCGACGGATCACTGAACGGGCTGGGCGCGAACGGGATCGCGGTGTCCGGCACCGAGGCCGGCAAACGCGGGCTGCACACCGGCTCCACCGCACGGCTCACCTTCTCCGACGGCACCCGGCAGAACTTCACGGTCCGCGCCGTCTACGACCGGCCGGAACTGGCGGGCGACTACGTCATCACCCGCCAGGCCTGGGCCCCGCACCGCGCCCAGGACTCGGACTCGCTGATCGCCGTCTCCTTCAAGCCCGGCGTGTCCACCGCCGACGGCAGGGCGGCGGTCGCGAAGACCGCGGCGGCGTACGGCAACCCGGACGTACAGACCCGCAGCGAGTACGCGCAGTCCTCGGCCGGCGGCATCGACATGATGCTGACCCTGGTCTACGCCCTGCTGGCACTCGCCGTACTGATCGCCCTGCTGGGCATCGCCAACACGCTCACGCTGGCCGTCCACGAACGCACGAGGGAACTGGGCCTGTTGCGGGCCGTCGGGCAGACCAGGAGCCAGCTGCGGTCCATGGTCCGCTGGGAATCCGTCCTGGTCGCCGCGTTCGGCACGGTGGGTGGTCTGGTGCTCGGCGGCTTCCTCGGCTGGGTGCTGGTCAAGGCATCAGCGGGCGGCACCGCCTTCTCCTTCGCGCTGCCGCCGCTGCGGCTCCTGGTGATCGCTCTCGTGGGGATCACCGCCGGGGCGCTGGCGGGCCGGCGGCCGGCTCGCCGAGCGGCACGGTTGGACGTGCTCCGCGCGATCGCCGCCGAATAGCGCACGGAGCAGGAGGAGCGGGGCGCCGGACGGCGCCCCGCTCCTCCTGCTCCGCTACCCGACCACCGCCGACCGGGCGACGGAGGGCGTACGGCTCTCCAGATACGTGACGGCGTCCGGCTCGAACGGCCCGTCCGTGGTCGCCCCGTACACCGAGTGCGGTGGCCGCCCGGTGAACAGGGGAGGAGGTGCCGGAAGGGTGAACCAGACGACCTTCCCGGCCCCGCCGCTCGGGCGGACGCCCCAGCTCTCGCTCACCGCGGCGATCAGTGCGAGCCCGCGCCCCGACGTGCTGGAGGTACTGGGGTCGCACACGGTCGGCAGCCGTGGGTCGTGGTCGTGGACGGACACCGTCAGCCGTTCGAGCAGCAACTCGATCTCGACGGTGCATGACTTGTCCGGCTGGGCATGCCGGTGGACATTGGTCAGCAGTTCGGTGACGCCGAGCGCCGCATGGTCGATCAACGGATCGAGATGCCAGTAGCGCAGCTGCGCCGAAACGATTCTGCGGACCTGACCGATCCGCGACGGCAGGGCCTGGAGCTCCACCGTGCAGTGCCTGCTTGGCTCGCTGATCACGGCTGCGACTCCCCGAAATAGGTCCGGAAGAAGACGAGAGGGGCGGATCCAGCAGATGACGGACTGCTGAATCCGGACCGGCGGTGACGGATCTCAGTGTCACCGCTGGTAAACCATGAGTGACGCGTGACCAATGTCGCTCAGGGGCCACGGCTCCGCAACTCGCGCTGTTCCGGCGCGGTTGCTCCGTCAGATCATCCGGCCGCCCGCGCTCCGCAGCGTCTCGAGGAAACGGTGGGCCGGTCCGGCCTTGTCCGGACCGTGGTTGCGCTGCCCCATGGTCAGCCGGTACCGCGTCCCGTTGAGGCGTGCCACGGCCGCCCCGGCTCCGGCGAACCACGGCCTGCCCGCGCTCACGGCCGCCACCGGAGCGCTGTCGATCTCCCGTCCGTAACTGGTCAGCAGGGCCAGCCTGCCGTCCTTGACGATCACCTGCCCGGCCCTCGTGAGCGAGCGGGCCCACCGCTCGATCCGTACCCCCGTCGCGCTGAACTCCGTTTCCGGCATGACCGCTTCGCCCCCTTCGTAACGCCTCTGTCGGGCAGTTTGCACGCATCCGGGACCGGCGCGCCAGGCCGCGTCCCGGAGCAATGCGGCAACCGTCCCGTCCGGCCGGGCCAAGGCAGGGCTATGGAGCATCAAAGTGAACGTTTCTGCAGGTAGGGGGAATATCGTTGAGGGCGAGAGTCCGGTGACACGAGGAGGAACGCGTTGAAGGGCACCGCAAACCACACAGACGACGGCCGGGTCGCCGCGACCAACGACATCGACCGCTCCGACCCCGAGTACCGGGCCTGGCTCAAGGAGGCCGTCCGCAAGGTCCAGGCCGACGCCAACCGTTCCGCCGACACCCATCTGCTGCGCTTCCCGCTGCCCGAGACCTGGGGCATCGACCTCTACCTCAAGGACGAATCCACGCACCCAACCGGCAGTCTCAAGCACCGGTTGGCCCGCTCGCTCTTCCTCTACGGGCTCTGCAACGGCTGGATCCGGCCGGGCAGGCCGGTGATCGAGGCGTCCAGCGGTTCGACGGCCGTCTCGGAGGCGTACTTCGCCAAGCTGATCGGTGTGCCGTTCATCGCCGTGATGCCCCGCACCACCAGTCCCGAGAAGTGCCGGCTGATCGAATTCCACGGCGGTCGCTGCCACTTCGTCGACGATTCGCGGAAACTGTACGAGGAGTCCGCCATGCTCGCCGCCGACACCGGCGGTCATTACATGGACCAGTTCACCTACGCCGAACGGGCCACCGACTGGCGCGGCAACAACAACATCGCCGAGTCGATCTACCAGCAGCTGAGGCTGGAGCGTTACCCGGAGCCGACGTGGATCGTCGCCACGGCCGGAACCGGTGGCACCTCGGCGACCATCGCCCGCTATGTGCACTACATGCAGTTCGACACCCGGATCTGCGTGCCCGACCCGGAGAACTCGTGTTTCTTCGACGGCTGGACCCACCACGACCTCCTGGCCACCAGCGACTGCGGCTCCCGGATCGAGGGCATCGGCAGGCCCCGGATGGAGCCGAGCTTCGTGCCCGGGGCCATCGACCGGATGATGAAGGTGCCGGACGCGGCCAGTGTCGCGGCCGTGCGCGCCCTGGAGAGTGCCATCGGCCGGAAGGCGGGCGGCTCCACCGGTACCGGGCTGTGGAGCGCGTTCAAACTGGTCGCGGAGATGGTCGAACAGGGCAGCACCGGCAGCATCGTCACCCTGTTCTGCGACCCGGGCGACCGCTACCTCGACAAGTACTACTCCGACAGCTGGCTCGCCGAACAGGGCCTGGACATCGCCCCGTACACGCGGACCATCGACTCCTTCCTGAGTAGCGGCAACTGGCCCGGATAGCACGGACGGGGCGCGGTGCGCCCGGTCCGCGGCCGCACTCAGGGGAGCCCGGCCAGCCGCCTGTCGAGATTGCGTACGGCGTCCCGGAACGCCCGGCCCATCCCGGGCCGGGCCACCCGCAGGGCGAACCGGACGGGCGCGGAACCGTCGGCGGCGAACGTCCACCGCACCCGCGTCCCGGTCCCGGCCGGGGTGAGCCGCCACTCCTCCACCAGGGCTTTCGGACCAGGGGCGTTGGACGCATCGACCCGGTAGGCGTACCGCTCGCCGGGCTCCGCCGCGAGGATCGACTCGCGCAGTACCGCACCGCCCCGGAGCCGGACCTCGCGGCCCGCACCCTCCTCGGTGGGCCGGGCCGCCGTCACCGAGGTGAACCAGCTCGGCCAGCCCGCCACATCGTCGGCGAGTGCACGGTACACCGCCTCGGGAGGCGCGGACACCTCGGCGGCGAAGACCAGTCGCAGGGCAGCGGACTCGACGAAATCGAGGCCCACGGAACGGAGTCGGCGTGGCATGGATCGCACCTCCCGTGCGGTCGATCGGCAGCGTACGGGTCGTACGGGGCGCGCACACCATAGCTGTCATACCGTCAGATGTCCCTGCTCCTAAGGACGTTATGCGGAGAAGCGCTGCGGGGTCACTCGTGCGGCCGCTGCGCGTCACGCCGCCCGCGCCTGCTCACCGAAGGTCCGGGCCGGTCACCCGGGCTCCCCGCACCGCCACCGCCCCGCCGGACCGCGCCGCCCTACGGACACGGACCGACCGGACGGTCCAGCATGCCGTCGAGCACCCGACCGAAGACCCGGCGGCCCGCCGCGGCGATCAACGGATCGACCCACCGCGGCAGCCGCCGGACACTCAGCTCCTCCACCCACACCACATGGGATCCGGAATCCGTCGGATACACATCGAGCGACGCCCGGCCCAGCACCAGCGAACCGCGCTTCTCCAGCCGGCACCGCCCCGCGCGCCCGGCGGCGGGCGGGGTCCAGCGCACCACTTCCATCGGATCGTCGAAACCCAGCGGCCCGACGCCCGTACGCGCCACGAAGACGGTCCCCATCCCGGTCGGCAGCCCCGTGAGGACGTTGATCGTCGTCAGCGGTACCGTCGCCGCGTGCCGTTCCCAGTCCGTCACCCGGCACCAGGACTCGGCTGTGGACAGATGGGTGAAACGCTCGATCCGGAAGACGGCCACAGCACGATCCTAGGCCGTGCACCGCCCGGTCCGAGCTGAGCGGAAGCGACACAGCGCCCGGTCCGCTCAGGAATCGTCGTCCGCGATCCGGCCCGCCACCAGCAGGCCCGGCAGATGCTCCTCGATCTCCTCACGGGCGCCGGCCGACAGACCCGCGTCCGTCACGAACGTGTCCACCTGCTCCAGGGGCGCGAACGAACTCAGTCCCACCGTTCCCCACTTGGTGTGGTCGGCTACCACCACGACACGCCGCGCCGACTGGATGAAACGGCGGTTCGTCTCGGCCTCCGCCAGATTCGGCGTCGAGAGGCCGGCCTCCACCGAGATCCCGTGCACCCCGAGGAACAGCACATCGAAGTGGAGCGAGGCGATCGCCTGATCCGCGACCGGGCCGACCAGGGAGTCCGACGGAGTCCGTACCCCACCGGTGAGCACCACCGTGGCGGCCCCGGCACGCGCCCCGCCCGCGGACCCCGACCGCTGCGCGCAGTGGAACACATCGGCGACCCGCACCGAATTGGTCACCACCGTCAGATCCGGTACGTCCAGCAACTGCTGGGCGAGTGCGTACGTCGTCGTACCACCGGAGAGCGCGATGGCGGTGCCGGGCACCGCCATGGCCGCGGCCGCCCGCGCGATGTCCTCCTTGGCGGTCAGCTCCAGCGCCGACTTGGCCTCGAAACCGGGCTCGTGCGTACTGGCCTCGACCACCGGAACGGCCCCGCCGTGCACCTTCTCGATCACACCCTGGCGGGCCAGCGCGTCCAGATCCCGGCGGACGGTCATGTCCGAGACGTTCAGCCTGCGGGTCAGCTCATTGACCCGGACCCCACCACGCCTGCGCACCTCGTCGAGGATCAGGGCGCGCCGCTGCTCCGCGAGCAGGTTCTGATTCTCGCTCAACGCCGGTCCGGTCCTTCCCTCAGGCCGTGCAGCAGTCTCTTCGGACGGGGTCATCCTGCCACGCGGTGTCGTCGGCCGTCGCACTGGGGAGATTCCGTGAGAGCGGTGCGTACACCGGCCCTCGTCCGTGATCCTGGTGACCGCGCATCAGCGCCTTCCCCCACGACCGAGAGAGCGAGTCACTCCAGTGCCACCTGCCACCCAGGCCCCGCAGAGTCCGGGGCCCGCGCTGGAACTGCTGGTCCACGGCGTGGGCGGAGCCACCCCGCAGGAGATGCTCGACGATCCGCGGCCGGTCCGGGTCACCGGCGACGCGACCGCCGCCATGTATCGGCGGGCCGGGGACATGGACGCCGAACAGCACCCCGAGCGGTACCGCGACCGGCCCATCGCCGAGGCCTACTGCTGGTCCAACCTCACCTCCGGCAACGGCTCCCGCGCTCTGTGGCTGCTGCTGCTCCCGTTCATGGTGGTCAACCTCGCCCACTGGATGCGCCCCACCGCCCGGAGCCGCACCCGCGCGGTGCGCCTGTACGGGGTCCTCGTCCGGCTCGTCGCACTGAGCCTCACGGTCCTGCTGACCGCGGCGGCCTGCGAGGTCGCGCTCGATCTGACGGCCTGGCAGTGCGCGGGTGTGCCGCACTGTTCGGACCAGCGGTCCTGGCTCGGCTTCCTGTCGACGGCACACGGCGGCTGGTGGTCCCAGCCGGGCCGACGGCTCGCCCTCGCCGCGCTCGTGCCGACCGCGCTGGTCGGGCTGCTCTGGTTCCTGTCCAACCGGACCTGGAGCGCGTACGAATCGCAACGCCCGCTCACCGCCTCCGGACCGGACGACGCCGACCCGGAGACCGCACCCGATCCGAACACCTCCGGCACCCCGGCCGGTGGCCGTCCGGCCCTCGCCCGGCCCGGGTTCTGGTACGGCCGCCGACTGGTCGCCCGGCTGCGTGCCGCCCACACCGCCGCCGGATTCCTCACCGTCGCCGCGTCGGTCGCGGGCGCCGCGGCCCGCCACGACCGCGCCGTCACCGGCCCCGTGCCCGGCGTTCTCGGATCGCTGATCGAAGCGGCGCTGGTCCTGGGCGCGCTCGTCGTGCTGTGGGTCGTCTGCCGCCGCGGCCGCAGCGAACGGAGTCTCGACAACCGGCTCGACCGTGCCCTCATCACCTGGCTGCCCGGCACCGCCCTGGCCCTGCTCGTCCTGGCCGCGGTGTACGCGGTCTGGTCGCGTCCAGCCTGGGTCTCGGCGGGCGCCCTGCCCGGCGACGTCACCTTCAGCATCGTCACACTCGGCCAGGGAGCGCTCGTCGTCGTCCTCGCTGTGGTGTCACTCGGTCTGTACCGCAAGACCCCCGAACCCCGCACCGTCATGTACGGACTCGGTGGACCGGTGGTCGCCATGCTCGCCTGCGCTCTCGGCGGCGTCATGACCGGCGGGGTCGCCCAGCGCGTCGCCGACTGGCTCGACGGCTCCGGCACCCCGGGCATGGGCCGCAGCGCCCTCATCGTGGGGCCCCCGGTGCTGCTCAGCTGGCAGGCCTCGGTCATCCCTGTGCTCCTGGTGCTGCTGGCGGTCCCCGGCGCCGTGCTGCTCGTACGCACCTGGCTCACCGCCCGCGCCCTGGAGCCCGAGATCGACCGGGAGTACGGGCAGGAGCGGCCGGACCCCGCCCGGACCCGGCAGATCGCCCGGATCCGGGCCACAGCGGCCCTCACCGACTCCGCGCCCTGGATCCTCGGCCCGATCTCCGGCGCCACGCTGCTGCTCGGTGTGGCGGCGGTCTGCGGAGCCTGGGCGAGCGGTGAGGTGCCCGGCCTGGCGATGAAGGGCAGCGGGCCGTTCATCGAGTCCGTCGCCGAAGCGGCCCAGTCGACGGGCTCCTGGATGATCGGGCTCGGCTTCATACTCTTCGTCACCTGGGGACGGCGCGCCTACCGCGACGCCTCCGCCCGGCGCACCATCGGCATTCTCTGGGACGTCGGTACGTTCTGGCCGCGCGCCGCCCACCCCTTCGCACCACCCTGCTACGCCGAGCGTGCCGTCCCCGACCTGGCGTCACGGATGTCCGGCTGGACCCGGCTCACCCACGGCAGACTCGTCATCTCGGGCCACTCGCAGGGCAGCGTCCTCGCGGCGTCCGCGGTCTGGCAGCTGCCTCCGGAGACCCGGAGCCGGGTCGCCCTGCTCACCTACGGATCGCCGATCGAACGGCTGTACGCGCGTTGGTTCCCGGCCTACTTCGGCCCCGGACCGCTGCACGGGCTGCACCGGTCCGTGCACTGCTGGCGCAACCTCTGGCGGCCCACCGACCCGATCGGCGGCCGGGTCCGGCTCGACGAGGGACCGGGGCCCGAGGTGGACCGGGGGCCGCTGAAGGACCCCCTGGTCTACGGACGGACCCCCGAACATCCGCTGCCCGAACCGGTTCTGGGGCACTCGGACTACCAGGCCGACCCGGTCTTCGCCCAGGAACGGGCCGCGCTGCTGGACCGGCTCGAACCGGTCCTGCCACGCCAGGGGGACGGGGAGCAAGCCCGGAAAGCGCTGCGGGATCAGGGGAGTTCGGGCAGATCCTCGGGGTAGAGCAGGCTGAGGTCGTCCGTGCTCGCATCGGCGAGCTGGGCGACCCGGCCCGCATGCCGCTCCACCATCGACTCGAACGTCTGCCGCGCGGTACGGCCGTTGCCGAACGCCGGGCCCTTGGGAAGCTCCGTGAAATACTTCAGCAGCGCTTCCCCGGTCCCGGAGGCCAGGCTGTACTCGTGCTCCTCGGCCTGCTGCTCGGTGATCCGCAGCAGTTCGGCAGGCTCGTAGTCGCTGAAGGTGATGGTCCGTGAGAACCGCGACGCCACACCGGGGTTGATGGTGAGGAACCGCTCCATCTCGTGGGTGTAGCCGGCGACGATGACGACCACCGCGTCCCGGTGGTCCTCCATCAGCTTCACGAGCGTGTCGATCGCCTCGCGGCCGAAATCCCGGCCGGAGTCCTCCGGCGACAGGGCGTAGGCCTCGTCGACGAACAGCACCCCGCCGCGCGCCCGGTCGAAGGCCTCCTGGGTGCGGATGGCCGTCGAGCCGATGTGCTCGCCGACCAGATCGACTCGGGACACCTCGACCAGGTGGCCCCGCTCCAGCACCCCGAGCGAGGCAAGGATCTCGCCGTACAGCCGGGCCACGGTGGTCTTGCCGGTGCCGGGGGAGCCGGTGAAGACGAGATGCCGCCGGACCGACGCGGCCTTGAGCCCGGCCTCCCGGCGCCGACGGCCGACCTCGATCATGTCGGTGAGGGCGCGTACCTCCCGCTTCACGCTGTCCAGGCCCACCAGCGCGTCCAGCTCCGCGAGAACGGCGTCCGACTCACGCACCGGCTCGGGGCTCGGCGTCTCGGCGGGGCCGGGCTCCGCGGCCCGCTGCCCCGGGACCGCGCCGAGCAGTCCGGGGGCCGACTGGGTCGCCGTCAGCACGGCCGGGGCCGGGGGAGCGGGGGAGCGCAGCGCGCTCTCGTCGCTCGTGCAGTCCTCCACGACGGGCCCCGCTCCCTGCCCGTCGCCGTGGGCACCGCCTTCGGCGAACTCGTAGCCACCGCGGGCGCACCGCTCGGTACGGCAACGGGTCAGCGTCGTACGGCAGCCGTCCATCACATGGAAGCCATAGCCGTCGCTGCCGGTGACCCGGCAGCTGTGGAAGGTGCCGCGGCCCTCGGCGGAGACGTAGAAACCGGCCTCGGTGGGCGAGGTGACCGTGCAGCGCTCGATCGTCGGGTCGGCGCCCTTGGTGACGATCACTCCGGTCTGCGCGGTGTCGATGGTGCAGTTGTTCAGTGTGCCGCCGCTGCCGTGGTCGCGGAACCAGGCGCCGGTGGACGCCTCGCGGATGCGGCAGTCGTCGAGCTGGGCGGTCGCCCCGTCGCTCACCGACACCGCGGTGTTGCGGACCTGGGAGAGATCGCTGTCCACCACGTCGGCGCGTGAGCCCCGGTCGAGCACGAAGATGGCGTCCGGCACGTCGTGGACCCGGCAGGAGTCCAGTATCACCGTCGCGCCGTCGCTCACCCAGACGGCCGGGTAGTCGCCCGTACTGTCATGTATCTCGCACTGGTTGGCGTCGACGCGGGTGCCGGGATCCCAGACCGAAAGACCGTTGCGGCCGAACCGGCGCACGGTGGAGCGGGTCAGGGTGAGGACCGAACGGGAACGCAGATCCACCGCGTTCTCCGGGATGTCGTGTATGTCGCAGTCGGCCAGCGTCAGCACGGCGTCGGTGTCCAGCGTGACGCCGTCCGCCGAAGTGCGGTGCACCGTGCACTCGGTGAGGTGGGCGGCCGCGCGAGTGGTGACCTGGACTCCGCTGCCCTTGATCTCGTACACCTCGCAGCCGACGGCCTCCAGACCGCTGCCCTCCCCGGTGACGCTCAGCCCCGCGCCCGACGCGTGGTGGATCCGGCAGCGTTCCAGCCGCGGATGCGCACCGTCGCGCACCGAGACGCCGGACTGGCCGGCCGAGACGACCTCGCACTGCTCGAACACGCCGCCCGCACCGTCGAGTACGGCGATGCCGACTCCGGCCGGGTTGTCGACCGTGCAACGGCGCACGGTGGGCCGGGCCGCACCGCGCACTTCGATCCCCGCGGCGGAACGGGTCACGATCCGCAGATCCGCGAGTTCCGGTGCGCCGTCCTCGACGAGCAGCGCCGGGGCAGTCGAGTCCTGGCCCTCCACATGCAGGTCCGAGACGACGGCGGAGGCGCGGACCGTCAGCGGCACGCCGTCGACCGGCGCGATCCGTACGGAGCCCGCCGAGCCCTCGGGGCCGCGCAGGGTCACCGCGCGGTGCAGGACCAGATTCTCCCGGTAGGTGCCGGGCCCGATGGTGAGGACATCACCGTCGGCCGCGGCCTCCAGGGCTGCGGTGAGGGAGGCGTATTCGCCTGTGCGGCGCCGCCACCGCGATGTGCCGGTGTGCGTCACCTGGACCGTGCCCTGTGCCATGGCGCTGTTGTGCCCCCACCTCGTGCGTGTGTGATGCCCGGGTCAACCGGCCTTCCGGCAACGACGAAACCCGGGTCCGCCCGCCGAGGAAGCGGGCGGGCCGGTCCACCGTAGCGCGCGCGGCGGGCGGGAGTTGACCCGATCACCAGCTGATCAGCTGCCGGTCCCGGTCCTGCCCCAGTCAGGACCGGCCTCGGCCCAGTCCCGGTCGATCCGGGTGTACCGCCCCCGCATCATGCGCCAGACGATCAGTCGGCGGCCGCCCTCGATCAGTGCGACGGCGAGCAGAGTCGCCCCGAACCCCGCCAGCGCCGCGTGGGTATGGGCCGTCGACGCGTCCATGGGCCGCGGCGCGGGGTGGCCGTCGAGATCCGTCCAGATCTTCACTTCGGCCCCCGGTCCGGTCCTCCGGGAGAGGGTGGTCACCGTACCGTGGCGGTCGGTGCCGTCCGGAGCCTTCCAGCGCGCCACCACCACGGTCTGCTGGGTGCGCTCCGAGGACACCTCGGGATCGGTGACGAAATGTGGCGCTTCCGGCGCCCGACGCAGCACGACCGCGGTCGTGGCATGGCGCTG
The DNA here is from genome assembly GCF_055635345.1 of Streptomyces sp. NPDC111516. NCBI lineage: Bacteria > Bacillati > Actinomycetota > Actinomycetes > Kitasatosporales > Streptomycetaceae > Streptomyces > Streptomyces sp. NPDC111516. The sequence goes on along the minus strand of NZ_JBVKBV010000035.1, from coordinate 11,327 downwards.
GGCCCGCTGGGCTCGCACCGATTTCTGCAGGGCCTCGTCGGTGAACGATCCGCACCGCCAGCCCAGCGCCGGCGCCGCCAGCACCATGAGAATCAGCGCGACCAATGCCACCCATGCCTCGCGCCGGTCAGTGGCGCGGCGCAGGGGATTGTGCCGCCAACGCCACACGCCCGTAACCGCTCGCACAGCCCCGCACCCCCTTCCGTATCCGTCTTAACCCGATACGGCGCGTTTCGCGCGCTGAAGCGGCGAAGAGAGAGGAACCTCACCCCGGGACAACGCACGGACCGACCCTGTGAGTTCCCCGCCCACCGAAGGAAGCTGACGGCCCGTCCGGGACGCGCGAGCGACCGGAGAGGCCGTACGGGCCGAGGAGGGCGGCACGGTGCAGGGCGGGCGGTACCCGGCCCGGTGCGGGAACGTCGAGGTCGCCGGCGAGTCCCCATGGCTCGACGACGACCTCGGTACGACCGTGTGCGACTCTCCGGTTCAGTACCCCCGGCCCTGGTGCGGGCGGTTGTACGGGTCCTCGTACGGAGAGGGCGCGGGGGCGGGGCGCGGCGACGCCGGACGCATCGCCTCGTACCCGGTGCCCGGCGCGGGCCGTTGCTGCTGCGGCGTGTAGGGCGCCGCCTGGTACCCGCCGCGGGTCGCGGTCGGCTGCTGCGGGATGTACGGTGCCGGGGCCTGCTGCAACTGCGGGGGCTGCACCGGCGCGTAACCCTGCTGGGCCGGCTGCTGGTGGCCGTACGACGGGCCGGGCTGGGAGGGCGCCGCGGGAAGAGCCGGCAGGGCCGCCGGGAGAGCCGGCAGATAGCTGTTGCCGGTGTCATAGGCAGCAGGCACTCGGATCGGGGCGATCTGAGGGGTGCCCCGCTCCGCGACCAGCGAGTCGTAGATCGGAGTGTCGGGGAACGACGGTGCGGCGTAGTAGCCGCCGCCGTAGGTGGAGCGGGGGGAGGTCATGACACCTAAGTTAAGCCCACGATGTGCCGGTTGGGGAGTCCTAATCTTGGGGTCATCCGTTTTACGCTGGTTCTGTCCGCTTGACCTGCTGAAACATCGTCAGCGTGGACACGAAGAAGAGGGAACTCGTCGGCGACTACAAGAACGCGGGCCACCAGTGGCGACCCGCCGCTGAACCGGTATTGGTCAAGACCCACGACGTCCTGGACCGACAAGGACCGGGCAAGTCGATCCCGTCTGATCCAGGAGACAGCCCCTGAGTCAGGGCTTGGGTCGCTATGCACAGAGAACTCAGGCACGCGCAGACGGCCACGAAGGGGTCGTGCGCAGGTCAGGGGATCGGTGTCGTACGCTGGCATCCCATGGCAATAAGCACCGCGCTGTGGTCCTTCGCCCTGGTGGTAGGGCTCCTCACTCTGACTCCTGGTCTCGACACCGCTCTGATCTTGCGCACCTCAGCCCTTGGCCGGCACAGGAGAGCCTGGGGCGTCGTCCTCGGAATCCAGACCGGCACGCTCCTGTGGGGTGCGCTCACTTCCCTGGGAGTGACCGCGCTCCTGACGGCGTCCCATGTCGCCTACGTGACGTTGCGCTGGGTCGGCGCCGCTTACCTGATCTGGATGGGCGCCCGCATGTTCCAGAACACCTTCCAGAGCATGCCCGCCCCAGGCAGCAGCGACTCCGCTCTGCTCACCGGCAATGACTCGGTCGGGGACGGCTGGCGGCAAGGGACACTCACCAACCTTCTCAACCCGAAGATGGGCGCGTTCTATGTCGCCGTCCTGCCTCAGTTCGTCCCCGACGGCGTGAATCACTTTGCCATGGGACTCCTGCTTACCGCAGTGCACATCCTTCTCGGTCTGATGTGGTCGGCCGTCCTCATCGGCTTCGCCCGCGTGCTGCACGGCTGGCTGCGCAAGCCGCAAGCCCGCCGCCTGCTCGACCGGATCACCGGGACCGTCATCGCCGCCTTCGGTGTCCGGCTCGCTCTCAGCAACTGAATACCCGACCCAGCGCGTCAGCAGGGCGGGCATCCCCACAGGCGGCGATCTTCGTGAGTGGGGCGATTGGCAGGTCCGCGACGTGCCCTCATGCCCCATTCCGCTCAGCAGTGGGCCGAGCACGGCGGCAAGCACAGGAACCCGAGTGTGAGCCGCGTCGTCGACGCCGGGCCACGTACCACCGTTACGGCGGCGTGCGTCATCACTTCGCCGCCCTGGACCTGGGCGAGGACAAGCTCTACGGCCACATCAAACCGGTCGGGGCATGGGGTTGAGGGGCTCGAACTCGTCCGTCGTCGGCTTGGACTTCGCGATCTTCTTGATCTCGCGTCGCTCGGGCAGGACGAGCGCCTACGCGAATGTTGCAGCAAGGCCTCTCAGCCCCGGGAGAACATGACGGGCACGCGCGATCGGGAAGCGGACCTGGGCGTCGTACCTCCATCAGCGTCTGCGTTGCCGACGGCTGCCCAGCGGTCAGAGACCAGCCGGCGGCAGGCCCAGGTGGTCGTGGAACGCCCGGCGACCGGCAGCGGTCACGGCGAGCGCGCGGGTCGTGTCGATCCGGGTGACCCAGCCGGCGGAGAGTGCGTGGCCGCACAGGGCGGCGCCCATGGCGCCGGCCAGGTGGGGGCGGCGCTCGGTCCAGTCCAGGCACGCACGCACCAGCGGCCGGCGCGAGCCACTCGGCACGGTGATACCGACCTCGGCCAGCCAGGCCGTGCCCCCATCGGTCAGACCCGGCTCGGGCCCCCATGCCAGCAGCCCGCGCTCGACCATCGCGTCGGTGATCGCCAGCGCGACGGATCCTGCCAGGTGGTCGTAGCACAGCCGAGCACGTGCGAGTGCCTGGTGGCGGCCGGAAGCCGACAACGATCGTGGTCGGGCGGCCTGCTGCGGGGCCAGCTCGGCGAGGCTCTCAATCAGCTCGATCACGCGGCGGTCGGCCACCCGAAGGTAGCGGTGGCGTCCGTGCCGCTCCTCGACGAGGAGTCCGCCGCTGACGAGCAGGTTCAGATGCGATGTCGCGGTAGAGGGCGCGACCCCGGCATGACGTGCGAGCTCGCTCGCCGTCCACGCCCGGCCGTCAAGCAGCGCCAGACAGAAGGCGGCCCGGGTCCCGTCGGCCAGCAGCCTGGCCACGGCCGTCAGGTCCACGCCCACGTCCTGACCTGCGCGCTCAATGTCCATCCCCCAATTGTCGCCGTCCTCGGTTCGGCGTCCATCGAAGCGTCCACGCCTTAGCGTCGCCGAATGCACAGGGCACGCCAGTACGCCCTGCAGCTGCACCGGGGGCGCGCCGCCTCACCCCCCACCGCTAGGCCGTTGACCAGTACAAATCCCAAAGTCCGGCTGGATTACTCAAGTGAATCTCCGGGAACCGGTTTACCCGCTTGCGCGGCGAGGCCGACGATGAGGGCATCGATACCGAAGGCGAAACGGTCGTCCTGGGTTCCGGCCATGAGAGCGTCGGCATGTTTGATCAGGTAAGGAAAACGCGTAGGTGATGTGGAGGCGAAGGCCCGGCCGACTCCGGCGAGGAACTGGGCTGCGCGGAGTTCCTCGGGGTTGCGGCCGCTGTCGTCACTGAAGCGTGTGCGTTTGAGATACGCATCGTAGACGGTGCTTGCGACGTAGACGGAGATGGTGTCGAGAGCCCACGCGGCGGAGTGGGGCGGGACTCCCGACTCGATCATGCTGCTGAGCAGTGCCTCGGCGGCGTCGAACATCCTCAGGCTGCTGGGAATGTGCGCGAACGTCAGCCGAGCCAGGTCGTTGTGGCCGGCGAGGAGGGTGCGGCTCGTGTGGGCGTGGTTGCGCACCATGCTCTTCCAGTCCTCGCCGTCAGGTATCGGCATCTGGTCGAGGACCCGGTCGAGAGCGGCGTGCAGCAGCGCGTCCTTGTTGTCGAAGTAGGCGTAAAGGCTCGCGGGGCCGGTGTCGAACTCTGCCGCGACGCGCCGCATCGAGACTTCGTCGACGCCTTCGGCATCGATGATCTGGAGCGCTACCTGGACGATCGCATCCCGGCTGAGGACGCGGTGGCGTCGCCGGGCTGAGGCGCGAGAGTCGACAGAGCGTGCCGTACGGCCGGATGGTTTTTGGGGGGCCATGACCGCAGCATAGTTGACACGAACACTGTTCGCTTATAGAACGGTGTTCGTTAATTTCACGATCGGTGATCGTGAGCTTGTCTTCGAGATCTGAGGAAGTGCATGACTACCGTCTCTGCCGAAGGGCAGGCTTCGGCGTCCGTGCCGGGTAGCGTCTACCCGCTGCGCTGGCGCGCGCTGTGGGTGATCCTGGCCGCGCAGGTAATGGACATGCTCGACTCGCTGGTCACGTCGGTTGCAGGCCCGAGCATTGTGCGTGACCTCGGCGGGGGGGAGACCCTGATCCAATGGCTGGGTGCCGGGTACACGATTGCGATGGCCAGCGGTTTGTTGATCGGTGGACGCCTTGGTGACGTGTTCGGCCGTCGCCGGGTGTTCCTGATCGGCATGGCGGGGTTCACCGCGATGTCGTTGGCGTGCGCGCTGTCGTCGAATTCCGAGATGCTGCAGACGTCCCGGGTCCTACAGGGCTTGTTCGGGGCGGTGATGATTCCGCAGGGGCTGGGGATGATCAAGGAGATCTTCCCGCCGAGGGAAGCCGGGACCGCATTCGGCACGCTGGGGCCGGTGATGGGGCTGTCGGCGGTAGCGGGGCCGATCCTGGCGGGCTGGCTCATCGATCTGGACCTGTTCGGCTGGTCGTGGCGGACCATCTTCGCGATCAACGTGCCGGTCGGCGTGCTCGCCGGTCTTGTCGGCCTCGTACTTCTCCCGGCGTCCCAGCCTGATCGCGGGTTCCGGGTCGATCTCGTTGGCGGCACGATTGCCTCGGTGGCCATGGTTCTGCTGATCTATCCGCTCATCCAGGGACGCGAACTCGGCTGGCCGTGGTGGACCTACCTGTTGATGGTGGGCGGCCTCGGGCTGTTCGGTGTGTTCGGACTCGTCGAGCGTTTCCGGGAGCGGCGGAAGAAGAGCACGCTGATCGCGCCGTCGCTGTTCTCCAAGCCGGCGTTCACTGCGGGTTTGGCGACCGGACTGATGCTCTTCGGTGCGCTGATGGGCTGTTCGGTGGTGTTCGCGCTGCTGGTCCAGCTTGGTCTCGGCTATTCCCCGTTCAAAGCGGGTCTGGCGACGCTGGCGCAGGCGCTCGGAATGATCGTCGGCTTCGTCGTGTCCCGGCCGCTGAACGTCCGGCTCGGCCGTCGGCTGATGTTCCTCGGCGAGGCGATGACCGCGGCGGGATTCGGTGGCTTCGCGCTCACGCTTCACTTCGCCGGCGACACGATCGGCATCGTCTCGATGGCACCTGCTCTGGGTCTGCTGGGCGTGGGGATGGGGCTGACGATGGCTCCGTTCTTCAACATCGTGCTCGCGGGTGTGGATGCCCGCGAAGCCGGTTCCGCCTCCGGCGCGTTGACCTCGGTGCAGCAGTTGGGCGGAGCGTTCGGCGTCGCCGTGCTCGGCACGACGTTCTTCCACTTTCTGAGCGCGTCCACGGCAGCCACGCGCATCGGGACGTTCCGCGAGGCCGCCTCGACGGCGATGTACCTGAGCGCCGGATTCATCCTGGCCGCGTTCATCCTCACCTTCCTGCTGCCACGCCACGCCCAGAACGCCCCTGATCAGTGAGAGATGCGATCCATCGGGGAGACGCGACCGGGTGGCCACGCTGAAAGACCCAGGCCGGACGCGTATATCCGGAGGTCTACGCGGCAGTGAAGAAGCCTACGCGCCCGTTTTGGGGCGCGGTGGAACGTACAACGCCCCTACCGTTCCCAAAAGGAGGGACGGCATGACTGTGAGGACATACAGAACTCAGGTGGCCGGGCAGTTCGACCGGCCCGGCCCGCCAGCCCGTACACGGCTAATCGATGAGCAGCCCGAGCACGACCTACGATCTGCGGCCTTCACCGAAGAAGGAACGTTCACGTACAGCCCCACCCTGACCAGATTCACGTTCCGCTACCTCATTGGAATCGACGCGGACAGCGCTGCCGAGGCCGACGACCTTGCCGCAGTGGAAGCCGAGGTCAGAGCAATCGACTACCTGACATCCGCAACGATCCCGTTCAAGAACCTGACGACCACCACGACCTGCCTGGACGACGTGAAGATCAAACGCCCACAGGTAAAAAAGCGACGCGACTCACGTCAAGATCGAGAAGAGTAACAATGCCCATCATCGACGTCCCCTCCGGGGCTTCCATCGCATATGACACCTTCGGTGACGCCGCCGATCCGCCCATCCTGCTGGTCATGGGCTTCGGAGCACAAATGATCTCCTGGCACGAAGATTTCTGCCGCATGCTCGCCGCCCGAGGGCGATACGTGATCCGCTACGACAACCGCGACTGCGGCCTGTCCACGAAGTTCGACGCCTGCCCAGTTGACATGGATCAGTTCATCGCAGCCGTGAGTACCGGCGACATCTCCACTGCTCAGGAGATGATCCCCTACACGCTGCAGGACATGGCCGACGACGGTCTGGGCCTACTTACCGCACTGGGCATCACCCGCGCCCACATCTTCGGCTCATCGATGGGTGGAATGATCGCCCAGACCATAGCGATTACCCGCCCCGAGCGGTGCCTCACCCTGACATCGATGATGTCCTCCACCGGCGAGCCCGAATACGGACAACCCAGCCCCGAAGCCCAGCAGGTGCTGTTCAGCCCCAAGCCTGCAGACCGTGACGGGTACATCCGCGCATCTGAAAAAGAAGCCATCTGGGCCTCCCGGCGTTACACCGATATCGAGAGCATCCGAGAACTCGCCGCCAGCAGCTACGACCGCGCGTACTACCCAACGGGTATCGGCCGCCAGCTCGGAGCGATGATCCTCGCAGGATCACGCGCCGAGGCGCTCACCCACCTCACCGTGCCGACCTTGGTGGTCCACGGCCTCGACGACACCCTGATAGACCCTAGTGGAGGGAAGCGAACAGCCGAACTCGTGCCCGGCGCACAGCTGATGCTGCTCGCCGACATGGGCCACGACAGGCCGCGAGAACTCTGGCCCGCAATCGTTGACGCCGTAGCCGTTCACACCGCGCGCGGGTGAGTCAGCAGTACCTCGGCCAGGAGTGGAACCGGCTTCCGGCCTGCTGGCCCTCGCGCAGCACTCAGGTCGCGAACGCGACCAGGGCGCCGCGCGACCCCTCGGTCTCCGGCAGGCCGGTCGCCGTACAGAACCGGGTCCACACCCGCCACGACTTTGCGTACGTGTCGATGGTGTTGTCCGGGGCGATCTCGGCGGCGACCGCGTGGGCGAGGTCCTCGGCGTGAGGCCAGGTGGCCCGGGGCATGACCGGGAGCCCGGCCTCACGCACGTCCGGTGCGCGGCCAAAGACCACGCACCAGCATTTCTTCCCGTAGGAACAGCCGGCCGTGGGGCCGGGAACTGCCGCGCCCTCAGCGTGCCGCGTCGGTCAGGAGAGCGAGCCCGGCGATCAATCCGACGTACGCCAGCACCAGGAGCAGGGCGCACAGGAGGAGCAGCCAGCCGGTCACGATGCCGAGCAGAGCCAGCCCGCGGTCCCTGCCGCCCAGGCGTCTACCCCGGCGACGCCCCAGGTGCCCGGCCGGGATGGCGACGAGCCCGAACAAGCCCATGAAGAAGGTGTAGTACGACGCGTACAGCACCCAGAGCATCGGCGTTGCGAAAGCGGCCACGATGAGGCCGGCACCCAACGCGGCCGACCAGATGCTGATCCGGGCGGGCGTATTGCGCCCCTTGGTCTCCGGCGCGGCTGTTCGTTCAATGCTGCTGGTCACGATGGATCCCCCGTCAGTTCGGCTGGCCACTCTACGAGAAGCTCCGGCCACACCGGCAAGCCGCGTCGAGCGGCTGAGTGAACGGCCTGCTGGAACTGCGCGTTCGCACCCCGCGCTCCGGGCCCAACGGCCCTGCGTGCCCCGGATATCCGGGGCAGTCCGGTACGGCCGGAGGCGGGCCATTGTCGTAGGTCGGCGGACGCGACAGTGTCTTCGCGCGGCGGCGGGCACGTTCGCCGCGGGCTGCGGTGATTCAGGCGATGATGTCAGAAGGCCACTGCGTCCCGGGCCAGCGGGCAGGTCATGCAGTGGCCGCCGCCTCGGCCGCGGCCGAGTTCGGCGCCGACGATGGTGATCACCTCGACGCCGGCCTCGCGCAGGAGGGTGTTGGTCTGGGTGTTGCGGTCGTACGTGAAGACGACGCCGGGTTCGAGGGCGACGGCGTTGTTGCCGCTGTCCCATTGCTGGCGCTCCGAGGCGTACACATCGCCGCCGGTCTCGATCACCCTGAGCTCGGGCAGGCCGAGCCCCTTGGCGACCACCTCGACGAACGGGGTCGTGCCCTCATCGGTGATCTCGACCCCGGGGGCTTTGTCGCTGGGCCTCAGGGAGAAAGTGTGGACCTCGTCCATGATCTTCGGGTAGAGGGTGACGAGGTCGCGGTCGGCGAAGGTGAAGACAGTGTCGAGGTGCATGGCGGCGCGCAGTCTGGGCATGCCCGCCACGATCACGTGCTCGGCGGCGCCGTTCTTGAACAGGGCGTCCGCGACCTGGGTGATGGCCTGGCGTGAGGTGCGTTCACTCATGCCCATGAGCACCACGCCCTTGCCGACGGGCATGGTGTCGCCGCCCTCGAAGGTGGCCCGGCCCCAGTCCCGTTCTGGATCGCCCCACCACACCGTGGAGCCCTTGAAGTCGGGGTGGAAGGTGTAGACCGCCTTCATCAGCAGGGTCTCGTCGTGGCGGGCGGGCCAGTACAGGGGGTTCATCGTCAGTCCGCCGTAGAGCCAGCAGGTGGTGTCGCGGGTGTAGAGGGTGTTGGGCAGCGGAGGCATCAGATACTCGCGGGCGCCGGTGGACTCGCGGGCCAGGGCCACGTAGGGGGAGCGGAAGTCGTCGGGCAGGTCGGTGGTGGCCAGGCCACCGATGAGGAACTCGGCGAGCCGGCGGGGCCGGAGTGTTTCAAGGAAGGCTCTGGTGTCGTCCTGGAGCCCGATGCCGACCTCGTTCGCGGTGATCTTGCGGTCGAGGAGCCATGTCCTGGCTTCCGCGATGGCCATCGTCTCGGCGAGCAGGTCGTGCAGTTCGACGACCTCGACACCGCGCCGGTGGAGTTTGTCGACGAAGTCGGCGTGGTCGCGCTGGGCGTTCTCCACCCACATCACGTCGTCGAAGAGCAGGTCGTCGGAGTTGGTGGGGGTGAGCCGGCGATGTGCGAGGCCGGGTGCGCAGACCAGCACCTTGCGCAGCCTCCCGACCTCGGAGTGGACGCCGAGGGCCGGCTCGGTGGTGTCGGTGCTCGTCACGGTGTGCCTTTCGGTCGGACGGGTCGGTGATCAGGTCATGTGAGTGGGTGGTCGTCAGAGCTCGATCCAGCCGGTCGCCAGGGCGATCACGCCCACGACGGCCCCCACGGCCGAGACGGCACAGATGATGGCCTCCGCCGGGGAGAACAGCCGGCGGTTCTGCTCGCGTCGGGCCCTGATGAACAGGAGCGTCGCGGGGGCGTAGAGGATGAAGGAGATCAGGACCTCGGCGGCCATGAGGGTCCAGGCCAGATAGGCACCGAGGACGGAGATGATGAGTCCGACGCTGACGAAGACCTTGCCCCAGGTGCCGACCGCGTGCTCCAGGACTCCGGCCATCGAGGACTGGCGCAGCTCGGCGATCTCGCTCATCGGCATCAGCCCGTACGACACGATGGTGACGGAGGCGAAGATGGCGAAGACGCGCAGGAACCCGAGGATCGTGGCGGGGTCGACGTCCTCGCGGCGCTTGGCGTGCCGGGACACTCCGGCGCCCACCATCGAGCCGACGACCCTCGCCGTCAGGGTCAGCAGGGTGAGCTTGACCGCCGCCCGCGGTTCGGCGGCTGCCGTCTCGGCGCTGCTGCCGGTGTCAGTCATGTCATTCCTCGTCGATGCGCCCCGGTGTCGTGGCCCCGGGGGTCGCTAGTGCTGTGACCGTATAGGTTCGCCGGGTTGGCGGTCGTGGCGGTTGGATGTGCGGCGAGCTCCGATCCGATCGCTGGAGGTGCAGTGGCCGAGCCTGTCCGTGTGTGCAGACTGACCGACCAGGAAGGGCAGAAACTGCAGCAGATCGTGCGCCGCGGCAGCACCAGCTCGGTGCGCTACCGGCGCGCGATGATGCTTTTGGCGTCGGCTGGCGGGAACCGGGTGCCGGTGATCGCCCAGCTGGTGCAGGCCGATGAGGACACCGTCCGGGATGTGATCCACCGCTTCAACGAGATCGGCCTGGCCTGTCTGGACCCTCGGTGGGCGGGAGGCCGTCCCCGCCTACTCAGTCGTGACGACGAGGACTTCTTCGTTCAGACGGCCACCACCCGCCCGACCAAGCTCGGCCAGCCCTTCACCCGCTGGTCACTGCGCAAACTCGTCGCCTACCTGCGCAAAGTCCACGGGCGGGTCATCCGGATCGGCCGCGAGGCGTTACGCTGCCTGCTCGCCCGGAGGCGCTGGCACAGGGACTGTCTGCCGCCGGAGACAGCGAGCGAACTCGGCGATGACGTAGGAGTCCTTCAAGTCGGACTTGCCCTGGCCGCTGAAGCTCTTCTTGAACGCTGCGAACTTTGAACCGGTGACGTACCGGGGACTCTGACCGTGGTTGGCCAGGGCCCCACCGCCAAATCCGCTGGGGCGGACGCCCCCTCAACACCGCAGCCTGATCAACCGCGAACCGCAGCCCCGGAGCGCCGAACGGGGCAAGTTTAGGAGAAAGACGGCGCCGGAGAAGGATGACTCAGGAGGTGGACGGCTCGATCTCCCCCGCGAAGACGATGACCTGGTCGATGAGGCTCCGCCGCAGATGGACGACGTCCGTTCCCGCCAGGCGGGGGCCTCCATCCGGCGTGGTGAAGACCCACTGGTACCGGGCCCACTCGTTAGGCATGTCCACCGCTGAGCAGCGCACCATCGTACCGGTCCCTGCCGGGTGGCGCCTGATGTCCAGCACAAACCGCTCGACCGCCTCGATCCCTTCGCTGCGACCCAATGGCCCCCAGAAGACCACGTCTGAGGTCAGGGCCCGGGAGAGCAGGACAGTCACATAGCTGTCGTCCGAGGCGTTGAACGCGGAGATGAACGTGTCGATTGCGGAGCGCGCGGTCTCTTCCTGCATGCCCCAGTAATACCAGACCGTTTCGCGTGCGCTCGTCCCGTGAGCCGCCTTCCGATCACGGTGAACCATCCCGGTCACAGCGCTAGTAGTGCTTGGTCAGGTCGGCTGTGGTGGTGCGTTTCTTTCGGGTTCGGTGTGTCGTTGAGGGAGTGTGACTCCGGACGAGATTGCGGTGG